>JADKAV010000014.1 GCA_016719135.1 Micrococcales bacterium | reverse complement strand
GGCTACCGACTACGACGCACCTCGCAAGACAGATGAAGAGATGTCCGAGGACTCTCTGGAGGAATTGCAGGGTCGTGTCAAGACCGCCGCTGGTGGGGTTGACGAGGACGAGACAGATGTCGCCGAGAGCCTTGAGCTGCCCGGGGCGGACTTGTCCAATGCGACTCTGACGGTTCAGGTCGTTCCCAAGCGCGAGGACGAGTTCACCTGTTCCTCATGCTTCCTCGTACACCACCGAAGCCAGTTGGCCAGTGAGAAGAATGGCGTGTACATCTGCACGGAGTGCGCCGGCTGACGTGATTCAACCCCTGTTGACGGGGAGGTTGTGCCCGACAACAGGAGTGGTCTACGCGTCGATCTGTGGCTGCTGATTCTCCGCCCAGCGGGCAATCCCTTGCTGGATCGCCACGTCGATCAGGGCGACCACGAGCGCAGTGGACAGAGACCAGATGAGCACCCTGCGGAACGGCACGTCGGTCTGATCCCGCGACGGCACCTGGCCCTCATGACGCTTGGCGTACATGGCGTTCATCGACTTGCGAGTGGCCCAAGCAGCTCCGGCCGAAATCACAGGTGTCAGTAGTCGCGGATTCACACAACCTCCAAGGTGTCGTCCCCGCGATCCTATCGGGAGGAGGCGTCGCTGCGGAGGTTTGTGTTCAGGGCCCTGTCAGAACGTCGGCGAGGACTTCCGCCCTATTGGACGAGACCAGCCAGTAGGGGGTCGGCCCTGACGTCAATTCGATCTTCACGCCCGTCTTTGTTGAAAGATTGCGCAAAATGAGATGTGCCCGGGGGTCCGCATCCTGTCCAGCCACCAGGCGCAGCGACTCTGCATCCAGAGCGGTGGCGTTTGCCACGTCTCGAAGGGGCAACGTTTGCGAGCCCACCTTGAGGAATTCGTCATCGACGCTGATCAGGGTGGAGCGTCGCCAGATGAAGGCCCAGCCCAGTAGGAGGACGATGAAGAAGATGACCAGGGCGGCCGGGACTCCGACCACTGCTGCGAATGTGAACAGCAGAAGGCTGGCCAGGCCGGCGAAGACGGCGTAAGTCCACCAGGGCAACCGGATCACTTCGCGATACCTCATGCACTGATTGTCCAACGGCCCGATTGGCGCCTACGCACCCGGTCATAGGATCGACATGTGGTGTCCGACGAACTCGAATGGCCGCAGAGCCCAACAATGCCCCCGCATCACGCGGTGATGCCTCGTCGTCATCCACAAGCCATCCCGGTGGGCCAGGAGATCCCCAGTCATCACGGGCGCTGCTACGCATGTGGCCCGAAACACCCCGCCGGTCTGCATCTGCGGGTGGTGGTCGGCGATCTCAGTGTGCATGCTGTCTTCGAGGTCACCGACATGCATCAGGGCGCACCGGGACTCGCGCATGGCGGGCTGCTGAGCACAGCGCTCGACGAGGCCCTCGGAGCACTCAACTGGTTGCTGCTCGTGCCTGCGGTGACAGCCCGGCTGGAGGTCGACTTCCGCAGGCCGGTTCCGGTGGGTTCTGTGCTGCACATCGACGCAACACTCGCGGGCCAGGACGGCCGCAAGGTCTACACCCGTGCTGTGGGCAGGCTGGGTCCCGACGGGCCGATCGCCCTGACCGCCAGTGCCCTTTTCCTGCAAGTGCCACTGGAACACTTCAGTCATCACGGTCGCGAGGCGGACGTGCAGGCAGCGATCGCCGAACGGAGCGGCCCTGGCAGCGGTTTGGAGGTCAGTCCGTGAATCTGCTGGTTCAACGTCTCGACCCGCAGTTGCCACTGCCGCAGTACGCACATCCCGGTGACGCCGGTCTCGACCTGCACAGCCGGGTCGACGTGACGCTTCACCCGGGGGAGCGGTCGTTGGTTCCCACCGGCTTGGCGATCGCGCTGCCCGCCGGATACGCAGCCTTCGTCCACCCGCGCAGTGGCCTGGCTGTTCGCCATGGCGTGGGTGTGGTGAACGGTCCAGGGACTATCGATGCGGGGTACCGCGGCGAGATCAAGGTGTGCTTGATCAACCTCGATCCGCGCGAACAGGTCGTGTTCCACCGTGGCGATCGAATCGCCCAACTCGTGGTGCAGAAACTGCCGACCGTCAGCATCGTTGAAGTCAGCAGTCTGCCGGGCTCCGCGCGTGATACCGGTGGCTTCGGCTCCACAGGTGGACATCGCGGCGCGCAGTGATTCGGCCGCGGGCGTTACGGTGGGAATGACCTAGGCGAGGAGAGACAGTGTTCAAGCGACGCAAGGGCGGCACCGACGACACGGGCGCAGAACCGGTGAGCGATGAGACGGCAACCGAGGCCGTGTCTGACCCGGCTCCAGCGCCTGCCTCAGCGTCCGGTGAGGGTCCGTTCGACATCAGTGCCGCACCCGACGACGAGATCACACGCGTGGACCTCGGGGGTCTGCAGATCCCGATCGTAGAGAACATGCAGTTGCACCTCGAGGGGCACAACGAAGAGGCGAACACCTTCGCCCTCGCGATCGTCGTGCTCGAGGAGCAAGGCGCGGCGTTGCAACTCATGGCGGTGGCAGCACCCCGCTCGGGTGGACTGTGGGCCGAGGTGATGGACGAGCTGGAAGCGGAGATCCAGCAGGCCGGTGGCACCATGACCCGCGGTGAGGGCCGGTTCGGCCCCGAACTGTCCGGCCAGGTTCCGGCGCAGGACCCCGACGGCAACCAGGGAATGCAGGTCGCACGCTTCGTGGGTGCCGAAGGCAACCGTTGGTTCGTGCGAGGCATGTTCATGGGCTTGGCGGCAACCAGCCCGGCCATGGGGGAGTTCTTCGAAGACATCCTGGCCGGCTGCATCGTCAATCGTGGCGAGCGGCCCATGGCCCCCGGTGACCTGATCCCGCTCACGCCTCCTGAGGGCCTTGAAAGCGAGGAAGACGACGACGAGGACGAGGGCACGTATGAGGACCTCGAGCCCTTCGAGCGCGGACCGGAGATCACCGAGACCCGGTGAAGTCCCTGCAACGTCGTTGACGCCTAAGGCGTCTGCATCCATCGCAGTAGCGGTGCGGCAAGCGCTGTGGAGCCGCGTCCCTGCAGATGGCGGGGCAGCACATGCAGGCGTGCTGCGGGAATGCTGGAAGCCCATAGCCGCGCGACCGTCAGCGGATGGGTGGGGTCTGCGGCAAGTGCCACGACGCGACATTCACCGGTGACGCGTGCGAGATCCGCGGCCGTGGGTGCCACTTGCGCGGCGGCGACGCGCAGCGCGTCCCGCAACCGGTCGCGGCCCAACCCTGTCCATGCCGTGCGCAATTCGGCGATGATCCAGTCACCTGTATCGGCTGATGCCTCAATCTGGATCAGGACGTCCTCCACGCTGCTGTGCGCAAGCGTCTCAGCCGTTGCGGCGGTCAGCGAGGCTACCGTCTCGGGCGCGCCGATCCAGGCCGGCATCACCGCGTACATGCGTCCGCCCCATCGGGTCGAGTAGGCGAACTGCGCTGCGGCGTGGGCTCCCAAGGAAACCCCGCCGATGAGATCGTCACGATCCGGTCCGATGCTCTCGATCACATCGACCATCTCGGCCATCGACGCACCCACGACATCCGGTGTGACCAGTCGCACATCCGAGGACTGTGCGGCCGGCCCGAAGGTGCGTGCCATGAACTCCGGGGTCGATCCGGCGCCGTGCAGCAGCACCCAGGTGATCATGGCCTCCATTGTGACGTGCGCTCTTGGCCCGTACTCTGGAAAGGTGACGGCCCAGAGTACGTGGCGTGCCCGCACCAGTACCGGGCAGAAGTGTCAGCACGTCAGCATGTGCGACGCGTCGATCGGTGACGTCGTCGAAGTGTCCGGCACGGTGCACAGTGTGACCTTGCATCCCAGCGGCGGTGTGGAGTCGTTCGAGGCGGACATCTCCGACGAGACGGGCATTGTGCACTTGGTGTGGCTGGGGCGGCGCCGACTCACCGGGATCGTGCCGAGCCGCCAGATCAGCGCCCGCGGCCGGGTTGCGATGCGTGACGGTCGCAAGGTCATCTTCAACCCCGAGTACGAGCTCACCATCCCGAGCGTCGGGTGAGCCAGGCGCAAGCCCATCCGGAGGCGGTGCTACTGGAGCGCGCCATCGGTGGGTGGCGGGGGATGTTCGACTCGGGTCTGCCCGCCGTCGTGTTCGTGGCTGTCTACCTCCTGAACGGCCGTGTCTTGCAGCCCGCGCTGATCGCTGCACTAGGGGCCGGAGTCGTCATCCTGGTGTGGCGGTTGATCCGCCGCCAGCCGCTCACCCAGGTTCTCGCTGGATTCGCCGGCGTGGCGATCTCGGCGTACGTGAGTTCCCGAACCGGCGAAGCGCGCGACTTCTTCCTGTGGGGTCTGATCGTGAACGTCGCTTACGGATCGGCGTTCCTGATCTCGCTGGCTGTTCGGTGGCCCCTCATGGGCGTCGTGGTGGGGGCGATCACCGGCGATCCGACAGGGTGGCGCCGCGACCCCGAACTGCGACGCATCTTCGCCGCAGCGACCTGGGTGTGGGTGCTGGTGTTCGGTGGCCGGATCCTGGTGCAGGTTCCGCTGTACCTCGCCGGCTGGGTCGGTGCCCTGGGTACCGCCAAGATCATCATGGGCTGGCCGCTGTTCCTGTTCGGCGCCTACGTGACCTACCGGCTGCTGCGGCCGGTATTCGCGCAGCGGCGCTCAGCCGAAGCGGCGGCTGAGGGTCCAGGCGATCCAAGCGCCCAAAAATCCACCTAGGCCCAGCGAAATCCCGTTGATGTAGGGCAGGAATCCCAGGATCGAGCCCAGCACGAGTCCAACCACGCCGATCACGGCCGCTACGGCCAAGGCTGAGCCACCCTTCGATTCCTTGTCCGTGGGCACCGGGCTGGATTCCGGTCGGCGCGCGGGAGGCTGAGCCGGCGTTCCACCGGAGGTGGCGTCGATCTCCCGCAGGAGGCGTTCGATGTCGTCGTTGTCGCTCATACCTCCATCTGAACACATCCGTGCGATCCCGCACAGGGCCTGGCGCCTGTGACGGGCCGGCTCTTGTGCCGCCTCCGAAGTTGCCACGGACACCGGCTGTTCGTGCGTAACCCGCTCGACATGTGATCAAGCGGACCGTGGTCGACGTCAGGTGGTGCGCCCACCTGGGAATGGTCACGGGCGCTGCGGGTAGTGCAGTGGTGACAGGACTGGACGGATCGAGGAGGGTCGTGAAGCGGATCTGGACGATCGGTCACTGGACGTGCTCGGAGTCTGCATTCATCGACAGGCTCAGCGGGCAGCAGATCGAGTTGCTGGTGGATGTACGGGCCCATCCCGGTTCACGGCGCAGCCCGCATTTCGCCCGCGATGCCATGCCGCAGTGGCTGCACCGGGCCGATATCCACTACGCCCATATCCCGGACCTCGGTGGCCGTCGGCGCAAACAGCCCTCGGCGGGCCTGGTCAATGATGGTTGGCAGAACGCGAGTTTCAAGAACTACGCGGACTATTCGTTGACGGCCTCCTACCAGCACGCCATCACTGCTCTGACTGATCTGGCGCAGGGGCGCAGGACCGTGATCATGTGCTCTGAACCGATGCCGTGGCGCTGTCACCGACTTCTGATCTCCAACACGCTGACCGCGGGCGGCTGGTCGGTGCAGCACATCATGTCTGGTGCCGTGCCGCGCGAACACGTGTTGGGTCAGTGGGGGGCAACCCCTTCGATGGACGCGCATGGTCAGCTCACTTACCCGGCACACCGTGATCCCGAACAAGGCCGGATCCGCGCGGGTCTGGCAATCGGCGCGAGTCCTTGACAGGCTGAACCCATGGCTTCCAAGACGAAACGTGCCAATCCGTCGCGCAGCAGGGTGAAGGTCTCGCCCGGCGCCGTCGAACCCGCGGAGATCGATGCGCTGGACCGCTGGTTCCGCGCGGCGAACTACCTGTCGGTGGGTCAGATCTATCTGCTGAACAACCCGCTGCTCAAGCGCCCGCTGGTCAGTTCTGACATCAAACCGCGCCTGTTGGGGCACTGGGGGACCACACCGGGCCTGAACTTCATCTACGCCCACCTCAACCGGGTCATCAAACGCGACGACATGGACATGATCTACATCGCGGGACCCGGTCACGGAGGTCCGGCGATGGTCGCCAACGCATGGCTGGAAGGCACCTATTCGCAGTACTACCCCGATGTCCCGCAGTCCGAGATCGGGATGCATGCGCTGTTCAAGCAGTTCTCGTTCCCCGGCGGTATTCCTTCGCATGTTGCCCCTGAGACCCCCGGGTCGATTCACGAGGGCGGCGAACTCGGCTACGCGCTGTCCCACGCGTTCGGCGCAGCGTTCGACAACCCTGATCTGGTGGTGGCCGCAGTGGTCGGTGATGGGGAGGCTGAGACCGGCGCGCTGGCCACCTCGTGGCACAGCAACAAGTTCCTCGACCCGGCCACGGACGGTGCGGTCCTGCCGATCCTGCACCTCAATGGATACAAGATCGCCAATCCGACCATCCTCGCGCGGATCCCCCATGAGGAACTGACCGCTCTTCTGGTGGGTTACGGGTGGAAGCCGCACTTCGTGGAGGGCAGCGACCCCCACGAGATGCATCAGCTCATGGCGTCAACGCTGGACACGGTCCTTTCGGAGATCGCCGAGATCCAACGATCCGCGCGCGAGGAGGGCAAGACCAGTCGTCCGCAGTGGCCGATGATCGTTCTGCGAAGTCCCAAGGGCTGGACGGGTCCGGCGGTGGTCGACGGAAAGCAGGTGGAGGGCACCTGGCGCAGTCACCAGGTTCCGCTCAGTGAGACGCACAGCAACCGCGAACACGCAAAGCTGCTCGAACAGTGGCTGAAGTCGTATCGTCCCGCGGAACTCTTCGACGCCGATGGCACCCCGAAGCAGGATCTGCTGGATATGGCCCCGGACGGGGAGCGGCGGATGTCCGCGCAGCCTTACGCCAACGGAGGCCGGTTGCTGCGACAGTTGGTGACGCCCAACTGGATGGAGTACTGCGTCGACGTGCAGGCCCCAGCGACAACCTTCCACGAGCCGACCCGCGTTTTGGGAGGTTTCCTGCGCGATGTCATGGCCGCGAATAGCGAGACTGCCAACTTCCGCGTCTTCGGTCCCGACGAGACGGATTCCAATCGGCTGTCTCAGGTCCTCGAGGTGACGGGCAAAGCCTGGGCGGCGGAGATTCTGCAGGAGGAGTGGGACTCCAAGTTGAGCCGCGACGGTCGGGTGATGGAGATCCTCAGCGAGCACACGTGTCAGGGCTGGCTGGAGGGCTATCTGCTCACAGGTCGGCACGGACTGTTCTCGTGCTACGAGGCGTTCATCCACATCATCGACTCGATGTTCAACCAGCACGCGAAGTGGCTCAAGGCCACGCGCGGCCTGGCCTGGCGCCGCCCCATCGCATCGCTGAACTACCTACTGACCTCGCACGTGTGGCGCCAGGATCACAACGGGTTCTCCCACCAGGACCCCGGCTTCATCGACCACGTCGTGAACAAGAAGCCCGACGTCATCAGGGTGTACCTCCCGCCGGACACCAACACGTTGCTGTCGACGATGAATCACTGTCTTCGCAGCCGCAACTACGTGAACGTGGTGGTGGCCGGCAAGCAACCCGTTCTGGACTTGCTGGATGCTGAGCAGGCCCGGCTGCACTGCACCCGCGGGATCGGGATGTTCGAGTGGGCCAGCTCCGATGGCGGCGCTGAGCCCGATGTTGTGCTGGCATGTGCCGGGGATGTGCCGACGCTTGAGATCCTGGCGGCTACGGCGATCCTGCGCGAGCACCTGCCGGAACTGCGCGTGCGAGTGGTCAACGTCGTGGATCTGATGCGATTGCTGCCGCACTCCGAACACCCGCACGGGCTGCGCGATTCGGAGTACGACGCGCTGTTCACCACCGACAAACCCGTCATCTTCAATTACCACGGCTACCCGTGGCTGATCCATCGACTGACGTACTCCCGCAACGGACACAGCAACATGCACGTGCGCGGCTACAAGGAGGAGGGAACCACGACGACACCGTTCGACATGTGCGTGATGAACGACATCGACCGCTTCCACCTCGTCATCGATGTCATCGACCGGGTTCCGGGCCTGGGGTCCAATGCCGCCGGGCTGCGGCAGGCGATGGTGGACAAGCGGCTGGAGCACCGGGCCTACATCCGCCAGCGCGGCGAGGACCTGCCCGAGGTGCGGGAGTGGGTCTGGCCCTTCTGAGGCGTCGCAGACCGACTCGGGCAAGTAGCGTGGAGTCTGTGAAGGACCTGGGCTCGGCGGACATCACCCGGTTGTACCGGGAGGAATACGCGCACGCGCTCAATGCGCTCGGCAGGTTCAACTTGGCGATCTTCGGCAAGACCGGCGCGGGCAAGAGCACCCTGGTCAACGCCATCTTCGGCGAGGACGTGGCTGCAGTCGGGACAGGTCGGCCGGTGACCACGGGGCTGGATTACTACGTGCATCCCAACGGTGTCCTGGGCATCTATGACTCACGGGGTTTCGAGACCGGCGAAGCCGGTGACCGGATCCTGGCGGCGCTGGAAGACATCGTCGACACCGCACGCAAAGCCGACGCCGCTGAACAGATCCACGCGGCCTGGTACACCTTGCGCTGGAGCGACCGCCGGTTCGAGGATCACCAAGCCGGGTTCGTGCGCCGGTTGCAGGAACTCGGCCTGCCGGTGCTCTTCGTCTTGACGCAGGTGCCGGCCAACGCGCAGGGCCAGATTCACGACGAGGCCATCGATTTCGCCCGCTACATCGCTGGGCTGGGTCTGCCACTGGCCGCCGACGGCCGGGTCTTCTTGACCAATGCCAAGGCCGACCAGTTCCTGGGCACCGTGGTGTTCGGTCTGCAGGAACTGCTCGACGCCACGTTCGACACGATCCCGGAGGTTGCGGTCGCTGCCCTGTCAGCGGCTCAACAGCTGGACTGGGGGCGTAAAAGACAGGCTGCTAAAAAGATCATTACAGCAAGCGCGTCGTCTGCCCTGGCCACCGGTGCCACCCCGATTCCGTTTTCCGACGCGGCGATCCTAGTTCCGCTGCAGATCGGCATGATCGCGCGGCTGACAGCGGCCTATGGCAGTCGCCTGGCTTCGGCGCAACTCGCGTCGCTGGTGGGGTCGCTCATGCTCTCCAGTGGGGCGACGACGGCGGGCCGATGGATGGTGTCGTCGCTGCTCAGAGTGGTGCCCGGGGGGCAACCGGCGGCGATGGTGATTTCCGGAACGGTCGCAGCGAGCATGACCACTGCGATGGGTTGGGCGTGGGTCGCGGTCTTGGAGAAATACCTGGTCAATGGTGACCTGAGCGACGTTGACTCCATCCGAGCCGTGTTCGTCGAGGAGTTCAAGGCGCGCTTCAAGCTCACTGGCGGCAAGGATCGCCGAGCGCTGCCGCCGGGGGAGTGAACTGACCAGCGGTTCGGTCCAGCCTCGCCATCAGATGGGGGCCACCGGTCGCACCCTCGGCTCCGCTGCGGCCCCCATCTGATGGGAGAAATGGGACATAAGCCCCAGAGTGCACGCCGTGGCCATCACATCGGGGCCGCCGAGGGCCTCACTGCCCCCGCTGCGGCCCTCATGTGATGGCGACGAGCGGTAGCTGGTGGCAGGGGCGTCTGCGAGCCATTGGCCACGTGGGGCTGTGACTGGCATGCCGTAAACGACACGATGCTGGCCTACGGTCAGCTGCTGGTCGACGATCCGGCGCGGATCGGCCCGATCCAGGCGACCGGGATGGACCAGACGCTGTTCAACCGGGTCGGGGAGTACCGCACCCAGCAGTGGGCGACCACGTTCGACTCCCCCCTAAAACCCGAAGGGCCATTGGACGGCGCGACCGCGTGGCTCAAGGGGACGAGCAGGCCTCACGCTGGCCCACAGGTGTGAGAGTTGGGTACGTACGTTGGAGATCGGTACGGGCGTTGGAGATCGGCGGGGCGTGCAACTCCAACGGCTGTGCGTTTGTCCAACCTCTGTACGTAACTCCAACGCCTGCGCCGGGGCGGGAGCAGGTGTGCGAGGTCGGGAGAGGCCAAGCGACCCGCTCGGACGCCGTCAGAGGCCCGGAGCGTTACCAGGACGATCGTGACCGCATGTGCCGAAGAATCACGGAACAGACCACGCGTGGATTCGCTTTCCGAAACGCCCACCTCTGGCGGACCCTTCAAACCCCTGACGAACCGCGAGTCTGGTTGGCAGCCCGTCGTGTGACTCGGTGAGGCGTCACGAAGGGCTGGGAGCCGACTTCTTGGCCGGAGCCTTCTTGGCGGCGGTCTTCTTCGCAGTCGCCTTGGGTGCGGCGGTCTTCTTCGCAGTCGCCTTGGGTGTGGCGGTCTTCTTGGCCGGAGACTTCTTCGCAGTCGCCTTGGGTGTGGCGGTCTTCTTGGCCGGAGACTTCTTCGCGGCAGCCTTCTTGCTCGCCGGCGTCTTCTTGGCAGTTGTTCTCTTCACAGCTGTTTTCTTGGCGGGCGCCTTCTTTGCCGCAGGCGCTTCTTTCGCGGGCACCTTCGAATCGCCCGTCCCCGAATCCGCCGGTGCATCTGCACTGCGGGCCAGCGCGGCGATCTCTTCAAGACCTGCACGGAGATCTGCCACCAGTTCCGGTGGGTTGGGCACCGACATCGTGTCGATGTTCACCCCGACCTGGGCAACGCCGTTGTAGGACATCAGCGCGCAGTTGACGGCCGCTCCCGCCTTGGGGGCGTAGGGGAGCATCCGAAGCACCTGGGCACCGGCGAAGAACACCGGGATCGGAGGGCCGGGCACGTTAGTGGCAACGAAGTCCGTCCCCTTCATCAATCCGCCGGCCACCACGGTCGCGATGCTGCGGGGCAGCATGGTCAACAAGCGGAACACCTGGTCGGTGAGGACCGCGGCGGGTTCCGTGCGTGCCTGGCGCAGGACCGGGTGCAATTGTTGGATCCGCTTGGCCGGGTCCGCTTCGTTCATCGGCACCGGGAATCGGGCAGGAACCCAGGAGTTGCCCTGCTTGCCGGTGTCGGCCGGGCTCCTCAGGTTGACCGGCATGTTCACGCGCAGTGCGTCCGGGATCGTTCCGTGTCGTTCGTGGTAGCGACGCAGCCCGCCGGCAACACCGGCAACGAAAGCGTCGTTGAGTGTGCCGCGGCCGGCCTTACCCGCCTTCTTGAGGTCGTCGAGCGGGATGTCGATCAGGTCGAAGTACACGGACAGTGACCGATCCCCGAACACCGAGGACAGCGGTTCGGAAGCCGGGGCGAGCATGCGCGACAGGGATGCCGCCATCTCACCGGCGGAGGTCGCGACACCGATGGGATCGGTGACTGCCTCCTTGACGAAGTCGGTGCCTGTTCCGATCGCACTGCGCAGGTCGCCGGCGGTCGTCTTGGCCTCGAATGAAACGCCCTGCTTTATCCGGCCGCGCAGACCCGCAGCGACGCCCTGGGGCGCCTCGGGCATCGGGCCCAGTTCGGCGCCGGTCCGGTCGAGGTCGAACAACGTCGCGGCCATCTGCAGACCGCCGATCCCGTCGGTGACCGAGTGGTGAATCTTGGTGATGAACGCTGCCTGACCGTCCTTCAGGCCGGTGATCAGCAGCATCTCCCACAGTGGGCGGGCGCGGTCGAAATCGCCTTCGGCCATCTGCTCGGCCATGGTGAAGACCGGACGCATCGTTCCGTCAGGATTCGGGACGCTGACCCACCGCAGGTGGTAGTCCATGTCGAAGTTGGGGTCGATCTCCCAGCGGGGCGGTGCCAGGCTCAACGGATTGCCCACAGCACGTTGACGCAACTTCGGAACCAAGCGGGTCATCCGTTCGATGCGCTCGCGGACCATCTTCTCGTTCGGCTCCTGGTCCAGAAGGATGACCAAGGTGATGACCGACCGAAGAACGGGGTCCTCTTCCACCCCGAACATGACTGCATCGGCCCAATCCATACGCGGGTCTGCCACGGTTCCTCCTAGCGCATCGTTACTAGCCATCTTGTCGAAGTTCGGCGATGTGTGCGCGGTGATGGGTTAGGACCGGCCAGCAGCCGGCCACCGCTGCCGTGGGGCACTGAAGTGTCACAACCCCGGCATAGGATCACAAACGTGGACTTCGAACCCAGTAGCAAAGCACAGGACTACCTCCAGCGACTCTCGGCGTTCATGGACGCCGAGGTGTACCCGGCCGAGGCTGTCTACGAACAACAGATGACCGAACAGGCCGCTGCGGGCAGGGGTCACCAGTCACCTCCGGTCATCGAGCACCTCAAATCCCGCGCTCAGGACGCGGGTTTGTGGAACCTCTTCCTGCCGGACGAATCGGGACTCTCGGTCACCGAGTACGCGCCGTTGGCCGAGATGAGCGGTCGCAGCCCGCATCTGGCTCCGGAAGCTCTGAACTGTTCGGCGCCGGACACCGGAAACATGGAAGTTCTGCACATGTTCGGCACCGAAGAACAGAAGGCGCAGTGGCTGGAGCCGCTTCTGCAGGGCCGGATCCGCAGCGGCTTCGCCATGACCGAGCCGGCGGTCGCATCCTCAGACGCGACGAACATCGAGACCAGTATCGCCGCCGACGGTCAGGACTATGTGATCAACGGCCGCAAGTGGTGGACCACCGGGGCGATGGATCCGCGCTGCGAGATCCTGATCCTGATGGGCAAGACCGACCCGCAGGCCGAGGTTCACAGCCAGCAGAGCATGGTCCTGGTTCCGATGAACACCCCAGGAGTCACGATCGAGCGGAACCTCACGGTCTTCGGCTACACCGAACAGCCGGGGCACGCGGAGGTCTCGTTCACTGACGTGCGGGTTCCCCGCAGCAACCTGTTGGCGCAGGAGGGTATGGGCTTCGCCATCGCGCAGGCCCGCCTGGGACCGGGCCGCGTGCATCACTGCATGCGGGCCATCGGCATGGCCGAGCGAGCTCTGGACATGATGTGTGACCGGGCCCTGGAACGGGTGGCCTTCCACCGGCCGCTGGCTGCGCAGGGTGTTGTGCGCGAATGGATCGCCCGCTCGCGCCTGGCGATCGATCAGGCACGCCTGCTCGTCCTGCACACTGCGTGGGTGATCGACAACCAAGGGGCCAAGGCCGCCCGGCAGCAGATCGCCGGGATCAAGGCCGTGGTCCCGCAGATGGCCCTCGACGTCGTGGACAAGGCGATCCAGACCTATGGCGGTGCCGGAGTGAGTCAGGTTACGCCGCTGGCCGAGATGTGGGCAGGGTTGCGCACGCTGCGACTGGCCGACGGTCCCGATGAGGTGCATCTGCGTGACGTTGCCCGCCTGGAACTGAAGGCACATATTCATGGTTGAGGTCGACGTCCGCGAACAGGACGCTTTCGACATCAAGGGTTTCGAAGCCTGGCTGTCCGATCATGTGCCGGGTCTGGGGGACGTGCGGCTTGTCCGTCAGTTCGCCGGGGGTGCTTCCAACCTGACGTTTCTGATCGAATGCGCCAATGATTCCGTGGTGCTGAGAACATCCCCCTCGGGACGCAAGGCCGCTTCGGCGCACGACATGGTCCGCGAGGCGCGCTTGTTGCAGGCCATCCGCCCACAGTTCGACTTGGTGCCGCAAGTCCTCGCGGTTGCGGATGAGGACTCGCCGATCGGTCGTCCGGCGTTCGTCAGCGAGTTCGTGCGCGGCGAGATCCTGCGCCAGGACCTGCCGGACGGGGCGCCGGTGGAACAGATGGCCCAGAGGTTCATCACCGCGCTGGTGGACCTGCACTCGGTGGACACGTCCGGTAACGAACTGTCGGCCTTCCACAAGGGCCAGGGATACGTGCGGCGTCAGGTGCAGGGCTGGTCACGGCGATACCGGCAGGCTCTCACCGACGACGTCCCGGATGCCGAAAGCGTGATGGCCTGGCTCGACGCGCACCAGCCGCAGGACGTGGGCGCGTGTGTGATCCACAACGACTGGCGCTTCGACAACGTCGTCCTCGATCCCGGCGACCTGTCACAGATCCGCGCCGTTCTGGACTGGGAACTGGCCACAGTGGGTGATCCGTTCATGGACCTGGGTTCGGCTCTTGCGTACTGGGTGCAGTCCGACGACGACGCCGGGATGCAGGCCTTCCGCATGCAGCCGAGTAATGCCCCAGGCATGCCCAGCCGTGAAGAGTTCGTACAGCGCTACTGCGAATTGGCGGGCAGACCGCGGCCCGACTGGTTGTTCTACGAGGTTTTCGGTCTGTTCCGGTTGGCGGGCATCGCCCAGCAGATCTGGTACCGGTACCGCAATGGGCAGACCTCCAACCCGGCCTTCGCGCCCTTCGGCCCGGCGGTGGTCTATCTCATCAGCAGGTGCGAGCGGCTCATCGCTCAGGCGTGAGGGTGCTGAACGCTGCGACGGCCCAAGCGCCCATCCGGGGACAATGGATAGCGTTGATCGACCGGCGACAGTAGAGGTGGCACATGACCGAAATCCCGCTCGAGCAGTCAGGGCAAAACTCGGTGAATCTCAGACGCTGGCAGATCGCGGTTGCCGTCCTCGCGCTGGTAGCCCTGACACTGCTGATCATCAACGTCGTCCTGCGGGTCCGGGTGGACGCGGCAACGACTTCGGAAGCTGTCGCGGTCGCAACCGCCTCGGAACTTCAAAAGGACAACGCTGTGCTGACCACCCGCTCCGAGCAGCTGTTGACCCAGTTGTCGACCTCCAATGAACGGCTCGCCGAGCTCATATCCCGTCTGAACCTGACCAACCGTCAACTCGCGGCCGCCGACGCCGACGTGCAGACGCAGGTCACAGCGCAGCGGGCTGCTGCACGAGCCGCCGACCGGGCGGACAATGGGCTGCAGCGGGCCAGGGCGCAGGCTGCGGCCCTGCGGGCGCAACTGCGCAACGCACAGACGTGCTCCGCAGCTGCCATCACGGCCCTTGGCCAGATTCACTCGGGTCCGGACATCGAGTCCGGCGCCGATGAAGCGGCGGCAACCTTGGAATCGGTGCTGCCGGCGTGCCGCGCAGGCCTGGAATAGGACGTCATGGAACGCGACGGAAATGGGTGGGCTGATTGCCAGTGCGGCTCGCGCCATTGGGGACGCCATGGCGCGGCAGGCCTTTTTCTGATCGTCGAGGAGCACGCGCTGCTGCAATTGCGTCCCCAGTGGGCCCACCAAGGCAACACCTGGGGCATTCCCGGTGGGGCGCGAGACTCCCACGAGACGGTGATCGCGGCCGCCCTGCGCGAGGCGCAGGAGGAAACAGCTTTGGACCCAGGGCTGGTCACGGTCAAAGGCGTCCACCGCCTGCAACACCTCGGCTGGCGCTTCGACACGGTCATCGCCACTGCGGCCCAACGCCCGAAGGTCAGTGAGCACGCCGAGACCGTGTCGCTGGACTGGGTGGACCTGGTGGACCTGCCGCGATGGAAGCTGCACCCCGGGTTCGCACAGTCGTTGCCCGAGCTGCTGCTACCGGTGGTCACCTTGATCGTCGACGCCGCGAACGTGGTCGGGAGCCGACCCGACGGATGGTGGCGTGACCGGGTCGGAGCTACCGAACGCTTGATGACCCACCTGGAGCAGATCGCGGGACGACCGGTGATGATGCGCGGTAGGCGGGTGCTGCTCGGCGGGGTCGAAGTCGTGGTCGAGGGCGCTGCCAAAGCCGTGCCCGATGTCGCTTTGGATCGTCTGGTGCGGGTGGTCCGGGCCTCCGGATCCGGTGATGACGCGGTGGTGCACAGGGCGCGTAGTCTTTCCGATGTGGTCGTGACCTCCGATCGAGGACTGCGTGCGCGGGTGCCGCGCACGATCCCCGTGTCGTCGTTGTGGGAGATGCTGGACTGATGGACGGCAAGCACCTCGAGAAGTTCGCGTGGCTGTCGCTGGCCACGGGGTTCGTGGTTCTGGCGCTCAAACTCGTCGCGTGGCAGGTGACCGGGTCGGTCGGTCTGCTTTCGGACGCGATGGAGTCGACGGTGAATATCGGCGCGGCACTGGTCGCTGTGTTCGCCTTGCGGGCCTCCAACCGTCCGCCCGACGCCGAACACCACTTCGGCCACGGCAAAGCGGAGTACCTCTCCGCGATGTTCGAAGGCTTTCTCATCCTGGCCGCATCCGCGGCGATCATCGCGACGGCGGTCAATCGACTGTTGAACCCGCAGGAACTCGAGCAGGTGGGCATTGGTCTGGCTATCTCCGTACTCGCGTCGGTGCTCAATGGAGCGGTTGGTGTCCTGCTGCTGCGCGTGGGCAGGAAACACCGGTCGATGGTGCTCGTAGCAGATGGAAAACACCTGCTGACCGACGTCTGGACCTCGGCCGGGGTGGTCGTGGGCGTGGCCGCAGTCGCGCTCACCGGTTGGGTCAGGCTCGACCCGATCATCGCGCTGGCGGTCGGCGCGAACATCCTGTGGACGGGGTGGGGTCTGCTGCGGGACTCCGTGTCCGGTCTGCTGGACGAGCGGCTGTCCGACGACGAGATCGACAAGGTCGTGTCCGTCCTCGAGCGCCATGAGAGTGATCAGGTCCATTTCCACGCGCTGCAAAGCAGAGCTGCCGGCCGGCAACGCTTCGTATCGGTGCACATGCTCGTCCCGGGCGAGCGCAGCGTGCGGGCTGCCCACGATCTCGCGCAGGACGTCGAGGATGAGATCGACCGGGCCTTGCCGGGAACCGTCGTGAGCATCCACATCGAGCCCCTGGAGGACCCGCGGGCATGGGACGATATCCCTCGAGGTGCCGAACACCCGATGCGCTCCTCACAGACGCGGTTCGGTGACGGGGACACTGCCGGATAGCCACGGGTGACCTCCGGTCTCCCACAGGTCGTGCTGAACCGGCCAGGTCGCGAGGTAGATCGCAGCGCGGTGTTCGAGTTCGGCAGCGTCCGGGGTGGCCTCTCGCATCGCTGTGACCACCTCGGGCGGGCAGTTCGCGCACAAGGCGGCCCAATCCATGGCGATATCGGCCAGCGCGGCACCGTCCCAGTCGATGACCGCCACGAGGTCCCCGTCGTCGGACACCAGCAGGTTGCCGGCGCTCAGGTCTCCGTGCACCAAGCAGGTTTGGACCCGATTGGCGATGTCGGCTGCGGCATGGCACTCGTCGGTTCTGGTCACGCGGTCCAGCACCTGCCACAGCGTCGACCACCGGGGACCCGTGTTGTCGAACCACTCGTGCACCTCGCGCATCTGCGCGACCATTCCTGCCAGGTCGCGACCAAGAGTGCGCTGTGCGGCTCGGGACAGCACCATCTCCATCAGCGGGCTGCCGCCCGCCCGCTCCATCACCAGATGTGGATGCGGGCCTTCGCGGTGCACCTCCAGTACGGCAGGCACTGGCAGTCCCGCGCGGCGGGCCGCCTCGTGCCGCGCGGCGATGAGGTCGATATCGCGCTGGTCGTGCGCCTGCAGCGGATAGCGGCGGATGATCCGGTCGTCGAACTCGATCCGGTTCCGATTCGTCCGCATGCTGCGATTCTTCCCGCGGCGAACGGGGGATGACAGTGTGCCCACAGTCGGTAATGATTACATGCTTACTGAACTACAGATTGAGAAATGGTTGTCGGGCCGGCTGGGGGACTGGTTCGAGCAGGTCGAGGTGTTCGTGGATCGCGAGGAGATCACGATCATGGGGCGGCTCACCGCCCAGGACACAGACGATGAGATGGCGCTGGTCGGCAGGATCACTCGCTTCCGCGAGCAGACTCGCGAGGAACGCATCGGTGTCGCACGCGAACTGGAGCACGCAACGGGCAAGAAGGTGAGTTGGGGAGTGCGCTGCGGTGACATGGTGCGGGTCTTCACCAGACTGAGCGTGCCGGTCATGACGCGGTTGAAGCAGGACGAGCGGGCCGTCCTGGACACGCTGGTCCACGCGTCCGTGGCCCGATCCCGGTCGGAGGCGCTGGCCTGGTGCGTTCGGTTGGTCGGCCAGCACGAAGCGGACTGGCTCGCGGAACTGCGCGAGGCGATGCAGGGCGTCCGCGAGGTGGCTGAGCAGGGTCCCAAGCCCTAGAACTCCGGTAGGGTTGCCGGGTGCGACTCGGTGCGGCAGTCCTGGCCGGGACCATGTTGTTGGCTGCAGCGCCGGCCCATGCCGATCAGGGGTCTGCCGATGGGATCTCGGTCATGTCGACGACGTGGTCCTGACCGGCTACTCCTGCACGACGACCACGGTGACTGTTCGGACCGACGTGGCCGACTGGGCGGGCTGGACCGTGGCGGTGGTCGGTGGACCCGCCGGACAGGGACGCCTTGACGCGGTCTTCTTCGCCGGGCGCGGCCCCGCCAGTTCGACGGCGAGTCTGTTGATCTGCCCGGCTGACAGCGTCGGGCCCTGGACGGCGACCGTGGACACCCGGGTTGTGCTCACCCAGTCGCAGTTCACCGTCGGTTTCACCGTTGATCAGGTATCGACCACCACGGCGATCGATACCGCCCTGCTGAAGGCTTCCTCGGTGCGCGTGCGCGGGCAGCGTTAGGGGAGACGGTGGTGTGCGGCCCCGGGGTCCGGTGGCGATCAGCGGGTTGCGCAACGGCACGTGGAGAGCGCTGGGCCACACGTATCCGCGCCCCAGCGGCACATTCCGGTTCGTCGCGCCCCGCAACGTCACCCGTGTTCGTGCAGAGTACGGCGGTGACACCGTGACCGAGAAGAGTCAGGCACGCGCCCGGGTGGAACGGATCAGTACCAGTTCTTCCTCGTGAAGTGATCCCAAGCGCCCAATGGATCGCCGTAGCGGCCCTTGATGTAGGAGGCGCCCCAGCGGATCTGCGTTTGGGGATTCGTCTTCCAGTCCGCACCCGCCGTGGCCATCTTGTCCCCGGGCAACGACTGAGGAATCCCAGTTGCTCCCGATGACGGGTTGACCGCCAGATGGTTCCAGCCCGATTCGCGCGTCCAGAGCTGTTCCAGCGCGAACCACTGATCGTCACCCCACCCGTACGTGTTCAGGATGTACATCCGGGCGTAGGCCTTGCTGGCCTGGATCTGGGTCGCGGTGACCGCAGGGAAAGGACGGGTGGCCGACTCCGTCTCAGCGGCCGGGACCTGCACGGCGAAGGTCTTGACCGGCGAGGTGATTCGACGGTGATCAGTGGTGGCCGGCACGCGTACCCGCCAGCGGTTGCGGTCGGGCGCAAGAACCATCTTGACCCGCACGCGGCCGTTGACGTCTGTGCGCTTCTTCTTGACTGTCACCCAGGTGTAGCCGTCACTGCTGTACTGAAGACGCACCTTGCGCGGCGCCCCGCCCAGAACGCGCAGTCGGTTCTTGTGCACCGCGCCGTCAGTGCTGGTCCTCACCACCGACTTGAAACCTTTGAGCCCGGTGGGCTGACGCGCCAGCTTCGCCGCGCTCACCTGATCGGCAGTGGGCACTGCCTCATCTGCCGATGCGGGACTGGTGGCAGCCAGAAGCGAGGTTGCAGCCACCACCATGGCGGTGACGACGATCGGTCGCATTTGACGCTCCACGTGGTCGGACGTTAGCGGGATCGTGGTTGACGTGGCAACTGAAGCCCTGTGACATAAGGCACATCGGCACTCTTCCCGGTGCAGTTGAGGCCATACCCAGAGGTGTGACTGGTGCGCGACCTGAGGATCCCCGCCCGGTGCGGCACGATAGGGCCATGGATGTTTCTGAAACGCTACTGCCGGGCGTGGGGATCCGCTACGAATTCGAGACGAGCAACCACCAACGTGTTGGTGTGATCGTCTATCGAGAGGGCAACTCCGAGATCGTCACCTACGCCAAAGACGACCCGGATGCCTGTACCACGCTTCTGGAGTTCGACGAGCATGAGGGCGAGACCATCGCGGAGATTCTCGGAGCGCCGCGCTTCACCAAGAAACTCGCCGACTTGACCCGTGAGATCCCAGGTCTGCACTCCGAGCCGATCCGTCTGCCCTCGACGTCGCCCTACGTGGGCAAGACACTGGGCCAGACACATTGCCGCACCCTGACCGGCGCCAGCATCGTTGCCGTCGTGCGGGGCGAGGAGGTCATCACGTCCCCGCCGCCGGACCAGTTGTTGCTGGCCAACGACGTGCTGGTGGCGATTGGCACCGCCTCGGGGGTGCGAAAGGTGCACGCGCTGCTGGAAGCCAGCGACGTGTCGTGAAAGGTGACGCGACGTTCCTGGTCGAGCTGGGTTTCATGCTCATCCTGCTCGGTGCTGCCGGAGCGCTCGCATTGCGGATCGGACTGTCCACCGCGCCCCTATTCCTGTTGGCCGGCCTGCTGATCGCTGAAGGCGGCCCCATCAATCTGACCAGCGTGCAGCCGTTCCTCGACGCCGCCGCTTCGGTCGGTGTCGTGTTGCTGCTGCTGGCGTTGGGACTGGAGTTCTCCAGCGAAGAGTTCGCGTCCTCCATGAAGCGTCATGCCCCCAGCGGGGTGGTGGACTTCGTGCTGAACGCCACGCCCGGTTTCGTCGCCGGTTGGCTTCTCGGGTGGGAGTTCGCGGCCTGCTTGGCACTGGCAGGTATCACCTGGATCTCGTCGTCCGGAATCGTCGCGAAAGTGCTTGGGGACCTGAATCGCCTGGGTAACCGGGAGACGCCGGCCGTGCTGTCCATCCTCGTGCTCGAGGACATCGCCATGGCGGCATACCTGCCCCTGATCGGAGTACTGCTTGTCGGTGGTGGTGTGCTGGCAGGCACTCTCGGCGCAGTGTTGGCCATCGCGGTGGTCGTGGGGATCATCCTGCTGGCCCATCGCGCGGAAGCGATCGCCGAACGGGTGATCAACCACGAGGACGACGAGCAGGTGCTGCTGCGGGTCCTGGGCCTGACGCTGTTGGTGGCCGGCGTGGCGGAGTCATTGGGAATCTCGTCGGCGGTGGGAGCGTTCCTGGTGGGTTTGGCGATTCCCAACACAGCTGCGCGGCGTGCCCGTCGGGTCCTTGAACCACTGCGTGACCTCTTCGCAGCGGTCTTCTTTCTCTCCTTCGCATCGAAGACCGACTTGGGTGGGATTCCGGGTGTGCTGCCGGAGGCGCTGCTCCTGGGTCTGGTCACCGCCATTACGAAAATCCTCACAGGCTGGTACGCCGCGGGCAGACAGCATGCGGCTCCTCGAGGCCGGATGCGTGCAGGCACCGCGCTGGTCGCCCGAGGTGAGTTCAGCATCGTGATCGCAGGACTTGCGGTGGATGCGGGATACATCGAAGTCGGTGGTCTCACCACCACGTACGTACTGCTCATGGCCATTGTCGGGCCGGTGCTGGCCAGGTTCGCCGATTCGCTGGCCACTCCGTGGGTCAGGTGGGAGGCGTCGAAGGCCTCCCGGGTGGCGCGAGCCGGGCCCTGAACGGTGCGGGTGCGGCCTGCTCACGCGCCCTACCGATTCGGGCGAGATGTGCGATGGCGCCACGGACGCCCGGGGACGGGTTACTCCGCTACGTGACCGAAGTGCTCCACACCGTCGACGACGTGCTCGAGTGTGCTGCTGGTGGCCAGGTCGTCAGTGCCGAGATCGAAGACTGCCGGGGGGATGGGTGGGTTCATGATGGCTCCTCAGTTGTGTGCTGCTTGCCGCCATTTGTTCACACGCCCGTGTCCCTGCCAAGCCTTACCAGTGAGTAACGGTCCGTTCGGTCGATTACCGGTGAGTATCCTGCACGCCGTCGGCGAGCCTCATTGACGAATGTCACGGCAGGTGCATTCCGAGGGTGGCTCAGCCCCGAGCCAGTGCCGCGAGAGCGTCCCCACCGACGCGTTGCACCGTCCAGTCATCCATGCCCACGGCCCCGATGGATCGGTAGAAGCCGATGGCCGGCAGGTTCCAGTCCAGTACCGACAGCTCCAGACGCGCGTAGCCGTTCTGCAGGCAGACATCCGCCAGTGCGCTGAGGAGGGCTCGACCCGCGCCGTTCCCGCGCATCGACGGCACGACGTACAGGTCCTCGAGGTAGACCCCGTGCGTGCCCTCCCAGGTTGAGAAGTTGAGGAACCACAGGGCCAGGCCGACGACCGCACCATCGACCTCGACGACATGACCGAACAGGTGGGGATGAGAACGGAACAGGGCGTCGCTGAGTTGTTCCGCAGTCATCGTCACCGCGTCGGGCTCGCGCTCGTACGCGGCCAGTTCGCGAATCAGCGTGAGCATGGCGGGGACGTCTGCGGGCTTCGCCGGGCGGACCATCATGGATCCATTAGCGCACATGTCGCGTGGTCGGTTACGGCAGGCGCGTTGCAGTGTTGCCGATCCAGAGCCCGACAAATGCGCGGGGGTGCGGGTCACCTGGAGATCGAAAGGCATCAGTGGCCCACGGTCTCGCCTCATCCCCGAGCGCGCCTCACCGCGACATGGCTAGCCTTGCGGGCATGTACGACACACGTGACTCCGGGGTGCTGGTCGTGTTCGGAATCACCGGTGACCTGGCGAAGTTGATGACCCTGAAGTCTTTGTACCTGCTGGAGAGCAGGGGTTTGCTGAAGGTCCCCGTGGTAGGGGTCGCCGGGGACAACTGGACTCTTGAGCACTTGCGCGAACACGCCCGTCGGAGCATCGCCGCCGCGGGGATCACCATCGATGACGCGGTGTTCGACCGGTTCGCCGCGCGCCTGTCGTACGTGGCAGGGGACTTCGCAGACCCCGACACCTACGAGGCCGTCGAGCGTGCGATGAACGGCGCGGCGTCGCCAACGTTCTATCTGGAAGTGCCCCCGTCTTTGTTCGCCATGGTGGTCCAAGGTCTTCACGGCAGGGGTCTGACCGCGGGCGCCAAGGTCGTCATCGAGAAGCCGTTCGGTCATGATCTACAGAGCGCGAGAGAACTGAACTCGACCCTGCACGAGTACCTCGATGAGGACCAGATCTACCGGATCGACCACTTCTTGGGCAAGATGTCTGTTGAAGACATCACCTACCTTCGCTTCGCCAACGCGATCCTCGAGCCCGTCTGGAACCGTAAGTACATATCGAGTGTTCAGATCACGATGGCCGAGGATCTCGACGTTGCCGATAGGGGCTCCTTCTACGATCCTGTCGGGGCTTTGCGCGACGTTGTTCAGAACCACCTCCTGCAGGTTCTGAGCATGGTCGCGATGGAACCGCCCGCAGGCCCCGGGCTGGACATCATCAACGACCGGAAGGCCGATGTCTTCCGGGCCATGCCCGATGCCGACCCGGCGCAGTACGTGCGCGGCCAGTACCGCGGGTATCGCGATGTGGTCGGCGTTGCGCCGGACTCGACCACCGAGACTTACGCCGCCTTGAGGCTGGAGATCGACAACTGGAGATGGTCGGGCGTTCCCTTCTTCCTGCGCACCGGCAAGTGCCTACCGGAGAAGGTGACGGAGGTACGCCTGGTCTTCCAGCGCGCACCAACTCTGCACTTCGCACGGCACAAGAACCGCTTGGCGCCCAACCAGTTGGTACTGCGCATCGATCCCGATGCGGGGGCCTCAATGATTCTGCACGCCCGCAAGGCCTCGGATCAGGGAGTGCGGGAGATCCACTTGGACATGGATTTCGCGCAGGAGGGTGGGGCTGGACCGACTCCGTACGAGGAGCTTCTGTCCGCGGCGCTGGACGGGGATCGGTCGAACTTCACCCGGCAGGACTCCGTGGAGCAGACCTGGCGCATCGTCCAGCCGTTGCTGGACGACCCGCCGGCGGTGCAGGAGTACGAGCCCGGCAGTTGGGGGCCTGGCGCGGCCGCGGCGCTGCCCAGACACTGGGGCGGATGGCACCAACCCTGGTTGTAACCCGCGGCCTGTGGGTGGTCGCCCGACAACGCGCGTTGAGCGCAGTGTCGTGCAGGGGAAGACGCTCGATGGGTTGGCGGGCGCCTTCTGAGTGGTCCATCTCGCACTCACGGGCGTGGATTCGGGACAGCGTGACCGGGCGGCAGTCGGGCGGCGCGCAGGCGTGAGAGGTGGGTACGGGTGTTGGAGATCGGTAGGTGCGTTGGAGATCGGCGGGGCGTGGATCTCCAACGGCTGTGCGTTTGTCCAACGTGTGTACCTAACTCCAACGCCTGCGCAGGGACTCAGCTGTGTGCGCCAGGCGTGAGAGCTGGGTACGGGCGTTGGAGATCGGTACGGGCGTTGGAGATCGGTACGTGCGTTGGAGATCCGCCGGCCGTGCAACTCCAACGGCTGTGCGTTTGTCCAACGTGTGTACATAACTCCAACGCCTGCGCCGGGGCTCAGAGTCGGGCGCCGCGGAGATTCGAGCGGGACGCCAAGCAATCCGCCGCCTTGCCAGGACACCGTGACCGCTGCGACCGGAGCGGTCGGACCGCAGATCGGGGGAGCGGGCGTGCACCTGAACAACGAAAGGTTGCTCGACGACCGATCACCCCGGGCGGTGGTCCTGGGCCAGGGTGAGAGCGCCGACCACCCCAGCGTCGCCGCCGAGTTCGGGAACCCGCAGTGAGGGCGAGGGCAAGTAGCCGGCCAGGGATTCGTCGAGCAGTGCGGGCAAATGTTCGTGCAGCGCCTTTCGACTGCCCAGACCACCGCCGATGATGATCCGCTGCGGCCCGAGTATGCACGTGATGTTGTGCAGCGCCGTGGCCACGATCTGCGCCTCGAGGATCCACGCTGGGTCATCATCGGCGATGTCCTGCGCGGGGACTCCGGATCGGGCTTGCATACCGGGACCGGAAGCCAGTCCCTCCCAGCAGTTCCGGTGGTAGGGGCATACGCCTGGCCCCGTCGACTGCGGCAGCAACATGTGACCCATCTCCGGATGCTGTCCGGCCTGGAGCAGGCGACCTCGGATGATCGCGCCACCGCCGATACCGGTGCCGATCGTGATGTAGACCAGGCTGTGCAAGCCGCGGCCCGCTCCGTAGCGCAGTTCCCCAAGTGCTGCCGCGTTGACATCGGTGGTCATCGCCATTGGCACGGCGATCCGCGCGGACAGCAGCCCGAGCAGGTCGGCGCCGGTCCAACCCGGTTTGGGCGTCTGCAGGATATGGCCGTATGTGGGGGAGTCCGGATCGGGGTCGCACGGGCCGAAGGTGCCCAACCCCAACGCCGTTACCGGATGATCGGCGAAGAACTCGGCGCACTGGTCGGCCAGTGATTCCGGGTCGGTTCCGGTGGGGAACTGGACGCGCGCGAACACTCGGCCCTCGGAGCCGACCGCGCAGACTGTCTTTGTACCGCCTGTCTCGATGCCTGCATACATACCAACCACCGTAGTCCGATTCCGGGCTGTCAAACCGCCCCGTTGCGGTGGGTTACCCTTCCAAGGAGGCATCCGGGAGGTGTTCAGGTGAAGTGGTTGACAGCAATGATTCTGGCGGCCGGTGTGCTGGTGAGCCCATTGGCGGGCCCGGCAACCGCGGTCGATGACATCCCGAAGAAGGGTGCGGACGCATCGTGGCCCAACTGCCCGAAGGGCATGGGAATTCCCTCGCGCAAGACCATCGGACTGCCGATGCCCAAGAAGCACGCGCGTTTCGTCATTCTTGGTTTGACCAACGGCCCGGGGTTCTATCCCAATCCGTGCATCGATCGACAGGTCGCCTGGGCGCGCAAACGCGGCATCTACGTCGGCACCTACGCAATGACCACATACCCGAAGCGCAAGCAGCTTCGCGAGTACGGCTCGCAGGGACCGTGGCCCGCGACGTCGCTGCGCAAACGCCTGCGTAACGCCGGCTACGCCCAGGCCCAGTTCAATCTGAAGACCATGGACCGGGTCGGTTTGGACACGCCGTTCGTCTGGGTCGATGTCGAGCCCTACGAGGTCGCGCCATGGACCTCGAAACGCAAACGGAACAAGGCGGTTCTGGACGGCGTGCTGCGCGGCTACACGGATGCGGGCAAAGAGGTTGGTCTCTACACCTCTCCCGGGCCGTGGCGCGACATCATCGGCTCTGCCCGCTACGGCTTGCCCGAGTGGCGCACCGCCGGTGGGCATCCCTGGTCGAACACCGACTATTCCGATGCCCGGCGCATGTGCAAGGTCACCTCGGTGCAGGGCGGACCGATCCTGTTGGCGCAATGGTGGGACACCAAGCGGGACTACGATCTGCTGTGTAAGCGAAGCCGGACCCCGGCTGAGGTGCAGCGGCTCTTCACGTGGATGTCCACGGACTCATGAGGCGGCTCGTCATCGCTGTAGCCGCTGTGGGAGTACTCGCCAGCGCGGCGGCCCCGGCCAGCGCTGAGCCACCAGCGCCAGCGACCTGTTTCTCGTATTCAGCCGATCAGTGGCTGCAGTCGACCTTCACTGCTGACCCCGGCGATTGTGCAACCCCCCACAACGGCGAGGTGCTGGGAACCGCGAGCCTGCCGCCGGAGGTCGCCGCGACTGGCTATGCCTCGGCCGGTGTGAAGCGGTGGGCCTTCCAGGCGTGTCAGCCGATCGCGGTGGACTACGTCTGGACGAAACCGAAGCCGAAGTTCCCCAAGGCCTCATACGTCATGCCGCGCAGCGCCCGCCTCAATGTGCAGTTCCCGACCGTGGACGCATGGAACGCTGGTGAGCGGTGGGTCGCGTGCCTGGGACAGAGCCGCAACACCAGCCTCAGCGCCCCGCTCACCCGTACTGGATCTGTTGCGGGGGCAGGCCTGAAGCCGTACGTGTGCCTCAACCCGCGGAACTGGCGCGGGATGAAATGCAAGAAGACCGACGCCGTGCGGTTGACCAATCAGGTGTGGATCGGCCAACAGTCTTATCCGGGGACCCCGAAGATGCTCAAGAAGACCCGGTCGGCTTGCCGCAAGCTGGCCAAGAAGCGCAAGGCCTGGACCATGCGCACCTACTACGTTCCCGGTCTGACAGCCTGGGACAGGGGAAACCAGAACGGCTACTGCGAGATCATCAGGTAGGTCGAATCCGCTCCGGGGGGCAGGGAGCCGAGTTGCGGATATCGCCACCGGAACAAGGTTGTGTGTCAGAGTGGTAAGTCGGCTCTCATCTTTGCTTGCCAAAGGGCCATTCGTCTTCGACAATGGAAACATGAACCGTCTAACCAAGGGTCAGGTCGCGCTGATCATCGCCGCTCTGCTCTACGTGGTGTCACCGTTCGACTTCATCCCGGAGATCATCGCCGGTCCGCTCGGCATCGCAGACGACGCAGCCATCCTCGGCCTGGTTGCGGCCATGATCCTGCGGGCATCGCAAAAACCGCAGGTGGTGCCGGTTCCGGTCCAGCAGTCGTGACCGACAACCAGACCGAGCAGGTCACTGAGAAACCAACACGTGCCCAACAGCGGCGCGCGGAGGAGTTCGAGCGTTTGTGCAACACGGGCTACACCGTCTGCTGCGGCGGGGGCGGACGCCGCAACTGAGTTCGTGGCCTGTGGGACTACAGCAGGGCTGCCCGAAGGTAGTTGAACAGTGCTGCACCTGAATCCTCGCTGAACTGGTGCATCTGTTCGGCAGTGGCAGTTACCTGGTCGCCGTTGAGTCGGTTCAGCAGGGTTGCGCAGATCATCGCGAACTTCGGGAATCCCCAGTGGTTCAGATAGCCGGCGAGCATCGCGCCTTCCATCTCGATGTTGCGCACACCGTTGTCATGGATCCACTCCAGCCAGGCCATCTTCGTCTGCGCAGTCTCCATGCACACCGCCCCGTCTAGGCGGAATTGTTCGAGGAAGAACTCGTTGCCCGCGACCGTCTTGCCGGTGACGATCTCGAAGTCGGTGTCTGCGTTGGCCTCCACGATCGCCTGTGCCACATCGTCGGGGAATCGGCTGTCGAACCAGTACTCGCCCATCCCGCCGTTCAACACGCGGTAGGGGCGCAGGTCGGCCATGACCCCTTCGGTCGTGACCACGACGGTGCCGCCTTCAAGACCCACCCCGCCACTGGTCCCGACCCGGGCCCAGAAGACCTCGTCGAGGGCCTCAAGATCCCCGCGTTTGAGGAAGTAGAGCATGCGCATCAGTTCCTGTACGGCGATGGATGCGCTGGGCATGCCCATACCGTGAGAAGCGAACAGAACACCCGCGCTGTAGCGGGTGACGAAACGTTCCTCCTTCGGAAAAGCGATGATCTCGGCCCCACCGTTGAATTCGCTCCAGGTCTTCGCGAACGAGTCGATGCGATGCCCGGATCCAGCCATGATCACCGCGCGCACGTCGCGCAACGCCTCCATGACCGGATCGTCGCTGGCCACCCCGAAGTGGTAGTAGACGTCCACCTCCCGGCCATCACGAACGGGGTCGAGAAACGTGTGGTTGATGTTCTCGTCGTGCATGACACCTCCGGGTTGCGATCGTCGGGACCGACCCTACGGCCGCTTGACTCACTGAGGCAACGGCAGGCCGACGCCCCTGGATGCGTCCTGCGCCGCACGGGTGGGCGTTTGTGATTGGTGGTCGACACTGTCGGTGTCTTCAGACGGTGAACTCGATCGTGCTGACCTCGCCACAATGACCGTTGTTTGGTGCGGGAGGGCGAAGCGTGAACAGCGCGACAGCCGCCACCCAGAGCGCACTCGCCGCCTCCCCCTGGCTTGCGGCGGCAACGGAGCGCCCGCGGCCTTCGCTTAGGCTTGAACGATGCGGGTGACATGGATTCTGGGGCTGGCGGTGGCCCTGGCCGGGTGTTCGGCGAGCGCGCCGGGTGAGCCCGCTGCGCAAGCCGCCTCGCAGACCTCTGCCCCAGCCGAATCGGCTGCCCAGCGCGCTTACGACGCCCTGACCCCGAAACGTCGGGTGAGCCAACTGGTGATGGCCTCCATCGACACCCTCGATCCTGCCGCCGCGCGGGCTGTGGTGCGATCAACCAGACCTGGCGGATTGATCATCATGGCGCCGGGCAACGCAAGACAGTGGCGTGCGGTCGTGCGAGCCGCACAGTCGCAGGCGAAACGGATGGGTCTGCCGCCACTTCTGATCGGTGCGGACCAGGAGAACGGAAACCTGGTTCGCCGGATGCGCATGCCGGTTACCCAACCGGGGGCAATGGTCCTCGGAGCGGCGGTTTCCGCTGATCCCGTTCGCGGTGGGCAAGCCGCGCGTGATGTCGCGGACCTCACCGGTCGTTGGTTGCGCGCGGGTGGGGTGAACATCGATTTCGCCCCCGTGGCCGATGTCAACGTGCGCCCGAGTAATCCAGTGATCGGAATCCGTTCTCCGGGTGCTTTCCCGGACGTCGTCGGTGGGGCAGTGGTCGGGCAGGTCGAGGGGTTCGAGCAGGCCGGAGTGCTCTCGACGGCCAAACACTTCCCCGGTCACGGTGACACGGCCACCGACAGCCATCTGGGACTGGCGAAGGTGACCCATTCGCGGGCGAAGATGGCCAGGATCGACCTTCCGCCGTTCCAGGACGCCATCGACGCCGCTGTCCCGGCGATCATGGTGGCGCACGTGACCGTTCCGGCATACGATCGACGCCCCGCCACCGTGTCCAAGCGGATCGTCACCGGTTTATTGCGCGAGCGCATGGGATTCGAGGGTCTGGTCGTGAGTGACTCGCTGGGCATGCAGGCCGTGGCCAGTCGACCCAAGTTGGCCGTGGAGGTGGTGGCGGCCGGTGTGGATGTCTTGCTGATGCCCAACGATCCCGCTGGTGCGGTCAGGCAGGTCAAGCGTGCTGCGGGATCCTCGCGGCTGCCTGTCCAACGGGTCCGGGAGGCGGTCATGCACGTACTGGAGGCCAAACAGCGACTCGGTCTGCTCGACGAGGCGCCGAACTACCCGAAGCCGCCCTCTGTCAAGCAGTCGAAGGGGGTGGCCCGCGCGGCCGCCTCCGCCGGCACAACCGTCCTGGGAACATGCGCTGTTGTTGTCACGCGAGGAGCCACGGTCATCGGATCTGGCCCTGCGGCAACGGGGGTGCGACAGGGGCTACGCGCGGCCGGTGTGCGCAGCGGTCCGGTCCGGGTGGTCGTCCAAGCAAGTTCTCCGGGCGCTGCTGACGTGTGGGTCGCGACCGGATCCCCGTACGGCGCGCTGCGCGCTCCGGCCAGGCAGCGGGTCCTGACCTATGGGGACGTGGCGGCATCCGGCTGGGCCGCCGGGCAGGCTATCGCCGGTCGGCTCGACCGCCTCGGCGGCCTTCCGGTGAGGGGACCGAAGGCCTGCGCGTCCGTGCGGTGAGGCACTGACCAGCGCCATTTGGGGTGGGTCACTAGCCGCCGGTTTGCGCGATAGCCCGTTGGTTGCCAGATGGCCTTCAGTTTGCAGGCTATTCGGCACTCAAGGGGCTATTTGGCGCCCAGCGGGCTATTCGGCGCCCAGCGGGCTATTCGGCAACCAGGGGGCTATTCGGCGCCCAGCGGGCTATTCCGCGGGCTCAGTGCAAGAGGCTGGAGAGCGCCTGTTCCTGCTCGGCGATGGCGACGAAGAGCAACTCGTCGCCCACCTCCAACGGGTCGTCCGGTGTGGGTGCGATGACCCGGTCCTCGCGCAGGATAGCCACCAAGGACGTGTCCACCGGCCACTCGACATCGCCCACGGCGCGTCCGATGACGTTGGAGTCGTGAGGCAGGGTCATCTCCACGAGGTTCGTCCTGCTCTGACGGAATGTCATCAGGCGTACGAGGTCCCCGACGGCTACCGCCTCTTCGACCAGGGCGCTCAAAAGTCGGGGCGTCGACACCGCGACATCGACCCCCCACATCTGATCGAACAGCCACTCGTTCTTGGGGTGGTTGACCCGGGCGACCACGCGCGGGACGCCGTACTCGGTCTTTGACAGCAGCGAGACCACGAGGTTCACCTTGTCGTCGCCGGTCGCGGCGACAACCACTTGGCAGTGCTCGAGACCCACTAATTCCAAGGACGCCATCTCGCAGGCGTCTGCCCGCACGATGTTCACACCCTCGATCCCCGACCGTTCGACCAGGTCAGCGTCGCGGTCGATGAGCAGAACGTCGTGGCCGATCTCGGCCAGCTCCCGGGCGATCGACTTGCCGACTTTGCCTGCCCCCGCCACTGCCACTCTCATATCTCGTCCCTCGCCTTGGCTGCGCAGCGCTCGCTGACTTCGTCGAGGGATTCTTTGGCCGTCATCAGGATGGGATCATCGCCTTCTTGCAGGACGCTGTTGGCGGTGGGAATCACGACTCCGCCCTCGCGGTAGATCATCGTGACCCGGGTGGGGAGGCCGAAGGTCAGATCCTCGGCCCGTCTGCCGTACCAACTGCGGTGCAGGTTGACATGGTGCATCACTACGGCGCCGGTCTCGTCGGCCCACATCTGTTCGGGGCCGCTGGGAAGCAGGTGACGCATGATCTGCTCTGTGCTCCAGGCCACTGTCGCCACGGTCGGGATCCCGAGGCGCGCGTAGATCGCCGCCCGACGCGGATCGTAGATCCGGGCGACCACCCGCTCCACCTCGAACTTCTCGCGGGCCACGCGAGCCGCCACGATGTTGGAGTTGTCGCCGCTGCTGACGGCGGCGAACGCCTGGGCGCGTTCGATCCCTGCGGTGAGCAAAGTGTCGCGGTCGAAGCCGATGCCACGTACGGTGATCCCTTCGAAGGCATCACCCAGTCGGGCGAAGGAGTCCGTGTCCTGATCGATGACGGCTACTGAGTGGCCGATCTCGTCAAGGGTTACGGCCAGCCGGGATCCCACGCGTCCGCAACCCATCACCACGAAGTGCACGTCCAAAGCGTACCCGGGGAGCAACTCGTGGTGCTCGGGACGCCGCCTTGCGCGCAACTGCGGCCGCAGGGGTCCTACGATCAAGACGTGCTCACCCCCAAGGAGCTGTTGCTCGGCCGGGCCCAGCGCAGCGATCGGCTGCATTCGACTCTGCTTCCCAAACGGATCGCCCTACCCGTTTTCGCCTCCGACGCACTGTCGTCGGTGTCCTATGCGACGCAGGAGATTCTGCTGGTGCTGTCGCTGGGTGGATTGGCCTTCTTCCACTACTCGCCGTGGATCGCGCTCATGGTGGTTGCCGTGATGGTGGTCGTGGTGGCCTCCTACCGGCAGAACGTTCACGCCTACCCCAGCGGCGGCGGGGACTACGAGGTGGCGACCAAGAACCTCGGGCCGAACGCTGGTCTGACCGTCGCCAGTGCCTTGCTGGTGGACTACATCCTGACGGTGGCGGTCTCGACGTCTGCGGCGTCGGCCAACATCGCCTCAGCCATACCGTGGTTCGGCGAACACCTGGTGGCACTGACAGCGGGCCTGATCGTCATCATCACCCTGCTCAATCTGCGCGGAGTGCGGGAGTCGGGGACGCTGTTCGCCATTCCGACGTACGCCTTCATCTTCGGGATCTTCGCCATGATCATCACGGCGGCGGTCCGGCTGGCAGCCGGGGACCAGATGCTGGCTGAGTCCGCGGACTGGCAGATCAACCCGGAAGCCACGTTCACAGGGCTCGCACTGGTGTTTCTGTTGGCCCGGGCTTTCTCATCCGGCTGCACCGCGCTGACCGGAGTCGAGGCGATCTCCAACGGTGTTCCCGCTTTCCGCAAACCCAAGAGCGCGAACGCCGCGGCCACCCTGGTGATGCTGGGAGTTCTAAGCATCATCATGTTCATGTCGGTCACGATCCTCGCCCTGGTGACGAAGGTGAAAGTTGCCGAATTCGACGCCGATCTGATCGGCCTGCCAGCCGGTGAGGACCAGAAGACCGTCATCGCGCAGATCGCACAGGCGGTGTTCAGCAATTTCCCGCCGATGTTCATCTACGTCTCGACGGTCACCGCCCTGATCCTGGTGCTGGCCGCGAACACCGCGTTCAACGGCTTCCCGGTGCTCGGCTCGATCCTCGCCCAGGACAATTACCTTCCGCGTCAATTGCACAATCGCGGAGATCGGTTGGCGTTCAGCAACGGCATCGTGACTCTGGCATTCATGGCGATCCTGCTGGTCGTGGTCTTCAAGGCCAGTGTCACGGCACTGATTCAGCTGTACATCGTGGGCGTATTCCTCAGTTTCACGCTGAGTCAGTTGGGCATGATCCGGCACTGGACGAGGCTGCTCAGGCTGGAGGCTGACCCCACCCTTCGCAGTTCGTACATCAAGCGACGCATTGTCAACGGGATCGGTTTTGTCATGACCGGCACCGTGCTCGTCATCGTGCTGACCACCAAGTTCACGCGCGGAGCGTGGATCGTCTGTATCGCCATCCCGGTGCTGTTCGTGATCATGAAGTCGATCCAGCGCCACTACGAGAACGTCTCCATCGAACTGACGCCCGAGGACGATGAGCGCTTCTTGCTCCCGGCACGGGTACACGCGGTGGTCTTGGTCGCAAAGATCCACAAGCCGACCCTTCGGGCTCTGGCATATGCCCGGGCCACGCGGCCTTCGACGCTTGAGGCGGTGATGGTGGAGGTGTCGCCGGGCGACTCGGAGACGGTCATCGAGGAGTGGGACCGCCGTGGGATCCCCGTGACGCTCAAGGTGCTGGAGAGCCCGTACCGGGAGATCACCAAGCCGATCGTGGACTACGTGCGCGATATCCGGCGGGAGAGCCCCAGGGACCTGGTGACTGTGTACGTCCCGGAGTACGTGGTGGGCCACTGGTGGGAACACCTGCTGCATAACCAGAGTGCCCTGCGTCTGAAGAGTCGTCTGCTGTTCACCCCAGGGGTCATGGTGGTCAGCGTGCCCTGGCAGTTGGAGTCCAGTGATCGGGTCGCCGACAAGGCCGAGGCGGAGGCGCCCGGCGCACTCCAGCGGGGGATTCCTGCCCAGCGCCGTGACTGAGATCATCCTGGGATTGGACAAGCCGGCGAACGACGGATCGTGCGTCGGGCGTTCGGACGGACGCGTTGTCTTCTGCCGTCACGGACTGCCCGGTGAGACGGTGCGCGCCGAGGTGGTCGATGGTGGGGCGGACAGCCGTTTCTGGCGGGCCGAGGCCCTTGCGGTGACGGGAGAGCCGGCTGCAGTGCGGGTTCCCAGTCCCTGCCCCTGGTTCGGCCCCGGTCAGTGCGGGGGCTGCAGCTGGTTGCACGCCCAACCTGATGCCCAGTTGGAGTTGAAGACGCAGGTTCTCGCCGAAACCCTCGAGCGCATCGGTGACGTCCGCCGGCCAGTCGCGGTGCACACGCTCGGGCGCACCGCAGGCTGGCGGACGCGGCTGTCGCTGCACGTGGACGACGAGGGTCGCGCCGGTTTCCATGCCTGGCGTTCGCACGAGGTGGTGCCGGTGGCCGACTGCCTGCAGGCCGATCCCCGGATGGAACTTGCGGACCTGCTGGAACAAGCCTGGCCCGCCGGAGCCACCGTGCGGGTGAGTGTGAGTGAGGCGGGGCGCGCGGTCATCGTCGACTCCGCGACAGGAGTGTCACACCGTGGAACGCGCGAGCATGTCCACGTCGTTGACGGCCGCGAGTTCCGCACGGCAGCGGACGGGTTCTGGCAGTCGCACGTGGACGCCGCCTCGGTACTAACGGCGCAGGTCCGTGAGTTGGTACCTCACGAAGCCGGCTCGCGGATCGTGGATCTGTACGCGGGTGTGGGGCTGTTCGGGCTGGCGCTGCTGGACTCCCACGAACCCGCGTCGGTCGACCTGGTGGAGGGCGACCGGAGCGCCACCGAATTCGCCGTTCGAAATGCCGACGGAGACTCCCGGGTCGACGTGATCGCGCGCGACGTCCGGCGGTGGGCACGAGATCCCGGCGCCGCGGACATCGTCGTTCTCGACCCGCCGCGGGCCGGGGCGGGCAAACAGGTGGTCTCCGCGATCGCCCGGACCGGTGCCCACACCATCGTGTACGTGTCCTGTGACGCGGCCACACTGGCCAGGGATCTGCGCTGGTTCGCCGCACGGGGCTATGAGCCGGACCACATCGTCGGCTTCGACCTGTTTCCCGGCACCGCCCATGTCGAAACGGTGGTGCGGCTTCGCGCGTCCGGCTAGGCACACAAAATGCCGCGTGTTGCGCGGTTGTCGGTTTCACCGGCCAAAAAGCAGCAATGGCGCAACACTCGGCGAATGCTTCGGGTCTCCTGCGACCGCTGCCTTCGGCCACCCATGGGTGACATCCAGCCGGGCCAACTAGGCTTGGCCTCATCGGATGAGCGATGGGAGACGTGCGTGGCCAGCCTCGACAGTTTCGGTGCCAAGTCGCAATTGCAGGTGGGGGAGGAGGCGTTCGAGATCTTCAGGCTCGACGCGCTCGGCGAGTTGAACCTGCCCTACACCCATCGGGTACTGCTGGAGAACCTCCTGCGCACCGAGGACGGCGCCAACGTCACGGCTGAGCAGATCCGCTCGTTGGCGGCCTGGGATGCCAGTGCCGCCCCCAGCCAGGAGATCCAGTTCACACCGGCCCGGGTGATCATGCAGGACTTCACCGGTGTGCCGTGTGTCGTGGATCTGGCCACCATGCGCGAGGCGTTCACCGAGATGGGTGGGGACCCCAACCGGATCAACCCGCTGGCACCGGCCGAACTGGTCATCGACCACAGTGTCATCGCCGACTATTTCGGTAGCGCCCAAGCGCTGCAGCTCAACGTGGCACTGGAGTATGAGCGCAACTTCGAGCGCTACCAATTCCTGCGGTGGGGGCAAAGTGCGTTCAACGAGTTCCGTGTTGTGCCGCCGGGCACCGGCATCGTCCACCAGGTGAACATCGAACACCTCGCCCGGGTCGTGATGGTCCGCAACGGCCAGGCCTACCCGGACACCTGCGTGGGCACAGATTCCCACACCACGATGGTCAACGGACTCGGCGTGCTCGGCTGGGGGGTCGGGGGCATCGAAGCCGAGGCGGCCATGCTCGGCCAGCCGGTCAGCATGCTCATCCCGCGGGTGGTCGGCTTCAAACTCACCGGATCGCTGCCCGCCGGGGCGACGGCGACCGACCTGGTTCTCACCATCACCGAGATGTTGCGAGAGCACGGCGTCGTCGGCAAGTTCGTGGAGTTCTACGGTGAAGGCGTCGCTGCGGTACCGCTGGCCAACCGCGCCACGATCGGCAACATGAGCCCCGAGTACGGCTCGACGGTGGCGATCTTCCCGATCGACGACGAGACCCTGAACTACCTGCGGATGACCGGTCGCAGCGAACAGCAGATCGCGGTCGTCAAGGCCTACGCTCAGGCGCAGGGCATGTGGCACCATCCCGACAACGAGCCGGACTACTCCGAATACCTGGAACTGGACCTGGCAACCGTCGTGCCCAGCATGGCCGGGCCGAAGCGGCCGCAGGACCGGATCGCCCTGGACCAGGCAGCAGCGCAATTCGCCGCGGATCTGCCCACGTACACCGATGCTCCAGATGCCACGGCCAGCCTGTCCCTGGAGGAACAGGACGTCACCATCGGCCACGGCGCGGTGGTCATCGCGGCGATCACATCGTGCACGAACACGTCGAACCCATCGGTGATGATCGGTGCGGCGCTTCTGGCCAAGAAGGCGGTGGAAGCCGGTCTGTCGCGAAAGCCCTGGGTGAAGACCACCCTGGCGCCAGGTTCGCAGGTCGTCACCGACTATTACAACAAGTCCGGTCTCATGCCGTACCTGGAGAAGCTCGGCTTCGACGTCGTGGGATACGGATGCACCACCTGCATCGGGAACTCCGGGCCGCTGCCCACCGAGTTGAGCGCCGCCATCCACGATGTGGACCTGGCCGCGGCGGCCGTGCTGTCCGGCAACCGCAACTTCGAGGGCCGGATCAACCCGGACGTGAAGATGAACTACCTCGCCTCGCCGCCCCTGGTGGTCGCCTACGCCCTGCTCGGGCGCATGGACGTCGACATCGTCACCGAACCGCTGGGAATCGGCAGCGACGGCCAGCCGGTGTACTTGCGCGACATCTGGCCGACTGACGCCGAGGTGTCGGAGGTGATCGCACAGGCCATCGACGAGGATATGTTCGCCCGCCGCTACGCCGACGTGTTCGCCGGTGATCAGACCTGGCAGAATCTGCCCACCCCCGAAGGTTCACAGTTCGCCTGGGATCCGGATTCGACCTACGTGCGCAAGCCCCCGTACTTCGACGGTATGAGCAGCGTTCCCGCGCCCGTGCGCGACGTGCAAGGTGCGCGGGTGCTGGCCAGGCTCGGGGACTCGGTGACCACCGACCACATCTCGCCGGCGGGAGCCATCAAGGCCGACTCCCCGGCCGGACGTTACCTGTCCGAGCACGGGGTGGCGCTCAAAGACTTCAACTCCTACGGTTCGCGCCGCGGCAACCACGAGGTGATGATCCGGGGGACGTTCGCGAACATCCGCCTGCGCAACCAGTTGGTGCCGGGCGTGGAAGGCGGCTTCACTGTCGACTTCACCGCCGAAGGAGCACCGCAGACCACGATCTACGACGCTGCACAGGCTTATGCAGCGCAGGGTGTGCCGCTGGTCATTCTCGCCGGCAAGGAGTACGGGTCGGGGTCGTCGCGCGACTGGGCGGCGAAGGGAACCTCACTGCTGGGTGTGAAGGTCGTCATCGCCGAATCGTTCGAGCGGATCCACCGCTCCAACCTGATCGGGATGGGTGTGCTTCCGCTGCAGTTCCCGGAGGGTGAGAACGCCGATTCCCTGGGGTTGACCGGGCAGGAAGTCTTCGACATCGAGGGTGTCACCGCGCTCAATGACGGCGCGATCCCATCAACGGTCCGGGTCACAGCGACCTCCGAGGGTGGCGTGGTGGAGTTCGACGCCCCAGTGCGCATCGACACCCCCGGAGAGGCCGACTACTTCCGCAACGGCGGGATCCTGCAGTACGTGTTGCGGACCATGCTGGATTCGTGAGGCACGGTGCGCCTGCCGGATGGCCCGCGGACCTGCCGCCGGTCGGCGCCGGATTCGACGAACAGGTGGTGGGCTGGCTGCTGGACCGGCTCCCGCCGGAGTATCGGACTTCGCCACTGCGTAGCCAACCGCTGATCCTGGCACTGGCTGCCCGGCGGCACGCGCAGGCCACGCTCGACGGCACCCGGGAGGTCTACCGGGAACTGCGCGCGGAGTTGCGCGACCACCTCGATCCCGCGCAGATCGACGGGGGATTGGTGGCTCTGGAGGCGTTGGCGGCTGCGTTCACTCGTACGGTCCGTGAGGTCACCATGGTCGAGCAGGGGATGCGGGGCCATGTCTGGAAACCGCGCCTGTAGGCAGCGCCGCGGGTGGTTGTGACGAGATCCGTCTGAACCGCCGTGGCGGGCTGGTCTTTCGACGGCCAGGTGTGGTCCTGCGGCGGTGCGACCCACCCGTGTGGCAGACACGTCGTGGGTAACTGCCCTGGCATCAGCGGGCACATCTGCGCACGCGTCTTACACTGAGATGGTGTCTGTGCTCGAGTCCATCAACGCGCCATCCGACCTGCGTGATCTCGATGACGCGCAGCTCGAACAACTGGCGGTGGAGATCCGGGAGTTCCTGGTGGCCAAGGTCGCCCGAACCGGCGGTCATCTGGGTCCGAACCTGGGCGTTGTGGAACTCACTCTTGCTCTGCACCGCGTCTTCGACTCCCCGCGCGACGCACTCTTCTGGGATACCGGTCACCAGGCCTACGTGCACAAGTTGCTCACCGGCGCCGTGACGGCTTCGACACTTTGCGCAAGAAGGGTGGGATGTCCGGCTACCCCAGCCGCTCGGAGAGCGAGCACGACTGGACCGAGAATTCCCACGCCAGCACATCGCTGTCCTACGCCGACGGTCTGGCCAAGGCCTGGGAAGCGCGTGGGCAACTCGACTCGCGCCACGTCGTCGCGGTGATCGGGGACGGAGCGTTGACCGGCGGCATGGCCTGGGAGGCGCTGAACAACATCGCCGGATCCGACCGGCCAATGGTCGTCGTGGTCAACGACAACGAGCGCAGCTACGACCCGACGATCGGGGGCCTGGCCAACCACCTTGCGACCCTGCGCACGACCGGGGGATACGAGAGGTTCCTGGAGTGGGGACGGCGCGTCCTCGACCGGACACCTGTGGTCGGACGCCCGGCTTTCGAAACGCTGCACGGCTTGAAGAAGGGCGTCAAGGACATGGTCGCCCCGCAGGGGATGTTCGAGGACCTCGGGCTGAAGTACTTGGGTCCCATCCCGGGCCACGACCGGGATGCCGTCGAGCAGGCGTTGCGCCGGGCCAAGGGCTACCCGGGACCCGTGCTCGTGCATGTCCTGACGCAGAAGGGGCGCGGCTATCCGCCTGCCGAACAAGATGAGGCCGACCGCTTCCATGGCGTCGGGGTGATCGACCCGGCGACCGGTAGGTCGACGGCCAAGTCCGCGGCGACATGGACCTCGGTGTTCTCCGACGAGATGTGTAGCGTCGCAGCCGCCCGTCCGGACGTGGTGGCCATCACCGCAGCCATGCTCGGGCCGACGGGGCTGGCACCGATGAAGCAGCAGTTCCCGGAGCGGGTTTTCGACGTCGGGATCGCCGAGCAGCACGCCATCACCTCCGCGGTGGGAATGGCGATGGGCGGCTTGCACCCGGTGGTCGCCGTGTACGCGACCTTCCTCAACCGCGCGTTCGACCAGCTCCTCATGGACGTCTGCGCTGCACCGGTGCGGGTGTCACGGTGGTGCTGGACCGTGCAGGTGTGACCGGCGACGACGGCGCCAGCCACAACGGCATGTGGGACATGTCGATCCTGCAGGTCCTTCGGACCGCGGCTGGCGGCGCCGCGCGATGCTCGCCGGCTGCGCGACAGCTCTAGCGGAAGCCGACGGGTCGGCGACGCGCCGACCGTGGTGCGGTCTCCAGGGGCGCCGCCCGCCGACATCCCCGCGATCCGGGCTCAGGGCGCGGTGGACATTCTCGCTGAGCAAGGAACCGCCGATGTTCTGCTGATCGCCGTAGGGTCGATGGCCGGTGTCGGGGTGGACGTGGCCCAGCGGCTGGCAGCACAGGAGATCGGCGCGACCGTGGTCGACCCGCGGTGGGTGAAGCCGGTGCCCGATGAGATCGTCGACCTCGCGCGTTCGCATCGGCTCGTGGTCACCATCGAGGACAACGGCGTGATCGGCGGGGTCGGGGCGGCAGTGGCGAGCGCACTGCGCGAAGCGGGTTGTCGCACGGAGGTCCGCACGATTGGTATCCCGCAACGATTCCTCCAGCACGCCAGTCGCGCCCAACTGCTCGAAGAAGTGGGATTGACCGCCCAGCACATCGGCAACCGGGTCATCGGCTGGATGAGTGCCGCGTCCGAGCAGCCAGAGGTGCCGTCGGTCGGGGACCGCTCCGCCCACTCCTGAACAGGGCCGTAGGCGCTCGGGCTGCAGCGTCCAGTTCGAACACACCGTCTTCGGTGATCCACTGCGCAGCTGCCGGCGGCTACGTTGGGTCTCATGCCGGACGCCTATGCGTTCCTCCTGCTGATTCCACTGGTCGTGCTTGTCCTCTGGATGCTGTGGCGAAAAGTCCCTGAGCGACCCCGCGAAGAACACCCTTTGGCCACTGACCACTTCGTGGACGCGATGCTGCGCAACAGCCCCGCGATGGTCTCGGTGGCCGCCTACACCAGCGATGGCCGGTGCTCCATCGCGTTGGCCAGTCCGCAACTGCTGCGAGTACTGGACATGACGCAGGAGCAGGTGTTGGAGCGTACCTGGGTCGACGTGCTGGGCCCCGTGACCGGTGATCAGGCGCAGCGCGAGGATCTGCAGGTTTTGCGCAGCGGCGGCTCTCACACGTTCGTGACCCGGGTGGGCGCAAGAGGTCATCGGCGGACGCTGATGGCCACGAAGTTCCCTCTGCCCGGACCAGGTATGGGAGCCGTCGGGATGATGGCACTGGATGTGACCGAGCATCGGCGGCGCGACCGCCTGATGCAGGTGACGTTCGACCTGTCGCCGGTGGCGATGGCCAGGCTGGGGACCGCCGACTCGCAGAGGTTGCTGATCCTCGACGCTAACCAGGCGCTAGGCGATCTGCTGGGGATCGCGCCGGCCCAGTTGCGGGGTCAGGACCTCGGCACCTACGTACACGCCGAGGTCCAACCGTCGGGCGAAGTGGAGATCATCACCGCAGATGGGCGTCACCGCTGGGTGGCGCTGACCGTGGCGACGGTCGAAGCGGACGGCGACGAGGAGAGCTTTGCACTAGGTGTTTTTGAAGACGTGACCGAGCGACATGAGGCGCAAACCAGACTGGAGCACCAGGCAACCCACGACGACCTCACGGGCTTACCCAATCGATACGCACTGGTGAAGGCCCTGGACAGCAGTCTGGCTCACCTCGAGCCCGATTCGGCGCTGGCGATCATGTTCTGCGATCTCGACGGTTTCAAGACTCTCAACGACACCCTCAGCCACCGAGCCGGTGATCAGGTGCTTGTTGACGTCGCTCGCCGGTTGCGCCGCGCAGTGCGCCCCAGCGACGCGGTGGCCAGGCTTGGCGGTGACGAATTCGTGGTGATCGCGCAGGGCGTTTACGACGAGAACGAGGCGGTGGCCATCGGGCAACGTCTGTGCACAGCGATCAGCGATCCCTTCGAGGTTGATGGTCGGACTGTCGGCCTGGGACTTTCGGTTGGTGTCACGATCACCAGGGACCCGCAGGCACGTAGCGAGGACCTGTTGCGGCAGGCCGACCTGGCGATGTATCGGGCCAAGGACAACGGCCGCAACCGGGTCGAAACCTATGTCGAAGACCTCCACGATGCCGCGCTGGGTCGCCTGCGCGTCGAGGAGCAGTTGCGGGCCGCCCTGGCCGAATCCAGGGTTGGTGTGGAGTATCAGCCCATTGTTGGGCTAGCTGGAATCACGGCTCTTGAGGCACTGGTGCGGGTCCCTGCCTCTGAACCGTCGGCAGCGTCCGCCGTCGTGCAGGTAGCTGAACAGACGGGGTTGATCGCTGGATTGGAGAGTCAGGTCCTGGGCGTCGTGGTTCGGGATGTCGCGGGCTGGCAAGAGCAGGGTGTGAACACCCGCGTGCACATCAACGTCTCACGGAGTCAGTTGCTGGACCCCGGTTTCCCTGCCCGTTGCCTGGATGCACTCGACCCGTCGGTGCAACCCGGTCGAATATGCTTCGAGGTCGGTGACTCACCCGGGCTGGCCGAGGCTGCTGGGCAGGCGATGTGGGCCTTGCGCCGTATGGGATTTCACATCGGCCTTGACGGATTCGGTGCCGGTCACGCGGGTCTGGCATCGCTTCGCAGCATCCCTGCTGACTACCTGAAGATTCATCGGTCGCTGATCGACGAGGTGGCCACGTCCGAGGAGGTACGGATCATCGTCGACGCGGTCATCGCGGTGGCCCACCGACTGGGTCGCACAGTCATCGCCACGGGGGTGGAAACACAGGCGCAGGTCGATGCTTTACGACGGCTCGGGTGTGACGATATTCAGGGCTACGTGCACAGCGCAGCCCTCGCAGCCCGATGTATCCCCGAGTTGGTGTCGGACATGGCAGGTGCATCTTCTGTCCTGGTCATCGATTGAACCACCGCTGATCGGCTGCGGGCGTTGGACTTCAGGCCGCTGACCCGTGCCGTGATTTCAGCAGTCCGCGACGATCAGGGGTCGTTGTGACCTCCTGATGGAAGCAGCTCCAGCGCGTTCCACCGCAAACGTGAGAGTTGGGTACAGGGGTTGGACAACGGTACAGACGTTGGACAACCACGGATGTTCCTTCTCTCACGCCTGTGCGGATCTCCAACACACGTACACAACTCCAACGTCTGTGGGGCTCTCCCACAGAGCAGCAACCCACCCAGGAGAGTGCGAAAGCCTCTGGGAGGCCGTTCTGTCACCGAAGTCACTCACCTGCGGCGCCGCAGAGCGACAGCGGTGAGTCGGCGGCGCGACCCCCTCGAGGAACCGCGCCGCCGAACCGTTACGGCAGGCTCGCCACCCCTGCGGGCAGGAAGCGCTTGCCGTTGACCTTCTCGCTCACACCGGAGCGGTCGAGATACGGGGTGATCCCTCCGAGGTGGAAGGGCCAGCCCGCACCCAGCAGCATGCACAGGTCGATGTCCTGGGCTTCGGCGACCACGCCCTCGTCGAGCATGAGCTGGGTTTCCTGCGCCAAGGCTGTCAGCGCCCTGTCACGCACCTGCTCCTCACTGAGCGGGGCGTCACCTTGCTCGAACAACTCGGCGACCTCGGGGTCGATCTCGGGCGTCCCGCTGTCGTAGGTCCAGATCGCGGTCTTGCCGGCCTCCACGATCTTCTTCAGGTTGGCCGAGACGTAGAACCGGTCGGGATAGGCCTCGTGCATGGTCTCCGACACGTGGTAGGCGACCGCCGGTCCCACAAGCTGCAGCAGTGTGAACGGCGACATGGGCAGCCCCAATGGGTCGAGTGCCCGATCGGCGACCTCGAACGGGGTGCCCTCGTCGTAGGCCGTGGTGACCTCGCCGAGGAACCGGGTGAGCAGCCGGTTGACGACGAACGCGGGGGCGTCCTTGACGAGCACGGAGGACTTCTTCAGCGACTTGCCCACGACGAAGGCGGTGGCCAGCGTCGGGTCATCGGTCTGCTCGGCGCGCACGATCTCCAGCAGTGGCATGACCGCGACCGGGTTGAAGAAGTGGAATCCGACGACCCGCTCTGGGTGCTTGAGACCACTTGCCATCTCGGTGACCGATAGCGACGAGGTGTTCGTGGCGAGCACGCAGTCCTCGCGTACGACCTGCTCAACCTCGGCGAACACCTGCTGCTTGACCTTCATATCCTCGAAGACGGCTTCGATCACGAAGTCGGCATCGGCGAACGCTTCCTTGGTCACCGAGCCGGTGATCAGGCCCTTGAGGCGGTTGGCCTTGTCGCCGTTGACGCGGCCCTTGGCGGCCATCTTGTCGATCTCGGCGTGCGCGTAGGCCAAACCCTTGTCCACGCGCGCCTGGTCGAGGTCGGTCATGACGACCGGGACCTGTAGCCGCTGGGCGAACAACAGGGCCATCTGACTGGCCATGAGTCCAGCGCCGACGACACCGACCTTCGTGACCTGGCGGGCCAGCGCTTGTCGGGGGCGCCGACAGGACGCTTGGCACGCTTCTGCACCAGGTCGAAGGCGTAGAGCCCGGCGCGCAGTTCGTCGCCCATGAGCAGGTCGGCCAGGGCCTCGTCCTCGGCCGCGAAGCCGTCGTCCCGGTGGCGGTCTTGGCCAGTGCGATCAGGTCCAGGGCGCCGGTAGGGGCCGGGGTGGCAACCTTGCGGCGTCCAGCGACGCCCGACCGGCGACGGCCTCGTCCCATGCCGCGCCGCGGTCGACCTCGGCGCGCTCCACTGGTGATCGCGCCGGTGAGCACCCTGGCCGCCCACAGCAGGGACTGCTCGAGGAAGTCCGCCGGCTCGAACATGGCGTCGGCGATGCCGAGGTCCAGCACCTCCTTGCCGGCTTGAGCTGCCGGTTCTGGGTCATCGGGTTCTCGATGATGACCTTGGCGGCCTTGTCCGGGCCGATCAGGTTCGGCAGCAGGTGCGCCCCGCCCCATCCCGGGATCAGGCCCAGGAACACCTCCGGCAGGGAGATCGCCGCGGCGCCCGAGGACACCGTGCGGTAGTGGCAGTGCAGGGCGATCTCGAGCCCCTCCGCCCATCGCAGCGCCGTTGACGAAGGCGAACGTGGGCACGGGGGAGTCGCCGAGCATGCCGAGAACCTGGTGGCCCAAGTGGCCAATGGCGACTGCCTGGCCGCGGTCGGTGAGCCGGGGTACGCCGGTGAGGTCAGCGCCCACCGCGAAGATGAACGGCTTGCCGGTCACGCAGATCGCAGCGACACCAGACATGGCCCGGGCTTCTTCGATCGCCTTCTTGAACTCCAGCAGCCCACCGGGACCGAAGGTGTTCGGCTTGGTGTGGTCGAAGCCGTTGTCCAGCGTGATGATCGCTGCGGTGCCGGCGCCCAGGGGCAACTCGACGGTGCGCATCTTCGCGTGGGTGACGACCTCGTCGGCGAACTGGATCGACTCATCGAGTGCGGTCCGAGTCCGATGTGGGGATCGGCTTGCTGATGCTGTCGGTCATGATCAGGCCTCCTGCGTGTAGTTGGGGTTCTCCCAGATGACCGTGCCGCCCATTCCCAGGCCGATGCACATGCTGGTGACGCCGTAGCGCACCTCGGGGTGGTCCAGGAAGTCCCGGGCCAGGTAGGTCATCAGGCGGATTCCGCTGGAAGCAAGCGGGTGCCCGACAGCGATCGCGCCACCCATGGGGTTGACCCGTGGATCGTCGTCGGCGATGCCGTAGTGGTCGAGCAGGCTGAGAACCTGCACCGCGAAGGCCTCATTGATCTCGAACAGGCCGATGTCGTCGATGCTCAACCCGGCTTTGGCCAGCGCCTTCTCCGTGCTGGGTACCGGGCCATAGCCCATGACCTCGGGCTCCACGCCGGCGAAGGCGTACGACACCAGGCGCAGTTTCTTGGTGAGGCCGAGTTCGTCGGCTACTTCCTCGGCAGCCAGAACGGCCCCGGTCGCGCCGTCATTGAGGCCCGCGGCATTGCCTGCGGTGACCCGGCCGTGGGGGCGGAATGGTGTTTTCAGCCCTGCCAGCGACTCCATGGATGTGCCGGGCCGCGGCGGCTCGTCGGCGGTTGCCAGCCCGTATCCCTTCTCCGCTGAACGCAGTGCCACCGGTACCAGGTCGGGCTGGATCTTGCCATCGGCGTAGGCCTTGGCGGTCTTCTCCTGTGACGCCACGGCGTACGCGTCGGCCCGTTCCTTGGTCAGATGCGGGAATCGGTCGTGGAGGTTCTCAGCGGTCTTACCCATCAGCAGCGCTTCGGGGTCGACGATCTTCTCAGCCAGGAACCGCGGGTTGGGGTCGACGCCTTCGCCCATCGGGTGACGGCCCATGTGCTCCACACCGGCTGCCAACGCAACGTCGTAGGCGCCCACGCCGATGCCGGCGGCGACCGAGGTGGCCGCGGTCATCGCGCCGGCACACATCCGGTCCACGGAATAGCCGGGAACCGACTTCGGCAGCCCGGCGAGCATCGCGGCGCTGCGACCGAGGGTCAGGCCTTGGTCACCGATCTGGGTCGTGGCGGCGATCGCCACCTCGTCGATGCGCTCGGGCGGGAGGTTGGGGTTGCGGCGCAGAAGTTCCCGCAGGACCCGCACGACGAGGTCGTCAGCCCGGGTTTCGGCGTACAGACCCTTCGGGCCCGCCTTACCGAACGGGGTGCGTGCCCCGTCGACGAGAACAACGTTGCGACCTGCCTGCGGCATAGCGACCTCCAGGGGATTGGGTTTCCCAGTGTGGTGCCTATGTTACTCACCAGTAGGAATTGGGGTCAGCGGGGTCCACCAGACAGTGGAGCCCGACGCAGACCGTGGGTCACGTTTCCGGTGCGTAGCCGCTGAGGCGGCCAGACACCGACCCGCCCAAAAGAAGCTCAGCTCGGGTGGCGAATCGGGCGGCGTTCCTACGAGTGGGTTCGCCCCTCGATGGCCTTGTTGCCACCCAACGAAGCGCGCCAAGCAGGTCGGTCATTCGCCCGGCGGCCTCAGGCCTCGAACAGGTCCGCGGTGTGCTCGACCTGCCACGGCCGGGCTCCGAGTTCGGCGAGCCTGGACCCCGGATCCTCGGCAGGTGACCACGCCAGGTCCGCGACGATGTCCGGTGCTAGCAAGGTCTGCATCCAGACGTGCAGTTCCTCAGCCCGTTCGGTCAGAGCGGCGCGCAGCGCGGTCCATCGGGCGGCGGCCTGCGGATCGCGCTGCTCCCACGCCCGCAAGGAGCGCGCAGGCGGACCATCCGCGCGCTCAAGGCTTGCGATGGGCTGAGAGGCGCCCTCGGCGATGACGGCCAGCCACCGGGAGGCATCCCGGACCACCGCTTTCGGCACCTTGTCCACTGCCGCCAATTGGGCAGGGGACGTGGGCAGTTTCTTGGCCATCTCGACCATCACCTGGTCGCGCACGACCCGGTGCCACGCGACGTCGCGTTCCCGGGCCAAAGCGTCACGATGCAGCCACAGCGCCCTTAAGGCTCCGCGCTGAGCATCATTACGCAGACGTCCGGCGCTGTTGGTCCTGCGCCACCTCTGCTGCGGATCGGTCGCCGGGCGAACACGCATCTGGTGGGTGAACTCCTGTTCGGCCCATACCGTCTTCCCGGCCTCGGCAAGGCTCTCTGCCAGAGCGTCCTCCAGATCGGGCAGGGCGCACACGTCCAGGGCGGCGTATTCCAGCCAACTACGGCGAAGCGGACGTTGTGACCAGTCGGCCTGGCCGTGCGACTTTCGCATCTCATAGCCGAGTTGCGACTCGACCAGCGATGCCAGCCCCACCTTCTCCAGGCCCAGCAGTTGAGCGGCGATCTCGGTGTCGAACAAGGCGTCGGGACGCAGTCCGATCTCGTCGAGGCAGTCCAAGTCGTTGTGCGCGGCCTGCATCACCCATTCGTCCTGATGCAGGACCTCCGCCAGCTCTGAGAAGTCAGCGATCCCGACCGGATCCAGCAGTAGCACCGGGGCGCCGCGGCGATACACCTGCACGAGGTAGGCACGTTGGGAGTAGCGGTAGCTGCCGGCCCGCTCGGCGTCCACCCCGATCGGGCCGGAGGCCTGCGCCAACTGCTCCACGGCCCTGTGCAAGGAGCTGGGTGAGTCCACAACGTCGGGCAGCTCGGACGTCAGCCGTAACAACTCACTCACGGCAGTAAACCTACGCATGACCGATCACAATTGCCGGGATTGGGGGCACTTGGGATGTGAGCGCGGGCACCGAGGGCCTTCTCGAGGCTGTGCCGGCAAAGCAGATGTCAGCGGGTGCATTGTTCAAATGACGGTACCGAGTTGCCACCGGCCGTTGTGGCACTCCCGGGAGGGTCCGACGTTGCACCAACTCCATGTCCGCGGCCTTGCGCGTCCCCGATCCGGCCAAGTCGGACCCTCTACCAGCGGTGACCCACCTCACATCAGAGGCACCCGATTGACTCGCTCAGCGGACAGTCGCAAGACGGATCGACCATCCGCGGCAGGAGTCGATGAGGTGGCTCAGCGGATGTACCCGTTGCGGATCGCTGTGGCCACCAGATGGGCGCGGTCGCCGCTTCCGAGTTTGCGCGCGATGCGAGCCAGGTGGGACTTGATGGTCAGCGCAGAGAGTCCGAGCTGTTCACCGACCTGCCGGTTCGACTTCCCGTCGGCGACCATCCGCAGGACTTGGAGTTCGCGATCACTTAGGGGGACCGCCTGGGATGTACGGACCGGCGGTCGAGGGGTCGGTTCGGTGTCGGCGCGCACCACGACAGTCCGCACTCCGCTGATCAACGCCGCGTGCACGGCCCGGGCGTCGGCCTTCGAACTGAGGACTGCCACCTTGTGCCATCCGCGGCTGCGCAGCATGCGGATCAATGGCAGAACAGGGCCGTCCGGCAGCGGGGTCACGATCGCGCACGTGTCCGGTGGTGCGTGACGGTCGGCGTAATCGCGAATCTCGGCTGCGGTCGACAAGACCTGCGATTGTGCGCCCAGGGTCTGGCCGGTGGACTCCACGTCGGACCGACGGGCGGGGTCCGCGCAGATCATGAGGCTGGTGACGGGGCTGGCCGTTGCAGATCGGGCCGCTGTGGGCAGCACGATGACGGAAGCGGTCACGATGTCCTCCTACAGGGCTCGTAATCAGAACATCGTCCATCGCCATGATTGTCTTGAGTGAGCCTGGCGATCTCACCTGATCGAGCGAATCGCGATCGGGGGCGCAAGCGTCGTTCTCACCCGAAGACCGCGGGAGTCCTTCCGAATCAGAAGCTTGGTCATGGGGTTGTGCAGCGCCACTTCGCGGACCGGAACTTGCTCACATCCGCATCGCGTGCCTGCCTACGAGATCTCCCCGATCCGCGCGATCCCGGGATAGTACGGGGGGAGTCCGGCACACATCTCCATGAGGGCGATCCAGACCGAGAAATGATCATCGAGGGCCTCGAGTCCCAACGCCGACCACGACGCTCTGATCTGGATGCTGGTCTCGTGCCCACGCGCGGACAGGGCCTCGAACGACGTCGACCGCACAGCGGTCACAGTCCCGCCCAGCGCGGCGTACGGAACCTCGGCGGCGGCCAAGCACTCCTGCAGCCATGCCCACCCGACATCGGTGAGCAGCTGGTCCTCGGCCATCTCCGAGTCGATGTCCGTTTCGACGTAGACCACCAGTCGGGTGTCGGCTTGCCACGCGGCCGGTGCACTCGGGTCATGCAGCAATACGAAACGGCCGGTGCCCACGGACTGATCCGCGCCGATCTCCGCGGTCAACGCATGGGCGTGCGGGGCTAGACGCGACGGCGCCGGAGCCTCACTGAGGCGGATCTCGGGGCGCAGGTCGAGGCTGTACACCTGAGCCACGGCCGCCTCGAACGCTTCAGACACATCCACCACACCACTGTAGGTTCGATCCGCGGGATTACGGGGGCGCCGACACGGCTAGCGTGTCCTAGCGTGGCGACGATCCTGGCATTGGTGAGCAGCCTGGCATGGGGATCTGCGGATTTCATCGGAGGACAGTTCTCCAAGCGATATCCGGCATTCTTCGTCGTCGGTGTCGCCCAAGCGTTCGGGCTGGTACTGATGCTGATCGTGGCCACGCTCACCGGTGCTTGGTCGACCCCGACCGACTACCTGCCGTGGGCGGTTCTGGCCAGCGTTTCGGGATTCATCGGACTGGGTCTGTTCTACGTCGCCATGGCGACTGGAGCCGTGGGCGTGGTGTCGCCGATCACGGCGCTCGGGGGTTTGGGTCCGATCGTGCTGGGGCTGGCCACCGGAGACCAGCCGACTGCTACCCAGTACGTAGGCCTGCTCGTGGCGCTGGTCGGGGTCGTCCTCGCCAGCGGACCGGAACTGTCCGGTGACACGGGGGCCAAGCCGGTCCTGCTGGCTATCGCCGCGACCGTGCTGTTCGGCATTTGCTTGGTGGCGATCGCAATGGGGTCCCGCACGTCGGCGGTCATGACGATGACCGGGATGCGGGCTTCCACCGTCACGATCCTGGGCCTGGTCGGCCTCGCGGCCCTGCTGCAGGGCAAGCGGACCCGCATCCGCAGTGGACGGCATCTGGGGTTGCTGGGTGCCATCGGCGTCCTGGATGTCTGCGCAAATCTCTTCTACGGGCTGGCCACCACCACCGGTGTCCTCTCGTTGGTATCGGTACTCGGTTCGTTGTATCCGGTGGTGACCGTCCTGCTGGCCTGGCGGTTCCTCGGCGAACGGCTGAAGGGCATCCAGTACCTGGGAGTCGTCATGGCGCTGGGAGGGGTCGCGGCGATCGTTGCGTGAGCATGCCACGATCAGAGGGTGAACCTGCCTGCATCTCATCCCTGGACCGCCGCGGACACGGCCAACAGTCGCCTGGTCCGGGCAATGCACGCCCGGTCCGTGGACCGCCCGCCAGTGTGGTTCATGCGGCAGGCCGGTCGATCCCTTCCGGAGTACCGACAACTGCGGGCGGGAACGGCAATGCTCGACGCCTGCCTCGACCCGGAAATGGCTTCGGAGATCACCCTGCAGCCGGTGCGCCGGCACGGGGTCGATGCGGCGATCTTCTTCAGCGACATCGTGGTGCCACTCAAAGCAGCCGGTGTTGATGTGGAGATCAAGCCGGGGGTTGGGCCAGTCGTGGCGCAACCGTTCGAAGCCAAAGCCGACCTGGAACGGCTTCCCGGACCCGCCGAGGGCATGTTCGATGCGATCGCCGCGGGAGTAGCGCGCACGGTCACCGAGTTGGGATCCACTCCGCTGATCGGTTTCGCGGGAGCGCCGTTCACTGTCGCCTCGTACCTGATCGAGGGTGGTCCCTCCCGGGACCTGCCCAAGACGAAGGCCATGATGCTTCGCGATCCAGCCCTGTTCGGCGCTCTCCTGGAACGTCTTGGGGAACTGGCTGCAGCCTTCCTGCGCACACAGGTGCTGGCCGGTGCCAGTGCGATCCAACTGTTCGATTCCTGGGTCGGGGCGCTGCCCGCGCGCCTGTACGCACAGCATGTGGCCCCGCACACCGCTGATGTTTTCGCCGCCATCGCCGACGTGGGTGTACCAGGTATCCACTTCGGCGTCGGTGCCAACCACTTGGCGCCACAGATGGCAGACGTCGGCTGCGACGTGCTCGGAGTGGACTTCCGGGTGGAACTGACCGACGTGGACCAACACATCCGTGCCCGGATGCCGCTGCAGGGCAATCTCGACCCGACCGTTCTGCTCACGGACGTAGCCACGATCGAGGCGGAGGTGCGACGGGTGCTGGAAAGTGGACGAGGCCTGCGGGGGCATATCTTCAACCTCGGCCACGGCGTTCTGCCCGACACCGACGCGGACATGGTCACCGCAGCCGTGCACGCCGTGGCGCGCTACGGCCAGCCATTCGAGGAGGCAACATGACGCAGCTTCCGCACATCGTTGTTGTAGGCGGTGGCGTCAGCGGTTTGGCCGCCGCGTGGTTCCTGACCCACGGGCCCCACGGTCCGCGCGCCCGGGTGACCGTTTTGGAATCCGCCGACGAACTCGGTGGCAAGCTGCGCGTTCAGCAGGTGGGCGGTCTACATCTGGATTCTGGTGCGGAGGCCTTGCTGGCGACCCGCCCGGAGGCCGTCAGCCTGTGTCGCGAATTGGGTCTGGAGACTGAGCCCGCCGCGACCACCAAGGCGGCCATCTACAGTCGTGGCTCCTTGCGGGCCTTCCCCGGAGGTCTGCTCACCGGCGTCCCGACCGATCTGCGACAGTTGGCGGCCAGCGGCATCATGTCGCTACCCGGGCTGCTGCGGATCCCACTGGACCACCTCTTGCCACGGACCGTTCTGCACGGCGACGTGTCAGTCGGAGATTTCGTGAGCACCCGCTTGGGCTCCGAGGTAACGGCCCGGTTGGTGGAACCCATGCTGGGCGGGGTGTATGCGGGCAGGGCGGATTCGCTGAGCCTGCAGATGACGGTACCGGCGTTGTACCGGGCGGCGACCCGGCGTCGGTCTGCGCTGCAGGCGGCCGCCTCGGTTCTGGCCGAGGGACGCAATGCCAGGGGACCGCGCAAGGGCCCGATCTTCGTGGGTATCGAGGGGGGAGTCGGCCGGCTGGCCACGGTCCTGGCTGACGTCCTACGGGATACCGGCGTGGACCTGCAGACGAAGGCCGTCGTTCAACAGGTGCGCAAGCGCGGGGATCTGTGGGACGTCGTCGTCGGTGATGGGCGCGGCAAATACCGCACTGTCGAGGCCGACGCCGTCCTGTTGGCCACCCCCGCTACGGCGTCTGCAGATCTGTTGGAGTCGGTCAACCAGGCCGCGTCGGACGAACTGCGCGCCATCGAGTACGCGGACGTCGCAGTTGTAACGCTGGGCTATCCCGCCGACCAGGCGCGGCACCTGCGCGGCAGCGGCTTCCTCGTGCCACCAGTCGAAGGCCTCACCGTGAAAGGGGTGACCTATTCCAGTTCGAAGTGGGACTGGGTCGCCAGGGCAGCGCGGACCTCGGCCGACGACGGCCTAGCGGTCCTGCGCGCCTCGATAGGTCGTGCCGGGGACCCGCTACTGGACCAATCATCAGACCAGGAATTGGCGCGGATCGCCGCCGACGACATTGCGGTCATGGTCGGTCTCCCACGGCGCCCCGCCTTCGTGTCGGTGACGCGCTGGCACCAAGGCCTGCCGCAGTACGCCGTTGGGCATCGGACCCGGGTCGCGGAGATCCGGGAATGGTTGGTGAACACACCGGGACTCGCCGTGTGTGGAGCCGCCTACGAAGGAGTCGGAGTGCCGGCGTGTATCGGTTCGGCGCAAGCCGCGGTGAGCACCCTGATGCAGCAATTGTCGGAACAGCGAGAATGGGCTCATGGCTGAGAGCAAAGGCGCGGCAGCTCGCCGCATCAACGACAGCATCCGCTACATGCAGATCTCGGTGTTCTCCGTGGGATCGGCGCTGGACTCACGTCGCTGCGACCTCGTGGACGAAGTGGAACGCGATCTGGGCGCCGTCAAAGGGGATCTGGTCACGCGGGGCTGGTACGACGTCGGTGGGCTGCGTGCCGATGCGGACGTGATGGTCTGGTGGCACAGCGACGAGAGCGAAACGCTACAAGCGGCCTATCACGCTCTTCGCGCAACGGCCTTCGGCCAGTCCTTGCGCCCCGTCTGGTCCGTGCAGGCACTGCACCGCCCGGCCGAGTTCAACAAGTCCCATATCCCAGCATTCATGGCCGACGAGCACGCGCTGGACTACGTCTGCGTCTATCCGTTCGTGCGCAGCTACGAGTGGTATCTGTTGGAGGACTCCGAACGACGTGCGTTGCTGGCCGAACACGGAGCCATGGCCCGCGGATACCCCGATGTTCGCGCCAACACCGTCGCGTCCTTCGCTCTGTCGGACTACGAATGGCTGCTGGCCTTCGAGGCCGACCAGCTGTACCGGATCGTGGATCTCATGCGGCACCTGCGCGGATCGCGGGCGCGGTTGCATGTGCGCGAGGAGATTCCGTTCTACACCGGGCGGCGCTGGAGCCTTTCGGACTTGATGGACCGGTTGCCTTAGCTGCTCTGCGGCGTTGGTCCGCGCATCGGTGAGCGAACTCACGAGTTGATGCTTCGGTGGTCCCGCTGCCGCCGCCGCTGCCGCGCAGGCGTTGGAGTTGTGTACAGGCGTTGGACAAGCGCACAGCCGTTGGAGTTGCACGCCCCGTGGATCTCCAACGTGTGTACCGATCTCCAACCGGTGTACCTAACTCTCACGCCTGTGCGGCGAACACCGGTGTTCGGGCAGTTCCGCCCGCCGCATGGCCTGTAACCTGCCGCAGGCGTTGGAGTTATGTACGTACGTTGGACAAGCGCACAGCCGTTGGAGTTGCACGCCCCGTGGATCTCCAACGTGCGTACCGATCTCCAACGCCCGTACCCAACTCTCACGCCTGTGGGAAGCTGCGATCCCCGGCCCCGACCGCAGCGTCTGTCAACACGCGCTGATCCAAGCGCGCAACACCCACACACGCGAACCTGAAGATCGCCCTACTCGGCTGGCTCCAAGGTCAGGGACACGGAGTTGATGCAGTAACGCAGATCCGTGGGGGTCCCATAATCCTCGCCGGCAAAAACGTGGCCCAGGTGCGATCCGCAGCTCGCGCAACGAACCTCCGTGCGGACCATGCCCAATGATCTGTCTTCGATCTCGATGATGCTGTCGCCGGCCAAGGGGGAGAAGAACGACGGCCACCCACAACCGGAGTGGAACTTCTCACTGGACCGGAAGAGTTCGGCGTTGCAGGCCCGGCATCGGTAGACCCCGGTGGTCTCGGTGTCGGTGTACTCGCCGGTGAAGGCCGGCTCGGTCCCTGCTTCGCGCAGGACGTGATACTCCTGCGGGCTCAGCTTCGCGCGCCACTGCTCCTCGGGTAATGCGCTGGGAACAGGACGATTGTCTTTGGCCGGGGAGGAGTGCATGATTTAAGGTTAGGCGCGCCTTGGCTCTCGCGCCAGGGCACGCACCGGAGCTGGACCACCGTCAACGATTGCGGCTCGGCACCAACCACCACCGCAACCGGCGCGCCCAACTGCTGCGATGCACCGCCGACGAAACGACGTCCTCGGCGAGGATCCAGGCACGACGGGCATCGTCGTCGGACACCTGCTCGGGGGCGTACATCGCGGCTTCGCCCAGACGCGCGAGTCCGGCCAGTTTGGGCTCGGTTGCCGGATCCGCTGCGAACCCTGCCGGCGAAGCCGTGTCCGCCAGCGGCTGCCCCAGGCGCCGTCGCCGCGCCCGCACGTAGGTCCACGCGCCGATCACACGTTCGTCGGGACTGCCGGTCTCGAGCCGGCGGCGCAATCGTCCCCGCCACCAGGCGACCAGCACCGGCCAGGCGATCAGCAGCAGGATGACCAGCGCAGCCGTGAGCAGCGGTGTCCAGTCCCGTGACTGCGTCTGCTCCTGTTGCTCCGGCGACGGACTCGGCGTCGGAGTCGGCGTGGGTGTTGGCGTCGGGCTCGGTGTCGGCGTCTCCTCGGCCGGCGGGTCCTTCTTCGGAGGCTTGACCTTGCGGATCACCGGAACCCCGCGGGCCCCATCGCGCGGACCGGGAGCGAACGGAACCCAGCCCACCTTCGTGAGCTGGACCTCGGGGTAGACGATGACATCGGTGGACTCGACAGTCCGGGATCTGCCTTTACCGGCGGTCGAATACCCCACGACCATCCGGGTCGGGAAACCCTGGCTGCGGGCCATCAACGCGAAGGCGGTGGCGAATTGCGCCTCAGTCCCGCGCTGCGACCCCAAAACCAGGTCCAGCAGGGCTGCGGAGTCCAACGAATTCTCGATCGAATCGACCTGCTCCTGATACGGAGACGACGACAGGGTGTCTGCCAACTCCTCCCAATCGCGTGTAGGGAGTCGTCCCGGTGGACATCGCACTGGCGGCGAACAGGCGCAGTTCGTCGGGGAAGTCCGACGGTAGTTCGCGCAGCGTGCCGAACTCCGGTTGCCGCACAGCCCGCACAGTGGCCAGTGGCGCCAGCGACCGCATGGCCAATGCGCGGAAGGCGACCGTATACGTCTTCTCCGCACCCTTGTCGTCGGCGGCAACGATGGTTGCCTCGGAGTCGGCGCGGGCGGGCGTCCCGGTCACGTCGATCGGCCGGTAGGTGGCGGGCAGCCAAGGTCCCGGTAGCTGGGGTCCAGTTTCGAAGGAAGTGCTGCCGTCGACGGTGAATCGGGGTTTGGCGCCGCTGTAGGGGATCCCCTCCGCGTCCACCTGGTCGAACGTGGTCAGACTGCTCCACGCAACCCCGTCGAACTTTGAGTTGACGGCCCAGTTCACCGCTTGCGGGATGTCTGGACCGGTCACCGTGAACACTTCGAACGGGTTCTCACGTCGCAGGGTCTGCCACTTGGTCGCAAGTGTCACGACGTCGTCGCCGTCGAGGCTGGTGTCCGGGCGGAAGTTGTCGCGCTGATGGGGATCGAAGGCCGTGCGGATCGACCCGATCTGGGTCAATGGGGCCAGGGCAGCCGCGACGACCGCGACAACGATCGCCCCGACCGTCACCATGACGAATCGCAGGGGCCGCCCGGGTCGTGGGGTCGATTCCACCGCGGCGAACTCCGCGCCGTCCTCGATCTTGTTCTGCTGTTTTGCCGCGGGCATCAGCGCCAATGCCGCGACGACGCTGGCAACGAACACCGCGGCGAACGGCATCGCCGACATCGTCGAACCCTGCGACAGCATCAGCCCGACGATGAAAATCACCATGGCCGGAACCAGACTCGCCGCAGGCACGAACGTGGTCACCAGCAGGCAGGCGACCAGCGTTCCGTAGGCACTGAGAAGGATCGCCGCTGTGACCGTCTCGGCGTTGACCGGGGCCGGCACGACCGACCGCACGATGATCCCAAAACCCTCGACCAGGCCGCCGAAGAAACTCGAGACTCCGACCTTTCCGTCCTGGTTCGCGATGGTCATCGCCCCGAGTACGAGACTGCCGATGACGGTGGTGATCAGGCCGACGAGAGCGCCGAGCCCGCGCTGAACGCGCTGACCACCGGCGGTTCCCAGGGCGTAACCCACACAGCACAACACGATGACGGGGAATAATCGGACCACCACCGGGGTGTATCCGAATAGCCGGATGAACACCGCTGTCGCGCCCAGGGACATGATCCCTACGGCAACGGTCCTTCTGACAACGTCGAGGCGGGTCATGTGCCGGTCGCCACCGAGGGAGGCACCAGATCCCGGCACACCATCACGTCGCGGAAGACCAGGCCGCGCCGGGGCCGGGTAAGGCCACCGGGCTGTCCCATGCGCACCACCGTGCCTTCACCCACGAGCCCCAGGGCGGCGATCGCACTGGGGATCAGGCCGGTGGACGGGCCGGTGACCAGGAAATATGACGTCGACTTGGTGGCCAGCAGGACCTGCCGCAGGGCCGGCGGCGGAACCTTCAAGACCCGCGGGTCACACAGGGCCAACGCGTCGAGCATCCTCGTAAGATCCTCGACCCGCAGAATCTCCACGCCGATGTCCGCGCCGGTGGACCGCAGTGCCACCGGCAGACCGGCACGCACGATCGCGCTGCCGATGGATGCCGCCGCGTCGACGGCCTCCTCGAAGTCGGCGGCGTTGCGGTAGGAGCGGATGTCGTTGTCCAGCACGATCAGGGCTCGGGGCAGGGGGTTGTCGACCAGTTGCTTGACCATCAACTTTCCGACGCGGGCCGAACTGCGCCAGTGGATCTGCCGCAGTTCGTCGCCGATGACGTACTCGCGCAGGGTGCTGAACTGGTTGGAGCCCATCACGTCACGGTCGGCGGTGCCGCCCTCCTGGCCGATCCGGTTGCCGGCCAGGCTCACCTCGACGGGCAGCACCTTCGGGTGAACGAGAACCGTCATCTCGGCCGACGCATTCGCCCGTCTCACGAACAAGCCCCACGGGTCGCGGCGCTCGAGTGTGACCGGACCCAGATGCAGTTCCCCGCGTTTGAGGGGGACGAAACGGTAGCTGACGGTCAGTTGTCGCCGCGGGGCCACCGGGGGGATGAGGATGTCGACAGGCTGGCCCGCGATTCGGTCCAGGGCCTCGACCACGCCAGTGGGTGTAACCCGGTTGTTGATGCTCGTGATCAGGGCGGTCGCGGTCTCGCCGTGGGTCATCTGCGACGGTTCGACCGCGCGGCGCAGGTTGCCGCCAGGTCGCCTGCCGACCATGAACAGTGCCACTGCGATCAGGAGAATCGGCGCCAACGCCAGCGCTACGACCGCCGGATACCCGAGCAGGAAGCCCAGGGCCAGCAGGACGGGGACACTGATGAGCAGCCCTTTCGTCCGACTGGAGACTTCCCGGACGGAATCCGGTTCCTCGTCGCTGGCGCTGACGACCAGCGGCTCCTCGGTCGTAGCCATGATCAGGCTTGGGGAACCGGCACCCCGCGGGTGGCCTCGCCGAGCACCTGCTCGGCGGTGGACCCTCCGGCGATGGCCTCCGGGGTCAGTACGAGCCGGTGCGCGAGGACGGGCTGGATGAGAGCCGCGACGTCCTCGGGAGTGACGTAGTGGCGGCCGCGGGAGGCCGCGCGCACCCTCGCGGTAGCCATCAGCGCCAGACCACCGCGAGGGCTGGAGCCGAGCCGGACGCCAGGGGACACCCGCGTGGCAGTGATCAGCCCGACGACGTAACTCATCACGCTGTCCGCGATGTGAACACCTCCCGCAGCCTTGATCATGCCGCCGATCTCCTCCACGTTCGACACGGCACGCAGGTCTTCCAGCAGACGGCCCTCGTGTGCGTTCTTGAGGATCTGGATCTCGGCGGCCGGGTTGGGGTAGCCCACGGAGATGCGCATCATGAAGCGGTCGAGTTGTGCCTCCGGCAGGGGGTACGTGCCGTCCATGTCCACGGGGTTCTGCGTGGCCAACACCAGGAACGGCCGGGGTACCGGGTGGCTGCGTCCGTCCACGGTGACCGTGCGTTCGGCCATCACCTCGAGCATCGCCGACTGCGTCTTCGGGGATGCCCGGTTGATCTCATCAGCGAGCACGACGTTCGCGAAGACCGGACCGGGATGGAACTCGAAACTGTCCTTGCTCTGATGGAACACTGTGACGCCGGTGACGTCAGAGGGAAGCAGGTCCGGGGTGAACTGGATGCGGCTACCGGTCAGTCCCAGCGACGCGGACAAAGAGCGGGCCAGGGAGGTCTTGCCCACGCCTGGTACGTCCTCCATGAGCACGTGTCCCTCGGCGAGCAGTGCCACGAGCGCGAGTCGCACAACGTCGTCCTTGCCCTGGATGAACCGTTCCACGTTCGACACCACCGCCTCGAAGCGCTGGGCGAAGTACTGCGCCTGTTCCGGGGTCATATTTCTCCTCGTGGGTATCTGTGAAGGACTCTAGTCGCCACGTTGCCGCTCGGGTCGGGTCGTGCGCCCGGAGTAGGTCAGGGGCGGGCCGAGAAGTGCGAGTGGACGCACAGCCACCGGTCATCCACGTGCTGCAGGACCATCGTGGCCCGTCCGGGAACCGTCGCGCCATCGTCGTTGTTCAGCCGCTGCCAGCAGAATGCGAGCACCGCCAAGTCGTCGCGCCGCAACAGCAGATCGACCTCAGTCACATCCCATTGCGCGACCCGGGCCCAGGTCGGCCGCCATTGCTGCGCGACGAGGGACTCGAGCCCCAGCATCCGCGCGGTGAGTGCGCCGTATCCCACAGCATCATCGGCGAGCAGCCTCCGGCCGGCGTCGATGTCGTTGTTGCGCACGGCGGAGACGAACCGATCCAGCCACGTCTGCGGGGTCGCGGGGACGCAGGATCGGGTGGTCGTACGACCTGCGGACTCGGAAGAGGTCCGCGGCTGCGGGGCCGGGGATGTCACCAGAGCGATCCGAGGTAGTGGTCTGCGGATTCGAGGGTCAGGTCCCAGCTCCCGGACATGGTGTACGGCGTGATTTCAGTGAACTTCAGACCCTGTGCCGTCAGCAGGAAGTCCACCCGCATGGTCTGTCCGCCGACGCATACGGCTTCGGCCAGTTCGATCGCCTGCTCGAGTTCGGTCGGCCGGGGAAACGGAAGGGGCTTGGGCTTGCCGTGAATCGGCAGGGGGATCCAGTTCCGATCGTAGCTTCCGGCGCCCCGCTCGGTATCGCGTTGCCGATCGTTGGTCTGACGTATCACCTCCACCCGGCCATGGAAGACATACAGGGACAGGTCGTCGGGAACGCCCCCATCGGGTTCGCGATACAGGCGGTCGGCCACCACCATGCGTGGCACGCCGAGGTAACCCCACTCGAGCAGGTCCCAACCGAAGTCGTGATCCATACAGCGATCGAGCTCCGCAGCGATGCGTGCCCAGTCGACGTCAACTCGGCTGTAAGCGCGGCGCACCCATAGGTGATGGCCCTGCCCACCAGACGTGGGGCCGTCCCAGATGACCACCGAGCCGCCCGATGCGTGCGAGACCCGCACGATGACCTCGGGCATGTGGACACGCGGCAACGCGGTCACCGATTCAGCGACCTCCAGGCGTTCCTGCATGACGTCGGCCGGCAGGATCTCCGCCACATGATCGCGGGTCGCCACCTTGTCGCAGTAGGTCTTGAGGATCGGCCGGCGGTCCGTGAGTTTGCGATGCCAGATCTTCTGGTTGAAGGTCGTCGGCTCGGGCTGGAGCCAGGTTGAACGGACGGCTTCGTAGGCGGCTGCGATGCGGGCCTCGAAAACCGCATCTCGATCCATCGTCGCCGATCGATCGTCGGTCACGGGCGTTCCTCCCCGCACGAGATCGCCTGCCGCCCTGAGCGGACGGGTCAGGCTCCAGGAGCGGCTTTGAAGCACCCCCGTCGAGGATGAGGTGAAGATCGGCCAGTTCCCGCTCCAGCTCTTCGATCCGAAGACAGCGTACGACCTCGGACTGAGCCTGATCGGCCAGTGCGGCCCCCGCCCGCTGGGCTTTCAGTCGCCACTGCTCGGCGCGATGGTTCGGCTGCTCCACTCGGGCAGTATGACAGTGGCTGCGCCCCTGTCGTGATCGCTCCTGGCCCGGCAGCAGCCATCGGCCGGATTGGTCCGTCAGGCGCGCACCTACAGGGCAGTACTTCACTTCTCCGCCGAAACCTGTGCTGGTGAACACCCACGCGACGCTCGCTATTTTTGGCGTATGGCAACCGCGTCCAGTATTCAGAAATGCCCGTCCTGTGGGACGAAGAACCGGGTTCCCGCTTCCGCGTCGGGCAAGCCCGCCTGCGCAGCGTGTAAGGCGCCCCTGCCGTGGCTGACCGAGGCTACAGACTCCACCTTCGATGCAGTGGTGCTGCGCGCCACCACCCCGGTGCTGGTCGACCTGTGGGCGCCGTGGTGCGGCCCGTGCCGGATGGTCTCGCCTGCCGTCGAGCGGATGGCTGCGAAGAATCCCGGGCGTTTGAAAGTGACCAAAGTGAACGTGGACGACTCGCCGGGGGTGGCACGCAAGTATGACGCCATGAGCATTCCCACCCTGCTACTGATCCGCGATGGGGCAGTAGTGGACCGGCTCGTAGGCGCGGTTCCCGAGACGCAACTCGAGGCGTTCGTCCAGCGCGGGTTGGATTGATCCCGCGCCGCGGGGATCGAGGTTGCACCCGTGCAGTTCACTGGCCCTTCGGATTTCAGGGGGGAGTCGAACGTCGTCGCCCACTGCTGAGTGCGCTTCCCCCCGACCCGGTTGAACTGCGTCTGGTCCATCCCGTGCGCCTGGACCGGGCCGATCCGCTCGGGATCGTCGACCAGTAGCCGACCGTAGGCCGGCATCGTGTCGTTGACGGCAAGCCCGTCACCGCCCCACGTGGCCAATACCGTCGCGCGCCCCTGCCACCAGAGCATCTACCGCCCACCGCCATCACATGAGGGCCGCAGCGGGGGGCGGTGAGGCCCTCGGCGGCCCCGATGTGATGGCGACGGCGTGCACTCTGGGGCTTATGTCCGATTTCTCCCATCAGATGGGGGCCGCAGCGGAGCCGAGGGTGCGACCGGTGGCCCCCATGTGATGGCCAGGCTGGACCGAACCGCTGGTCAGCAGTCCACCGACACCGCCCGCCGATACTCACCGACCTGCTTGGTCACCCACCGCCGGGGCCCGGTGGGTCACCGAGCCTCGCGGCGCGGCGATCCGGGCATCACTGGTGGTCCACGACCCCCGCACACACACTGTTAGGGCAGGTCCGGCGAAGCGTGTGCCGGGCCTGCACCGCCGGACGCCCGAACGCCGGTTAATCAGTCGGGCGCACCACTCGTCGCTGCTTGACCCAGCCCGCAGCCCGGACAATCCTGATGCCAGTCCGGCGGACATTCCACATGCACCACCAGCGGCGCGTCACCAGCGCAGGCATCAACCCCGAGCACGACGACATCTGGCAGGCCCACCAGCAACTGACACGTTCGGGTACGGGCCCCCCGGTCCAGGGATCTTGGTCGAAACCGACACTGGCAAGACCCCTGTCCTACACCCCCCACGACACACCCCCGGCCAGCAAGCACCTCACCGACCAGACGACTCCCCCTCAAATCCGAAGCACCGACAAAGTCACAGATTGCTCGACTCAATTCGGCGGACCAGCCACTTCCCACTGTGAGGGCGGCCCCCTGCGCGCAGACGACGCTCACTGGGGGTATGCGCGCCGGACTTCACTGGTCGTTGCGCGTGCTCACGTCGTCCCACAGCACCTTGGCCGCGGCAATCGCCTCCTGAGAGACCTCGATGTCGCCGTTTGGGCCAGCCAGAAGCCCGACCAGCGCCGTGGACAGGTCCCGAACCTTCACGTTCGACGCCTGACTGTGCTCCACGAGCACCGCGAAGGCATCATCGGGGCCGATCGACCGGCGGGTCATGATCATGCCCTTTGCCTGTTCGATCCAGCGGCGCGTCTGCACCATGCGCACCATCTGCTCGGCCTGGTTCTCCGCATCGCCGCAGTACTCCAGAAGGCCCAGTGCATACGCCAACAGCGGTTCGTAGTGACCGATGACCTCGAGATCGCCGTCTGCGACGGGCGCCGAGAAGTACACGACGGTGACCAGTTGCCGGCCCTCCGTCCAGGAGTTCGGCACCACCACTATGGCGGCGGGAGTCCGTTTCGGTATGACGTCGACGAGACTGGCGAGGTCCGGGTAGGCCCGTAGATCCAGAGGGTCCCTGACTACCGCCTTCTCGGCCTTCACCGCTTGAACGAGGGGACCCGATCCCGAGTCGATCTGCATCGCATCCCAGACCTCCGCCACGCCCACCGAGGCGACCGGGCGTAGATTCCCAGGCGATTCGGCGACCAGGATGCCGGCACCGATCACAGATCCGAGGCGTGTCTGCAGGGCGCTCAGGAGACGAACGAGGAGTCCCTCACCTAGTTCTGCTACAGGCACCTGGGAAGCCTAGCCGATCCTGGTTGGGACGCCGGGGAGTTGCTGACCGGTTGGCGAGGATTCCCGGACAAATGCGGATGTGGGGGGTAGCCGGACTGGTTGGATCCAGGCCCGGCGAGAGTCACTACGCCCACGGCCCGGTGTGTTTCCCGACATCGCAACAAGGGACAGTCTGCGCCCGAAACCCAGATGGCCCGGTGCATGCGTCGAGCGGGGACAACGCAGGAAACGTACCGCGTCGTGCGAGCCGAAGCCCGCACGACGCGGCACGTCCATTGGTTCTAGCAGCGGCCAGTTCGAACCGGTCCAGCATCATCACCTTGTCCCACGCCCGCACGAAGTCGCGCACGAACTTCTCCTGCGCGTCGTCGGCGGCATAGACCTCGGAGAAGGCCCGCAACTGCGAGTTGGACCCGAACACGAGGTCGATGCGACTGGCCGTCCACTTGCGGTCGCCGGTTGCGCGATCGCTGCCCTCGTACGTGAGGGCTTCTTCGGTGATCGGGTGCCACTTGGTGTTCATGTCCAGCAGGTTGACGAAGAAGTCGTTGCTCAGCGTGTCGGCCTTGTCGGTGAGCACCCCCAAGTCGGAGCCGTCGTAGTTGGCTCGCAGGGCGCGCATTCCACCGACCAGCACCGTCATTTCCGGAGCGGTCAACGACAGCAACTGCGCCTTGTCGACGAACACGTGCTCGGCCGGCTGCGTGAGACCCTTGCCGACGTAGTTGCGGAAACCGTCGACAACCGGTTCGAGGACCGAGAACGCCTCGACGTCGGTCTGCTCGTCGGATGCATCGGTGCGCCCCCGGGGTGAAGGGCACCACGACGTCGACTCCGGCGTTGCGGGCGGCTTGCTCCACCGCCGCGCAGCCACCGAGGACGATCAGGTCGGCCATCGAGACCTGCTTTGCGCCACCGGCAGCGTTGAACTCCTGCGCAATGCCTTCGCGCACTCGCAACACCTTCTGTAGCTGGGCCGTGTTGTTGGCCTCCCACCCGAGCTGAGGTGCCAGGCGCACACGGGCACCGTTTGCCCCGCCCCGCTTGTCACTGTTGCGGAACGTAGACGCCGAAGCCCAGGCCGCGGAGACCAACTCGGCAATCGACAGCTCCGAGTCCAGGACCTTGCCCTTGAGTGACGCGATGTCCGCATCGTCGACCAGCTCGTGAGTGACCGGCGGCACCGGGTCCTGCCAGATCATTTCCTCGGCAGGCACCTCTGGGCCGAGGTAGCGAGATCGGACCCATGTCGCGGTGCAGAAGCTTGAACCACGCCCGGGCGAATGCGTCGGCGAACTCGTCGGGGTTCTCCATGAAGCGCCGGGAGATGGGCTCGTAGATCGGGTCCATCCGCAACGCGAGGTCGGTGGTCAGCATCACCGGTGGCCTGCGCTTGGCCGGGTCGTGCGGGTCGGGCGCAGCCGTGGCAGCCGCGGGGTCGGTGGGAATCCACTGCCACGCGCCGGCCGGGCTCTTCTCCAGATCCCAGTCGTAGGCGAACAGCGTCTCGAAATAGCTGTTGTCCCACTGGGTCGGGGTCGGGGTCCATGGCCCTTCAAGTCCACTGGTGATGGTGTCGTTGCCCACGCCGGTTCCGAAGCTGTTGCTCCAGCCCAAGCCCACTTCTTGCAGGGGAGCGGCCTCCGGCTCGGCACCAATGTGACCGTCCGGCACTGCGGCACCGTGCGTCTTGCCGAACGTGTGGCCGCCCGCGATCAGGGCCACAGTCTCTTCGTCGTTCATGTTCATCCGTGCGAACGTCTCGCGGATATCACGCGCGGAGGCCAGTGCACTGGGCTGGCCGTTGGGGCCCTCCGGGTTGACGTAGATCAGGCCCATCTGCACTGCAGCCAGCGGGTTCGACAGGTCGCGCTCGCCGCTGTAGCGCTTGTCGTCCAGCCACTCGCCCTCGTTGCCCCAGTTCACCTGCTCGGGCTCCCAGACATCCTCTCGCCCACCGGCGAACCCGAACGTCTTGAAGCCCATGGACTCCAGGGCCACGTTTCCAGCCAGGACCAGCAGGTCCGCCCACGACAGGGACTTGCCGTACTTCTTCTTGATCGGCCACAGCAAACGGCGGGCCTTGTCAAGGTTGGTGTTGTCGGGCCAGCTGTTCAACGGGGCGAAGCGCTGCTCACCGGAGCCGGCGCCGCCGCGACCGTCGCTGATGCGGTACGTCCCCGCGGCATGCCACGACATGCGGATGAACAAGGGTCCGTAGTGGCCGTAGTCCGCGGGCCACCACTCCTGCGAATCGGTCATCAGCGCGACGAGGTCCTGCTTCAGCGCGTCGTAGTCGAGGTTCGAGAACGCCTCGGCGTAGTCGAAGTCGTCACCCATCGGGTTGAGTTCGCGCGGGTTGGCCTGCAGTGCACTCAGGTCGATGGCCTCGGGCCACCATTCGCGGTTGCTGGTCGGGCGGTTGTGCACGACGGGGCATTGGCCTTCGCTGCTGTCCATGGTCGGTTCGGACAAGGGATTCCTCCTAGTGTGAATTTCTGGCGGTGTGTGTGATGCAGTCGGGGCAGTGACCCCAGTAGATGACTTCGGCTTCGTCGACCGCGTACCCCTTGCTGTCGCTGGGGGTGAGGCACGGTGTGTAGTCCACTGCACAGTCGACGTCGACCAGGCTGTGGCACCCACGACAGACGAGGTGGTGGTGGTTGTCCGCGACCCGGTCCTCGTAGCGGGCGGGGGAGCCGGCGGGCTGGATGCGGCGGATGATGCCCTTGTCGACGAGAACGCCGAGAGAGTCGTACACCGCTTGGCGAGAGATCGCGCCGATCTCGGTTTTCACCGATTCGGTGACGTCATCCGCGGTGCTGTGCGGGTGGTGGGACACGGCTCGCAGGATTGCGACGCGCTGTGCGGTGACTTGGACATGGTGCTCGCGAAGGAGTGCGACCGGGTCCAAAGGCATGTGTGAAGGTTACCCGGCTTTTCTGGACAATGTCCAGTATTTGACAGATTCGGCATGTCAATCGTCGGCGAGCTCCTGTAGTCGTCCAATCCGCAGATCGTGTTCGCCCGGCAGGTCCCGGACGAACGCTGCCACGACGTCGACATCCAACTGTCCCGCCTCGAACATGGCTTCCAGGTCAGCCCAATCCTTGGTCCGGTTGAAGAACACCTTGAACACGGCTACCGTGGTGCAGTCCAGGACAGGGATTCGATGCCCCATGAACGGGACCTCGCGGGCGCGGGTGGCTGCGATGGCGTGGAATCCGTGGGTGTTGAAGAAGAGGTCCAGTGGCGTATCGCCCCACCAGACACGCGCCTGCCCCTCGTTGCGGATTTGCTGAAGAGCGATCCGCGAGACGTTCACTTCGGGGGGCAGCGCCGCCAAGGCTTCCGCGTGGTTCTCGACCGGAACGAACACATTGATGTCCAGATCGATGGTGGCGCGTGGTTCACCAGTGCAGTAGGCCAGAGCGATCGCGCCGCCGAATGCGTGGTCGACTCCGGCTTGGTTCAATGCGTCGTTGACCGCGAGTAGCCGGTCGCCCAGCTGGCTCATGAATCCTTCAGTGTCGGGTAGTCCAGTCGCTCAGGACGGCGCCGGTGGGGCAGATGCTCTGCGAGGTCCAGTACCTGAGCCAGCTCCCCGGCATTGCGCTCGAGATTCAGTCTCGGCCGCACTGAGGCCCCTAGCTGCATTCCACAAGCCTCGGCGATCCGGGACAGAGCATCGAAGCGCGGAACTCTGGATCCTGATTCGTAGGCATTGATCGCCGTACGTGGCAGGCCGGATCTGCGTGCCACATCAGCCTGCGTGAGCCCCGCCTGCTGACGCAGTGACGTCACGAATCTGCTCGCTGTCATGACGATAGTGTAGCGGAAACGCTACATCACGTTGGCGGGCTGATCTTGCGGTGTCCGGTGCGCCCGGGCCCCGGCCAACAGCCGTTGGACTTGTGCACATGCGTTGGACAAATGCACAGACGTGAGAGATGGAACGGGCGTCCAACTCCAACGCCTGTACCGATCTCCAACGTCCGTACCTAACTCCAACGGATGCGCGGGGATTGGGACGGAAAGCCCGCCCGACACCCCCGGCCAACTCCAACGGCGGGTCAGGGCCTAACGCCGCTTGTCCTTGTGCCGTGGTTTACGCCGCTCCTGAGAGTCCGGGGTGAGCTCGATGAGCTTGCCCGAGATTCGGGTCTTCCGCAGCTTCTTCCAGGCGTCCGGCGGAAGCTGCGCGGGCAGCTCGACCAGGGAGTGATCCATGCGGATGTCGATGTGCCCGAAGTCCTCTCGCCGCAGACCTCCCTCATTGGCCAGAGCTCCCACGATCTGGCGCGGCTCGACCTTGTGTCGACGCCCGACGTTGATTCGGTAGGTGGCCATCGGGACATCGGAGCGACCACGTTCTCGTCGAGGCGCTTTTTCGCGAGGAGGGCGCTCACGCTGCGGCGGTCGCTCAGGCTCTGGCTCGACCAGTAGGGGAGTGTCGCCCTGCAGAACGACGGCCAAGGCGGCGGCCACATCCCGCTCTGGCACATCGTGCTCATTCACATAGTGCGCGACCACGTCGCGGTAGAAATCGATGTCACCGGCGGACAGGGCCTCGGTGATGGCATCGTCGAAACGTGCCAGCCGTGTGCTGTTGATGTCCTCGGCGGTCGGCAGTTGCATTGGCGTCAAGGACTGCCGGGTGGCCTTCTCGATGGACTTGAGCAGGTAACGCTCGCGGGGGGTGACGAAGGAAATCGCCTGGCCGCTGCGTCCGGCGCGACCGGTACGTCCGATGCGGTGGACGTAGGACTCGGTGTCGGTGGGGATGTCGAAATTTACCACGTGACTGATGCGTTCCACATCCAGACCGCGGGCCGCGACATCGGTGGCCACGAGAATGTCCAGCTTGCCGGCCTTGAGCTGGTTGATGGTGCGCTCACGCTGAACCTGCGGAACGTCACCGTTGATGGCCATCGCGGAGAACCCCCGGGCGCGCAGTTTCTCGGCCAGTGTCTCCGTCTCGTTCTTGGTGCGGACGAACACGATCATGCCCTCGAAGTTCTCCACCTCGAGGATCCGCGTCAACGCGTCGACCTTCTGCGGGTATGAGACCACCAGATAGCGCTGCGTGGTGTTCGCCGAGGTCGTGGTCTTCGTCTTCACAGTGATCTCGACCGGGTCGTTCAGGTATTTCTTCGACAACCGGCGGATCGTGGCGGGCATCGTCGCGGAAAACAGTGCGACGTTCTTGTCCTCAGGGGTGTCGGCCAGAATCGTCTCGACGTCCTCCGCGAAACCCATGTTGAGCATCTCGTCGGCTTCGTCGAGAACCAGGAAGCGCACCTCGGACAGGTCCAGAGTCCGCTTCTCCAAGTGGTCCATGATGCGTCCAGGCGTGCCCACCACGATGTGCACCCCGCGACGCAGCGCGCTGAGCTGCACGCCGTAGCCCTGGCCGCCGTACACCGGCAGCACCTTCACGCCGCGGCGGCCGGCGGCGTAGCGCTCGAAGGCCTCGCACACCTGCAGCGCCAGTTCCCGAGTCGGCGCCAGCACAAGTGCCTGCGGGTTCTTCTGCGACAGGTCGAGCCGGTCGAGGATGGGCAGGGCGAAAGCAGCGGTCTTGCCAGTCCCGGTCTGTGCCAGGCCTACGACGTCGCGCCCTTCGAGCAAGGGTGGGATCGTGGCCGCCTGGATCGCTGATGGGGTCTCATAGCCCACCTCGCGCAGGGTCTTGAGGACGGCGTCGCTCAATCCCAAATCGCCGAAGGAGGGTACGTCCGGGTTGTCGCTCACTGCAGTGTCTCCAGTCTCCGCGGTACGACTGTGCCCACCGCCTTGTCTGAGACTACCGGGCTACCTCGGCGCAAACGTTTCCGTGCGTCGCCCGTTCTGGCCCGTTGCCGGCGTGTTCGCGTTTGTTCAGTCGGAGTCGGCCTCGTCGCCGTCACCGATCATCCGATTGGGATTCGTCACCTGGCTGTCGCCGGGTGGTTGCGCATCGGTCTTGCTCGGTTGGCTGCCCTGGGGATCGGCGTGGTTGGTGGGGTCCGATTCGTGGTCCATATTGAGTCAGTACCCGTTGGGAACAGCGACAAACGAGATGGGTACGTCGGCTCGCAGCCCCAGGCGGGTCCAGCCGACCGGGCTTTCGCGTGAGCCCCGTCGCCAACCATCCGGCTGTCACCACCTTTGGCGTCGCACGCGAAGGGGACGGCTTGACGCCAAGAGGCGTTGGGATGTCCCGCTAGTTGCGCGATGACCCCCAAGTTACGGGTCACTTGGCAACCAACGGGTCATTGCGTTTTCGGGGACCAGTCCACGCCAAGGGGACTGACGATCGTGGCCCGTTCGAGGGGTAGCCACATCCGCCGAACGGCCACTTGTGGCGACCCCAGGGGGATCCTTCCGGACCGACAGGTGTGTCGAGCCGTGGATCGGTGAAGATGATCATGGCGAGTGGATCGATGAACGTCGCAACGGATCATGGAAGGCGTCCACATGAAGAAATTCGCAGCCCCGCTCGTGGGAGCGGTCTTGCTGGCGTCGTTTGCGGCTGCACCGCCGGCCAGCGCCGAGACGCGCATCCTGACGGGGACCATTGCCGACAATCCCGGCTCGAAGTTGATCGTCAAGGTGCAGCGGGTCGGTGGTGATCCGTTCCGGATCAAGAGCTTCAGATTCAAGCGGCTCTCGTTCACCTGTTTCGGCGCATCACCGCCTGGCCGTGTCAACGGCACCGTCGGCACCATGAAGGTCGAGAAGGGACCCAACCCCTTCGACCCCGCCAAACGGACCAACGTGTACTTCTCCGAAGATGGCCAGCTGACCGTGGACGGCAAGATCGGCGTCTTCATCACCGGGATCATCAACCGCAAGGGCACACGGTCCAGCGGGAACCTCGGGATCTCCTTCGGCGACGGCTGCCACGCCGACCGGGGCACCGGCTTCTCGAAATTCAAAGCCACGGGCTAGTTGCACCGGCCTCAGCCGTAGATTGCCGCGATCTCCTCGCTGTAGTCGTCGGCGACGACGTTGCGCTTGAGCTTCTGCGTCGGTGTCAGGCCGGATTCCTCAGTGAAACCGCGTCCAGCAGCTGCCATGACCGGATGGACTCGGCCTTGGAGACCGCGGCGTTGGCGTCGTCGACCGCGGCCTGGATCTCTGCGTTGAGATCCAGGTCATCGCGCAGTTCGCTCACCGAGGTGCCGGCCTTCCCGCGGGACTTGGCCCACGCGGACAGCGCATCGGGATCGAGCGTGATGATGGCAGCGATGAAAGGCTGACCCTCTCCGACCACCATCGTCGGGCCGATCAGGTTGTGCGCCTGCATCCGATCCTCGAGTACCGCAGGATCCACGTTCTTGCCCCCTGCGGTGACGATGATCTCCTTCTTCCGACCCGTGATGTGCAGGAATCCATCGACGTCCACGTCGTCCAGGTCCCCGGTCTGGAACCAGCCGTCCTCGTTGATCGCATCGGCGGTGGCGTCCGGGTTGTTGTGGTAGCCCGCCATCACCTGTGGTCCGCGCAGCCAGAGATCTCCCCGTCGTCGGCGATGCGCACCGCGGTGCCCGGCATAGGCTGGCCCACCGTCCCGATGCGAGCGTTCTCCGCGCGGTTGAACGTTCCCGATGCAGTGGTCTCGGTGAGCCCGTAGCCCTCCATCACCGTGAGTCCGATGCCTGCGTAGAAGAATCCCAGGCGTTCACCGAGGCTCGCGCCGCCGGTGATGGCGTAGCGCAGGTTGCCACCCATCGCGCTTCGGATCTTGGAATACACGAGCCGGTCGAAGATGGCGTGCTGAAGTCTCAGCCACGGCGAGGCGCCACCGTGGAGGGTCGCGCGGCCGTAGTCGATCGCCACCTTGGCGGCCCGCTCGAAGATCTTGGCCTTCGCCGGGCTTTCCGCATGTGCCTTCTGCTGGGAGGCGTTGAAGATCTTCTCGAAGATGCGCGGGACGCCCACCAGGAAGGTGGGACGTGCGTTCCCAAGAGACACATCGTTTGACGCGTATCTTGATGCCATGCGGACAACGATCAACATCGACGAGGAGTTGCTGGCTCGTGCTGAAGAACTGACGGGTACGCATGAGAGAGCCGCCCTCGTCCGCCGAGGACTAACAGCCCTCATCGCTCAGGAGAGCGCACGCAGGTTGGCATTGCTCGGCGGATCAGACCCCAAAGCCGAGGCTGCACCGCGGGCGCGTTCAAGGCGGTGATTCTGGGCGGACCTCGATCTGGATCGATCATCTGCGCGCCACAAGACCCGTTCTGGTGGAGTTGCTTGTCCAGGCACAGGTGGCGACGCATGAGTTCGTGATCGCCGAGTTGGCGCTGGGGTCTATCTCGGGTCGCACCGAGTTTCTTGCCCACCTGCGTGACCTTCCGATGATCGGCACCATCACTCACGACGAGATCATGAGTTTCATCGAGGGTCAGGCTCTGTTCGGACGCGGCATCGGTCTTGTCGATGCGCATCTCCTGGGAGCGGCACGCCTCGTTCCCGGCACCTCAGTGTGGACCAAGGATCGTCGTCTCGCGGCTGCGGCGCAGGACCTCGGTGTGTGCGCCCAATGGCCGTAGCCGACCGCGGCCTGCGACTGCACCCCGCGCTTTGGCCCGTGGCTGACGCCACCGGTAAGTGCGATCTCCCGCGCCGCGGCAATCGATGACGTGATTGCTTTGCCCCGTAGATGGCGGATGGCAAGGCGTACTGACGGGGCGGTCCTACACCGGCTGAGAAATGTGGACGCCGTTAGCCCGGACGAGACGCACGTCGGGCGCGCGCAGCCATCGCAGGCTTCGCAGGTGTCGGTCAACCGCCACGAAGTGCACATGCCACAGCCCGCGTGGTCTTCGAACGGGAGGCCTTACTGGCGCTCGCCGTTGACATAGACGGTGTCACGCTTGAACCGCAGATAGCCACTGGTTGCCGGCGCCCTCTGCGTGACAGTGATCTTCAGGTCCTTGCGGCCGTAAGTGCGGATCGCGACCTTGCCCGACTTCGCGCGCAGGACAGAGAAGTAGCGCACCTGCCCGGTCGCGGACGCCTTCATCGGACCGCCGCGGACGGTGGTACGGACTCGCTGTTGCGCGTTGGTGCGGGCCTTGGGCCTCGTGATCACTGTGGTGCCGACTCGTTTGAGCCGCTTCGGTGGTTTCGGGGTGAGGGTCTGCTTCTTCTTGCCCGTACCGACCCCGGTCAGGTCGACCACCTGGGGACTCGCTGTGGCACTCGACGCGAGTGTCAGGCTGGCGGATTTCACCCCGAAACGGGTGGGGGAGAAGCGCACGTCCACGGTGCAGGTGCTGCCCGCGGCGATCGGAGTGCCGGTGCAGGTTTGGCTGGCGATACTGAACTGCCGAGGATTTGCACCGGACAGGCCGATCTCGGACACCACCAGAGGCGCGAGGCCGGTGTTCGTCACGGTGACCGGCGTGCGTGAGGACTCCTTTCCTTTGCGCACATCCCCAAAATCCCAACTCCCAGGTGCCACGGAGATGCCAGGGGCGCCGTAGACGTAAGCCGTCCCCTGGAATTTGACGACACCCACCGCGCCGACGACGATCGTGTCCGCCGACATCCCCACCGACCAGCCGAACGAGTCGTCATCGACAGGGTTGGAAGCGGTCAGGATCGCGGTCTCGGTGGCCAGGGACTTGCTGAATACGTACGCCGCCCCCCGATCCTTGCCGCCACTTCCTGCATACGGAGCGCCGATCAAGATTCTGTCCTCGGAGATCTTCACCGACATGCCGAGCTGCGCGCCGTCCGCAGCATTGGAAGCGGTCAGGGTGGCGGTTTCGGTGACAGTGGCCCAGCCCCCAGGCGGCTTCTTGAACACGTGCCCCGAACCTCGCTTGTCGCTTGTACCCGGAGCACCCACGACGATCGTGTCCCCGGAAACCCCCACCGACAAGCCGAACCAGTCTTCGACAACAGGAACGGGTCGTATCAACATCACGGTTTCAGTGGCGGTGGACCAACCGCCGGATGGTTTGCCGAACACGTACGCCGAGCCCTGGGAGTTCTTGGCGCCCGGAGCACCCAAGATGATGGTGTCGCCGGATACGTCCACGGAGTACCCGAACCGGTCGTTGTCAGCGGCATTGGACGCGGTCAGGATCGCGGTTTCGGTGGCGGTGGCCCAAACGCCGGATGGTTTGCTGAACACGTACCCCGCACCGCGCCAACGATCGTGGCCTATGGCGCCGGCGACGACGGTGTCCCCGGATATCCCGACCGAGTAGCCGAACCAGGCTGCCTCGGCGGAGTTGGAAGCAGTCAGGGTCGCGGTCTTGGTGGCATCGCCCCAACCGCTCGCGGGCTTCTCGTATAGGTACACAGCCCCACGATTGCTTGTGGCGCCGGGGGCACCGATCACGATCGTGTCTGCCGACATTGCCACCGAGGCGCCGAAATACTGCTCGTTTGCTGGCTCGGGTGAGTTCAGGATCGCGGTCTGGGTGACGGTGCCATCCCGATTGGCGGTGAACACATAGGCCGCACCCCGTTTGTCCCCGCCCATACCTGCGAACGGAACACCGACGACGATGGTGTCCCCGGCCACATCCACCGAGTAGCCGAACTGGTCGTCCTTGGTGGGGTTCGCCGCCGTCAAGGTCGCAATCTGCAGGGGTGTGGGTGGATCCGTCTGGGCCGACCCGCGCGCGACGCTGGCCCCAGCGACGACGAGTATCCCGGTCACGAGCCACGCGATCATTCCACGCATTGCATAGTCTCCTCCAAGAGGTGTTGCATAGCGAAGACCATGAGACGTCCGCTGGACCCACCATCCAACCCGGATGTCTCCAGGCTATTGATCGTGCGCAGTGATTGTGTGCTGCGACGGCGAGGGCCTGGGGAGTAGGCAAAACGGCCACGGAGGGTGACCGAGGACGCCTCCGGACGTGCGCGGGAGGAGGTCGACGGTGCGAGCAGGCGGCGCTGGCCTGGACAACTGCGGAGCACCGTACTCATTTCGGCTCGTGGCCATCTGCGCCAACTTCCCGCCTGACGCGGGATCGCGAGGGATACCGACGAATCGGACTGGGGCCGACCTACACAGCCACTACAGCGACGAAATCTTCGAGTCGAAGCCCTGCGGATTGCGCGTGATGAGGGGTAGGCCTGATGCCGCGGCGACTGCTGCGATCAGCAGATCTACAGCGCGGGTGCCGCGAGCCTTGCGTCCTCTTGAGGTGACGGCAGCGTAGATCACGCCGTACGCCCGCGCCGCTGCGGAGTCGAACGGGAGGGCATCGAATGCTGCCTCGGCCCGTTGCAGTCGGTCCTGACGTCGTGCCCTTTCCGTCGAATCTTTTGCAGCGTGCGGACCTGCCGCCAACTCGGCCATGGTGATAGCGGTGACCGCCACCTCAGCCGGGAGTAGAACTGGATCGATGAACTCCAGATCGATCACGACGGAAGTGTCAAGGATTCCCCTGGCAAGGCGTTGTTCAGGCAGGGGGCTCGAAGCCTGGGTCGGCGACTGTCTCGAGATCGCGACGCATTTGTTTCAGGTCGATACGCGGGGCACCGTGAAAGATGTCGGCGACGAAATGGGAACTGACGAAACGCTGACGACGATCGGGACCCAACTCTCCCACGGGCTTTCCCGCGCGCGTCACGATGAACGTTTCGCCCGCCTCAAGACGGCGCATGATGTCGCCGCTGGAATTGCGAAGCTCTCGCTGGCTGATTGTCGTGGTCATGACTCCAACGTCGCACGTGGTGCTACGGGGGTCAAGAAAGCGCTTGCATGCCCTTGACGCTTGCCCGTCACCGGTGGGTCCGCGTCCGAACATCTACTGCCCTGACACGACGATCCAATCCGCCGTCAATCAGTACGCCGCTCGGCCGGCTACATCCGATTCCGCTCGCCCGACATCCATACCGTCGTCCCCATCATGGTTAGCGTCAAAACGAACGCGTGGGACACGCCGCGTGGGTCACCATCGCCGTTCTCGCGCACCCAGCGAAGAACATGCGTGTCCCCTACTGGACGCAACAGTTCCGAGACAACGTTGGTATCCGGAATGATCACGCGCTGAACTCCACTGGAGGGCGGCTCCGGACCCGCGGCGGTAGCTCAAGCTCGACTCCGCCGAGGTCACCGAAAGTCTGGTGGAGCGCTGTGAAGAGGCCCTCACCCTGGGCCAGCACAGCCTCGGTGAGAATAGCCCGAGCCGCGGCCTCCATGGACCTGCTATGTTCCGCCGCACGCTTCTGCAGCTCGGCCTTGACGCGTGGATCGAGACCGCGGATAGTCACCACACTCATGACCGTCTCCTCTCACAATTCCGTCAATCCTTGCATGTTGCCGAACCCACTCTGGAGCTCCGCAGGACCTGGTTAGATCTGTGCGAAGCCCTCCAATTCGTCGAGGCCCTGGGGGGCTGACCAAAAAGAGCGCTGCAGATCGAGGTTTGGATCACATCCCCCTTTGTGGTGAGCATCGCCTGGCCTATGACCGGCAAGACGATCATCGCTACTGGTGCCGGGGTGCAAACCCAACCCCGTCGGCTACAAGATCAGTTTGCACCCACCGGGTCTTCGCCGGCGTTGGTGAAGAAGAGCGAGTGCGCCCTCCGGGGTAGCCATCGGATCCGCCGGGGTTCCGCCAAATTCTTGCCGCGAACCTGCGAACGCTGCCCGCGTGCGCCTAGCATCGCAACCATTGCCCGAGACCTTGCCGAGGGAAGTGAACTCCCGTGAGACTTCGCCGAACGCCCGCGGCCTTGACCGCAATCGCCCTGACTGCAGCCCTGTTGACGCCCGGGGTCGCAGCGGCGGATGTCGGACAGAACCAGAACACGAAGGCCGCAGCGGATTGGGGCCGCATCAACGTGCAATGGGACTGGTCGATGCCCGCCTCGATGACGGACACCGACCAATACCCGGGCATCCCGGACGAGCCGATGCAGCCCGTGCCCGGCTATCAGGCCGCGGGAAATGCACTGTACGGCCCATTGCCGCAGGACGGGCTCTTCCAAGTCGTTCTCGATGCCGGCGCAACGACGATCAGCGGCGGGTCGAAAAGCCGACTTCAATGCACTTGGACCATCTCGACCACACCGGTGACCACCTACGCTGGTCGGCCCTGCAGCACCCCGCTTGACGCGATGCTTCCGGAGGGCACCTTCCCGCTCCAGTTGGCCGTCAAAGACACGAAGACCTCCGTGACGAAAACCGTGTCGAGCAGCATCACGGTTCGCAACACGCTGATGAGCATTCTCGGGGACTCGTACGCATCGGGTGAAGGCTTCCCGCCGTTCCGCAATGCGGACGGGACGATCGACTGGGATGAGCCGGCCTGTGACAGGTCGCGCTGGAGCGGGTTCGTGCGGTCCGCACTCGCCCTGGAGCAGTCCGATCCCCGTTCCAACGTGACGGTCGTGGACGTGGCGTGCTCCGGGGGCGAGATTCTGGAGCAGGAGACCAACCCCGCGGTCGCCCCGACCGGAGGCCTGCTGTCGCCGCAGAAGAAGATCAAGCAGCCGTCGCAGCAGAGCAATACTGGTCCGGGCGATTTCATGCCGCCGCAGATCGACCAGTTGGCAGCCATCGCGGCTGGCCAGACCTACGACGCCGGGCTGCTGTCCATCGGCGGCAACGACGCGGGCTTGTCTCCGGTCATCATCAGTTGTGCCACGACCGATGTCCTGCCGGTGGTCGTCAACGGATTCCCGGACAGCGGCATTTCGGGTTCGCTGAAGAGTGCGATCCAGGGTTTCCCGAACTGTCAGGACGCAGCGCAAGTGTCGGGCAGCTTGGACTTCTCCAACATTCAGGACATCACGTTCACCTGCGAGTCCAATGGCCCCAGCGCTTCGTTCAGCAACCCGTTCTCGTTGCTCACCCTGGTGAGCAACATGAACCTGATCACTCCCGGGTCTGACGGAGGGTACCGCTGCCTCACGTCGGACGCCTCGGCCACCGACCCGGTGCAGGACAACCCGGAACTCGAGGAGGCGGTGTTCAACAACCTTCAAGTCCTGCAACAGGATTACGCCAAGCTCGCGCCGTGCTTCAGCGCGGCCGGGGGAGCCGCTCAGTGCAAGACCCAGAAGCTGGTCAACGGCGTGCCGCAGCCCGACTTCACCGCATCCGAACCCGTTCGGTACAGCAAGATCGGGAACCTGACCCAGGCCATGTATCCCGACCTCACGCAGAAGGGCACCCCGGGCAACACCGAGTTCTGCGGCGTCCAGCAGGATCCGACCCAGCCGTGGGGTGGGCAGTTGACGCTGAAGAATCCCGCTGGTCTGCCGGAACCGGACAACATCAACTTCCCGACGCCTGAGCAGATACTCACCAACCCGTTGATGTCACCTCTCAACCAGATCGGCAACGCCTGGGCGTTCAACACGTTGTACGAGGGGCAGGCCGGCCATGACGTGGTCGCCATTCCCCAGAACACGTCGTTCCCGGGCAATGTGCCGGCGCTGAGTCCGGTCGTGACGGGATTCGGGCCGTTCAACCCAGCCACCGATCCGCCGCTGGGAGCACCGAACACGCGATTGGACAACCGCATCGAGGTGCCCGTGAACGGCCTGGTCGCGCAGATCCAGAGCAATGGCGCGACCTACGGCTGGAACACCGCCTTCTCGATGTATCGCGCGAGTCACCCGTACGGGTTGTGCTCTGCGAACCGGTGGGTCACCAACCTGACCGATTACTTCATCAACACGGTCGCCACGAAAGGCACCGGCGCAGGACTGCACCCGAACGATGTGGGTCAGCAGCAGTACGCGGACATGCTGTCGACGACCCTGTTGAGTCAGGTGCCACCGGTTGTGCCGGCGTTCACCACGCTTCAGCCGCTCGGTCCTTCCGTCAAATCACGCCTTCGCGCAAAGCTGCTCACCTCAGCGACGATCAAGCCGGGCAAGCGCATCCGGCTCAAGGTCAAGGTCACGACCAAGGGTCCGAAGACCGGCCGTATCGGTGTGCGGGCGGTGAGTACGAAAGCGGTGTTGCGCTACAAGTCCGTGAACCTTCCCAAGGACGGCACGCGCAAGATCTCTTTGCCCAAGAAGTGGTCCAAGGTGGGCCGTAAGGGCAAGGTGAAGGTGACGGTCCAGTTCTTGGGCAACATCTCGGTCAAGCCATCCAACAAGGACAAGGTAAAGCAGTACATCGGCAAGCCCCGCCGCAAGTAGACAGGCGGTGGGGCGCCACGGTGCTGGCGACCAAACATGTCCCTGACCTGCAGCGAGGCATGTCAACGACCGTTGGCTTGCCTGGGGTCCGGGCGCAGGGTAGTTGATTAGTGCCCGCCACCCCTGCGCTGTCGCGCCTACGGCCAGCAGCCGCGCTGAGGTGACTTCAACGTTTGCCAGAGGCTGCCTGAGTCTCGCGTACGACCAACCGGATTCCGCGCCAGGGGTTGGCGGCATACCCGGGGACGGTTTGGGTCGTCACGCCAACTGCTGACAGCCACATCTGATATGCCGTTGCGGTAACGACACCGCCGTGCCAACGGCGCCACACCAGCTTCGGATTCCCGAGCGGCGGCGGCGGGGAGATCGTGTCGGTGATCTCGACGACATTGCCACCTTGATCCAACGTGCCCCACGGGGAGCGAGTCCTCGCCTGCCCGACCGTGCTCATGTTTCCGATGTAGTCGGAGGCGAGCTTTGGGAAGGGTGTGATCGCACATTGCGCGGCGGTGAAAGGGGCCGGGCACCAGTCGGGTGCGACCCCCGGAATCGCTTCGAAGGAGGCCAATGGCTGGCTCCTCTCGTTGATCACGTCACCGTTCTCGTCGAGTTGGGTCGCCGTGGGCTGCTCGCCTTCTTCGCACCCGGAGATGTCCACCGGACAGTTGACGTACCGCCCAGGATTCGTCGGGTAGTCCCAATAGGAGAACTTCCCGCCACCCTTGGGGTCGAAGTAGGCAGCTTTGATCCACTCGTCCTCGCTGGACACTGCAAAGCCCGTGGGGGAATTGCGCGTCGCTTTGCGGTTGCTCATCGTGTACATGCCGGTTTCGGTCTTGGGTGACAGACGTACCTTGAACGTCGTGCGCCGCAACCGGTCGCCGGAGACCGTCTTCACGCGACGACTCCTTGTAGAGATGAGCTGGCCCGTTGT
>JADKAV010000013.1 GCA_016719135.1 Micrococcales bacterium | reverse complement strand
GTCGGTGACCCGGATGTCGGCCAGCGGCATGGTCCCGGCGTTGCTCACCTCGTAGGTGTAGGTGACCTTCGATCCCCTCTGCACCCGGGTCGCGGACGGTGTCTTCTTGACCGCTATGGCCGGGTTGAGCTCGCCACCGATCACCAGTACCCGCGCCGCCGCGGCGTCCGTGACCTCATGTCCGCCGGGATCCACACCGCGGGCCTCGGCCACATTGACGGTGTCGCTCTGCAGCGCAGTCGAGCATCTGAAGATCCAGGTCTCGTCGAGGTCGAGCTTCCCGTCCTCGTTCGCGTCACCGCTGGCGTACGTCACCGGCGAGCACTTGTCGTCGGTGACCCGCACGTCGGACAACACGGTCTCGCCGGTGTTGATGACCGAGTAGGTGTACCCGACCGGGGTGCCCGGTTCGACGACCTGCTTGTTCGCACTCTTCTTGATCGCGATGCCGGACTCGAACGACTGCACCGTGGCGTCGTCGCTGGCCTCGAAGCGTCCACCCACCTCCGGTTCAACGCCGGTCACCGTCGCCACGTTGGTCACGGTCGTGGTTCCCACTGGGGTCGTCACACACTCGTACACCCAGGTCTGGCCGGGCTGGATCAAACCGCTGCCATCGTCCCCGCTGACGTACTCGACCGGGGCGCATTTGTCGTCCTGAACTCCGGCCCCGAGGTCCAGGGCAGCATGGCCGGTGTTCTCGACTCGGTACGTGAAGGTCACCGGGGTGTTGCTCGCGACCTGATACACGTCGCCGTTCCATGTGCCACCGCGCGCAGACGGGGTCTTGGTGATCGCCACGCCTGGGTCCAGGACGCGCACTGTCGCCTTGGCCGTGTCGGTCACGGGCGTCCCCGGCGGCTGGTTCGGCAGCGTCGGAGTGCCGGTGGCGGTGCCGGTGTTGGTCGTGGTCTGCGTCAAAGTGTCGGCGCAATGCCACGTCTGCTCCTCGACCAGCGGGTCCAGCAGACCGTTGTTGTTCTTGTCCCACCCGGCGTCCGGACCGGTGACCGGACTGCACACGTCATCGGTCACGGTGACGTCGGCCAACGGAACCTGACCTGGGTTGGTCACCGAGTAGGTGTAGTTGACGTCCTCACGCTTGTACACCACCGGGCGGTCGGCGCTCTTCACGATCTTGATCTCGGGCACCAGCACTGGCACGAACGCCACGTCGGTGACCGTCAGTTCCTTGGTCGGTTCGTTGACCGGCGCGAGGGTCGCGGTTGCGGTGTTCTCGGTGTCCTCGGCGAGGTTGGTCGTGCACGAGAAACTCCACGTGTCGCCAGGCTCGAGTTCGGCGTCCGGCGAACCCGCGTAAGTGACCGGCGAGCACTTGTCGTCGACCACGATGTCGTCCATGTTGCCCATCGGCTTCAGCGCGATGTCGCCGACGTTCTTGAGGTCGTAGGTGTAGGTCACCTCCCCGTTCGGCAGCACCTCGGTGGGGCTGGGCGTCTTGCTCAGCTCCATTTGCGGGTTGTAGATGGTCCGCGTGTTGACGTAGGTGCAGATGCCGTTGCCGCCGGCACGCAGGGTCACTTCCGCCTTGCCCGAATCCAGGTCGATGCCGTCCACGGTCGCCCTAGTGCCACCGCAGACGATGGAGTCGAGGGTCCAGAACGGCGGCTTCGTCTCGGTCACGTCAACCTGCGTGTCGGCGCGCAGGTCAGTGGCCTTTCGGGAGTCACCATCGCCGAGCTGGAAGGTGGCCGGGTCCTGGTTCCAGGCGAAGTCGAACTCCTGCCCACGAGCGTCCTGCGCCGATTTTGCGACGGTGAACTGCGCCTGCTTGAGGTTGAGGAAGCCGCACACCCAGAACTCCCCGGGCTTCACGACCTGGGAGACGACCGATGGGTCGCTGCCCCGATTGAGGCTTACGTTTCCGTCGGCATCGAACAACCAGCACAGGTTGCCCCCCGCATCCCAGCCGGGAACCGGCTGTTCGGTGATCGTGTACTCGACCCCGGTCGCGGACGGCCGCACTTTGATGACTTCGGCGATCGTGTCCGGTGGGCTCAACGTGAAGCTCTCGTCGGTGGTGCCTCCGGTCAACCTGAAGGGGAACGAACCCTGCTCCGGATCGGCGACCTTCACGGTCGCAATCAAGGCCGGCGGGAGTTCGGAGTTCATGAACGTGCACACGACGTCCTCGCCCGCGCCGATAGTGACGTCCACCGAACCCGCATCGAGGTCGGGCGTGGCACCGTTGGTGCAGAGGATGTCCTGCAGGACCCACAGGTCGTCGGCGGCCTCGGTCACCGTGATGTCCGTGCCCGCCTGCAGATTGTCGAACGTCTGACTCTGGCCATCGGTCAGGCTGAAGTCGGGCTTGTTGGTAGCGGTGAAATCGAAGGACTGCGGGGAGTCCGGCGGGTCGGTCTGCTTGACGATGGTCAGCGATCCCCGCTCGGTGTTGACCGCCGTGCAGACTGCCGCGTCACCCGGCAAGAGGGTGAGTTCCGAACCCACCACATCGGTCCCGTTTACCGCGCAAGACAACTCCTGATCCCAGCCTGCGACCGGGTCCTCGGCGATGGTGTACGTGGTGCCGGATACGGCCGGACTCAATGCCAGGGACTGCGAGGTGGTGTTCGGCGGATCGAGGTCGAACTGCTCATCGATCGGGTCCACGCCGCTGCCCTGGACATCGAATCCGAAAGGTGTGCCATCGGCCGGATCTGCCAGTTTGACCACCTCGAGCATGGCCTTGTCAGGGGGATTCTTCGCGTTGTTGAACGCACAGGTGACGTCCTGACCGGCGCCCATCGTGATGTCGAGTTGACCTCCGGCCACCCTCCACTGACTCTGGGGTGCCGAACACTGGATTCCGGAGAGCGTCCAGCCCCCGATCGGCACCTCGGCCACCGTCACGTCGGTGCCGGCCGCGATCCGCTCGAATACCCGCTTCTCACCGAACTTGTCGTAGTCCTGCAGGCTGAAGTCCGTCGGCGTCACTTCGGTCGCGGTGAAGTCGAACTTCTGATCCTTGGCAGCCGGATCGGTGACCGGCACCGATACGTTCTTGAGGATCGTCAGAGTCGACTTGCGTTCGTTGTTGAACGTGCAGACCCCGGACTCCCCGGGCTCGAGGGTCACCTGCACGGCGCCGGTGTCCGTGTCACCGAACACTGGTGCTGCTCGAAGACCGTCCGGCCCGCTTACCCGGCATTTGACGTCCTTCAGCGTCCAGTCCAGCTGCGGTGCCTCCGTAACGGTGTACTGCGAACCGCCGGGTAGTGGCGAGACAGTCATCGTCTTGCTCGGGGACGGGTCGCCGGAGGTCGGGCGCAGCGTGAAGTTCTCAGCCACGCCCCGACCCGTTGCGCTGTAGTCGAAGTCACCGGTCACCGGGTCGGCGACCTTGACCACGGTCAGTTGCGCCTTCGGAATCGCCCGGTTCACAAACGTGCAGACCGCGTCGATGGTGTTCTCCGCCGTCCACGTGATGCTGTTGTCGCGAACGACCGGGCCTCCGTCGCAGACGATGCTGGAAAGGGCCCAGTCGTCCTGCGACGTCTCGGTCACGGACACGTCGGTGCCGGTCGGCAACGCGCTGAACACCTGCTCCTCTTCGTTGCCCAGCGAGAAGGCATCAGGCGTGACTCCGGTCGCCGTGAAAGCGAACTTCTGGCCGCTGGACTGCGGCTGCACGATCTTGCGGATCGTCAAAGACCCGAGCCGCTCGTTGCTGTATGTGCAGGTGGCGGTGTCGCCCGGTTTGACGGTGACCTTGGCCTCACCCGTACTCGGTGTGGTGGTTTCGCTCTGGGCGCCCTCACAGGTGATGTCCTCGAGGCTCCACCCCGCGGTGGTCTGCTCATCGATCGTGTACTCCCGTGCCGCCGGCGGCTGGTTCCACCACCAGCGTGCGGCTGCGGTCGCCCTGCGGGTCCCCAGGTGCCAGCGTGAACGTCTGATCGTCGGGTGCAGTCCGGCGCCACTGGCGGTGTAGTCGAAGGGCGTCCTGTTCTCGGGTACCGCGCTCTTCACGACCGTGATGTAGGCGGGAATGATGACATCGACGATCGCGTCGTCCTTGCTGGTCACCGGGCTGTTGTTCTGAGCGCCCGGTGTGGCCTGCGACCACTTGCCAGTGGCCGTGGCCGTGTTGCGGGTGGTCTCGTAGAGCCTGGTCTTGCACGTGTAGGTCCACGTCTCACCGAGGTCCAGGACGCCGGACGTCGCCCCATCCCCAGTGGGTCCTTCCAGTGGATCGCACTTGTTGTCCACGACCCCGACGTCCTTGATCGGGTCATTGCCGGTGTTGGTCAGCGCGTAGTCGTAGGTGGCGAGTCCGCCGGCGGGGATCGGTGTCTCCCGCGGGCTCTTGGTGATCGCCATGGCCGGGGTCTTGATCCAGACAGTCGCAGTGTCGCTGTCGCTGGCGACCGTTCCGTCCGGCGCGGACCCGGTGACGTACGCGGTGTTCACCACGTTGAGGTCCGGGTTCGTCGAGTTGGGCACGCGGATCAGCTTGGGGCACTCGTAGGTCCACGTGGCACCGGGCTGAAGGCGCTCCCCGCTGCCCTGGGTCCGTGTGGGTTTCACGTCGCACTTGCCATCGGCCACGTTGACACCCGACAGCGGCGTGTTGCCGGTGTTCTCGACCACGAAGCGGTACGTCACATTCCAGCCGTCCGCGTTGCCGCGCACCGTCGGTTTCCCAGCGACGTCGACGGCATCGATCACGGACTTGGTCAACGCAATGCCCGGGCGGTACTGGAACGAGTTGTACAGCGAGCACGTGACGATGTTGCGCGACGTCAGGCTGATCTTGAACTGCGGGTTCTGAGGATCTGCGAAGTCCCCCTTGACGGTCTCCACCGTGGCGCTGTCAGGCGTGCGTTTCTCACAGATCCAGTCGTTGTTCGTACCCGGTCGCCCGGAGGTGTAGCCGGCCTTCACTTCTTCGGTGACCTGCGCATCGGAGGTGGTGCTGTGGACCTTCGGCTCCCATTGGAACTGCGCGTACCCGTTGACATCGGTGGCTTCCGACTTCTGCGCGGCGGGCGTGGTGTCCGGGAGCACCCAGTTGAAACCGCCGTTGACAGTGGGCTTGACCGTCATGTTCCAGCCCGCGTAGGGCTCGTAGCCGCTGCTGTCGGCGGTCTGGGCGAGCTTGCGGATGGTCAGCGACGGAACGCAGAGATCGCTGACGACCTGCCGCAGGAAACTGCCGAGGTTGTCGAAGTCCTTGACCAGCGCCACATCGATCTGGTTGATGCTCGTGATGCTGCCCAGGTCCTTGTCCTGCACGACCTGCGGGCCGGACATCTTCTCCATGCGCTTCACGCTGTCGCTACCGGGCTTGGTCACCGCCGGACCCACGCCGACGACCATGATGCGGGTGTTGGCACCCTTGGCCGCATTCGCCTGCTGGATCGCGCGGTCCAGCGTGGGATTGGCGGCGTCTCCGCTGCCGGTGTTGACCGCGACGTTCTTACCGTTGCCGTAGTTGGGGTCGCCCGACTTGTTCAAGTTGAAAGCCGTCGGATCGCCGTCGGTGACGAAGACGATGATCTCCGGCGCCTTCGTCTCCGTCCTGGCCTGGTCCATTCCAGCGTCCCAATTGGTCCACTGGTTCGCATTGGACGCCGTCGTCTTGGTGTAGTTCTTGGGGTTTGTCCAGGTCCCACCGTTGTACTGGTAGATCGATGAGTCACTCGGCTTGGCCGGGATCGGGTTGTAGTACTTGTTCATGGCCTTGGTCAGCACACCGGTCGCCGACGTGGCGGCGGCGTCCACAACGGTCCGCGGCGCCAACTGGTCGGAGAACGTGCCGAACTGGGTGATCCGGGTGGTGGATTTGGTGTCCTTGAGCGCTTTGACGAAGGCGTTGCCGGCGGAGCGGACCTTCTCGACGGCACTCGAGCTGCTGATCGAGCCCGACGCGTCGAGCACCAGCGTGGCGTCCAGTCCGCAGGACTGCGGGATCACCGGGTTGGCAGCCGGGGTCACCGCGGCCGCGCTCACATCGGGCGCCGCCGCTGCGGGCAGGGCGGTCATCGTGGACACCACCAATGAACACGCCGAGACGATGACAAGAGCGCGAGTACGCATGCTACGAATCCCCACTGTGAGTAGTCGTTCATATACGTATCGTGAGAATCGCCGGGATTCAGGATGGGCCGTTCGGATGAAAGCCCTCAGAATCCGCGCTGGCGGGCCCGATAGATCTTTCCAGAGGGCACGCGCCCAACGGGGGCTAGCCCCTGGAGCGAACCGGATGGTGACTACCGAGAGTCACCGATCGGCATGGAAGATGACAAAGCGCACCGGTCCGCCGCGGATTGTCCCCATTGGGGTCCACCAAAACGACGCTCTGCCATGTGCCCAGTGCCAGCCGCCCCCCGATGACCGGGATCGTCAGACTCGGTGACACGAACGCGGGCATCACGTGGTCGCGACCGTGCCCCAGGCTGCCATGGCGATGCCGGTAGATGTCCGCGGTCGGGAGCAGGCGTTCCAGGGCATCGGCCAGGTCGGGTTCCGTTCCAGCGCCTGTCTCGATCAACGCCACGCCTGCGGTGGCATGCGGCACGAACACGCTGAGCAGACCGTCAGCTTGGTCGGCCACGAAGGATGCAGCCTCGTGCGTCAGGTCGGTGATCAACCTGTGCCCACTACTGACCGCGCAGTTCGACACTGCGCATCAGCCGACCGTCACCTCGGTCACCCGGCCGTCGACGATGGTGGCGTTGAGACGGTCAGGGCGGTAGTCCTGGGTGACGGGTTTGCCCTCACCATCCACCGAAACCACCCGGAAGGTGTATCCCTCGGCCTGCGCACGATTGCGCGCCTTCGCCGTGGTCTTGCCGATCAGGGTCGCGCCGAACGCGGCCGCCGAGTCGGGCAGGCCGTACCGCAGGATGGTGGTGTCCCCGGTGCGCAGGAACAACTCGTCGCCATTGGAGTCGAACCCGTCTACCAGACTCAGGGCCTCGAAATACTGATCCTCGGCAGCCATCAGGTCGGGGTCGCCACCGATCTCGGTGCGGGCGATCGGGCCCAGGCGCAGCGAGCCGTCCTCGGATGCCGCGAAAGTTCCGGAGTAGGTGTTCAGCACAGCCTTGCCCGACAAGTTGGAGTCATCACCGAAACGCAGCGTGACATCGGAGGTCGCCAACTGCGGATTGGGACCCACGAGCAGCCAGTCCTGGCCTGGCGCGAGGGTTTCGGGGACCGCACCGCCATCGGGGATCGCCGTCGTCGCGTCCGCTGTCAGCGGCGCACTGGGAGATGGACTGCTGCTCGCGCCGCCCCCACAGGCCGCAAGCGAAGCGACAGCGATCAGGACGACGAGTTGCAGTCTCACCCTCCTGAATGTACTCCTTCGCGCTGGAGTCCTAGCGGCCTTCAGCCCTGTCGGCCAGCGATCCGATCTCTTGCACGAAGTCCGGCCACAACGCCCTTGGGAGGTCATGTCCCATACCTGCGTACCCAACGAACTTGGCGTTGCGCAGAGAGCGTGCCGCCGCCAGCCCGCCGCTGAACGCCACGAGCGGGTCATGCAGTCCATGAATGACCAGCGCGGGGATCCGCAGACGCCGCAGTTGATCAGTGCGGTCCGGCTGAGCTGCGATGGCTGCGAGTTGGCGCACGTACCCGCCGGGGTCGTGCGCCCGGTCGTAGGACTCGCCTGCCATCTCAAGCAGGTACTGCTCGTCGAAGGCGTACCCCTTGGACCCGATGATCCGAAAGGTCTCGAGCGTCATCGCCTGGGCGGACGCCCGGTCAGCCACCACCCGCCGCTTCGTCAGCCGGCTGAAGAGGGCCGGCTTCGGATTGCCCACGCGCCGCGAACCGGTCGACGTCATGATCAGCGTGAGACTGCGGATGCGCTTGGGGTGGGAGATCGCGATGGTCTGCGCGATGAACCCGCCCATCGATGCACCCACAAGGTGGACGGAGTCGAGGTTCAGCGCATCCATCAGCCCGACGGTGTCCGCCGCGAGGTCGTGAATCGTGTACGGGGGCTGCTTACGGCGGACCATCACATCCACCATCGAGGGGGCCCGGTCCTTCATGTGTGTGGACAGTCCGACATCGCGATTGTCGAACCGCACGACGAAGTAGCCTCGCTGGGCCAGTCCATCGCAGAATTCATCGGGCCACGCGATCATCTGGGTCCCCAAGCCCATGACGAGCAGGATCGGCGGATCACTCGGCGCGCCGAACGTCTCGTAGGCGATCTCAATTCCGTTGGCTTTGGTCTTCTGCACGCTCATCACTGGTAAGGCTACGTGGGGTGCCGTATCCGCGCGCCCGCCGGTTCTATCCGGTGTCCGGTGGGGGTCGGTCGGTGGTGGTGGGCGTGGGGGCCGGGTGATGTGCAGGTGGCCGTGGTGGATACAGCGGTGGTGGTATCGACCAGATCCCGCCAATCACCCGACCTGAACGCGCAACAGCGTCGCCCATGGCGACAGCTCCAACACATCTATCCGATAGGTCGTGACCTACCTGCGCGGACCGCAGGCTACCGCCGGGATGGACAGCCCCGTTACCGGCGGCGTGGCGCCGGCGCGGCACGCTGAGCCTTCCGTGGCGTACCGCCGCTGAACCGGCCGCCAGGGCTGCCAGTGGACCTGATCGGTGGTGCGCCCCACGACCCGCGACCGTGCCGGTCAGGCGTCCGGTCCTCGGCGACGGAGGACCCCGAGGCCAGCCATTCGTGCCGAGTCTGCGTGGTCACGGAACGTGGGGGCCGGTGCCGGTGGGCCGGTCGGTGTCGGCGAAGCAGCCCGGCGATCTCGGCCAGGGCGACGGCAGGATGCGGTGATGCCGATGGTGTTGCGGATGTGTCGACACCGTGACCAGTGGGTCAGCGGCAAAGGAAGACATCATCGAAGCATCGGCCGACGTTGCTATTGCGGTGGTGGCGTCCAGCAGCGGGTTGAGGATCCAGGTGTTGTCCCGACCCCGGGAAAGACCACCAGGCGGCGCTCCCGGTCGATGAATGGGCCAGGGCGTCGTGGACCTCTTCGGGCCCTACTCCTGGATGATCACTTCCAGGAGTGGTGACGTAGAACCGCGGCGGTGTTGCTACGCGGCGATCCCTGCGCCAGAGGTGGCCTCGAGTACCGGACCCTGAAGCCGCACCCAAGACACGGCAGGAGCAGATCCGCGGCCAGGCCCAGCACATGTTCCAGGCTGATCTGCCCGACCGCATCGACGTAGCAGGCTCAGGTAGGTCGTCACAGTCAAGCCGCCGGGCGGCGTGTACATCCGCCGCCCCGGGTTGGCGAGGATGGCAGCGGACGTCATGCTGGCCAGAGCCCCGGAAATGCGGTGCCCGGCGATCTGCGCCCCATCGGCGGCGCCATCGCCCAGCAGATAGCCGATAACACGGCCGCGTCGATCTTGTTATCACCAGGAGTAGCCGTCGATCGCCCCAGCCAGGGCTTGGCCCAGCGACTCACCGATCGGGTCCGCGGCCACGATCGCATCCACCGTCGCGAAGCACCCAGCTGATCAGGACCACCTGGCAGCGACACCGTCATGTTCGTTCTGCTGATGGTGCTGGTCAGGAGGTCCCCCTTCCCTGAGGTTGGGACACTGGTCGGTAGGCCTGCCGCGGCCAAGGCCGAATGTGTGGCGATGCAGCGCGGTGAGCCCCGGGCACGGTGAAGCCCGGTGGATGCACCCTTGACCGGCTCGCACGGCCAGCGCGGCAGCACCTGTGCTCAGCCCGAGTAACGCTCACCGTCCGCAGCTCGCCGCCGGTATCAGCCCAGTTCGACGCCGAAGAAGGCCCACAGATACGCCTCCGGAAACCGGCGGGCCCATGCCCGCTCGTCATGACGCCCCCCGGGAACGATGCGTGCCAGGACATCGCGGTGACCCGCGTGCACAAGTGCCGACCGCAAACCCTCGAGATTGTCCACGAGCTCCTGCGGATTCCGCACGTAGTCGAGGCGCTCACGGTCTCCCATGTCGAGGTAGTAGCGCTGCGCCACCGGGGCACCCGCGCCGACGATCGCCTCTCGAAGTTCGAAGCCACGCATGGGTTCGTCCAAGGCGACCGGCGAGAAGGCCAGCACCCTAGACACGCGATCCTGGTACCGAGTTCCGACGACCAAGGACATGTACCCGCCCATCGACGAGCCGGCCACGCCTACCTGCTCCCGATCGCTCGCAGCCCGGTAGGTGGCTTCGACGTACGGCTTCACTTGTTCGATGAGAAACGCCGCAGTCTCGTCGCCGTAGCCGCGGATCCGCTTGAGCAGGCGGCCGCTCGAACGCGCGCGGTACTCCCAGTCGCTCACGGTGTACATGGCATAGCGCTCGTAGCGGTTCTGCGGGGCATCGATACCGACCACGATCGCGGGCCGACCGAGGCTCTGCATCGTCTCGTCGACGCGCCATTCCTTGCCATATGTAGAGGTCGTCCGATCGAACAGATTGTGCCCGTCGAACATGTAGAGGACCGGGTACTCGCGTGCGCTCCACTCATAGTCAGCGGGCACGTAGATGCGGACGGTGATCCGGCGATCGCGCAAGAGCATGGACGTGACGTCAATCCGCCCGGCGATGGTGGACCTCTGGCGGCGAGCGGGCATGGCCCGAGCGTAGACACATACCGTCGGCGCGCCACACTCGCGCCAGAGCGCAGGATCGTTATCATGCCCGCCGCGCGAGCCGCCGTCACGATCAGTAGAGTGGGCCAAGAATTCCTGGGGAGTTTCAACCCGCCGGCTTGGACACAAGGGGCATCATGCGCACCGCACCATCGAAGTTCTGGACGTTTCTGATCGCTCTGTTCGCGGGGCTGGGACTCACCGCGCTCGGAGCCGTGTCTCCCGCAGCGGCCGACGCCGGCATCACGCTGGACAAGAAGGCACCCGGCTCCGTGCTGCTGGGTGACAACGTCCCGTACACGCTGACCGCGAGCAACCCGGCCGGCAACGATTCGCTGTACAACGTGAGTTTCTCCGACGTCCTGCCCGCGGGCTTCGAGTACGTGGGGCCGACCGACCCGGCATCGGCCGGCGAGCCGACCATCACCACCACCCCTGGCGGCCAGACCCTGCTCGTGTGGAACAACGTCACCGACCTGCAGCCCGCCTCATCGTTCACCCTGAGGTTCGAGGCGAAGCTGAAGGCGCCGATCCCGACCACGATCGTGCCGGTGGACACGAACACGGCCACCGTCGCTGGATCGACGAACGAGCGAAAGGTCCCCAAGTTCGACAACAGCGGCGCGCCGATCGCCGATCTGCAGGTCGTCTCCGACGGCGACACCGCGGATACCGAACGGGCACCCTTCGCTGTCGAGAAGAGGAACACGAACAGCCCCGAAGGCGAGCTGCTGCGCGGGGTTCACGACCAACGGTCGACCTACACCCTGACGATCCGCAACAACAAGCGAGTCGCCACGAACGACGTGACATTCACCGACTATCTGCCGGCGCAGTTGGAGTTCCTCGGCTGCGGCAACGAGGACAACTCGCAGGTGGTGACCGAGGAGTTCCCGGGTTCGGGCCCGCTCGGGGTCCCGCCGGTGAACCCCACCCCCTGCCCGCTGCCGGTCAGCGTCGAGACCGTGGACAGCCCGCAGGGTGTCCCAGGACTCGGGAACCTCACCGGCGTGTACACCGCCGTGACGTGGAACGTCGGCGATCTGGCCGCTGGTGAAGAGAGGGAGATCAAGTACGTCGCGGGCATCCCCCTGTCGGAGAACACCACCACCTGGGACAGCCCGGAGCCGAGTGCCGCATCGCTCGAGCAGGGCTCGAACCTCGACAACAACAACGGCGGCTCCACCCGGGAACTGGCCGACGAGCAGTCGATCACCAACAAGGTCTCAGCCACCGGCGTCTTCACCGGGACGGCACCGACCAGCCCCTCGATCGTGACCGAGGAACACACCGTGACGATCGAGGACGTCCGGATGCAGAAGTCGGTCTCTTCCTCCGCGTTCACGCCGGGCGGGACGGCCGTCTTCACCATGAACATCGAGGCCAGCGAGTACATGGATGTGTCAAACATGGTCGTCACCGACACGCTGCCCGACGGCTACTGCCCACTGGGCGCCACCGGCTCCACGAACTGGCCCGACGAACCGGACTGCACCGCGCTGGCTGGCGACCCCAAACCCAGCCCTGACTACACGGACGTCACCTGGAACGCGGGCCCTGGCAACTACACGGTCATCTTCAATCCTGTGCCCGAGATCAAGGCAAACCAGTCCGCGACTGTCACGCTGCCGGCCCGCATGCTGGACACATACCGCAAGACGTCGCAGCCCACGGTGGCCGGCGACAACTTCGTGAACACCGTCGAATTGACCGCTCAGACCAATGCGATCGAGGACTCCGCCGGCAATCCGGTCGAGCCCGGTGAGGTGACGGTGGGGGACGACTCGCGCGCCGAGCAGGGCACTCCCCTGCCCGCGATCAGCAAGCAGATCAAGCCTCGCGCGGCGCCACCGACCTTCCCCGGCGGCATGAAGTGCGATCCCAACGTGGCGCCCCCATACGTCTCTGATCCCGACCCAGTGCCCGAATTCCGCAAGGGTGACGTCATCTGTTTCAAGTTGCGAGTGGACTTCCCGTCGACCATCGACACGAAGAATGCGGTGGTCACCGACTTCCCGCCGGTCGGTACCGAGTTCGTCGTGGACGACGAGCCGCAGACGGGCAACAACAAGTACGCGCTCACCGGCAACAACAACGTCGACGTGTCGGCCGTCCTGACCAAGGACGAGTTCGTGCTCACACTCGGGAACGGCGGATTCGTCCCCAAGGGCGGGGTGTTCGAGGCCACCTTCGCCGTCGTGGTACTGGAACCCGGCACCGGCACCCAGCCCGAAATCACCGGCAACCTGATGAAGATGCGCACCGAGAACACCGCCGGTGTCGCGCAGTCCTACCGGGATCAGGCCGAGTACGACCTCATCCCACCCCCGAACCTGCTCATCGACAAGGGTGTCATCGCCACCGACAAGCCCGCAGCCACCTTCCCGGCGGTGAGTCCGCTGCAGGACAACAAACCCATCGAGCAGGGCGGTACGGCGACGTTCCAGATCAACGTTGAGAACCGGCCACAGATCCCCGGTTCCGACTACTCGGTGCGTGGCGTGCAGGTGTGGGACCGGCTGCCGGAACAGTTGACGTGCTCAGCCGTCGACCTCTCGGCGCTGGAGTACATCAAGCCCGGTACTGCCACGAAGTCTGCGCTGCCCGGCGGATCGCCACATGCGACAACGCGCCCGGCGGCAGTATCGTCAAGTGGGTCTTCCCCAGCCCGGACCTGGCCAACGACTACTCCATCGACGTGGACCAGACGTTGTCCCTGATCTACACGATGAAGGTCCCGGACGTAGCTGCAGCGGGGACAGACTACGCAAACACCTCCGGGGTTCGCCAGTACGAGGCGTTCACCGATATTCCGGGCATCACAGCCACCTACATCCCCAAGGAGAACATCGACCCGACGCAGGATGCGAACGCCGACGCGCCGAAGTGGTCGACCGTCCAACGTCTTCATCCCCGGCGTGACGGTGGACAAGGACGCCGAGACATCAGTCACCGAGACCAACAACGACCTGAAGACCCAGGCCACCATTGGCGAGACCATCACGTACACGTATTCGGTGACGATCAACAAGGGCACGACGGTCTATCGCGGCAAGCTGTCCGACACCCTGCCCCCCGGGATCGAGTTCGTATCGTTGGACTCCGCCGTGCTCGTGGGGTCATCGACGCCGCTGCCGGACCTGGGCTTCACGGTCGACGGCACGAGCGGCACGCTGACGTTCCCGACGGTCTGGAACAACGACACAGACGCTGACCAGGTCTTCCGGGTGGTCGTCACCGCGAAGGTCGGCCAGTCCGCGGCATCCTGCAACAACGCGACGTGCACCGTTCCGCCCGCACCGGCGACGAACGTGAAGAAGACGAACACAGCCACGTTCGAGAGCTTCACTGAGCAGACCGGTGGCACGAAGGTCGAGAAGACCAAGACGTACGACATCTTCGTCGTGCAGCCGAACCCGAGCATCACGAAGACGGCCAACCCGACGTCGGTCACCAGCACATCCACAGACATCACCTACACGTTGACCGCCGGGACGCCGGGTAGCCGTCCACCGCTGCACGAGGTCACGATCATCGACTGTGTCCCGGACACCCTCACCGTCAAGGCGGTGAACAACGGCGGGTCGCTCGGGACCAACCCGAACTGCCAGACGACGGACAAGTTCTCCATCACGTGGACCTTCGACCCGCTCGTGCCGGGCACGAACAAGGTCGTCACCTACGTGGCGAACATCAAACCGGGATCCCCCGCCGACGTGAAGTTCAAGAACACGGTCGGTATGAGCGGGACCAGCATGCCGGGGATTGTCGAGGGTGAGCGCACGTACCTGACAGGCGCCAACGCGGAGGTCTTCATCACCGGAGCGTCTATCGATAAGAGCGTCACGCCGTCGGTCGCCACAATCGGCGAAACTGTCTCCTACACGATCGACACGAAACTGCCGGATGCCGCGTACACCAACCTCGTGGTGCTTGACACACTTCCGCCGTACATCGACTATGCCGACGTCTCGGACATCACGCTCGGGTGCTCCACCACGGACAGCAACTACGCGAATCCGGTGGACTGCTCCTCCGGTGTCAGCGCCACGTTCCTCGGCCCCGAGCCCGCGAGTCCCGGCGCCACGGGCCAGCAGATCGGCTGGTCGTTCGACCCGTTGCCCGACCAGAACAAGCACCGGATCATCCGGATCACCTACAAGTCCCGCGTGAGCAACCTGCCGCAGAACGCCGCCGGGGTGACGCGGACCAACACGGCCAGCGCAGGATTCGGCTACACGTCGAAACCCACCACGCTGGCGCAGGCGCAGAACCCGCCGAAGGCGATCGGTTCTGACGACGCGACCCTCACGCTGACCGAGCCGAACCTGAAAATCGAGAAACTGGTCAACAGCGAGGACGCGATCACCGCCCTGCCGGACGACACGTTCGGATACACGATCAACGTCACCAACCCGCAGCGAGCGGGTGGGGTGCCCACCAGCACCGCCTCCCAGGTCACAGTGCGCGACTGCGTTCCCGATGGCATCTCTGTCGTGAACGCCGGGACCGGAACGGTGGGTACTGACACAACCTGCGCGACCACTGGCAAGGTGTCCATCACGTGGCCGGTCATCGACTCGCTGTCGGTGGCGCCCAGCAGTACACCTATACCGCCAAACTCAAGGGCAATACGACAACCGCGCAGACGAACGTTGTCAGCGCACTGGAGTGGTTCAGCCTGACGCCCGACGGAGTCAACCCAGACATCCGGACGTACGGACCGATCACCGCCGATGCTGTAGTCACCCCCGTGCTCCCCGATGTGCAGATCGTCAAGAAGGCATCGGAGAGTCTGGCATACATCGGCGAGCCGTATTCGTGGTCCATCGAGGTGACCAACCCCAGCGCCCGCACCCCGGGGCCGACCGCCTACCAGGTGAAGGTGGCCGACGTCCTGCCGCCGAACTGGACCTACAAGGCCGGTACCACGGTGATCACGCTCGATGGTGCCGAGATCTCGACCACGGATCCCGCCGTCGACTCGGCGGATCCGCTGGCTGTGCAACTGACCTGGGACACCGGTGCCGACCTGCCGGCGAACAAGAAGATCGTCATCACGTTCCAGGGGATCCCGCAGCCGGCCGTGGCCACTCCTCCGCCCGGCAACCCGGGTGTTGGCACGACGATTCCGCACGTCAACACGGCCACCACCACCTGGAACCCCCGGTAACCCGACCGATGGTTGGGACCCCGTGACCTCCCCCCAAGGTCACCGCGGAGACCGTCATCGCGTCGGCCGACCTCGCCCTGACGAAGACCCACCTGACGGACTACACCGCCGCTGCAGGACGACGACACCGTAATCCCCGGCACGCAGTTCAGGTGGAAAGTGAAGGTGACCAACAACGGTCCCGACAAAGCCGTCGGCCCGTACGTCGTCGTGGACACCTTGCCGATCGGCAACACCTACGTGAGTTCCCAGGGAACCGACTGGATATGCGTCCAGGACTCGGGGAACCTGCAGAAGATCACCTGCACGCACCCGAACGTCTCGCCCGACGGGCTGGCCAAGGACGGTGCTCTGCCGGACTTGTTCCACACCGTCTCGGTGGACATCGACGCGCCGCAGAAGATGGAGAACACCGCCACTGTCTCGGGCGAGACCTACGACCCGAACCTGGACAACAACACGGGCAAGGACACGGTCACCCTGCTCGCGCCGAACGTTCAGATCGAGAAGTTCAACTCCGACGACCTGGCCTACATCGACCAGCCCTACTCGTGGCGCTTGGAGATCACCAACCCGAGCGACAACGTGCCTGGACCGACGGCCTACAAAATCAGCGCGAATGATGTGCTGCCGCCGAACTGGACCTACAAGGCAGGCAGCACCGTGATCACCTACGATGGATCCGATATCTCGACGGACGACCCAACGGTCGACTCCTCGGATCCGCTGGCCGTGAAGCTCGCTTGGGATACGGGCGCCGACCTGCCGGCGAACAAGAAGATCGTCATCACGTTCCAGGGGATCCCGCAGCCGGCCGTGGCCACTCCTCCGCCCGGCAACCCGGGTGTTGGCACGACCATTCCCCACATCAACACGGCGACCACGTCGTGGTACCCGGGGACGCCCACGTCCGACTGGGACCTGCAGACCTCTAAGGACGTCACCGCGCAGACCAAGATCGCCTCGGCCGACCTCATGCTGGAGAAGACCCACAAGACCGTCTACCCGGACGAGTGGAACGTCGAACCCGACGAGGTCGTGCCGGGCACCGAGTTCGACTGGAACATCAATGTCACGAACAACGGCCCTGACAACAGCGTCGGCCCGTTCGTCGTCACCGACACCCTGCCGGTGGGCACCGAGTACAAGTCCTACTCGGGCTCCGACTGGAGTTGCGATCAGGATTCGGTGGATCAACAGAAGATCACCTGCACGCACCCCGACATCGCGCCGAACGGCCTGGCGAAGGACGAGTCGCTGCCCACACTGACACTCATCGTGAAGGTGGACGCGGCCGTCACCCAGGGGCCGCTGACCAACACCGCCACGGTGACCGGGAAGACCTACGACCCGAAGCCGGAGAACAACACCGACGAGGATCCTGTGACACCCAGGCCGCTGGCCGACCTGGCGATCGAGAAGTCCCGCACCCAGCCCTACGTCGTCGGCAATCAGGTGACCTACACCTTGGCGGTGACCAACCTCGGACCATCGGTTTCGGTCAAGGACATCACCGTGGTGGACACCCTCCCCACCGGCCTGTCCATCGCCTCGATCGATGCCGGCCCCTGGCAGTGTCAGCCGACCAGTGGTGACGGACACGCTGACCTGCGTACTCAAGGAGGACCTGCAGCCTCTCGAGCAGGCGCCGCTGATCAACGTCACGGTGGATGTCCTGGAAAGCCCCGGTGCGGAAGCGATCAATACCGCCGAAGTCACCGGAACCACCGAGGATCCGAACCTCAAGAACAACAAGGATGAGGTCGTGGACCCGGTGGTCAGCGAGGTGCAACTCGGCATCGCGAAGAAGACCACCGGCGCCAACCCGGTCACCGCCGGTCAGAGCACCGAGTTCACCATCACCGTGTCGAACTTCGGCCCGGCGAAGGCCAAGAACGTCGTTGTGGTCGATCAGCTCGAGGCAGGCCTGCGAGCTACTTCGGCAACCGGTCCGGGCTGGTCCTGCGACGTGGGTACCGGAACGACGGTCACATGCACCCGCGCGAACTTCCCACTGTCGGCTTCGCCGTCGGACATCATCGTCAAGGCCGATGTCGACAAGTCGGTGCCGGGCGGGACGACGCTCAAGAATGTCGCAACCGTGACCACGACCTCGCCGCAACCGGGCGGGAACCCCGACCCGGCCACCTCGACGGTCGACGTCGTGGCCAAGTCGGATCTCGCGATCTTCAAGACCCACAACGGTGGTCCGTGGACCATCGGCAAGAAGGGCACTTGGAACGTGCGCGTGGTGAACAACGGCCCCTCTGACAACCCGGGACCGATCACCGTGGTCGACAACCTGCCACGGGGCAACGAGTTCCTGTCGGCCAGCGGCGACGGGTGGAGTTGTTCCGCCGCCGGCCGAACGGTCACCTGCCTCTACGGCGCCGGCCTGCTCGTTGGACAGGAGGCTGGTTTCAGCATTCGGGTGAACGTCGTGAACGGGGCGGCACCCGAGGTGGTCAACCCCGCTGAGGTGACGTCGCCGATCGAGGACACAGACCCGAGCAACAACACGGCCACCGACCGGGTCCGGGTGTTGCGGCAGAAGCAGACCGCCGACAAGTTGCCGCCGAAGCCCAAGGTCTTCCCCGCGCGCAAGACCGACCAGGGGCAGAAGATCAGGACCAAGGTGCGGTGCCGGACCCTGAAGAGTTCGGCGGCCGGCGAGGTCAGCTTCTGCAAGATCACGCGCAAGAAGAACGGCACCGTGAAGGTGAAGGTCGTCGGCACTCGCAAGGTGAAGGTGACCGTCATCCAGCGCGCGAAGGGCACGAAGAACTACAGGGCCTTCAAGCGGGTGAAGACCTACATCGTTCGGCCGTAGCGTTCTGAACTGGTTGGCCGGGATCACGGTCAGGCTCGGCCAACCAGCGGACGGCCTGCGACCTGTCGGATTCACGCCGCGGGTCCCGTTCTCTGCTTGAACTGTCGCGCGCGCCAACCGTTACAGCCACCGACAGATGGGGATCGGCTCCGCCCTCGATGACATCGGGCTCCCGACAGCGCCGTAGTGTCAAGAGTAGACCGATCGGTCTAGAAATGCGTCAGCACAGAGAGGTGCGGACAATGCGAGTGGCAAAGGAAGACGTCAAGGTACAGATGGAGATCCCGGGCGCGGTGATTCGGCAGCGTTTGGGGTTCGGGGATGTGAGCGGGTTCGACAAGATCAGCGGTGAATACTTCACGCTGGCGGCAGGCGTGGATACGACTCCGCTGTTCGAGGGCCTCGAAGGCGACTTGTGTCAGAGTCCCCACTGGGGATACGTCCTCAGCGGACGGCTGACGACGACTGACGTACACGGCGAGCACGAGACCGTTTCGGGCAACGACCTCTTCTACTGGCCGCCGGGGCACAACGTGAAAGTGGAAGCCGACGCCGAGATCGTTATGTTCAGCCCCCAGGGGGTCCACAGCGAGGTGATCCATCACATGATCGAGAAGGTGAATGGCTGACCCGCCCACGCACACGACCAAGCAGCGCCTGCTCGATGTCGGACTCGGCCTGCTCCTCGAGCACGGGTACAACGGCCTGGGCATCCAGGCGCTGCTGGCCGCGGCCAACACCCCCAAAGGGTCGTTCTACCACCACTTCACAGACAAGGAAGACTTCGCTCTGCAGGTGATCGACCAGTACATGCGCGGTGTACATGCCGGACTCGATCAGTGTCTGGGCGATATGGGACAGCCCCCGGTGCGCAGGGTGCGGAACTTCTTCGAAGCGACCGAGCAGAGCTACCAGACCGAGGGCTATCTCGGGTGTCTCCTCGGCGGCCTGGGCCAAGAACTCTCGGGGTCCAACGAGGTGTTCCGGGTCAAGATCGAGTCGTGTTTCGCCTACATCGCCGAGCGGATCGCCGGATGTCTCGACGAGGCACGGGAGCTCGGGGACATCCCCGCTGACTCGGACACGACCGCGATGGCGAACCTGCTGGTCGACTGCTGGGAAGGGGCCGCCCTGCACAGCCGATTGCGCCGAAGCCCCGCGCCGTTGGGGTCAATGCTGGACTTCTACTTCAGGTCGGCCGTGCGCGGCTGAAGCAGGCTGTGGACGAGCACCTCAGTCGACTCAAACACCTATAACGTGTATAGAACACGTGGGCGGTGTAGCTTGACGCTCGTGAGCCGTACCAACATCGACATCGACGAGACGCTGATCGAGATCGCCATGCGCAAGTACGGCGTCCACACCAAGACCGAGGCGGTCGACCGGGCACTGCGCGAGGTAGCGTTCCAGCCGATGTCGACTGCCGAGATCCTGGCCTTGCGGGGAACTGGATTTCTGGATGCTCCAGCGGATCAGAGCCCGCGCGGATGATCCTGGTCGACACGTCGGCCTGGGTGGAGTTCTCGCGCGGGACCGGATCCGCGGTCGATGAACAGCTGTCCGCATTGATCCAGGACCGTCCAGACGAAATCGCCTCGACCGAACCGGTACTCATGGAACTGCTGGCAGGTGGGAGCCGGACATCCGACCGAGTGACCGAGCGACTTCTGCGGTCATTCGCAAGGTTGGCATTCGACCCCGTGAGTGATTTCGCCGGGGCTGCGCGTGTCTACCGGCTGTGCCGCGCTGCAGGCGTGACTCCCCGGGGCCTGATCGACTGCATGGTGGTCCAAGTCGCGTTGCGCACCGACTCGGAACTCTTGGCAGCGGACCGGGATTTCGGAGCCATCGCGCGTGTGATGCCACTACAACTGCTGGGCTGGGCCTGCCCCGCAGAGGCGTTACACCTGACTATGTGACGACATCATGCGGGTGCTCCGCCGCCCGATTCTGGAACGACAGGATCTTGGGGTTCTGGATCACCCCGTCACGAATCTCGATCGCCTTGCTCAAGGTCGGGTCGAGGTCCCAGGTCGCAGGCCCGGACATCACCGGTTCCAGGAACGGGATGATCGCCTCGCTGATGTCCCAGGTCGCGGACTCCCAGAGGTACGACGGACTGTGGTCCACGGCGTAATAGTGCACGGTGTCGCCGACTTCGAACGTCGGATCCTCGAAGGTGGTCGGCCGCGCGAAGTCGAAGCCCATTCCCGCGTCGCAGGAGACATCGACGATCAGACTGCCTGGGGCGAAGGTGTCGATCTCGGACCCTTCGACGAACATCAGCGGCGCATCGGTGTCCTGCATGACGCAGTTGACCACGATGTCGAACTCGGACAGGAACTGGGCGGCCGGTCTGAGGCCGGCCGACGTGAGAACGTCCACACGGCGGGGATCGTCGGGATCGCGTTGCATCCCGCCGAGTACGGTGCTGGCCATCGGAGAGGCAACGGTATGGATGTCCCGCATGGTCAGCACGACGACCTCCTGGCATCCCAGGGCTTCCAGCGCCCGGACAGCTCCGCGACCAGTGTTCCCGAAGCCAAGCACCACTGCTCGCCGCTTACGTCCGTACGTGCCGGTGAATCCCGTGAGCGTCATCGCTTGCATCACCGATGCGTACCCGGCGATCTCGTTGTTCAGGTGGAACACGTGAACGATGAAATTGCCGCTCGTACTCCAGTAGTTCATGGCCTCCCAGGCGATCAGGGTCAACCGCTTGTCGACTGCCAGCTGCGTCAATACCGGATCCTGCACGAAGTGCGGCCACCCCCACAGGATCTGGCCGTCACGTAGCTGTTCGACGTCGGCCAGTGTCGGCTTCGGCAGCAGGATCACGTCGCACGAAGCAATGACCTCGTCGCGGGGAAGGATCCCTCCCACCTGCCCGCGCAACTGCTCGTCGTGGACCCCGAAACGACGGCCGTATCCGGTGTCCAGGGTGATCTTCGCTCGCACCTCGGGGTCGATCCGATCGAAGTGGCGGGGGTGGATCGGACGTCGGTGTTCGTTCTCCTTGCGCGACGTTCCAAGAACGCCGAGGGACAACAAGTTCGGTTCCATATCTGGACCCTAGACCCGCGATCCGGCGACTCGGCCGGAAATCGTCATCCACGCGCGCCAGAACCTCCACGGTGAGCCAGTGTGCTCACTAGTCCCGGGCGCCCGACGGCGGGGCGGCGTGCTGCAGCAGGCGTTGCAGGAAGAGCCCACGGTGGGCGTCGAGTTCGTGCGACCGCCCACTGCGAACCACCTGGGCGAACTCCGCGGCGATCACCGGCTGGACCTCCGCGTTCTCGTCCTCGCCGGCCTGCGGGGCGTGGAGTTCACCGGCGGGGCCGAACAACGAGCACTCCCAGACGAACCCGGGGACGACCGAGGAGAGCGCGACGTCACTGACCGCACCGCCCTCGTGCACAGCGGTCACAACAACCCACTCGTGCGGATCCCCCATGACCGATGTCGAGCGGATCGGCCCCGCCGCGGCGTCGAGCAGGTCGAGCACGTGTGGACCGACGTCCAACAGCGCGCCGTGCTCCAAACGCCACGGCGTCGAGAACGGGCTGCCCGGCAGGAACGCTCCGGAGATCCATGCCGCGCGCGCTCCGAAGGCGTCGAAGTCGCGCGCCTGATCCAGGAACTGCCGGATCCGTGGGGTGTACCGCAAAGTCAGCATGAGCTGGGTCGGGACGCCGGTCTGGTCGATCTCATCGACCATCTGCTGCGCGGCAGCCACACTCAACGCCAGCGGCTTCTCCAGCAGCAACGGCTTGCCCGCCGCTGCCGCCAGTGGTGCCAGCCGGGCCTGCACGTCCGGCGGCACGGCGAACGCCACCGCGTCACACCGACCGAGGAACTCGTCGAAATCGTCGGTGGGGTGGGCGCCGAACCGCTGGGCCAACTCCCGGGCGGCCTCTACCCGCCGGGCGTACACCACCGCCAGCGTGGTCTCCGGACCCGCTGCCAGCATCGGGGCGTGAAACATCCCAGCCCACGGGCCGGCACCGACAAGACCTACGCGCACAGGGTTCACTGAAGCGATTGTGCCGGATTTGCGCCTCAGACGAACTCCCGAGGATCGACCCGCGTGAGTCCTGGGACCGCGTCGAAGTCGGTGTCAGTGCTCAAGATCTCGCCGATGCCGGCCACCAGGGCTGTTGCGGCATGGACGGCATCACGGCCACCGATGGGGTGCCGAGCGATCAGCGCGAGCGCCTCCGAGAGAACCTCCTGGTCGAAGGGATGCAACCGGCACGTCGAGGCCACGGTCCGCGCCTGCACCAGGGCGTTGTCGCGCGAATCCACACGCATACGGCGAAAGACCACCTCTTGCACCATCTCCACGCTGGCGTGCAGATCGATGTGCTCATCGGCCAGAGCGGTGCGGCAGGACGTCTTCAATGGGTGCCGTCCGCCGAGTGCGTACAGAAAGACACCCGAGTCCACCAGCAGAGAACGAGTCGTCACTGGACGACCGCAGCCAGCAGCGCCTCCTTGTCGAACTCAGGCTCGACCGCCTCGCTGGTTGGGAGATCGAGCAGAGCCTTCCGCGCCCCCAGTCGGCGAGCCGCATCGGAGTCCAGCAGTAGATCTATCGCATCTCGCACAGTTGCCCCCACACTCTGGTTTCGCCGTTGTGCCTCGGCCTCCAACCTGCGGTACCGATCCTGATCGAGCAGAACCTGCATGCGACGTTCGAGGGCAGACATGCACATACAGTCACATGTGTATGTGAAACTCGTCAAGCCCTATTCGAGTCCACGGCCTTTCGCCCATCGCGCGAGTTCCCGGCGGTTGCTCAACTGCAGTTTGCGCAGCACCGCCGACATGTGGGTCTCCACGGTCTTGACGCTGAGGAACAACTCGTCGGCCGCCTCCCGGTAGGTGTATCCCCGCGCGATCAGACGCATGACGTCGCGCTCCCGAGAGGTCAGTCGGTCCAGTTCGTCGTCGGTCTTGGCGGCCGCGCCGGTGAAAGCGTCGAGCACGAACCCCGCCAGCCTCGGACTGAATACCGCCTCCCCCGCTGCGACCTGGCGGATGGCCGTCGCCAGATCGGCGGACGTGATGTCCTTGGTCACGTAGCCCCGGGCGCCCAGTCGAACCACCCCGATGACGTCCTGAGAGGCATCGGATACCGACAGCGCCAGGAAGCGGGAATCGACCGCCGACTGTTGCAGCACCGCCTGTGCGTTTCCGCCGGGAAGGTGCACATCCAGCAGGACGACGTCCGGCTCTGCCGCCGCGATCACCGACACCGCGCTCTGCACGTCGGCTGCCTCGCCGACGACCTCGATGTCGGCGGGTAGTCCGCTGCGGATCCCCGCCCTGACCATTCCGTGGTCGTCGACGATGACCAGCCGGATCATGGGGTCACCGGCAGGGTCAAGGTCACTTCGGTGCCGCGTTCGTCACTGCGGATCGCACACGTCCCGCCTGCCCGCTGCATACGCCCGATCATCGACTCGGACACCCCCTTGCGATCCGGTGAGACCCCGGCGACGTCGAAACCTGGCCCCCGGTCGCGGACAAAAACGGTCACCCGGCCATCGTCCACCTCGACGTAGACACTGACGGCACCCCGCGCATGCTTGGCGGCGTTCACCATCGCCTCCGTCGTGGCCGCCACCAGTGCGCGACCGGACTCGTCCAACTCCACCTCGCCCACGCAGACCAACTCCACCGTCGCAGGGTAGTCGGTTTCGATCCGTGCGGCCGCTGCGCTCAAGGCTGCGGACAAACGCATTTGCGGATCCCCTTGCGGCTCGTAGAGCCACGACCGTAGGTGCCGTTCCTCCGCTCGGGCCAGGCGAGAGACTTGCTGCGGGTCGTCGGCGTGCCGGCGGATGAGCGTCAGCGTCTGCAGGACCGAGTCGTGCACCTGCGTCGCGAGTTCTGCGCGGGTCTGCGAACGCACCCGCTCCTGGCGTTCCACCGTCAACTCCCGGTACAGCCCAGCGATCCAGGGCATGGCGATCAAGCCCACGCCGACCAGCAAGAGCAGGGCGACAGCGCCGACGTTGAGCAACGACCGCACCCCGATGCCCGTCGCGGCCAACGCGACAACGCCGACCAGTACCAGCAGGATGCCCAGACCAAGTGCCGTCCACTGCAGGCCGTCGGGACGCAGAATCCTGGTGGGTCCAACCCGGGTCCACACGACGGTGGCGCCGAGCGCGATCACCGCCAGCGGGAGTCCGATCTGCATCCAAGGGTTGGTGGGCAGCAGCAGGAACCCACCGATCACGAGGGCCGCGAAGGCCAGCAGTCGGGCGGTGTCCGAGTCGTCCTGGTCCCGCTGCGGCAACACCGCCCAGTACGCGGCGTAGGCGATCACCCCGATTCCCGCGAAGAAGCTCGACACCACGAACAGGGCGCGGACAGCGGCCACCGGCCATCCCAAGTGTTCGGCCAGGCCCGCCGCCACTCCCCCTACCCAGCGCCCACGGGTCTCGCGGTACGCCCGCCGGATCGTGATCTGAGTGCTCACCTCAGCATTGTCCCCCGAAGAGCAGGCAGCCCGGATCAGGGCGCAACCCTGAGAAGAAGTTCAGGGTCGTCACCCGATGTGTGACACCGGGGTCTCGGCGCACTCTGGATGCATGAGTCAAACAACAGTGAATATGACCCCAGTGGCTCCCCGCGTGTTCCGCCGCAGTTCCGGCGACCGGATCTTCGGTGGCGTGTGTGGAGGCCTGGGTAGGTACTGGAACATCGACCCGATCATCCTGCGGGTGGCATTCGGCGTTTCGCTGCTGATCGGCGGCATCGGCGTCTTCATGTACCTGGCCTTGTGGATGCTCGTCCCCGATGACCAGGCGCCGCCGAATGTGACCTTCACCCCGAACTGGGGACTGCGAATCCTCGGCTGGTCGGCTGCGGTGATCGCCGGGCTGATCGGACTGGACCTGGTCGCCGGCGATGCCCTCGGTTCGGGTGGTTTCGTGTTCGGGGCCATCGTGGCCGGGTTGATCGTCTGGATCGTGATGAGCCAGCGCAACCCCCGCCCTGCGCCGGACACGCCTGAAGAGGGGGGCTACGCGTATGGCGGCGCCCCCGAGGACACCGTGTACACCCAGACCCAGGTGCTGCCGCAACCCCTCGGACCGCCACCTCCGCCGCGGCCGCGCTCCTACCTCGGGCTGATCGGCCTCAGCGCCGCGATCGCCGCGTTCGGGTTGGCAGCTCTACTCAGCGACAACCCCGCCGTGGTGATGGGCTCAGGGCTGCTTGCCCTTGGTGTGACGTTGGTCGTGGGAGCTTTCGCTGGCCGGGCTCGCTGGCTGCTGATCTTCGCGATCCCCCTGCTGCTGCTGGTAGCCGCCACTGCCCAAGTGCAACGCACCGACCTGTCGATCGGCGATGTGAACTGGTCTCCGACGGCGACGGCATCCACGTACTCCATGACGGCTGGCACCATCGACGTGGACTTCGCGGATTGGGACATGGCACCCACCGCTGCGGACCGGGTAAGCGTCGAGATGGGCGTGGGCGAAGTCAGGATCGAAGCACCTCGGAATTGGGATCTCGAACTGACCACCGACGTGGGTGCTGGCGGCGTGGAGATCGACGGCCGGCCCACTTCAGCCCAGACGGGCGTGCAGACAGTGACGGTCCCGGCCTCGTCGGGCCAGGCGGACGCGACGATCCGCATGACAGTCGAGGTGCAGGCGGGCGCCGTGATCGTTGAGACCGGTGGTCCGGCCGCCGGACCGATTGAAACACCCAAACCCGCCCTGAAGAAGAAGGAGAAGGCCGCATGAACAGGCACCCGATCGATCTGTTGAGTTTGGGAACGGGACTGCTGTTCTCGATCCTCGCACTCGGCTACATCGTCGTCCCGGAATCCATGAACCTCGTGGTCGTCGTGCCCGTGATGCTCATCGGGCTCGGCGTCTCCGGGATCGCGGCCGCTATTCAGAGCCAGCGGAGGTCATCCGAGATCTGACCGTCGAAGCGGCGGGTCCCCAGCGTGGGGGCCCGCCGTTTCACAATCCCCGCGAACCCCTCACAAGTAGCACCACACCGATGACAGCGGCGACCACGCCCATCACCTGGATCTGATGACCCATCAACAGGTTGTAGACCCGGTTCAACGCCCGCACCCCACGATCACCCACCAAGCGCACCGTGAGCGCCGGCACCAAGACCGGGATCAGGACGCACACGAACAGGAACGCGACCACCACCGCCTTCTCCGGAACCGCCACCACCGAACGGGTAACGGCATGCAACGCCGGCAGCAGGAAGACGAAGGTCGAGAAGTCGGTCAGCGACATGTACGCCGCCAGCCCTGCGAACACCAACGGGGAGGCGTGATCGGCGTGAGAGCGCACCTTCTGCTCCATCCGCTGATCGGCCTGCGGGTGCGGTCGCAACATCCACACGGCGAGCACCACTAGCACCACCCCGGCGACCACCTCAACGATGTATACCGAGCGGGAGTCGGTCCCCTTGCCGGCATCAGGCAGTTGGCTCAGCCCACCGAGGACCAGCGCAAAGAAGACCGCGAACACGCCGCCGCTGCCCAAAATCACCGCCCAGGCCCGGCTGTGCCAGTGCGGACCCGAGACCACAAGCACCTGTAATGCGAACAGGGTGGGGGTCAGCGCAGCGCCCAGTGCCAGAGGCCAGATCTGGCCGAGGATGGTCCACATTTTCAGGACCTCACGACGACGGCAGTCAGCAGGCGATCCTGGCGCGAAGCCCTCTGCCAGCCGTGGGTGAGCGGCATAGCTGCATCCGGTTCCCGCCGGGAGGAGGATGACTGGGTCATGGGACGTGAGTATGTCGCGTTGAATCGTGCCGATGCCAACCACTGACGAGCGTTGACATCTCCTTACTGGTGTCGCCTGCGCGTTTATGCCGCCGTTCTTTGGGGAGGAATACTTGTCAGACCCTCGCACTAGCGTTCGATGTGAGGGGAGGCGGTTGTGACCATCACAGTGACGGATCCGGCCACGGTGTTGGCCAGGCTACAAGACGCGGCGCTCGACGTGCACGCCGCCGGCCGCTGCCGCCTGTCCCCAGGTTTGATGGGTCGGGCTGCTTGTCCACAGTTCTCTTCGCTGGCGACAACTTGTAACACCCTCGCACTAGCGTTCGAGGTGAGGGGAGGTAGTCATGACGATCACTGTCACAGAGCCGGCCACGGTGTCGACCGATCGGCAACACGCTGACCTGGACTTGGCCGCCCGGATGCTGCCGCCGATCCCCAAGTTCGGTGGATCGGGCTGCTTGTCCACAGATCTTTTCGCTGGCGATAACTTGTCACACCCTCGTACTAACGTTCGATGTGAGGGGAGGCAGTCATGACCACCACAGCCACAGATCCGGACACAGCCTTGGACGGGCTGCGTTGCCAGGTCGACCAGTTGTTGGCCATGGACCCGGCCGAATGGACCCTCGACCAGCTGCAACGCACGATCCTGGACGTCCACACCCTCACCCAGCAGCTGGCCGCGGTACAGGCCAAAGCCCTGGCGTCTTTTGATACCCGCGGCGGCGCGCAGCTGGCCGGGCACCGCACCACGGGGGACTGGCTGGCGACATCCACCCGCACCCCGGCGGGGCATGCCGGCTGGTGGGTCCACACCGCCCGCGCCCTGCGTGATGTGCTGCCCGAGACCGCGACCGCGCTGGCCGACGGGGCCATCACCATCGACCATGTCCGGGCGATCCGCGCCGCGCACCGCACCATCGGCGATGCACTAACCACCTGCGACCCGATGATCACCGCACCGCCGGTAACCGCACCGCCGACGCGCTGGCCGAAATCGCCCACCGCGCCCTGGCCCCGATCGACCGGCCGTCCGGACTGGGCCACCTCACCCTGACCCTGACCCCCGAGCAACTCACTACCGGGTTGGGGGTGCGCTGGCCCACCGGGCTGCTGGCATCGCGCACCGACGTGCACACCACCACCTGCTCCGCCAAGGTCACCTACGTGGTGGGGATCCCCACCGACCCCATCCACTGGCAACCGCTAGCCGTCGGGTTCGCGCAGCGCTACGCCACCAAAAGCCCAACGCCGCCCTCGCGGTACGTGACGGGTCCGGCTGCGTGTATCCAGCTGCACCGTACCCGCGCACCGCTGCATCACGCCACCACATCCGCCCTGGGACGACCGAGGCCCCACCGACCTGACCAACCTCGTCCTGGTCTGCCACTTCCACCACCGGCAAGTCCACCACGGCACACTAGCCATCACCCGAACCCCCACCGGCCGC
>JADKAV010000012.1 GCA_016719135.1 Micrococcales bacterium | reverse complement strand
GACACGATCGCGCAGTCCGCCCGCTCGGGATGGATGCCGTCGGTCCCCAGTTTCAACCGGAACCCGATCGAGATCGTGCGGGAGGCCCGGGCCGCGGGGATCGACCCGCCGGAGTACGTCAAGCAACAGCTGCTGTCCGGCGATCTCAAGTTCGCGATCGAGGATCCGGATGCTCCCGAGAACTGGCCACGGGTGCTGACTCTGTGGCGGGCGAACCTGCTCGGGTCCTCGAGCAAGGGCAACGAGTACTTCCTCAAGCACCTGCTCGGCACCAGCAACGCGGTACGGGCCGAGGAGACCACGGATCGCTCCGACCACGTCACGTGGCGAGAGGATGAGGCGGTCGGCAAGCTCGACCTGCTCGTGAGCATCGACTTCCGGATGACCTCATCCGGGCTGTTCGGTGACATCCTGCTGCCGGCGGCGACCTGGTACGAGAAGCACGACCTGTCCAGCACCGACATGCACCCCTACGTGCATGCGTTCACCCCGGCGATCGACCCGCCATGGGAGACGAAGAGCGACTACGACATCTTCGGCGACCTCGGCCGCAAGGTGTCGGACCTGGCGCCCGGGCACTTGGACACCGTCGAAGATCTCATGGCGATCCCGCTGTTCCACGACACCGCGGACGAGCTCGCTGTCACTGGCGGCGTGGTGAAGGACTGGAAGACCGGCGAGGTCGACCTGATTCCGGGTGTGACGGCACCGAAGTTCATCGTCACCGAACGCGATTACACCGCCATCGGGGCGAAGATGTCGGCGCTGGGACCCCTGCTGGACACTGTCGGCACCGTCACCAAGGGCGTCGCGGTGAAGACCGGGCCCGAGGTTGAGCTGCTCAAGAAGCTCAACGGCGTGATTCCGGACGGCCCCGCGGCGGGGCGCCCGGCGATCGTGACCGCGGCGCAGGCGTGCGAGGCGATCCTCACGTTGTCCGGCACCACGAACGGCCGGGTGGCGGTGGAAGGCTTCCGGCACATGGAGGAGCGCACCGGCCAGCAGTTGGCCGACCTGGCGTTGGACAACGAGGGCAAGCGGATCTCGTTCGCCGACACCCAGGCCCGTCCGGTGCCGGTCATCACCAGCCCGGAGTGGTCCGGCAGTGAGCACGGTGGCCGTCGCTACACGGCGTTCACGATCAACGTGGAGCGGCTCAAGCCGTGGCACACGCTGACCGGGCGGCAGTCCCTGTTCCTCGACCACGACTGGATGACCGAGATCGGTGAGCAACTGCCCACGTTCCGCCCGCCGCTGAACATGCACCGGCTCTACGGAGACCAGAGCACCGGCGAAGGCCGCGAGGTCACGGTGCGGTACCTGACGCCGCACTCGAAGTGGTCGATCCACTCGGAGTATCAGGACAACCTGTTCATGCTCTCGTTGTCGCGCGGCGGCCCGGAGATCTGGATGAGTCCTGAGGATGCCGACGCGATCGGGGTCAAGGACAACGAGTGGATCGAGGCGTACAACCGCAACGGTGTGGTCGTGGCCCGCTCGATCGTGTCCCACCGGATGCCGAAGGGCACGGTCTTCATGTACCACGCGAAGGACCGCACGGTGGATGTGCCGAAGACCGAGACATCCGGAATGCGTGGGGGTATCCACAACTCCCTGACCCGGTTGCTGATCAAACCGACGCACGTGGCCGGTGGGTACGCCCAGCTGTCGTTCTTCCTCAACTACCTCGGGCCGACCGGAAACCAGCGCGATGAGGTCACCGTGATCCGTCGCCGCTCGCAGGAGGTGGAGTACTGATGGGCCGCATCGACGGAACCTTGAAGGAATCCGACAACGTAGTGGTCGCTTTCATTCAACCTTGCCCGATAGGAGAACCGGCATGAAGGTCATGGCCCAGATGGGCATGGTGATGAACCTCGACAAGTGCATCGGGTGTCACACCTGTTCGGTCACGTGCAAGCAGGCCTGGACCAACCGGGCCGGGGTTGAGTACGTGTGGTTCAACAACGTCGAGACGCGTCCCGGGCAGGGTTATCCGCGTACCTACCAGGACCAGGGCAAGTGGAAGGGCGGCTGGGTCCGCACCCAGCGGGGCAAGCTGAAGCTGCGCTCGGGCAGCCGGTGGCACCGGCTGACGACCATCTTCACCAACCCGGTACTGCCTGAGCTCAAGGACTACTACGAGCCCTGGACCTATGACTACGACAACCTGATCTCCGCGCCGCTGGGCGAGCACACACCTGTTGCGCGGCCGAAGTCGTTGATCACCGGTAAGCCCATGAAGATCGAGTGGTCGGCGAACTGGGATGACGATCTCAGCGGCGGCCCGGAACTGGCCGTGGACGACCCCGTCATCAAGAAGATCAAGAACGAGGTCGGCGATCGGGTCAAGATGGAGTTCGAGCAGGCCTTCATGTTCTACCTGCCGCGCATCTGCGAACACTGCCTGAACCCCGCATGTGTGGCGGCGTGCCCGTCCGGTGCGATGTACAAGCGCAGCGAGGACGGCATTGTGCTGGTCGACCAGGACGCCTGCCGCGGGTGGCGCATGTGTGTGACGGGCTGCCCGTACAAGAAGGTGTACTTCAACCACCGCACGGGCAAGGCCGAGAAATGTACGTTGTGCTACCCGCGCATCGAGGTCGGTCTTCCTACCGTCTGTTCGGAAACCTGCGTGGGTCGCCTGCGCTACATCGGGCTGTTCCTCTACGACGCCGACCGGGTGACCGAGGCCGCGGCCACGGAGAACGAGCAGGACCTGTACGAGGCGCAACTGGACCTGATCCTGGATCCCAACGATCCTGAGGTCGCCAAGCAGGCGCAGCGCGATGGCATTCCGATGGACTGGATTAACGCGGCTCGTAAGTCGCCGGTCTACGCCTTGGCCAAGAAGTACAAGGTCGCGTTGCCGCTGCACCCGGAATACCGCACGATGCCGATGGTTTGGTACATCCCGCCGCTGTCACCGGTCGTGGATGCCCTGCGGGAGACGGGCAACGATGCCGAGGACGCCGGGAACCTGTTCGGGGCCCTGAACGCCCTGCGCATCCCGATCGAATACCTCGCCGAGTTGTTCACTGCCGGCGACGTGGTCCCGGTCAAGCACAGCCTGGGAATCCTCGCGGCCATGCGGTCCTTCATGCGCGACAGCAACCTGGGCAAGCCCACAGACGCCAGCATCCCGGCGGCCGTGGGTCTGACCGAGGAGGAGATGTACTCGCTGTACCGCCTGTTGGCCATCGCCAAGTACGACGACCGCTACGTGATCCCCGAGGCTCACTCGGAGACTGCGCGTGATCTCGAGGAACTGGCGTGCTCGCTGGACTACGACGGTGGCGCCGGGATGTACGAACAGGGTCCGTTCGGGGAATCCTCCGGACGGCCGGCGCCGGTCGCTGTGGAGACGTTCCACGCACTGGCTCACCGGCAGGGCACGGACACGATCGTGGACGCCAGCGATGAGGATGCCAAGGTCAACCTCCTGAATTGGGACGGCCGGGGCGTACCGCTAGGAATGCCCACGATGCCGCCCAAGACCGCCGAGCCCGACTCCGCCGGGGACAGGGCTGCTGCCAGCACACCGGGACGGCCTGACGACGCCACCCGGTCCGGGGGTGCCTCGTGAACCCCCACGACGTCGCGGTGACCCGATTGGCCGCGTCCTGGCTGCTCTGGTATCCCGACGAGCAACTGTTCGAGCGCGTGCCGGATATCCGGCGGGTCGTCGCGGATTTACCGAAGCGCACGCGGGAGCCGTTGGAGGCTTTCCTGGGCTGGTTCGGTCAGCAGGATCCGCTGGAGTTGGCCCGCGAGTACGTCACGACGTTCGACATGCGACGCAAGGCCTGCCCGTATCTGACGTACTGGACCCACGGCGACACCCGCAACCGCGGCATGGCGATCCTGCACTTCAAGCAGGCCTACCTGGCTGCTGGATTCGACGCCGGCGACGCGGAGCTGGCAGACCACCTGGCAGTGGTGCTGGAATTCGCGGCCATCGGTGACCAGTTGACCGGTGACGCACTGCTCGCCGAGCACGTCGCTGCGATCGGACTGCTGCATTCAGCACTGGAGTCCATGGGCTCGCCGTACGCCTTGCTGCTTGAGGCAATCGTGGCCACGCTGCCGGAGATCACCGACGAGATCACCGAGCGCATGGCGCAGATAGCCACCCAGGGGCCGCCGGTGGAGAACGTCGGCCTGGAACCGTTCTCAATCGCCTCGATAGGAGTCCGTCGATGATCGCCGCATTGCCACTGGCTGCCCGCGCGCAGGAAGTCGCTTCAGATGTGCAATTGAGTACGACGGACATTCTGCTGTGGGATGTGCTGCCGTACGTCACCATGGCCGTGTTCGTGGTCGGGATGATCTGGCGATATCGGTACGACCGCTTCGGCTGGACCACCCGTTCCAGCCAGCTGTACGAGAAGAAACTGATCCGCATCGCAAGCCCGTTGTTCCACTTCGGCATCCTCGCCGTGCTCATGGGTCACGTGGTCGGCCTGTTGATCCCGGAGCAATGGACGCAGGCCGTCGGTATCTCGGAGTCGACGTATCACTTCTTCGCGGTACTGCTCGGTGCGTTCGCGGGTGCGGCGACCCTGATCGGAATCGTGCTGCTGATCATCCGACGGCGCACGGTCGGCCCGGTCTTCAGTGCCACGACCAAGAACGACAAGGTCATGTACCTGTTCCTGACCGGAGCGATCCTGCTCGGTGTGGTTGCCACGCTGGCCGGTGCCGGGGTGCTCGGTGACGGTCACAACTACCGCGAGGACGTCTCGGTGTGGTTCCGCTCGCTCTTCTACCTCCAGCCCCAGGCGGAGTTGATGGCCGCGGCACCTCTGGCCTTCAAGATCCACGCCGTGGCAGGTATGGCCCTGTTCATCGTGTGGCCGTTCACCCGACTGGTGCACGCGTTCAGCGCTCCGGTGGGCTACGTGTTCCGTCCCTACGTGGTCTACCGTGACCGCGGTCCGCACGACGCCGGCAACCGGCAGCCGCGCAGGGGGTGGGAGAAGGTCGGAGGTCCGTGACGACCACCACGTCCTCGCGCAGCAAGGCCCGCCGGCGGCTGGCCATCCCCGGCCAGCATGGGGCCTGGGCCTTCCTGGTGATCCCCTTGATTCTGGGGTTCGTCATCGTGGGCTGGTCGGTTCCAGGCGCGGTGTTCTCCGTGGCATGGGTCCTTGCCTACCCTGCGAGCTACTACCTGGGACGCGCCGTGGTCGTGCGGTGGCGGCGCGGCAACTGGTCGCGGATCGCCCGCCGGGAACTCAACGACGCCGTGCCGTGGGCAGTGCTCGCCGCCATTCCCTCGCTGATTCTGCTGGTGATGCGTCCCTGGTTGGTGTGGGTCGGGATGGTGCTCGGTCTGCTGTGGGCGGTCAGTGTCTGGCTCACCCGAACCGGCCATGAGCGAGGCGCCAGCAACGATCTACTGCTGGTGGCCCAGGCCAGCCTCGCGGTGCCGCTGTTCTGGGGAATCGCGACAGACACACCGGATTTGGGGATCGGGGATGCTGCCGCCCTCGACGCCTGGACTGCGGCGCTCATCTGCCTGGTCTTCTTCGCCGGTTCCGTGATCCATGTGAAGTCGTTGATCCGCGAGGCCGACGACCGCCGCTGGGCCATCGCCTCCCGGATCTACCACGTGCTGGCGCTGTGGATGGCGCTGATCTCACCGTGGTTGCTGCTGCCGTTCGGGGCCTCCGCGATCAGGGCTTTTGCCGTGCCCCCGGGAAGCCGTCCCGCTGTCATCGGTGCGGTGGAGATCGTGGTGTCGGTGCTGATCGTGGTCGGCGGGGCGCTGGCGCTGGCCTAAGTCCCGGAGTTCCCTGCGTTCGGGATCCCCTCCCGATCGAGGGCGACGTTGTTGGGGGGTTTGTGCCAAGAGAACGCCCAACAACGTCGCCCTCAATCCCGGGGGGCGCGGTCCAGTCACTGCACCCGGGCTGCTCCCGGCGCTACACTCGCGCACTAGAGAGGGGTCACCGGTGAACTTCGAAAAGGTCGTGTTCGGCTTCTTCGTGGTGCTGGCCGCGACCCTGAACTTCGGCTTCTTCCTGGGCCCCATCGACAACCCCAGCGTGCACAATGCCGGCGAGTTGTTCGCGGCCGTCGTGGTCAATCTGATCGCGCTGGTCATGAAGTTCGGCGACCGGACGCAGATCGGGGCGGTGCACCTGGCGACCAGTCTGGTGGCAAGCCTGCAGTTGGTCGCCGCCGCGGGTCTCTGGTCGTACTACAACCATCTCGTGGATGGGGCACCGCTGAGCCCCGAACAGATCTCCAGCGTGGTCTCGCTGTCCGGTGGCGCGCTGCTGGCGAACATCATCTCGGTGACGTTGCTGGTCGTGGAGACCGTGTCCTTCCGGCGGCAGTGAGCCAGCGTGTCGGACCTCCAACCCGTGCGCAGGATAGCGCCAGTGGGCCCTTCGTCAACGGCCATCTTCCTGGTCCTGCGGCGGATGCGCGCGCCGTTGATCGTGCTGATCAGCCTGTTCGCGGTCAGCATCCTGGGACTCACGTTGATGCCGGGAGTCGATGCCGAGGGTAAGCCCTGGCACATGGACCCGTTCGAGGCGTTCTACTTCATGAGCTACACGGCCACGACGATCGGGTTCGGCGAGATCCCGCATCCCTTCACCACCGCTCAGCGGGCCTGGGTGATCGTGTCCATCTACCTGAGCGTCGTCGCGTGGGCATACGCGATCGGTTCAGTACTGGCCCTGTTGCAGGACCGGGGGTTCAAGGAGGCACTGAGTCTGCAGCGGTTCGAGCGGCGGGTGCGCGGACTGCGTGAGCCGTTCCTGATCCTCGCGGGTTTCGGCCAGGCGGGACAGGTCGTCGCCCGCAGCCTGGACCTGACAGATCACCGACTCGTCGTGCTGGATGTGGAACCGGCACGCATCGAGGCGCTGGATCTGGCGGCCTTTCGTTCTGACGTGCCGGGCCTGGCCGCCGACGCGAGCAACCCGCTCGAACTGCGTCGCGCCGGACTGGAGAGCTCGACCTGTGAGGGGGTGATCGCGCTGACCAACGACGACCAGGCCAACCTCGCGATCGCGATGACGGCCGGGCTGCTGCGTCCGGACCTCCCGGTTGTCTGCCGGACGCTGGAGGACGGCCTCGTCGAGCGGATGCGCGCATTCGGGCAGCCCATGATCGTGGATCCCTTCAACCTGTTCGGTGATGGTCTGATGCTCGCCGTGCGGGCGCCGCAGACGGCCCGGCTCGTCACCTGGCTGACCTCGGACAGTGGCACAAAGTTGCCCGCACCCATGACCATCCCGCGGCGTGGTCGCTGGGTCGTCTGCGGCTACGGGCGCTTCGGTGGGCATCTGGCAGCCGACCTGCGGCGCTACGGAATGCCGGTCACGGTCATCGATCCGCGCGCACAGCCCAACGCCGACATGGAATTCATCAGCGGGGATGCCACGGATCCCGACGTGCTCGTACAAGCCCGGCTGTCAGATGCGGTGGCGCTGGCTGCGGCCAGTGACAACGACATCTCCAATCTCTCGGTCCTGGCCGAAGCGCAGCGTGCGAATCCTGATCTGTTCCTGGTCGGTCGACAGAACGATCCAGCCAACGCGCCCCTGTTCGAGGCGCTGCAGGTCGAGTCGATGCTTGTGCCCACGCAGCTGGTGGCGCACGAGGTCTTGGCGCGGATCGGAGATGCCACCGTGTGGCGATTCGTCCAAGAGGCGCAGAAACAAGACGACGCCTGGTCAACCGAGTTGCTGGACCGGATCACCGCGACGACAGGTGAAGTGCTCTCGGACCGCTGGACGGTCGACCTGGACGAGCACGGGGCACCGGCATTGCTCGACCATGTCCGAACCGGTCGGGTGCAGGTCGGCGCGCTCCTGCACGACCCGCAGGACCGGGATCGCTCGTTGGGCGTCGTGTTGCTGGCGATCATGCGCCGCGACCAGGTACTGCTGGCGCCGCCGGATGATGAACCACTGGCGGAGAACGATCGGCTGCTGCTCATCGGCGAGCCGCAGGATCGGCGGGCGCTGGACACGGTGCTCAGCGTGCCGGCGGCTGCCGAATATGTACTCAGCGGGCGCCGGATCGGGCAGTCCTGGGTGTGGCGCACGCTGGTCGACCGCTGAGACACTGGCCAGGTGAAGATCGGCGCGCTGTACGTCTACCCCGTCAAATCCGGACGTGGCATGGCGGTGGACCGGTGGCCACTGGATGCCCGCGGGCTGGCCCACGACCGCGAATACATGGTGGTCGACCCCGAGGGCACTTTCCTCACCCAGCGTGAAGCCCCTCGATTGGCGTTGATCGAGCCATCGTTCGAGGACGGCAGGCTGCGAGTTTCCACGCCTGGTGGTACGGCCATCACCGCTCCCGCCGGCACACGTGAGGTAACGGTCTGGGAGCACACCGGTCCGGCGGTCGACTGCGGGGACGAGGTGGCTGATCTGCTGTCGACATTGCTGGACCGGCCGTGTCGGCTGGTCACCACCGCCGCGGAACATCGGCGTCCCACTGAGGACGGCTGCGCGGAGATCGCGTTCGCCGACGGCTACCCGCTGTTGCTGATCAGCGACTCATCTCTGACCGAACTCAACCGGCGTCTGCCCGAAGCGCTGCCGATGGATCGATTCCGGCCGAACGTCGTGATCGAGCACGCCGAACCTTTCGCCGAGGACGCCTGGGCGACCGTTGATCTCGGTGACGTGCGCGTCGACGTCCTGAAGCCCTGTGCACGCTGCGCCATCACCCGGGTGGATCAAGCGACCGGGATCCGCGGCGACGGTGAACCGTTACGCACGCTGGGGACGTTCCGCAAGGCCAAGGGGGGCGTGATGTTCGGGCAGAACGCAGCGCACCGCACCACGGGGGAGTTGGCTGTCGGAGACGCCGTCACGGTGCGGATGGCCCGCGTGTGACAGCGTCAGGTCTGCAGAAGGCTACTTGCGCGCCATCCGCAGCCGCCACTGCTCGGGGCCGCGCTCCAGGTAGCTGATGTCAAAGCCCTGCTGGTAGCGATTGTCGATCTGGGCGAGCAGGGGCAGCGGCTCGTGCGGCGCGATCAGTTCGATGGCCGCGCCGGGAGTCAGGGAGTCGAGGGCGCCGAAGATGGCTGCGTGTCGGATCGCGTGCGGGATGCTGCGCGCGTCCAGTACCGGGTCGCCGGAGTGCGATTCGCCGCACTGGCAGTTGCTATTGCTGGTCGAGGTGACGGGAAGTTCAGTGGTCATGGGTTCAATTTACTACACTAACTACCGTGATAAATGGACCGGCTCCTTCCCGACGGGTGGCAAGCACCCTTTCGCAGGCGCGCGGGCGCGTGTTGGAGTATCTCGAAGTGCACGAGCAGGCGACCGTCAGGGGGGTTGCGGGAGCACTGAGTCTGCACGAAAACACTGCACGGGGTCACCTCGAGGGTTTGGTGGAGGCCGGGTTGGCCCGCCGAGAACGCGCCCCCGTGCGGGGACGGGGTCGGCCTGCGATTCAGTACCGGGCCGATGTGTGGGCGCAGGCAGATCCGCGGATTCGTGACTATGCGCACCTGGCCAGCGCACTGGCGACCTTTTTGTCCACCACGAGTCCGGATCCGCAGGCCGACGCTCGCACCGCCGGCCTGACGTGGGGATCCAGCATGGTTGAGGGCCGCGAACCCCAGACCCCGCGACAAGCCCGCCGCGAAGTGGTTGCTGTGCTCGCCGATCTTGGGTTCGATCCGAAGACGGACTCCGGTGCCGCGTCGGTCGCGTTGCGTCGTTGTCCGCTTCTGGATGTGGCCAGAACCCACACGGACGTCGTGTGCCAGGTACACCTCGGGCTGGTTCAGGGAGCGATGACTGAGATGGGTCAGGATGCGTCCCAAGCCGATCTGCGACCGTTCTCCGAGCCGGGCGCCTGTCGTTTGATCCTCAAGCCCCCGCGCGGAGGCTGAGTCTCAGCAGGCCTAGCATCCACGGAGCAATACGGATTGCCCGGGACCCGCCTCCGAACCCAGAACGACTGGCCATCCCTCCGTCTGTGACAGTCCGCAGTCAAACGCACGGCAGACTCGCGGCGGCCCCTAGACTGCACGCGTGGGCAGCACGCTACAACAGCGCACCGACCAGGCCATCCGCGGATTCACACCGGGCTATTTCGCTCTGGTGATGGCCACTGGGATCATCTCGGTGGGTTTGAAACTGGAGGGTCGCGACATGTTGTCCGCCACCCTGTTGGGCATCACAGCGATCGCCTGGATCACCCTGGTGACGCTTACGGGCTGGAGACTGATCGTCCATCCGCATGCGGTTGCCGAGGACTTCACCGACGCCCGCCGCGGCTTCGGCTTCTTCACGACCGTGGCAGGCACCAACGTGCTCGGCGTCCGGTTGGCGATGGACGGGCACTACGCGATCACCGCTGTGCTCCTTGCCATCTCAGGGCTGATGTGGCTCGTGCTGGGCTACGTGATCCCGTGGACCGCGGTGCTGGGGAACAAGCAGCGGCCGGTCGTGGCCGCAGCCAACGGAACCTGGTTCATCTGGGTCGTCGCCAGTCAGTCAGTGGCGGTCGCAGCGGCCACTCTCGAGCCCATTTACGACGATCAGCGCCGGGTGTTGGCGATCGTGGCCGTGTTCTCCTGGTCGGTCGGAATCTTCCTCTATGGAGCCGCGGGGATTTTTGTGGCCGCGCGCATGATGCTCTACGAACTGCGGCCGGTCGATCTCAATCCGCCCTACTGGGTGGCGATGGGCGCCTGCGCGATCACCGTGCTCGCGGGCGCGCGCATCGTGAAGATGGCCGACGCGCCCATGGTGGCGGTCACCCGGGGCCTCATCGCCGGTGTGGCCGTTGTGTTCTGGGCGTTTGCCACCTGGCTGATACCGGCACTGGTGGCCGCAGGCATCTGGCGTCACTGGGTCCACCGTGTTCCGTTGAACTACGAGGCGACGCTGTGGAGCATCATCTTCCCGCTGGGCATGTACGCGGTGGCAGGGATCTACCTCGGAAGGGCCGACCGGTTGCCCATCGTCGGGGCCATCGGCAGTGCAGAACTGTGGATCGCGTTCATCGCCTGGATTCTGGTGATGGTGGCCATGCTCGTGAATCTGTACCGCACCGTACTGGTCGATCGCGAACCCGCCCTGGTGGCGGCGAAGTGACGTCGGCCTAGCGCTGTCCGGCCATCTGGCACACCCATCCGTCGGGCCGTGCACCGGTGGCCAGCGCTGTCGCCACCGCCCGCGCGGTCTGCTCATCGAGGATCTGGTCGCCACTGGGATACAGGATCTGCTCCTCTTTCGCGTTGTGGGCGGTCAACAACTCAGCTAGGGAGTGCCAGGTCTGTTCGAGATCGGCGACACTTCCCTGTGCGGCTTGCGCGGCGGCACGGTCCAGCAGGTTCCAGATCTCCCCGTGTTCGCGAAGCATCACCAGCACCGGACCGAAGAGACCGGCCTCGCGCAGGGGCGGGAAGTGCAACTGCTCCTCCACCCAGATGTGGTGACGCAGTGCCTCGGTGGCCGCGCTCAACGAGGCAGTATCGATCCGGTCCTCGGCCAGGGCTTGTGCGAATGCGGCGAACTGGCCGTCGATGAGGTGGTGGTCGTGCTCGAGGCTCTGGCCGACCGTGCGGTCATCCATCCGACTTCTTCCTTCGTTTGTGCATTCTCAGCGGGCAGCCAACAACTCTGCGATCTGGATGGCGTTCAGTGCTGCTCCCTTGCGCAGGTTGTCGTTGCTGACGAAGAACGCCAGTGCGTTCGGTCCGTCCTGCCGGAACCGACCGACGAACGAGGGGTCCTGACCAGCGGCCTGCAGTGGGTTCGGCACCTCCGTCACGATCACGCCGGGGGCCTCTTGCAGCAGGGCGCGGGCGCGGGCCACGGTGATCGGGCGGTCGAACTCCGCGAGAATGGAAAGGCTGTGGCCGGTGAACACCGGGACCCGCACGCAGGTGCCGGATACCCGCAGGTCCGCGATGCCGAGAATCTTGCGGCTCTCGTTGCGAAGCTTCTGCTCCTCGTCGGTCTCCCCGGAGCCGTCGTCGACGAAGTTTCCGGCTTGAGCCAGGACGTTGAAGGCGATGGTGCCGGGGAACTTGGCCGCAGCCGGCAACTCCACGGCCGCGCCGTCGTAGGTGAGTTGCGCCAGATCGGTCTGGCTGCCCTTGGCCACCTGGTCGGCCAATTCCTGCACCCCTGCCAGGCCCGCACCCGACACCGCCTGATAGGTGCTCACCACCAGGCGGTTGAGCCCGGCGTCCTCATGCAGCGGCTTCAGGACGGGCATGGCGGCCATCGTCGTGCAGTTCGGGTTCGCGACGATGCCCTTGGGGATCTCGTGCAATGCCCCCGGGTTCACCTCGGCGACGACCAGGGGGACGTCGGGATCCATCCGGAACGCCGATGAGTTGTCGACCACGATCGCACCGGCCGCAGCAACCTGCGGTGCAAGCTCCTTGCTGGTTGCGCCCCCTGCGGAGAACAGCGCGATGTCCAGGCCGCCGAAGTCCGCCGTGGCGGCGTCCTCGACAGTGATCTGTTCGTCGCCCCACGGCAAAGTCGTTCCGGCGCTGCGCGCTGATGCGAAATACCGCACGCGGTCCAGCGGGAAGTTACGCTGTGCCAGCAGCGCGCGCATGACGCCACCGACCTGTCCAGTGGCTCCGAAGACTCCGACATCCATGCGCACTAGAGTATCGGCCGCCTAATTCGGCGGTGGTGCTCGGCGGTGAGGACGGCACACGTCAGGGCGCTCGCCTCAGATCCGTGGCTGCACAAGACCGCAGGCCCCCTCCCCGGGGTACGCCGAGAGGGGGCCTGCGGCGATTCCTGTGTCGGACTTAGCGACGACTCACTCGACGTGCAGTGCGTCGGCTGGTGCGGCGTGCGACTCTCCTACCACCCATCATGACCGATCTCCTTTCAGTTCTGTGCCAGTGCGTGCTCGGCGACCTCTTCGGCGCCCAGCAGGCCGATCTCCACCAGGTCCAGCGGACTGATGAAGCCGTCGTCGATGCGGAATCCGCCGGCGCGGGCGATCGCGTCGCGCAGCGGCACCGCCCAGTGGTGCTCGATCAGCAGCAGAGCCGCGGCGCTGTCGTCCGGAATGCCGGCCAACACGTCCCAATCGGCGTTCTGCTCGACCACATCGATGCCTTCCGCGGCAGCAGCGGCACCCGCGAGCGCACCTGCTTCGGCGCCCTCTTCACCGTCGAAGCCCAGACCGATCAGGGCTCCGAGGGTGGCGCCGAACTCGACGCGGTCGTCATCGGTGAGGGTGTCCAGGTGCGCGACGGTGAGCTCACCGTCGGCGTCCTTGTACACGACCATCGCGTCGATGACCTTCACCGTGTCCGACTCCCGCAGGCGGGCGAGTTCGGCGGCGATCTCGCCTTCGAAGTCGGGCTGGTTGAAGCCGATCACCAGTAGTTGAACGGGTCCGATACTCATGTGTTGCCTCCTGTGCTGTTGCTGCCAAGTATCAGGTGGTCGGGGTCGCAACCTGATCCCCCTGAGCGGGGGATTGCTCGTCCGCGGCGAAGATCTCGATGACGAACAGCACCACGAGCAACCCGGCGGTGGTCCACAGGATCAACTCCGGGGTCTTGTAGCGCTGCAGCATCACGAAGACCAGCGCGGCCAGCGACGCCGCGATCCGCAGGCCCGTGGCCTGAGCCGACACCCACGCGTGCACTGATTGCATCTGCAGGCCCAGGGAGACCAGCCAGCGACGGATCGCCGCGGCGGCCCGGACAGGCACCCGACGGATGCCGGTGGCCACATTCCCGTCTCCCAACAGCAGTCCGCCGAACAAGAGCACCGCACCGCCGGCGGCGCCGGCCCACAGGCTTTGGCGCAGGAAGTACGTGAACTGGTCGAAGATCGCCGTAGCAGCGGCGGTGTCGACGGTCACCGGCAGTTCATTCGTGTAAGCCAGGCGCCCGGCTGCCAGCGCACCTGCGGCCACCGTCATCGCGACCAGAAGCCCGAATCCGAACCATGCCAGTGCCCGGCGCGGCCGGTGACTGATGAAGATGCCAAGGACCGCAAGTGCGATCGCGATCAGCGGCAGCCAGAAGCCGACGGCGTTGAGCAGGGAGTAGCCCGTCTGCAGCGACGTGGCGTTGGGCACGTTGAACAGAACGATGCTGGCCGAGGTCGTGGCCGGGATGTTCTCGGCCACGGTCAGGCCACGATCGACCAGGCGCTGCTTGACCTGCGTGATGAGGTCGCTCAGGTCGAGCACGACCTGGTTGTTCTCCACCTGCAGCGCGTTGTCGACGTTCTCTCCGCTGAGCGCGGCGTTCAAGCGCTGGTGGACCAGGGTGTTCGCCTCGACCCAGGCCGCCTCGAACTGCTCCGATTGCACGACACGTTGCACCGTCTGCTCGGTGAACGATTCGATGCCGGAGTTCAGCGGACCGGTCAGGGCCTCCAGCGCGGCAGTCTGCCGGGGGGTCAAGGAGCGGTTCTCCGAAATGGTGGCGACCGCTTCACTGGTCAGTCCGGGAACGTCGATATATGTGAAGATCTCCGCGGTGATCCGGTTCGTCACCGCCTGTTGCACTGCGGGATCGGACGCCAGCGGCGCCACGGTCTGCACGTAGCGACTGGTGTCGGTGACCTCGCCACGCGCCCACACCGAAACCACCGACAAAGGGGCCAGCACGCACGCCACGACGATGAGCAGGGTGGACCAGAATGTCCGCACCCATTGACGCCGTGGTTTCGCCGTCGCTTGCTGTAGATCGTTGATCTGCGCCTTGAGCCGGCGGACCTCTGCGGTGTCGCCTGATACGTCGTTGTCCATATGAAACCCTCCCATCACACGATCGTCGAAGAAGGCCGAGACGGGATCACCTTTTGAGGGTGAAACTCAGATCATGTGGGTCGTAGTGCACCGTGCCGCCGGACCTGTCAACGCCAGGTTTCGGCCAGATCTTGTGCCTGGCGGCGGGATTGCACGTTGAGTTTGCGGTAGATGGATGCCGTGTGGCTCTTCACCGTCTCGCGGGACAGGAACAGGGTCTGGCCGATCTCGGCCAGAGTCATGCGTCCCATGAGCAGGTCCCACACGCGGCGTTCGGCGGGACTCAGTTCGGCCAGGGGGCTGGCTGAGGAGTATCCCCGCCGAGCCCGAGCCGCCAACAGGGTGCACATGCCAGCTTCCGGGGCCTGGGAGTCGTCACACCAGGAGACGTACTCCCGATATCCGTCCAAGTCGCCGCTCCGGACGCTCGCCATCGCCAGGATCGCCCCGGACAGCGGGCGGTACCACGGCAGTATGATCCCGATTTCGGGATCGATGGTCTGCTGCTGTGTGATGGCCTCTGCCATATCTCGCTGGTTACCCCTGACCGCGGCCAGCGCCACCCTCGCCAGTGCGATGACTGCACTGGTGCTCGCCATCGTCTTGAGGTCGTGGAACGCGTAGGCGGCCAATGCCGATTCAAGGTTCTCGCACGCCGCGGTGTCCGAACTCATGGCGATCTGCCACAGACCGTGCAGGCAGAACGACTCGGCCTCCGTGCTGGCCAGTCCCACAGACCGGGAGATGGCCGCCGCAACGTGGAATTCCTCGTCCGCCTGTGGATCCCCGGTCAGGGCGAGGTTCAGCGCGAGGGCGAGATGGCCCAGCGCCTGGATCGGATTGTCCGGCTCGAAGGCCGCCACGGCCGCTCGTGCCAGATCCACGGCCTCGTTCACGTCGTTGAGCCCAAAATGGTTGATGGCAATCAAGAGGGCCAAGTGGGACCGAACATCGTCGCCGCGGACCTCAGCGTGCCAGTCTTCGGGAACGCTGGCCGAGGTCATCTGCGTGTATCGCAGCACATTGCCGAGGTTTCCCGTGGCCAGGTACGCGAAGGCTGCAGTGAGGCTCAGTTCGGGCACCGAGCGAAGGGCCCGTTCGCCTGCGATGTCGAGCCAGCCCAGCACCGTGACCGTCCGGCCCTGCAGCAGCGACAGTCACGCAGCAGGCCAGATGACCTGGCCCATCGTCTGCCAGTCGCCACTGGTCAGGGCCAGGTGCACTGCCAGTTCGAGGTGTCCCCGTTCCAGGTGCCAGAGGGCCGCCTTACCGGTGATGTTCTGCAGGCGTTGCGGGTCTTGGCGCATGTAGATGTTGCGGGCGCATTCCATCAGCAGAGGATGAAAATGGTAGGTGTCCAGACCGACGTCGTGGATCAGAACGCTGTCGAAGTGCCGTTCGAGCAGTTCGGCCGAAGCGGGCTCACCGGTGATCTCGGCAGCAAGATCGGCGGTGACCGTTCCGAGGACGGCGCTGTCGCACAGGAAACTGCGCAGGTTCTCCGGCAGTGGTGCGAGCACCTCGGCTTCGATGAATTCATGGACGTGGTTCATGGACGTCGCAGAGCCCCCGCGCTGACTGAGCAGCAAGACCCCCGCCGGCCAACCCTGGGACACGCCGTACACGGCGTCGAGCAGACTCTCGTCGGCGCCGAAGGCTCTGATCGCCTCACGCGCCTCGGACCGGGTGAAGGACAAGTCGTCTGCTGTGATCTCCCTGAGCAGGCCCTGGCCCCGCCACAACGGGATCGGTAGATGGCGCAGGGAACGACCGACCAGTGCGATCCGGGCATCTGTCGGCAGTGATCTGATCAGCGTCGTGACCACAGCCAGCGACTGCGGCTCATCGAGAACCTGAGCCTCATCCAGGACGATGGTAATAGCCGGATTCAGCGATGCCACGTGCGCGGCGAACGCCGGCAGGACCGACCGGGTATACGCCGGCTCAGCCACCGTCAGTGGCTGTTCGAGCGACGAAGCGCCGGCGCCACTTTGCTCGATGCCGGCCAGAATGGAGGCCATCAGGACCAGGGGGTCATTGTCGGACTCGTCGCATGTGACCCACACGATCGGCGCAGTGGACCGCGAGGCCCATTGCACCACGAAGGAGGTCTTGCCGTACCCGGCCGGCGCGTGCACACCCAGAATGGTCGCCTCGACCACGGATGGGTCGTCCAGCAGGCGACTGCGAGTGACCTCCGCGTGACGCACCCGGGGTGGGCGCAACTTCGTCGTCGGCGTGATGCTGCGCCGTGTGTCAGTGGACGGCAGGCGTCCTTGCGAAGTGTCGATAACGACCATTATTGCACTGGGTCTGCGCAGCGTGGGTGAACCTGTGCGCGAAGTTTTGCTAAATAGACTCGAGTGGTAGTCTCGGCCCATGCTTGTCGACATCGAGGATCTGCTGGATACCTCGCAAGTGGCGGCTTTGCTGGGATTGAGTCATCGCAACAGCGTCGTCACGTACATGAACAGATACCCCGAATTCCCCGCCCCGGTCGTCGTTCGTCCCCGGATGAAACTGTGGCGGGCTCAGGACATAGAGGCTTGGCAGAGAGGTGCGCCGGACACGCGCACTGAAGACCGGGCCGAGCCTCGGACGGCCATCCTGGCCGCGGCCCGCCGTCTGATGCGGGAATGCCCGGCCGGGGAGGTCAGTGTGCGCGAGATCGCCGAGGCCGCCGGCGTCTCCCACGTCGTGATCTATCGGTACTTCGAAGGCAAGGAACACCTGCGCCGTGCGGTGATCGATGAGGTGATGGCCGAGGTGACGGCTCGTACCCAGAAGGGTGACGACGGTGAGCAGACATTGCGGCGGGCTGTCGACGCAGCCCTGGATGTGTCACCCGACTTCCGCATCCTGGCGTTCTCCGTGCTGACCGGGGACAGCCGAAGTGCGTTCAGCACACCGCCGGTGATGGCCGCGCTGCTGCAACAACTTCGGACGCAGCAGTGGCGCAGCCCACTCAGCGACCAGCAGGTGGTCGCGCTGCTGGGAGCCCTGGTGCTCGGCTGGGGGACCTTCGAGCAATGGATCCGTGAGGCGACCGGTCTGCAGGGCGATCTCAGGGATGCCCTCGACGTGGTCATCGAGGCGCTGGTGGCGCCGCCGGCCTGAGTGCGAGCAGTTCTAGTAGCCGGTCTCAGCGGCTGGCAGCACGCCGTCGCGAATGGCCTGCTCGAACGCTGCATAGTCCGTGTGGTTCTGCGCGGCATACCGCATGGCGAATTCCGCGACTGCCTCGTCGAGTTCGGTCCCGGTTCCCATGTACTGCGCGATGGCGATCGGATCACCTGACCGGGCGTGGCCGCGGGCCATGGTCTGGGCGCACAGATCCGCGTAGAACCTGAGCTGCTTGTACGTTCCCGACTCCAGGTTGGCCGATCCCTTCCAGTCCCGCAGCTGCCGAACGTAGAAGTGCCGGTTGTCGTTGCCGGTCGTCCAGCCGAGGAAGATGTCGGTCTGGGCCTGGATCATGCGCTGACCCTCCACCACCCGGCGTCCCTGGTGCTCGTAAATGCTGGGCTGCAGATGGTCCTCCAGAACCGAGGGTCCGGCCTCCTTGACCTGCAGGAACAGCGGGTCCTGACTGTCGCGTCCTTCCAGCAGCACGATGAAGCACCGTGTCCCCACGCTGCCCACACCGACGACCTTGAGCCCGACGTCCACCAGCTTGAAGCGTGACAACAGAGCCTGGATGTGGTCGTCGGTGGTTGCGACGTAGGCGGAGAAGACCTCTCGCGACTTCTCCTGCACCTCGTCCGCGCCGTACTCGGTGGGCACCTCGTCCAGCGGCCAGAGCAGTGGCGGCTGGCTCTTGATCCGTAGGTGGCCCGAATCGGTGGTGGTGAGCTTGGCCAGAGCCTGCAAACTGGTCCGGCTGCGGGCCTTGGTCGAGAACCGTTCCAGGCGCTTGCGCATTTCCTCTTTGGATAGGCCCTTCCACCCTTGGATGTCCTCGGCGGTGAGGTAGGCGTACCAGATGTCCATGGTCGGCTCGTCGGCGTAGTTCTGCATCGCGGTGCGGTAGGCATGTACTGCGTGCGCGGCCAGCCGCCGCTGTTTGATCTCGGGCGCCCCGAAATGGTCGGCGGCGATCACCAGGCTCGCGACCAGGCGCTTCAGATCCCATTCCCAGGGCGCTGGGAGTGTCTCGTCGAAATCGTTGGCGTCGAAGACCAACTGCCGGCTCGGTGAGGCGTACGCCCCGAAGTTGGCCAAGTGGGCGTCACCACCGGCCTGCACCCATAGACCACTGTCGGGAGTGCTGCTCAGGTCCTCGGCCATGATGGCCGCCGCCCCGCGGTAGAAGGTGAACGGTGACACCCCCATCCGGGCGTGCCGGATGGGCAGCAGCCACGGCACCCGGTGCTCATTCTGTGACTGGATGATCGCCACCGGACTGTGCCGATCGGGCCGGGGTGTCCACTCGGCGTGGCTGTCCAGGGGTACGTCGGCCCTGGCCTGCCGCCCGGCAGCGCGTCGTTCGTCGACAGTCAGACGTCGGTCCATCAGGAACTCCTTGGATCGGATGGTGGTGGGGGTACATCAGGGACAGCGGCACCGTGACAACGGCCCCACGGCTGGGGGCCTGCGCACGTGCAGGGATCGTCCGGGCGACGTTTGGCGTCGCGGGCCGCATACCAGCCCCGAATCTCGCCGGCGTCCCGCTCCTGACGCAGGAACGACGTCATCAGCCGCATGGGTTTGTCCACGTGGCGGAAGAACGCCTGATACCCCTGACACAGGTAGTGCAGGCCAGGCTCGCCGTCGGGGGTGGTCAGGAAACGGTCCTTGGGGCAGCCGCCGTTGCACGCGAAACGTACATCGCACTCGCGGCAGTACTTCGGCAACGTCGTCAACTTCGCCTGCCCGAACGCCTGCTGCGGGGCGGAATCGACGATCTCGAGCAGGCTGCGACCATCGGCGAGGTTTCCGATCTTGTAGTCGGGCTCGACGTAGTGGTCGCAGGAGTAGACGTCGCCGTTGTGCTCAAGGGCCAGCGCCTGGCCGCAGGTGCGCGCATGCACGCACAGTCCGACGTTCTCGTAGCCGACGAAATGGGCCAAGGTGGTGTCGAACATCGACACGTAGACATCGCCGATGTCGTTTCTGACCCAGTGTTCGAAGACGTCGATGAGGAACCGGCCGTACTGCTGCGGACTCACCGAGCGGCTGGTCACGGCGGTCCCGGTCTGCGTGTACAGGACACTGCGGTGGTTGCGGCTGCCCCACCCCTGCTGTTCGGCCAGGGGGAGCATTTCTTCGGTCACCCGCTCGACGATCGGGATGAACTGCAGGTACTGCGCGCCGAGCTCTTCGGTCAGGAAGCTGTAGACCTCCAACGGGTGGTCGGCGTTGGCGGCGTTCACCGTGGTCAGCGCGTTCCATTCGACGCCGGCTTCTCGCAGACGGTCCAGTCCGGCGATCACCCGGTCGAACGTGGCCTTTCCGCCCTTGTCGCGGCGGTACGCGTCGTGCATCTCGCGGGGACCGTCGATCGAGACCCCGACCAGGAAGTCGTTGTCGGCCAGGAAGCGCGCCCAGGTGTCATCGACCAGGGTCGCGTTGGTCTGGATCGTGTTCAGGATGGTCTGACCCGGCCGACGGTGCTCGCGCTGCAACTGCAGGCAGCGGGCGAAGAAGTCGACACCCATCAGCGTGGGCTCACCGCCTTGGAACGCGAAGGTGACCTCCTCCTGATCGGGATGAGCGGCCAGGAGTTGTTCGACGTAGCGAGACAGGACCTCGTCGTCCATGCGGAACGGCGAGCCGGGGTACAACTGCTCCTTGGACAAGAAGAAGCAGTAATCGCAATCGAGATTGCAGATGGCGCCGCTGGGCTTGGCCATCAACTGGAAAACGCGTCGGGCGGTCGACAAGTCTGCCTCCTCAGAGCACTGAAACTACGCCCGACGGGGGTCACGGCAATCCCCCTGCGCGGGTGATGCCGCAGTCTGGAAGCCGATCCTACTGTCGGGGTGGGTCGCACGTGAGGTGCGAACGTGAGGAGGCAAGCATGAGTGACTACTCGACCGATCAGCGTACGGGCTGGACGGGCTGGGTCGTTTTCGCAGGCGTCATGATGATTATGGGCGGGATCCTGTGGGCCATCGTCGGACTGGTTGCGCTGTTCAACAGCGACTGGGTCGTCTTCGGCAAGGAAGGCGCACTGTGGATCGACGTTACGGGCTGGGGCTGGATCCACCTGATCCTCGGCCTACTGATGACGCTGGCCGGATTCCTGGTCATCCAGGGCAACATGTTCGGGCGGACTGTGGCGGTCATTCTGGCGATGTTGAGCATCGTCATCAACTTCGTGTGGCTACCGGTCTACCCGATCTGGTCGATCGTCATCATCACCATTGATATCTTCATCCTCTACGCGGTGATGGTTCACGGCCGGGAGTTGAAGGACGCCTGACGCACATCGGGCCGGGGCGCGCAGACGGTGCGAACCGGCCCGACGGCCGGTCCGATCAACCACGAAGAAGGGACGAACATGACACAGACCGAAGCCGAGCTCGGGCCCGTCGACTACCTGGTGGTCGAATACCCGGACGGCAAACCGACCGGAGAGGCCCTGCCGTACTTGCTCGACCTGGTCGACAAGGGAACGATCAGGATTCTCGATGTCGCTCTGATCGCGGCCGGTGAGGACGGCAGCGCGACCGTCGTGCAGCCCGACGCATCCGGGGACAGCGGGTTCGCGGTGTTCGACGGTGCTGCCACCGGCATGCTCTCCGAGGAGGACCTCGCCGACGCCGCAGCGATTCTGACCCCCGGCACGGTCGGGGCAATCCTGGTCTACGAGAACACCTGGGCCGCACCGTTCGCGACTGCCTTGCGCAGGGCTGGTGCCCGCATGGTGGCCAATGGCCGTATACCTGTCAACGCACTGTTGGCAGCCATCGATGCTGAAGAGGAGAACGCCTGATGCCCGGATTGTTGCGCGGGGTAGCCCGCACCGCCGTCATCGCCGGCACCGCAACGGCGGTGTCCAACAACGTGTCCCGGCGCCAGCAGGGACGCTGGCAGCGCAAGGCCGAGGAGGAGCAGGAGCAGTACGCGCCCGAGCCGCAATACGCTCCCGCGCCGCAGTACGCCCCTGCGCCGGCTGCGGCTCCTGCCGACAGCATGGACGACAAGATCAAGCAGCTGAAGGAACTCGGGGAGCTCAAGGCGCAAGGCATCCTCACCGACGAGGAGTTCGCCGCGCAGAAGGCCAAGCTGCTGGGCTGAGGCCGACACGTCAGCAGAAGGGCCCCGACCGGCGATTCGGTCGGGGCCCTTCTGCGTTGGAGCTACGGATTGCGCCGGCGCGCCCTTAGGTGGCAGGACGACCTGCAGCTGGTCGGCTTTGTCACCGGAGGGCCGCTGGAGCCCCCCCCGCGGCCTCAGCCTGCGGCGCCCTGGCCCACAGTGTGGTTCATCGCGTGGGCGTGCAGCGACTTCTCCGTCTCGTGGGACTCCGGCGCGAGGTCGAAGGCTACTTCGCGCACCGTGCCCGTGAATGCGTACGGCGCCTTGTCCTCGTAGTCGAGGTCGACCACCAGGCCGTTGTCCCGCCCGATGTCCATCCCCGCGTAACTGGTGAAGGTGATCGGCACGGTGCGCGGCATGTCGCCGCCACCGACCTTCGTGTCGTTGATGAACAGGCTCACCTTCCCGCCACTGCCGGGTTCGGGCTTGTCCGACTCGAAGAGCATCTTGACGCGCACATCGCCGGTCGGCAGTTTCTCGCTCGCGCTCTGCTTGTACGTCTCGACGCCCAGCAGCGAGTAGGTGTGATGCAGAATCCCGTCGGCGTCGACCCAGAGGCCGAACCCGCCGATGAAGTCGGCGTTGGCCACGATGACGCCCTCGGCTCCGCCGTCGGGCACGTGCAGGTCCGCCTCGATCGCGTACGAGCGCCCCGCGATCCTGGGAATCATCCCGCGTTGGATGTTCTGAACATCGCCGGCGAACACGTTGCGGGTGATCGTTGGCAAAGGCGGAAGCTCGCCCAGCATGATGGCGATGCCTGCCCACAGTGGCAGCACGCGGTTTCGCTCAGCCTCGGACCACCACAACTCCTGCAACTCGGCGACCTTGTCCTGGTTCTCCGCAGCTACATTGTGTGCCTGTGAGAAGTCGGTGCTCAGGTCGTACAACTCCCAGGGAGCATCGCGATCGGGGTCCCAGTCACCTTCGGGTCCGAACTGCTTGAGGGTTTCGGGCCGGAAGTCCCACGGGATGCGGTCGGGTTTCGAAGCCGCCCACCAGCCGTCCTTGTACATGGCCCGGCCGCCGAACATCTCGAAATACTGCTCGCTGTGCTGCTCCGGGGCGTCGGCCTCGTCGAGGGTGTACAGGAAACTCGTGCCGTCCATGGGCTCCTGCTCGATGCCGTCCACGGTGCTCGGCTCCGGAATCCCGACGGCCTCCAGCACGGTCGGTGCGATGTCGATGCAGTGGGTGAACTGGCTGCGGACCTTCGCGTCCGGCTTCACCCGTGCCGGCCACGCGACCGCCATCGGGTCGCGGGTTCCGCCCAGGTGGCTGGCCATCTGCTTGCCCCACTGGAACGGCGTGTTGTTGGCGTGCGCCCAAGCTGCCGCAAAGTGCGGTGCGGTGTGGTCACCGCCGATCGCCTCGATTCCTCCGTAGTTGTTGATGAGCTCGAGTTGCTGGTCGGCATCGAGAACCAGGCCGTTGAGGAACGTCATCTCGTTGAAGGACCCGGTGACCGTCCCCTCCATGCTGGCGCCGTTGTCACCCCAGATGTACATGATCAGGGTGTTGTCGAGGTCGCCCATCTGGTCGATGGAGTCGAGCAGCCGGCCGATGTTCCAGTCGGCGTTCTCCTGGAACCCGGCGTAGACCTCCATCTGGCGCACATAGAGCTTGCGCTCGGTGTCGCTCAGGGAGTCCCAAGCGGGGAAGAGGTCTGGCCGCGGTGTGAGTTCGGTGTCCTCCGGGACGATCCCCAGTTCCTTCTGGCGGGCCAGCGTGCGTTCGCGCAAGGCGTCCCACCCGTCATCGAACACACCTTTGTACTTGTCGGCCCACTCCGGCGCCACGTGGTGCGGAGCATGGGCGCAACCGGTCGAGTAGTACAGCATCCAAGGTTTCGTGACGTCCTGGGCACGCACCGCGTGCAGCCATTCCACCGCCTTGTCGGTCAGGTCGTCGGGGAAGTAGTACTGCTCGCCGTCCTTGCCCTCCGGAACACCCAGGGTGGAGTCGTCCTGCGTGATGATCGGGTCGTACTGTCCGGCCGCGCCCGACAGGAAGCCCCACCAGTGGTCGAAGCCCCAGGACTTGGGCCAGTGGTCGAACGGACCCGCCGCACCCTGCACGTTGTCGGGGGTGAGGTGCCACTTGCCGAAACCGCCGGTCACGTAGCCGTTGTCGCGCAGGATGCGGGGAAGAGCAGCACAACTCTTGGGCTTGGCGGCGCTGTAGCCGGGGAAGGGGCCGGGGTACTCGGCGATCGAACCAAAGCCGACCCGGTGCTGGTTGCGGCCGGTGAGCAGTGCGGCGCGGGTCGGTGAGCACACCGCGGTCACGTGGAATCGGTTGTAGGTGAGCCCCATGTTCTGGACCCGGGTGAAGTTGGGGGTCTTGACCGGCCCGCCGAAGGAGTCGATCGAACCGAATCCGGCATCGTCGATCAGGATCACCAGCACGTTGGGGGCATCTTCGGGTGCCGTGGCACCCGGGATGAACGACCAGTCCGCCACGGAGTCGCGCAGCGTGCGCCCGGCGGTGCCACCGAACGCGCGATCCGGGATCGGCAGCGAGGACCGGTCCGGCTCGAACTTGCCCATCGCCTCGGCCAGGGCCCGTTTGAGCTCCTCGATGCTGGACTTGTCGGTCTCCACGACCGACTTCATCGGCGCACCGGGCAGTGCGCGTTCGACCTGCAGCCTTTGGTCGGCGGCGAAGATTCCGATCAGTACAGCCGAACCGGCCTTGAGGCCTTCGGAGACTTTGGACTCGATCTCGTTGCGGACTTTGTGCCCGGCGAACTTGCCGACGACGCCACCGGCCGCCGCTCCGATGGCCACGGATGCCAGCAACGGTGGTGCGAACAGACCCACCAGCACACCGACGCCACCGCCCCAGCCGGCTCCCCTGCGCCCCATGTGGTCACCGGTGTCACGCACGCTCACTTCGCCGTCGGCATCCTTTGAGACCAGGATCATGCCCCGGCTTGCGATCTCCTTGGACTCGACTTTCGACACGAGGTCGTCGAATTGTTTCTGGGCCAGTTCCGGGTCTGGAAACCCCGCCACCAGAAGCATCAAGGTGTCGCTGCTCATCGCCGAGCTCCTCCCGCGGAGGCATACGCGGTCCACCCAGTGTGGTACGCGTACCCGCTCTCCACGACACGTATTGTGCTGCATCGCCGTGCGTGGAGGCATCCCCCGCCTCGGGGGAGCCTCAGTCCGTCGTGGCTGCGACCACGTCGATCACGCCCAGCTCTTGGCGCCGGCCGTTGATCAGGGCCTCGATCCTGTGTTCGCCGGGGTAGTGCCGGCGGGTGCTGTGCTGGCGGAAACTGATGGTCCGGCGCAGGGTTGCCCGGCCATGCACGTCGAGTTCCGCCCCCCGGAAGACCTTCTGGGAGGTCGAGCCGTTGGCCTTGACGAAGTGCACGACGATGTCCGCCAGCACCCGGCCGTGGCCGGTCAACGTCACCTCCAAGGGCAGCGAACTTCCGATGGCGATGCGGTGCGGCAATTCGGCGTGCGCGCTGACGGAGCTCGTGGAGTAGCCCAGGATCGCCAACGCCTGCGGATCGCCAGCCTTGAGCAGAGTCCGCAGCGCATGTTTGACCAGCCGTTCGCGGCCTTCGTACCAGCGCCCGGCCACGTCCAGGGCGACCTGCGGGTTGTCCTTCGCGATGTCGTTGAGGTTGTTGGCCACAGAACGCCGCACATACTCCGATCCGTCGTCCTTGAGCCGGTCCAGCAGTTCCAGGACCGGCCCTGGGTCGCGCTGGAATTGCGGCAGGCGCGTCGCCCACGGCAGCCGGGGCCGGGTGCCTTCGCTGACCAGTCGCCGTACGTGTTCGTCCGGGTCGCCGGTCCAGGTCCGCAACGTGTCCATCGTCTGCGGGTACTCAACGATGAACGGCCTGATGCAGAACTCTGCGGTGAACAGTTTGGTCAGCTCGTACTGCGCGGCCATCGACTCCTCGAACGCCGGCAATCCGTAGCGGGCGATGAAGAAGGAGTGCGGGTTGTAGAAGAACCCGTCCATACCGTGCGGACGATCAGTGCCCAGACTCCGCGCCACCTGTGTGACCGCCGTCGCAGGATCCGGGTCGAGATGGTCATGCATCACGTCCGCGACGTGTCGCGCGCGGTCCATGAGGCTCAACGGCTCGAACCCGCGCAGACAGTCGCTGACGAACGCGTCCCGGTCCACCGGAAGGTTCTGCGCGATCCGGTCCACGACCGTGGGTCCGAAGCTGTTCTTCAGGGGCTCGGCCATGCCGGACAGCCTATGCTCGCGCCATGACCTGCATCTTCTGTGCGATCGTCGCCGGTGACCTCCCGTCCCACCAGATCGCTGAGACCGACCGGGCCCTGGCCTTCATGGACATCAACCCCGCCACCCGCGGGCATGCACTGGTGATTCCCAAGAAGCACGCCGCGGACCTGATCGAGATCGCGCCCGACGAACTTGCCGCCTGCTCAGCGCTCGCCCAGGACATTGCGGGGTGCGCACTGGACAGACTCGGAGCCGACGGCGTGAATCTCGTGAACGCCTGCGGGGTGGCCGCGTGGCAGACCGTGTTCCATTTCCACATCCATGTCGTGCCCCGCTACGCCGGTCGCGACGGCCTGGAGATGCCGTGGATCCCCACCCCTGGAGATCCGGTGGAGATCGCCGAAGCCGGTGCTCTGCTGCGCTGACTCCTCAGCTCTTGGTTGCGACGTCCGCGCCGGGCGGGTGCCCCATCGCCCACAGAGCGCCTACGGTCAGCAGTTCTGCGGTGAACAGGACAGCACCCCACGTGGGGTAACCGGTGGCGGCCAGACCGATTGCCGCACCGGCGAACAGGGCCAGTTCCACCGCGAGCCGAATACCCACCGGCGGGTCGAGGCGCCGTCGCGGCGACAGGATGGCGCCCCAGACGGTGGCCGCGGAGATGACCAGAGCGGCGCCGATCAGTGCGCCGACCGCGGCATCATCCGAGGCGTTGAACCCGACGATTCCGAGGGCCGCCAGAAGCGACAGTTCCAGCAGGAACCGAACACCCAGCAGGATTGCCACGGATGCACCGTCTCACGTCTGTTCGGTCAGTGGGGCGCGCCGTTCCAGTTCGTCCCAATCGACGTCCGCGGCGAGCTCGCGCTCGAGACTGGCAATGCCCCCGCGAACCCCGAACAGTCGCTTGGTCCAGATCAGGTAGGCAAGGATCGCAAGATTCACCGCCAAGGCGGCGACCTTGAGTGCACTGGCCTTGTTGACCAATTCGTAGATCTCCAGCGGCAGGAAGGCCGCCGTGGCCACCACGGTCAGATACTCGGCCCACCTCTTGCCCTGCCACAGGAAGAACGCCTCGACCGCTTCCAGCAGGGCGTAGCCCAGCGACATGCCGGCCAGGACCCACACATGCCCGCCGTCGAGATTGATGAGCCGGTTCAGCCAGCCGGAGAAGAACTGCTGACCACCGCGCGTCTGGTCCAACAGGGGAAGCAGGGTCTGGGCATCGCTCTGCAGGGCGGGGAGTCCGAATTCCAGCAGTACGAGGAGCACCGCCAGGGTCAGGAAGAAGACCACGTGCAGGCCACGTTCGATCGCTATAGCCCGGATCACGACAAGTTCATCGAGGGCTTTGCCGCGCAGCGGACGGGGTGTTGGCGCGAGTTCGGTGGCATCGGGTCTGGATGAATGCACCCACGCGTCACACCGCAGACATCTCGACAGGCGGGTGCCATCATCGAGGTCCATCACCATTTGGCCGCCCGGTGGCCGCGCCGCTGCGACTCCAGGTGCCACGTGGCCGTGCATGGAACACCACCAGGTCTCGGTGCTCCAGTGTTTGGGGGCCAAGCGCATTGCCACAGAGTAGCGACGGGCGGGTGCGCACCTCGGGGCTTCGAGTTCGTGACGTGGGAGGCTGGCCCACATGATCGTTGTGACCGAACACCGAGGCGGCGATGACTTCCTCGACCTGGCACGTTCGCTTCTGGAAGCCTTGGCTGCGGCCGAGGGCTTCCTCGACGGGAGAGTCGGGCGCAGTCCCGATGACCCACAGGTGTGGACCATCGTGACGTCGTGGCGCGACGTCGGTTCGATGCGGCGCGGGTTCGGATCGTTCGACGCGAAAGTCGCCGCTGCGCCGGTCATGGTCAGTGCTGTGGATCGCGTGTCTGCGTTCGAGGTGATGCTGGAGTCGACCGAAGGCGGCGTTGAGGTGCGCTCCAGCGACCGGTCGCAGGATTGATCCGGCGGCTGGTCGACGACTAGTCTGAATGTGTGAAGAGCGTTGGTGCGTACGAGGCGAAGACCCACCTGTCGGAGTTGCTCGACTCCGTGGAATCGGGCGAGACGGTGGTGATCACCCGGCACGGGCATCCCGTGGCGCGACTGATCCCCGCGCGCAGTTCGAGCACGGTCGAGCAGGCCATGGCCGATCTACTCGAGATTCGCGCAAACCTTGACATGGGTTCGGACTCGATCGAGTCGCTCATCGCAGAGGGTCAACGGTGACCGTCATCGACGCATCCGCAGCCTTGGGGTTGGTGATCCCCGACGAGAGCGTGGATGATGAACGACTGCAAGACGTGGTGCGAGGTGGACAACTGCACGCCCCGGCGATCTGGACGTTCGAATGCGCGAATGCCTTCACGGCCGCTGTGCGTCGCGGGCGGATGACGCCGGCCGTTGCTGTGCGCGCCGCGGACACGCTGCTGTCTCTGCGCGTGGAGATCCATCAGGAGGCTGGTCCGTCAGCCCTTGTCCAAACGGCCCTCGAGTCGGGGCTGAGCGCGTATGACGCCGCCTATCTCGACCTTGCGCGCCGCAGCGGGCGGGCACTGCTCACCTTCGACCGCCGATTGATCGGCGCCGCCGAGGCCATGGGAGTGGAGCTGGTCTGACCGGTCCTCGAGTCATCATGACCGATTCGCGATGGACTTCAGTCAGTTGCGGCTGCAGTGTCCCTGCTGGCCTGCGGGCGGGACTCGATCATTTCCTGTTCGTCAGCTTCGGTGTAGTCACCGTCGTAGGGCGAGAAGTACGCCAGCGGGTAACGGCGCGAGAAGTTCTTCAAGAACGACGTCACCAGGGCGGCGATCGGAAGGGACATGAAAGCCAGCATTGGTCCACCGATCGCGCCACCGGCCATGGCCGATCCGAAAGCGATGCCGCCGTTGATCTCCATCGTCCGGGCGCTGATCTTGGGACTCAGGAAGTAGTTCTCCAACTGCTGGTAGATCAGCGTCCATATCAGCAGGATCGCCGCGGCGGTCAGACCTTGGATGCCCCACGTGATGACGATGGGGACGGCGGCGCCGATGTACGTGCCGATCGCGGGGATGAACTCCGCGACGAACCCCTCGAAGATCGACATCGGCAGGGAGATCTTCCAGTCCACACCCACTAGGAGCATCACGAAGAAGAACAAACCTCCGTTGATGAGCATGAGCAGTAGTCGGGAGTAGAGGTATCCGCCGGTCTGCTCGATGGCGGTGTCCCAGGCCCACCCGAGGCGCTGCTGCTGGGCGGGCTGGAACTTACGGAGCACGGCTCGCCGGATCCGAGGTGCGTCTGCGGCGAAGTAGAAGGCGAACATCGCAATGGTGAAGAACTGGAAGATCAGTCCCACGGTCGAGCCGGCGAACCCCATGATGTCCGACGCGTTGTTCTGAATCCAATCCTTCACGTTCTGCTCGGCGGTGGCGAAGGCCGGGTCGGTCTTGGATGTCGGAAAGTCAGTATTGAACTGATCGTTGATCTTGGGGATTGCTGACTTCAGGGTGGTGGACATCTCGCCGGCCACATTGATAAGGCCCGGAATCATGATGAATGTCAAGGTGATCAGGAACGCCGCGGACAGCACGAACACCAAACCGGTGGCCGCCCCGCGCTTCATCCCGCGCTTCATGTGGAGGTGGTTGACCGCGGGTTCCATGGCGATGCCGAAGAAGAGGGCGACGAACAGCATGCTGAGCAGGCTGCGGGCCTGGGTGGCCATGATCAGCAGAGCTGTCACCAGCAACACCACGATCACGACCCGCCAGATGATCTTGCGCACCATCGGCATCACCCAGTCGGGGGGCTGAGCAGTCGGCGCAACGGGTCCGGCCTCGGGTCGGCTGGGAAGCGTGTCACCGAAGGCCGCTTCTGGTTGCGCAGAACCGTGCGCGTCGATTTCGTCCATGAGAACCTCCCGATCGTCCGCGACTATTGCTGCAGTCTCGAGGATTATGAGCCATTGTTCGTGTGCTTCACATCACCCGACTTGGGGGGTTGGCTGTGGTGGCCAGAGTTCACGTCGGGTTTCGGATCGGGGTGGCGGGAGCCGTCGCTCGGCCCTGGGGGCCTCGCTCCTCCCAAATCCTGGCCTTCCCGACTGCACAAAAGGGGCCATCATCCGCGCCAGCGGATGATGGCCCCTTTTGTGCAGTCGGGGTGGCGGGATTTGAACCCACGGCCTCTTCGTCCCGAACGAAGCGCGCTACCAAGCTGCGCCACACCCCGCACTCCTACTGAGGATACCGGCCGTTAGTGCGCCCTCGGCAGCAGGTGCAGCATCGTGGCTTCCGGCGGACAGGCCAGCCGGATCGGTGCATACGGATTGGTTCCAAGCCCGGCGCTCACGTGCAGCGCGGTGCCTTGGTGGGAGGACAGCCCCTTGGCCCGCCGAGTGTCGATGTCGCAGTTGGTGACCAGCGCGCCGTAACCGGGAATGCACACCTGACCGCCGTGGGTGTGCCCGGCGATGATCAGGTCCGCGCCGTCGGCCGCCATGGGGTCCAGCACGCGCGAGTACGGGGCATGGGTGACTGCCAGCCGCAGGGCCGCATCGGGGTCGAAATCCCCGGCCACTTCGTGATAGCGGTCCAGTTGGATGTGCGGGTCATTAACGCCACGCATGTCGATCCGGTTGCCGGCGACGGTGGCCTCAGCCACGGCGTTGTTCAGTCCCTGCCATCCGGCGTTCAGCAGTTCTGATTCCAGTTCGTCGGTCGGTAGTCGCTGTGTGGACATCACCGGGGTGCGGTCCTTGACGAAGTACTTGAAGGGGTTGACTGTCTTCGGGCTCCAGTAGTCGTTGGATCCGAAGACGAACACGCCCGGCGTTCCGTTGAGGGGCTCCAGCGTCTTGGCCAGGTAAGGAACGGCGTCCATGTGACCCAGCAGGTCGCCGGTCAGAATCACGAAGTCCGGCTCGAGTTGGGCCAGCGAACGGACCCAGGCCATTTTGTCTTCTTGCCGAGGAGTCAAGTGCAGGTCTGTCAGTTGCAGTACCCGTAAGGGGCGCGAGCCCGGCCGCAGCACCTCAACCCGCACCTCGCGCAACGTGAACTGGTGTGCTTCCCACAACGAGTACGCCAAGGCAGCGGCGCCGAGGCCGACGCCGGCTAACCCGGTTCTCGCTGCGATGTGCATCCCACCATGGTCGCACGCTGCGAAACCCCGGCGCCATGATCGAGGTCACATGACAGGATTGATCCCATGGCTCTGAAGGAAACGCTGCAGTCGGACTTACACGCTGCGATCAAGTCCCGTGACGGACTGACGGCCGCAACCCTGCGTATGGCGCTGGCCGCTGTTACGAATGCGGAGGTCGCAGGCAAGCAGGCCAAAGAACTGTCCGACGACGAGGTACTTGGCGTGCTCGACAAAGAGGCCAAGAAGCGTCGCGAGTCGGCCACCGCCTACCGCGATGCGCAACGCCCCGAGCTCGCCGAGCGGGAGGAGGCCGAACTCGGTGTGCTCTCGAAGTACTTGCCCGAGCCGTTGAGTGAGGACGAAGTGTCTGCGATCATCGACGCGGCCATTGCCGATGCGGCGCAAGCGGGTAGGACGGGAATGGCTGCGATGGGTCCGGTCATGCAGCAGGTGACTGCGGCAACGAAGGGCCGCGCCGATGGCAAGAGCGTTTCGGGCATCGTCCGGCAGCGGCTGCAGGGGTAAGTCGATCAAACAGCTGCAGTTCTGACCCCGTTTTGTCGCAAGGTCTCCTGGATGACCTCCGGCCAGGGTGTGGGCGCCATGCCGAACGTCTGTTGAGCCTTCGTCGAGTCCATCACGAACGGCCTGTCGAACTCGTACATCATCTCGACGAGTTCGCGGGCGTCGGCATTGAACAGGCCAACCAGGCGCATCATGACTGCTCCGGCTGTTCGGATCCTGGGGACTTCAACGTCCATCCCGGAGGCCAGATCCGCGATCACCTGGGCCTGGGTCACCGGCGGGTTGCTAGGCACGTGCCACGCCTTGCCCCAGGCGCGTTCGTCGGTGCCCACAATGCTCAGCAGCCGGGCGGCGTCGCCGGTGTAGGTCCAGGAATGGGGCTGGTCCGCGCGGCCCATCAGGGTCACTGCCTTGCCTGCTCGCAGCTTCGGGATCACCCTGTCGCCGAAGTTGGTCTGACCGCCGGCTTCGCCGATGTAGTCGCTGGCGCGGACCTCCGTGGTGCGGATGCGACCGGCCTGGTGGGCCGCGAGTGCCTGATGCCACATGTTCGCTCGCACAGAGCCCTTACGGGTGTGACCTGGCAGGGGCATTTCCTCGGTCATCGCGTGATCGACCGGGCCGTAGCCGTACAGATTGCTCAACGTCACCAGAACGGCGTCGGCATGTTCGGCAGCCTCGATGAGGTTGTTCGCAATCGGCGGCCATTCCTCCTGCCATGAGTGGTACGCCGGGTTCACGCAGTTGTAGATCACGTCTGCTCCTGTCGTCGCGGCCAGCAGTGATTCCCGGTCGGCAGCATCAGCCGAAATGACCCGGGCGCCGTCGAGGCTCGTTCCCCGCCTACTGACCACTCGCACGGATTCGCCGTTGCCGATGAGCGATCGTACCAGTCGTCGGCCGACCTGACCGGCTCCAATGATTGCGTGTGTGCGCATTCTATCTCCTTATGTGAGCAGTGCTCTCATAATAGAGCGTTGCTCTCAACATATCAAGAGCGGTGCTCGCATATAGTTCACCCATGAGCGCACCAGGCATTAGGGAACGGAATCGCGTGGCCATTCTCGACGCGATCACCGTGGCGGCCAACCAGCAACTGCTCGAGGTTGGCCCGGCGGACCTGTCCGTACGTGCTGTGGCCCGGGAGCTCGGTATGGCCTCCAGTGCGATTTATCGGTATGTCAGTTCTCGAGATGAGTTGCTCACGCTACTGATCATCGGTGCGTTCGACGATATGGCTGACGTCGTCGAGGCGAAAACGCGCCGCGTCGCTGACCTTCGCAGGCGATGGAAGGCGATCGGTCTTGCGTGCCGGGAGTGGGCGTTGGATGAACCTCAGCGGTTTGCTCTGCTCTACGGGTCCCCGGTGGCCGGATACGCCGCACCGCAGGACACCATCGCCCCGGCCACGCGCATCCCGAATCTTCTGATCGGGATCCTTCAGGAAGCCAAGGTCGAGACAACGGTGCCCGCCTTCTCGGCGCGCGTGGCGCGGAGCCTGAAGCCCGCGCTCTCCGACGTGAACACATGGGCGAGTCTTTCCACGAGGGACTTCTCCGATTCTGCATTCGCCTTGGGACTCATGGCCTGGGCGCATGTGATTGGCTCGATCTCTTTCGAGCTGTTCGGGCACCGGCACAACGTCGTCGGCGATTCGATGGCCGATCGACGTGCCTATTTCGAGTTCGAACTCGACGTGCTGGCTGATCTGATGGGAATCGATTAGCTGGCCTGACCACAGCCTGGTTTTTGGCGGTGCGGAAATGTCGTACCCCCTGTTTAGCGTGGTGTCATGAACAGAGCGGGGGGTGCGGCGATGGGGTTCGCGGGCGGGCAGTCAGGGCGACGATCCGCCGACCTGATCGAGGTGGGCTGGCCTGTCCACAGCCTGGTTTCCGGCGGTGCGGGAATGTCGTACCCCCTGTTTAGCGTGGTGTCATGAACAGAGCGGGGGGTGCGGCGATGGGGTTCGCGGGCGGGCAGTCAGGGCGACGATCCGCCGACCTGATCGAGGTGGGCTGGCCTGTCCACAGCCTGGTTTCCGGCGGTGCGGAAATGTCGTACCCCCTGTTTAGCGTGGTGTCATGAACAGTTCGGTGGTCCAGGCGATGGAGTTGATGGCGCTGCCCGACGCCGACGCGTTGGCGGTGACCGCGGCCTGCGAGGTCGTGATCGGGTGGGCCCATGCCCGGCAGATCGAAGCCATCGAGCAGGTGTCCCGGGAAATGCCGGACTTCATCGACCAGACCGGCGAACTGATCGATCCGGCGCCCGCGGAGGTCGCCGCGGCGCTGCACTGGTCGTCCGGGGCGGCCATCGACCGCGCGGACCTGGCGCACTGGCTGTGCACCGACCTGCCGCACGTCCTCGACGGTCTACGCCTGGGACGCCTGGACCTGCCCAAAGCCCGCGAGATCGTGATCGGAACCACCGAACTGCCCACCGCTGCCCGCCAGCGGCTGGCCACCGACGCGGTCGACTACGCCACCGGACACACCCGCGCCCAGCTGCGGGCCTGGCTGGCCCGCCAGATCGCAGCGATCGACCCCGACGCGGCCGCGCGCCGCCGCAAACGCGCCATCCGCACCCGCCGGGTCTGGATCACCCCGGAGTCCGACGGCATGGCCACCCTCGGGGCGTACCTGAGCGCAGAAGAAGCCCAAGCCTGCTGGAACGCGCTACGCGCCGCGGCGGCCAACATCGAAGGCGGCGTCGACGCCGCCCGCGCGGACACCCTGGTCGCCCTGCTCACCGGGCTCCGCGCCGGCGACCCGGTCCCGGTACAAGTGATCATCACCCCGGCCGGCCCGGAACTACCCGGCCACGGCCCGCTGAGCGCTGAACACACCGGCACCCTGTGCCACGGCGCCGACCGGATCACCTTGGACCGGCCCCGGCCCTCGACCGGATACACACCGGCCCCCAGCCTGGCCCGATGGGTCCGCACCCGCGACCGGCACTGCCGCTTCCCCGGCTGCCGACGCCCCGCGGTGATGTGCGACCTCGACCACGTGATCCCGCATCCGGGCGGATCCACCCACCACGGCAACCTCGCCGCCCTGTGCAGATACCACCACCGGCTCAAAACCCACACCAACTGGAAAGTCCAAATGCTGCCCGGCGCGGTCCTGCGCTGGACCAGCCCCCGCGGCCACGTCTACCACACCAGCCTCGACGACCCGTAGAGGCTGGTGTTTAGGGGGTGGGTGAAGGGGTCGCCGCGGTGGTAGGCGGGATGTACGAGCCGCCGCCGCGTGCCGACCGCAGTCCGTACAGCGTCTGTAGTTCGAACGTCTCGGGCGGCGTGTCGGCCAGCGCGCCCTGCATCGCCTGCTTCCAGATCGGACCGGGGAGGCTCGAACCGAAGACCTGACCGTAGTAGGACCCGTTGATGTACACGTTCTTCATCGGGTACTTGAACCCGCCGCGGGGATCACCGACCCATACAGCTGTCGAGAGGCTCGGGGTGTAGCCGGCGAACCAGACGGCCGCCGACGTGTCTGTGGTTCCGGTCTTGCCCGTGACGTCGCGGCCCAGGCTCATCGCGGCACCGGTGCGCCCGCCGATGCCGCCATCGACCACTGCCGTCAGGATTGCGGTGGTCGAGTCGGCCACCTCACGCGACACCGCCTGTCGGCACTGCGGTTCGACCTTGGAGACGATCTTCTTACCGCTGTTGCGCTCGTCGATGATCTTGGTGATGGCGTGGGGCTTGCAGTACACGCCGTGGTTGGCCATAGTCGCGTAGCTGGTCGCGAGCGCCAGCGGCGAAACCTCGACCGAGCCGAGCGTGAAGGACTGCACGGTCGGCAGTTCGCCGCCGTTCGCCAGTGTCATACCGGTGCGCTTGGCGATATCCACCGTGCGGCACAGGCCGGCGGCTTGCTCGAGGCCGACGAAGTAGGTGTTCACGGAGAACGCGGTGCCCTGCAGCATGTTGAACTGACCCGAGGAGGTGGAGTTGCTCACCGTGTACGGACCGAAGTAGTTGTCCGTACAGCCCCAGGGGCCCGCTGCGAAGGTCTTGTCGTCGGCGGAGTCGAAGACACGGTAAGGGGATACGCCCGCCTCGATGCCCGCCGCGATCGTAAAGATCTTGAACGTCGATCCCGCCTGCATGCCGGTGGTGCCGCCATCCTTCTGGTCGACGGCGTAGTTGTAGGTGGTCTTGCCCTTGCCCTTGGTCCCCCACACGCGGTTCTGGGCCAGCGCAACGACCTCACCGGTCTGCGGGGTGACCATCGCGATCGCGGCACCCTTCTTGCTCGGGTCCTTGGGTGGGATGGTGTTCATGACCGCGTTGGTGGCGGCCGCCTGCGCCTTGGGCTGCATGGCGGTGCGGATGACCACGCCGCCGCGCTTGAGGAAGTCCTCACGATCCTGCAGCGTCTTGCCGTAGTTCGGATCGTTGAGGATCTGCTTCACGGCGTAGTCGCAGTAGAACGGGTAGTCGCTCTCAGCGCAGCCGTTGCTGATCTGTTTGGGCTTGAGGGTGTCTTGCACCGACTTGGCCACGGCTTTGTTGTACTGCTCGGGAGTGATGAAGTCCTGGGCTTCCATCTTGGCCAGCACCTCGTCGCGGCGGACCTGGGCGGCCTCAGGGTTCACCAGCGGGTCGAACCCGACCGGGGATTGGACGACGCCGGCCAGCGTGGCGGCCTCGACCGGGCTCAGCTTCTTCGCGCTGTGGCCGAAGTACCGCCGGGAAGCCGCTTCGACCCCGTAGGCACCGGAGCCGAAGTACGCGATGTTCAGGTAGCGGTTGAGGATCTCGTCCTTGGACAACTCACGCTCGAGCTGCACCGCGTACCGGATCTCCTGCAGCTTGCGCGCGGTGGTGCGTTCGCGTGCCGCCTGCACCTGCTCGGGAGTGCGGGCCGCCGTCACGAGCACGTTGCGGACGTACTGCATGGTCAGGGTCGACGCGCCCTGCTGAATGGAACCGCTGGCAGTGTTCTCCAGCTGTGCCCGGATCAAGCCCTGGATGTCGACGCCGCGGTGTTCGTAGAACCTCTGGTCCTCGACCGCGATCACGGCCTTTTGCATGTTGGGGCTGATCTTCTTCAGCGGAACCTCGATGCGGTTCTCGTCGAAAAGCGTCGCGATCCGGTTGCCGTCGGCGTCCTCCATGATCGTGCGCACCGGCAGCGGCGGTGTGGCCAGTTCCGCGGGCAGCGCACCGATCTGTTCGGCGGCGACGTCGGACGCCTTGCCGATCCCGGCGACGACCGGCACGGCCATAGCGGCGAGGATGGCGCCACCGATCGCACCGACCACAGCTATCCGGGCCAGGCCGGACAGAGGTTTTCGCGCGTCAGCGGAATTCTTAGGGGTTTTCGACACAGCCATCAGACGTAAGGGTACGTTGTGTTGGTTCCGCGCGCACTCAGCAGCCTGCGCGATTCGTCACGCGGAGGTGCGGCGAACGGGTGAGTGGCAGTACCCCGCTATCGCAAGGGTGAACGCGATGCGCCATGCTGTCTACCAGAACATGTGACGTAGATAACTCCGACACCACGTGTCGCAAACTTCAAATGGTACAAATTGCCTAGTCTAAGTAGTACGAATGGGCCTCTCCTGTAGCGGTGGCCTTGCTTAGAGTTACGGAAAGCTTTCGGGGGTTTTCCAAAAGCGGACAAGGGGAAGAACGAGTGCTGAACGTGATCGCCTGGAGTTCCCAGGCTGCATGCCGCGAGACTGATCCTGACGAAATGTTTGTGCAGGGGGCTGCACAGAACAGGGTCAAGCAGATCTGCGGCGGCTGCCCGGTGAAGATGGAGTGCCTGGCCGATGCGCTGGACAACCGCATCGAGTTCGGTGTCTGGGGAGGGATGACCGAACGCGAACGCAGGGCTCTGCTTCGCAGGCGACCACATGTGAAGTCATGGACCGACCTGCTGCAGAACGCAGCATCCAGGCCGATCCCCTCGCAGGTCGACGTGCGGCAGAAGAGCTACGTCAGCGCCTGACGCAAAACGCAGAATGGGCCCACCCCCCGATCGGGGAGTGGGCCCATTCGTCGACTCAGGCGTCCTTTGTGGCCGAGACGTCAAGTTCGATCTTGATTTTGTCGCTGACCAGCACGCCGCCGGTGTCCAGCGCCACGTTCCAGGTCAGTCCGAAGTCCTTGCGGCTGATCTCCGTCTGGCCGGCGAATCCAGCTCGCACGTTGCCGAACGGGTCGTTGACGATCCCGTCGAGTTCCACCTCGATCTCGACCGGCCGAGTGACGTCCTTGATCGTGAGGTCGCCGAGCACCACGAATGAGTCGTCGGCCTGCTTGACGCCGGTGGTCGCGAAACTCATCGTCGGGTAGGTCTCGATGTCGAAGAAGTCCGCGGACTTCAGGTGGGCGTCGCGGTCGGCGTTGCCACTGTCGATGCTTGCCATCTGCGCGGTGAGCGTGGCCTTGGAAGCCGATGGGTTGGCGCCGTCGAGGGTCATGGAAGCGCTGAACTCGTTGAATGAGCCGCGGACTTTGGTGACCATGGCGTGCCGGGCCACGAAGCCCAAGCGGGTGTGGGCGGGGTCGATGGTCCAGGTGCCGCTGTACTGGGTCAGGTCGGTCATGAGTAACTCTCCATATAAGTTGACGTTTCAACCAACAGTACATGAATGTTCAACTAATGTCGAATCGGAACGATTCTCAGGTGGTGGTGGGGTCCCCGGCCAGCAGATTGCCCACGGTCTGCAGGCCCTCCAGGTCGTGCACGTCGTCGGCTAGCGCAATGACCGAAGCGACCGGCACGCGCGGGTGGGCACCGGTGAATGAGCCGGCGAGATGCTCCTGCCGGGCTGCGGTCTCCATGCGGTCGGCGTGCAGTTTCAGCAGTTCGGCGACCAGATGGTGTTCGCCGTTGAGGCGTTCGGCTCCGGCCCGGGCCGTTGACGCGGTCAACTCAGGCAGCCGCACTTCCTGGACCCGATTGAGCACCAACCCGGCCAGCGGCATGCTCTCGGACTCAAGGCGCTGGACGAAGTATGAGGCTTCGCGCAGGGCGTCGGACTCAGGCGCCGCCACCACCAGGAAGCGGGTATCCGGGGCCTGCAATTGCGCGAACGTCTGATCTGCGCGCTCCCGAAAACCCCCGAACAGGGCATCAAAACTGCTGACGAACAACTGCATGTCACGCAGCACCTGCGCTCCGATGACCTTGCTCAGCGCGCTGGTGAACAGGCCCAGCGAGGCGCTGAAGACCCGCGCCGACATGCGTCCCGCGCCGCGTGCTGGGGCGGCGAGGACCCGGATCAGGCGACCGTCGAGGAACGACCCCAGCCGCTTGGGCGCATCCAGGAAATCCAGCGCGGAGCGCGACGGGGGCGTGTCGACCACGATCAAATCCCAAGGATCCCCGCCGGCCGACTGCTGGCGCAATTGGCCGAGTTTCTCCATCGCCATGTATTCCTGGGTGCCGGCGAATGAACTCGAGAGGGCTTGGTAGAAGGGGTTCTCCAGAATCGCCTCGGCGCGTTCGGGGTCGGAGTGGGCGATCACGATCTCGTCGAACGTGCGCTTCATGTCGAGCATCATCGCGCTCAGCGAGCCGCCCTCGATGCCGGGAACCGGACGAGGGGTGTTGTCCAGTTCCGTCAGGCCCATGGACTGCGCCAGGCGGCGGGCGGGGTCGATAGTCAGCACGCAGACGTTGCGGCCCCGTTGGGCGGCGCGGAGGGCAAGCGCGGCTGCCGTGGTCGTCTTGCCCACCCCGCCCGAACCGCAGCACACGATGACGCCCACGCCGCGGTCGTCGAGCAGGGCGTCGATGTCCAAGTGCGGTGCTGCGCTCATCCGGGAAGCCCCTGTTCGGTCATCGCCTCGGACAACCCGTACAGCGCGGCGAGATCGATACCGCCGGGCAGCAGGGGCAGTTCCAGGATGGGCTGGTCGGTCTGGGCCAGGCGGCGACGCTCGCTGTTCTGCAGAGCTGCTCGCGCCGCGTGGTCGGCCGCCTCGTCGGCCAGCGCGCGCAGCGTGGCAGCAGTGGGATCGATGGCTGCAGCACGCAGCCCCTTCTTCAGAACGCTTTCTGGAAGCGCGCGTTCGGCGGCCAGTCGCAGCTGCTCGTCATCGAGTTGGGAACCGCGGACCTGGTTGATGACCACCGCGCCCAGCGGCAGACCGGCAGCGCGAAGTTCGGCAAGCCCGTCGAGCGTTTCCTGCACCGGCATCTCCTCCAGCAGGGTGACCAGGTGCACGGCGGTGCGCGCCGAACGGATGACGCCCATCACCGAGTCAGCCTGGGTGCGGATCGGTCCGACCTTCGCGAGCCCGGCGATCTCGGTGTTCACGTTGAGGAACCGTGTGATCCGGCCAGTCGGCGGAGCGTCCAGGACCACCGCGTCATAGGCCGGACGGCCCACCTTCTCCCCGCGCTTGACCGCTTCGGAAGCCTTCCCGGTCAGCAGGACATCACGCAGTCCTGGGGCGATGGTGGTCGCGAAGTCGATGGCCCCCAGCCGGCGCAGGGCGTATCCGCCGCGCTTGATGCCGTAGAACATCTCGAGGTATTCCAGCATCGCCGCCTCGGCGTCAACGGGCAGCGCGTAAACGATGCCGCCGTCCTCGGCCACGGCCACCTTGCTCTCCTGGTAGGGCAGCGGGGCGGTGTCGAAGATCTGAGCAATACCCTGGCGGCCTTCCACCTCGAGCAGTAGGACCTTCTTGCCACCGCGGGCCAGCGCCAGGGCCAGCGCCGCAGCCACGGTGGATTTGCCGGTGCCACCTTTGCCGGAGACCACGTGCAGGCGGACCCGTGACCAGTTGGGTGCCCGAACGTTCACCTGTCCACATTAGGTCGGCAGGTCGTCTGGTGGCGCAGGGCGGTCCAGCATCCGGCTCGTGCGGCCCGGCGGGTTGGTGACTTAGGGTCGGGGCATGACCACTTGGGAGTACCTGACCGCACCGCTGCTCATCCACAACACCAAAGCCATCCTCGACAACTTCGGCGCCGACGGCTGGGAGTTGATCCAGGTTGTGCCGGGGCCGACCCCGGAGAACCTGGTGGCGTACTTCAAACGGGCCAAGTCGTGACCGTCGCGGCGCGCCTCGAGGAACTGGGCATCACTCTTCCGGCCGTCCCCGCGCCCGTTGCGGCCTACGTTCCAGCGGTGCGCTCGGGCTCGCACATCTACACCTCCGGTCAGTTGCCGTTCGCGTCGGGCGAACTGCTGCACACGGGGCTGGTCGGCGCTGAGGTGGCGGTCAGCGACGCGGTGGCCTGCGCGCGCCAGTGTGCCCTGAATGCGCTGGCCGCAGTCGCTGCGGCGGCCGAAGGACTGGAGAACGTGCGCATCATCAAGGTCGTGGGGTTCGTGGCCAGCGCCGATGGATTCACCGCCCAGCCGCAGGTGATCAACGGCGCGTCAGAACTCATCGGCGACGTCCTCGGCGAGAACGGCGTGCACGCGCGATCCGCAGTCGGCGTCGCGCAGTTGCCGCTCAACGCCCCGGTCGAAGTCGAGGTCATCGCCGAGGTCCTCTGATGGACATGCCCCCGCAACTGCTGGAACGGGCACGGGCAGTCGTCTACGGCGGCCTGTGGACCCCACCTGCGACCCGGCCGGCGGCCACCGTCGTCCTGCTGCGTGATGGACCCGACGGAATTGAGGTGGCCCTGCTGCAGAAGTCGGCCCACCTGGGTTTCGCACGGGGCATGTACGTGTTTCCTGGCGGAGCGGTGGATGCGGCCGACGCCGCCAGTGGGGATCCGTGGCTGATCGCCGCCATCCGGGAGACGTTCGAGGAGTGCGGCGTGCTGCTCACGGATCCCAACCCCCGCGAGGACGTCCAGGCCTACCGGGCGCAGGAGTTCGCCCAGGTCCTCGCGCAGCTGAAGGTGCGGCCAGCCGTGGAGTCCCTGCATCCGTTCAGCCACTGGATCACCCCCGAGGTCGAGTCCCGCAGGTTCGACACGAAGTTCTTCGCCACACGACTGCCCGTGGGCCAGGACCTCGCCGGGCTGACCGACGAGCACCAGGCCATCGGGTGGTTCCGTCCGGAGCAGACATCCGGGCTACCGATGCTGCCTCCGACGGCAGCAGTACTGGCGGAACTGGCGACGTTCGGCACAGTCGAGCAGGCGCTCGCGCCACAGCGCCAGCCGGTGCCGATCATGCCCCGGCCGATCCCGGTGGATGACCAGGAACTGGGCATCGACTGGGTGCTGGTCAACGGCTACACCGGGCAGCCGCTGTGACCAATTTCGTGGCGATGCCCGGCAGTCTCGGCCCATGGAAGGGCGGTCGTTTCAGCGGCGGGACGTGCGTTCTCGCGGGTAACCCGGGCCCGATGACACTGGATGGCACGAACACCTGGGTGCTGGCGGCGGACGCGGATTCGGTGGTACTGGTGGATCCGGGGCCGGACGACCGTGCGCACCTGGCCGCGGTCGAACGGGAGTTGGCCGGCAGATGGGTCCGGGAGATTCTGCTGACCCATGGCCACGCCGATCACAGTGAAGGCGCCGGGTTGTTCTCCGGCCAGTTCGCAGCGCCCGTGCGCGCGCTGGATCCGGCGCATCGACTGGGCGATGAAGGTCTGACCGATGGTGAGGTGCTGGTCCACGCGGACCTCGAGGTGCACATCGTCGGCACCCCCGGCCACACGTCCGATTCGGTGAGCATGCACCTTCCGCAACGGGCTGCGCTGCTGACCGGTGACACGATCCTGGGCCGCGGCACCACTGTGGTCGCCCACCCCGACGGCCGGCTCGGTGACTACCTGGCCTCGCTGCGGGAGTTGTCCGACCTGGTGCAGACCGCTGGCGCCACCCAGGTGTGGCCGGGACACGGCCCGGTCCTGCCGGACGCCGCAGCCGCGCTGACGGCATATCTTGACCACCGCCATGCGCGTTTGGAGGAGGTGGCCGCAGTCCTGGAGTCCGCGGATCCCGATGCGGGCATCGAGGCGACCGCGCAGCAGATCGTCGAGCAGGTCTACGCCGACGTGCCCCAGGTGCTGTGGCCGGCGGCGCGGCTGAGCGTACGCGCACAGTTGGAGTACCTCGGCCGGGTGTGATCGGGGCGGGTCAGGGTTGGGCCGTGACGGGGTTCCGCCCCCCGGCACAATCCGTGGGCCTTCAAACAGAGGTGCCCGGCTGCAACGAAGCGCTGCGGCGTCCGGGCGAGTCCTCGTCGATGCGCGACCAGTACCAGAGCACGCACGCGGCAGCCACGATCAGCGTGAGCCAGGTGAACGTGTTGCCGAAGAACACCTGGTCGTCGTGCGGATCGGCGAGGATCTGCGCAGTCTGGGAGGGCCTGACCACCCCGTACAGCAATGCGCCGGCCAGCACCGCTGCCAAACCCTGCAGCAGCACCACGGGCCGGTCGGGCAGTGCCGCCACCAGCAGCAGCGGCAGGATCAATATCCAGTGGGCGGTCCAGCTGATCGGCGAGACGAGCAGCATCGCGGCCAGGATCAACGCGTCGGTCAGATGCGGGTAGGCGTCGTACAGATGGTGGGCCACGACCATCGCGCCCACGATGACCAGCCCGGCCAGTACCAGCCATGCGATCTGCGTGGCCCGGGTGTCGCCGAGCAGCCGCTGCAGCATGCCGTTGATCGACTGGTTGCTGATGTAGTCCACGCCCACCCGGTCAGCCTGCAGGAACGTGCCCGTCCAGTAGACCCACGACGCTTTCGGGAAGACGACCACCGCCACCGCGCTGGCTGCCAGGAAGGTGCCGATGGTGACCATAGCCGGCCGTACCCGTTTGGTGGCCAAGAAGTAGACGGCCAGCAGCAGCGGGGTGAGTTTGACCGCCGCTGCGAGGCCGGTCAGGACACCTTGCGGCAGTCGGCCGGTCCGATGGCTGAGGTCGAGGACCAGGAACGCCGCGAGCAGGATGTTGACCTGACCGAACTTGAGCCCCGATTCCGTGGGTTCCATGGCCAGGGTGAACGCGATGGTCACTGCATAGACGGTCGGGGTGTGGAAACGATCGGCGGCGAAATTGCGCACACAGATCCACGCATAGACGATCACGGCGACCAGCGTGATGGCCGTCCAGACCACTTGTGCGCTGACCTGCGACAGCCAGGACACCGGGGTCAGGAACAGGATCGCGAAGGGCGGGTACAGGTACGGCAGCTCCACGGAGGTGAAGCGTGCGCCGTACAGGTCACCGCCGGCCCAGGCGACCTCGGCGGCGTCGCGATAAACATCCAGATCCAGCAGGTACTCGTCGGAGGCGATCGTGATGTAGTTCCAGCACAGCGCCACCGCGACCCCGATGGCGACCCATCCGATCGGGCTCAGTTGCGCGACGACCCGTCGAAGCAATCGCACCGCCCCGGTCAGCGGGCGCGGCGTTGCAGGCGGTCGATGTCGATGAGCACCACGGAGCGCGATTCGAGCCGGATCCAGCCGCGACTGGCGAAGTCGGCCAGTGCCTTGTTGACGGTCTCCCGCGAAGCGCCCACCAGTTGTGCCAATTCCTCCTGCGTCATGTCATGCGTGACGTGCAGCCCGTCGGGCAGCTGACGGCCGAACTTGTCGCCGAGGTCCAGCAGGATCTTCGCGATTCTGCCCGGGACGTCGGAGAAGACCAGATCCGCCATGGCCTCGTTGGTGCGGCGCAGACGCTGGGCCAGTGCCTGTAGCAGCGCCTCGGCGACCTCGGGGCGTCCGGTGAGCCAGGGGCGCAGCGCCGAGTGGCCCACCGCTATCAGCGTCGCGTCGGTCAGCGCCGTGGCCGTGGCCGTGCGGGGCCCAGGGTCGAACAAAGAGAGTTCACCGAGCAGTTCGCTGGGCCCGAGGATCGCCAACAGGCTCTCCCGGCCGTCGGAGGCCGTGTGTCCGAGTTTGACCTTGCCCTCGGTGATGACGAACATCCGGTCGCCGGGCTCACCTTCGAGGAAGAGGTCCTGGCCCTTGGCCAGGCGGACCTCGACCGTCGAGGCTTGCAAAGCGGCGGCGGCCTCTTCATCCAGGGCGGTGAACAGGGGAGCTTGGCGTAAGACGTCATCCACGTTTGACAGTGTGGCCCAGGAACCGGCCTTCATGCCCGGCGTTGACCTAAGCGTTACGTCGCTGGGTCGGTAGGGCGGTCAGAGCAAGTGCCGGATTTGTCCGGTATCGGGCGATCAGTTCGGCTGTCACCGCATCGATCTGGCGGTGCAGCGCCCGACGATTGGTCGACAACGACTGCTCCATTGCCTGCAACAGTGCCGTGTACGCGGCGCATTGTTCCTCGTCGTCGGGGTCCACGACCTGACTCCACAGCGAGTGGGCTTCGGGCATCGAGGTGTCGATGTCGGCCGGATGCAGCCCCAGGGCCTGCCAGCGTCGTGGGGCGCTGGACACTTCCTGCAGCGCAGAGCGCACATCTGCGGTGTCCACCTCGTTGCCACGACTGAGCATGTCCAGCCGGGCCTGGAACAGTCGGCGCCAGTAGGACACCCGGCTCTCCTCGTCGGAGAGGTGGTGGCGCAGGATTCGCAGATCGTCCAAGGACAGTTCAGCCAGCAGCGCCGGCACCTCCTGGAACGTTGTCATGCTGGCACTATCGGCCCGATCACCGGTCAGCCTGACCACTCGATCGTGTGGTTGCACCCAACGGGTGTCCTCCGACCGGGTGGCGTCGCACGGGCCGATGCCCAACGGTGGCCGGAATCTCGACGCCCCGGGCGCGTACCCTGGGGCGGTGGAACAACGTCCCCCGGTCGCGCTGGTACGCAGAGCCCGAGCCGTGGACCGGATCCTGCAACAGGTCTATCCCGACGCGCACTGCGAACTCGATTTCCGCGACGCGTACGAATTGCTGGTGGCCACGATCCTCAGCGCGCAATGCACCGACGAGCGGGTCAACCAGGTGACGCCGACCCTGTTCGAGCGGTATCCGGATCCGGTCGCACTGGCCGCCGCGGACCGGGCCGACCTCGAGCAGATCATCCGCTCCACCGGCTTCTTCCGCAACAAGGCCGCATCTTTGCAGGCGATGGCTGCCCGCGTCTGCGAGAAGTACCACGGACAGATCCCGCGGCCCATGTCGGCGCTGACGACTCTGCCCGGAGTGGGGCGCAAGACCGCGCATGTCGTGCGGGGCAACGCGTTCGACCAGCCGGGATTCACCGTGGACACCCATGTGTCCAGGCTTTCGCAGCGGCTGGGATGGACCACGCAGACCGATCCGGTTCGCATCGAGTACGCCCTCGACGCGCTGTTCCCGCGCAAGGACCGCACCATGGTCTCGCATCGATTGATCTTCCACGGTCGTCGTTGCTGCTTCGCCCGCAAACCGGCGTGTGGGGCATGTCCGGTGGCCCGCTTGTGCCCCTCGCGCGATCTGGGCGAACAGGACCCGGTCCGCGCGGAGAAGATGATCAAGCGGCCATGAGCTGGGGAGGTGCGCACAGCCAGCAGGAGTCACCGGCGGATGTCCCGGGGTGGCTCCGGCCGCTCGTGGTGGCCACCCGCGACCTCGACCCGCAAGAACTGGCCCGGTTCTCCCCGCCGGATGAGTCGGGTCGCCGTTCGGCGGTGCTGATCCTGTTCGGCGATGGCGATGACGGCCCGGACGTGCTACTCATCCAGCGCGCGCAGGACATGCGCTCGCACGCCGGTCAGCCCGCGTTCCCCGGTGGGGCTGAGGACCCCGAGGACCACGGGCCGGTGGGAGCAGCCTTACGCGAGGCGCAGGAGGAGACCGGTCTCGAACCGTCCGGGGTGGACGTCCTGCACTGCCTGCCGGACGTCTGGCTGCCGCCCAGCGGTTTCGTGGTGACCCCGGTTCTGGGCTGGTGGCGCAAACCCACACCAGTCAGCGCGATGGATCCCGCGGAGGTGTCCGACGTGCACCGGGTCCCCATCGCCGAACTCACCGATCCCGGCAACCGGGTGAACGTTCGGCACCCCAGCGGGTACATCGGTCCCGGCTTCACCGTGCACGACATGTTGGTCTGGGGATTCACCGCCCACCTGCTGGACCGCATCCTCGCGCTCGGTGGTTGGGAGCGCGCTTGGGATCCGGGACGTATCGTGGACATCGGATGGACATGATGACGGCCTCGCGCGATCGGATCACCCCATGGGGATAGTGGATCTGATCATCCTCGGCGTGCTGCTCATGGTCGCCCTCATCGGGTGGCATCAGGGGTTGGTGCGCAGCGCGCTGTCCCTGGTGGGCACCATCGGCGGCGGACTGCTCGCCGCAGCCAGCCTTCCCTGGATCTTGAACAACCTCGGCGCACTGGGCCCGGCCGCCGCCGCGATCAGTGTCGGTGTGGTGCTCGCCGGAGTGGGCTTGGGCAACGCTCTTGTGGTCACCCTGGGACGTCCGCTGTGGATGGCGCTGCAGGTGGGACCCGCCCGCATCGTGGATGCTGCGGCCGGCGCTGTGATGAGCCTGTTCGCCGGGCTCATCGCGATGTGGCTGGTGGCTGCCACCGTGGCGTCCCTGCCTTCCCCCACACTGGCGTCGGCGGTGCGCTCCTCGGCGCTGCTGCAGCAGGTCGAGCGCCTCGCTCCGTCACAGGCCACCGACTTGGCGTACTCGGTGCGCCAACTGCTGGACCAGGTGCATCTGCCGGAAGTCTTCTTCGGCCTCGAAGGCCTGCCCGGCAACAAGGTGCCCAAGCCGCCCAAGAACGTGTCGGATGCCGCCGTTGTCGCCAGCCAATCCGTGCTGCGCGTCTCCGGCCCCACGCCCGCATGTGGCCAGGGCTCGACGGGTTCGGGATTTGTGTACACCACCGACCGCATCGCCACCAACGCCCATGTCGTGGCTGGGATGAGTCAGGTCCGGGTCGTGGCCTCCGACGGCCGTTCATGGGGCGCTGACGTGGTGTACTTCAACGCCGACCTCGATCTCGCAGTGCTGTTCGTCCCCGGCCTCGGTGTCAGACCGCTGGAGGCCTCCCGGCAAGTGCAGGACGCCGACCCGGCGATCATCGCCGGCTACCCGGGAGGCGGCCCGCTGGATCTGCGCAGCGCGCGCATCGTCACCCGCACCTCCGAGAGCCCGGTGTTCTCCGACAACATCTACGGCAAACCCACAAAACCCCGCGAGATCTTCGTCGTGCGTGGCCGGGTCATCCCGGGCAACTCCGGCGGTCCGCTGCTCACTCGCGACGGACGGTACGCCGGTGTCATCTTCGCCAGTTCACAGCAGTACAAGCGAACCGGGTTCGCGCTGACGAACAAGAGTGTGGGCCAGGCCCTGCGTAACGCCTCCGACCGCAACATCCCGGTCGAGACCGGGACCTGCTCGCCGTAGAGAGTCCTTCGGCTGGTGGGCCGCGGCCTGATGGTGAGCACAGGCGTTGGAGTTGGGTACGGATGTTGGAGTTGGGTACCGGCGTTGGAGGTGCGCGGGCCGTCCAAGTCCAACGGCTGTACCGATGTCCAACGGTTGTGCGTAAGTCCAACGGCTGTGCAGGCTGGCGCTATCTGCACCGACTGGCGAGTCGCCTACCCGTGCGCGGCCAGCCACTCCAGCAGCATCGGCAGCACGACCTCCGGGCGCTCCTCGTGCGGAAAATGCCCACACTCGTCGATCGGCGCCAAATCGTAGGGCCCCGCCACGTAGTCGCCGCTGCCGGTAGTCGTGGCTGCCAGGACGGTGGGGTCCTGTCGGCCGTGGATGTGCAGGACCGGTTGCTGGATCGGCTCCGCGGCCATCAAGGTGTTGAACCGGCGGCCATCGGCGCGCACGTAACTGCGCCAGGCCCATCGGTGGTACTCCATCGCGCAGTGCGCGGTGTTGCCTATGAGGAACGCCGCCCGGAAGCGGTCGGAGACCTCGGGGGTGAGCCACTGCCGCTGGATCGACCAGGACTCCAGGACCTCCGCGACCCGCAAAGCATTGTCCGTGGCGAAGTCCCGCTCGGGAAGCCACGGCCACTGGTAGCGCAAGGCGTACCGCCACGCCTGGAACTGCGGCTGCTGGCGCGCCGACTCCCGTAGACGCACCGGGTGGGGCGCGGAGATAGCGGTCAGCCCGGTCACCATCCGCGAGCGCCGCGCCGCGGTCCATCCGATGTGTGCGCCCCAGCCGTGACCGACGATGACGGCCGACGGTTCGCCGAGGCAAGCAATGACTCCCAAGACATCATTGGACAACGTGGTGGGGTCGTAGCCGCGCGGGGAGTGGTCGGAGCCACCGTATCCGCGCAGGTCCATGGCCGCCGCCCGATAGCCGGCCGCGGCCAGCGCGGGCAGGTACTCCCGCCAGGTCCACCAGAACTGGGGAAACCCGTGCAACAGGATGACCAGCGGGCCCTGGCCCGCCTCTACGAGGTGGAACTGCGCACCGTTGGCCGGAACGAGTCGGTGGGTCCACGGCCCCTGCGCGTGGATCGCCTCGTACGGCGTGACCGCAAGAGGCACCCCGTCAGCCGCTGAACGTGGATTTGGTCGCCTCGAGGGCGGCCATCGAACGTTCGGGGCCGTGAATTGTCTTCGAGCGCCGGATCCCGACCAGGGCGATGATCCCGCCGACCAGCAGCAGCACCAGGGTGACGATGCCGAAACCGGCCCAGACCTGAAGACCCAGTTGCACCAGCACGTACGCGAGGGTCACGAGCAGGAAGATCACGCCCAGCAGCAGGATGAACAACCCCACCGCGATCATGCCGAACGACGAGCCAGCGGTCTTGACGCTCTCCTTGACCTCGGCCTTGGTCAGTTCGATCTGCTGCTTGACCAACTCGGTGGTGTCGGCAGCCGCCGACCGCACCAGCTCGATGATGCCCGGGTCGGTCTGCTTCTCGGTAATCGCCATGGGATCAGGGTAGTCCGCGCTCGGTCTGGTAGATGTCCGGAATCCCATCTTGGTCGTCGTCGCGTTCGTCCACGTCGTACATCTGCCGGTAGGAGCGCGCCCGGATGCGCAAGGCGATGATCGCGAAGAACGCGGAAATGACGCTGGCGGCGAAGATGGCGATCTTGGCGTACTCCTGGGTCTCGCTGCCATCGTCGAAGGCGAGCTCGGCGATCAGCAGGGAGACGGTGAAGCCGATCCCGGCGAGCATGCCGACGGCGGTGATGTCCAGCCAGGACAGCCCCTTGGCCAACGAGGCCCGTGTGAACCGTGCGGTGAACCAGGCCCCGAGCAGTACGCCGATCGGCTTGCCGACGACCAGTCCCAGGATCACGCCGATGGCCACCGGGTACTCGAACGCCGTGGTCAGGCTCTGTCCCCGAAGATCGATACCCGCGGCGAAGAACGCGAACACCGGGATGCAGAACCCTGCGGAGATGGGGTGAACGATGTGCTGAACACGCTCGGCGGGCGCCTCGTGCTCGCCGGGGTCCTCCTTGATCCGGGTGAGCATCGCCAGCGCGACACCGGCCACGGTCGCATGTACCCCCGCCTCGTGCATGAAGGCCCAGGCGAGGAATGCCAGGGGCAGATACACCAGCGGTGAGGTGATGCGCGCGCGCTGGGCCAACCAGTACCCGAGCATGCACAGCAGGGAGGCGGCGAAAGCCAGTGGCTCGAACTTGTCGGAGTAGAAGATCGCGATCACGGTGATCGCTCCGAGGTCGTCGACCACCGCCAGCGTCAGCAGGAAGGCGCGCAGGGCCACCGGCAGCCGGCGACCGGCCACAGCCAGCACCGCCAACGCGAACGCGATGTCCGTGGCCATCGGGATCCCCCAGCCGCCGGGATCACCGTCGGTGGCTGAGAGGTTGACCGCGGCGTAGATGGCCGCGGGGACGATCATGCCGCCCAGTGCGGCAGCCACAGGCACCGCCGCCTGCGACAGCTTGCTCAACGAACCCTTGACCAACTCATGCTTGAGCTCGAGTCCGGCGACGAAGAAGAACACCGCGAGAAGTCCGTCGGCGGCCCACTTGTCCAGACTCAGGTTGAGGTTCAGCGCCTCCGGACCGATCGTGAAATCGCTGAGCTCCTGATAGGCGTCGCCCCAGGGGGAGTTCGCCAGGATCAGGGCGATCAGCGCGGCCATGATGAGCAGCCCGCCACCGACGGTCTCGTCGCGCAACTGGCGCAGGACCCAGACGCGTTCGGTCAGCGGCAGTTGCTCGAACACGTCTGCCGATTGCCGCTGTTCGTTAGTCGTCACCGTGGCTGAGGCCCTCACTGATCAGGTTCATCACGGCCGGGTCGGCCAGCGTCGTCACATCACCCAGGCTTCGGTGTTCGGCCACGTCGCGCAGGAGGCGGCGCATGATCTTGCCCGAACGGGTCTTCGGCAGTTCGGCGACCAGCATGATCTGGCGCGGTTTGGCGATGGGACCGATCTCCTGGGAGACGTGTTGGCGCAGTTGGGCAACGGCATCGTCCCCGGCTTGCATGTCGCTGCGCAGGATGACGAACGCCACGATGCCCTGGCCGGTCATCTCGTCGGTGGCGCCCACCACGGCGGCCTCGGCGACCAGCGGGTGCGAAACCAGCGCGGACTCCACCTCGGTGGTGGAAATCCGGTGACCCGACACGTTCATGACGTCGTCGACGCGGCCCAGCAGCCAGATCGCGCCGTCCTGGTCGTACTTCGCCCCGTCCCCGGCGAAGTAGTACTGCGGCCATCGCAGCCAGTAGGTGTCCTTGTAGCGCTGGTCGTCGCCCCAGATCCCGCGCAGCATCGCCGGCCACGGCTTGCTCAGCACCAGGTAGCCACCACCGCCGGGCCCCACCGGTTCGCCCATGTCGTCGACCACGTCGGCGCTGATCCCCGGCAGTGGGCGCATCGCGGAGCCCGGTTTGCACGCGGTCACCCCCGGCAACGGGCTGATCATCATCGCGCCGGTCTCCGTCTGCCACCAGGTGTCCACGATGGGCACGTCGCCTCCGCCGATGTGGTCGCGGTACCAGATCCAGGCCTCGGGGTTGATCGGCTCACCCACGCTGCCCAGCAGGCGCAGGCTGGACAGGTCGAACTGCGCCGGGATGTCGTTGCCCCACTTCATGAAGGTCCGGATCGCGGTCGGTGCCGTGTACAGCAGGCTGACACCGTACTTCTGCACGATCTCCCACCAGCGACCCTTGTGCGGGGTGTCGGGGGTGCCTTCGTACATCACCTGCGTGGCGCCATTGGCTAATGGTCCGTACACGATGTAACTGTGGCCGGTGACCCAGCCGACGTCCGCGGTGCACCAGTAGACGTCGCCGTCCTTGAGGTCGAACACGTTGTAGTGCGTGTACGCGGTCTGCGTCAGGTAGCCGCCGGTGGTGTGCAGGATCCCCTTCGGTTTACCGGTGGTGCCGGAGGTGTAGAGGATGAACAGCGGGTGCTCGCTGTCGAAGGCCTCAGCGCTGTGATCCGGGCTGGCTGCATCGACGGTCTCGTGCCACCAGAGGTCTTTGTCTGTCCACGCGACTTCCTGTCCGGTGCGCCGGACCACCAGGACGTTGTCCACCGACGGGCATTGGGCGACGGCCTCGTCGACCGCGGGTTTGAGCACGGCGGGCGATCCCCGCCGGTAGCCGCCGTCGGCGGTGATCACGAGCTTGGCTTCGGCGTCGTCGATCCGGCTGCGCAGTGCCTCAGCGCTGAACCCACCGAACACCACCGAGTGCACCGCGCCGATGCGGGCGCACGCCAGCATCGAGATCGCGGCTTCCGGGATCATCGGCAGGTAGATGGCCACCCGGTCACCGGCGCGGACCCCGAGGTCGGTGAGCACGTTCGCGGCTTTGTTCACCTGCTCCTGCAGATCCGCGTAGGTGACCGTGCGCGTGTCCCCGGGTTCGCCCTCGAAGTGGATGGCGACCTTGCCCCCCGAAACCTGCGGTGACATGGCGGTCCACGCAGTTCACAGCCACATTGAGGCGCCCCCCGACGAACCACTTGGCGAAGGGCGCATCGGACCAGTCGAGTGTTTGCTCCCAGGGCGTCTGCCATTGCAGCCGCCGTGCCTGGGTGTCCCAGAAGCCCAACCTGTCGGCCTCGGCTTGGTCGTAGAGTTCGGCGGTCGCGTTCGCCGACGCGGCGAACTGCGGATCAGGCGGGAACACCCGGTTCTCGTGCAGCAAGTTCTCGAGTGCCTCGTCGGACATGCGACCTCCCTGGGTTTCTCCTATCCGATCAGGTGATGGCACGTAGGTGCAAGCGGGGTCGGACCAGTCCTGCGGGGTTGCTGCGCGCCGACCCCAGCAGGACAGGCGTCGGTCAGCACCACCTGACAACAGCGGATCGTGGCCCACGTAGCGTCGGACGGGTGGACGTATTCGCTGCGGTGACCGCGCTGCCCGAGGTCGAAGAAACCGCCGATTCCTCCCGTGCGGCCTTCGACGCGATGCTGTGGGACCGGAAGTTGCGCGGCGCCGCTTCGGAGCTGTCCCGGCGCTCGGCACTGGCCGGTGCTGCCAGTTCGGCGGGGATCGACGGGATCGAGATCGAGTGGAAGGTCTGGGAGGCGGGGCAGGCCGGCGACGACACCGCGATGGGCAGGGCGGCATCGGGTGTGGTCGCGATGTACGCCGAACTGCCTTCGTTGGGCCCGGTCTGGGAGCGCGCCCCGTTGCAGGCGCTGGCGAAGATGCACACACTGGTCGCCGTGCCGGTCACACCCGAGGTTGTGGGACGACCCCGTACCGGTGAGCCGCAGGATCCGCTGCACCTCGGTACAAGCCCGACGCCGCAGGAGGTCCCTGCCCGGCTGACGGCGTTGGCCCAACGGATCACGGCGCCCACGTCGGCGCCGGCGCTGGTGGTCGCGGCGGTGGTCCACGCCGAACTGATGACACTGCAGCCGTTCACCTACGGCAGCGGATTGGTGGCCCGCGCCGTCGACCGCCTGGTCCTCGCGGGCCGCGGCATCGACCCCGACAACTGGTCGGTGCCCGAGGCGGGAGTGCATACCCAAGGGCGGACGACCTATGCCCGCACATTGCGGGGGTACGCCACGGGGCAGCCCGAAGCCGTCGCCGCCTGGGTCAGGTTCTACTGCGCGGCGGTGGCTGCCGGTACCGAAGGGCTGGCAGCGCTGGTGCAGTGACCACGGACGACGGCGGCTGCGCGCGATACTGGACTGGTGCCCGTGTCCCGGTCCACCCTGCGCCGCTCGACGGCGATCTCCATGCTGCCCGTACGCGCCCTCGGCAGGTCGGTGGGCGTGCGCTGGCAGGTGGTGCGCGGTGGTGACCGGACCCAGTTGAGCAACACCGCGCGGGCCGCCACAGCCGCCGACACCCGGCGGGTCCTCGGCCAGCTCAAGGGCGGGGCGCTGAAGGCCGGGCAGTTGCTGTCGACCGTCGAAACGCTGTTCCCGCAGGATCCCGACGGGAGTTGGCGCACGGCACTGACCGCGATGCAGCAGGACAACCCGGGGCTGCCGCTGTCGGAGGTGGAACCCGTTCTGCACCAGGACCTGGGTCCTGACTGGCGCGACCGTTTCGCATCCTTCGATGAACACCCTGCCGCCGCCGCGTCCATCGGCCAGGTGCACCGGGCCGTACTCGTGGACGGCACCGATGTCGCGGTGAAAGTGCAGTACCCCGGGATCGCCGAGGTGATGGCCGCAGATGTGCGCGCGCTGTCGTTCGCCTTGCGCGCCACGTCGCTGGTGGCCCGCGGGATGGCGATGCCCCCGCTGGTCGCGGAGTTGCGCACCCGGCTGGGCGAAGAACTCGACTACCAGCAGGAGGCGACCTGGCAGAACCGGTTCGCCGAGGCCTATGCGGACGACCCGGAGGTCACCGTTCCGCGCGTGCTGGAGGCCACGTCCAGGGTGATGATCTCGCAGTGGCTCGGCGGTACCGACTTCGCGCGACTGGCACTGACCGGTGAGAAATCCGAGCGCGACCTCGCCGGGCAGTTGTACCAGCGCTTCTTCCTGGTCAGCCCGGGACGTGTCGGGCTGCTGCACACCGACCCGCACCCGGGCAACTTCCGGCTCGTCGACGGCCGGCTCGGCGTGCTGGATTTCGGATCCGTCCTGCAGACCCCCGGCGGGCTGCCGCAGACGTTCGGTCGGCTTATCGCCGGGATGCTGGCCGGGGACGACCGCGCGGTCGCACGCCGATTGCGCGACGACGGGTTCATTCGTCCCGGCCGGCGGTTGGAGGTCGACAAGCTCGCCGACTACCTGTCGCCGTTCACTGAGCCGGCGCGACACGAGACGTTCACCTACTCCCGGGAATGGCTGCGCTCGGAGTTCGGCCGGATCAACGATCCGCGTAATCCGGACTTCGCGGTTGCGCTGCAGATGAACATGCCCGCCGAGCAGCTGTTCACTCATCGGGTGTGGCTCGGACTGGTGGGCGTTCTCAGCGGGCTCAACGCCACGGTTGCCGTTCGCTCGGAACTGATGCGCTACCTGCCCGGCTTCGCCGAAGGGCTGTCCACAGACTCGCCGCCGACGGACGGGCCTTGAGGTGCACGGTGAGGTCGAACGGCCGAGGGCGACGTTGTTGGGCACTTCGGGCATCGCAACCGCCCAACAACGTCGCCCTCATCGTTTGGGCTGGACCAACAGCCCTCCCTGCCCGCAGGTGAGGCCGGCGCAACGGGTGCATGTCGGGTGAAAGTCTCGGCGTGTTCTCAAGAACCCTGTCCACGGCGTCGAGGATCGGTGTAGAAAGGAACCAGATGGCCCAGGCCATCGACAACCGGGTCCGGGTACCCACGCGGCGCTGCACCCCACGTCGGGATCGGCCGGCTTGACCGGCCACTTAGCACGCATGTTCACTCGGGCCCGGTTTCTTCTTGCCCCACCTGGCCCTCACCCCCTTGGAATCCCGGGTGTGCGCTTCTAGCATTGATTCCCGTGGCTCAGGGCCTGGACTTCGCAACCGCCGCCGATGCGGCGCGGGCCCAGTTGGCCGGCTCCCAGGGCAAGGTTCGCCTGCGCAAGTCCACGTCGAATCTGTTCCGGGCACGAGCGCCGTCGGACCATCACCTCGACCTGTCGGCGTTCGACGGCGTCTTCGAAGTCGATCCGACGAACCGGACCGCCACGGTCGGCGGGCTGACAACCTACGAGGACCTGGTCGACGCGACGCTGCCGCACGGCCTGGTGCCGCTGTGCGTCCCCCAGTTGCGCACCATCACCCTCGGCGGTGCGGTCACCGGGCTGGGTATCGAGGCGGCGAGTTTTCGCAACGGTTGCCCGCACGAGTCCGTCCTCGGCATGGATGTATTGACCGGGAGTGGCGACGTGGTGCATGCCAAAGCGGGCGGCGAGAACGAGGACCTCTTCTTCGGCTTCCCCAACTCCTACGGCAGCCTCGGCTACGCGCTGCGGCTGAAGATCGAACTCGAACCCGTCGCGCCGTTCATCCGGCTGCGCCACATCCGCTTCGATGACGTGCTGGACCTGGCCGCGGCGATGGCGCAGGTCACCGGCCAGCGCCGCTTCGACGGCGAGGCCGTGGACTACATGGATGCGACGATGTTCGGCCGCGACGAGATGTACTTGACGCTGGGCCGTTACGCGCACACCGGGCAGCCGTCGGACTACACCGGTCAGGGCATCTACTACCGGTCTTTGCGCGAGCACCGAGTGGATGCCTTGACCGTGCACGACTACCTGTGGCGCTGGGACACCGACTGGTTCTGGTGCTCGTCGGCGTTCGGCGTGCAAAGGTCCGCGGTGCGCAGGGTGTGGCCCGACCGCTACAAGCGCAGCGATGTGTACTGGAAGATCATCGCCGCGGATCGCCGCTGGGGATTCTCGCGAAGGATCGACGCCCTGCGCGGACGGGCGCCCAAGGAGATCGTGGTGCAGGACGTGGAGGTGCCCGTCGAGGCACTCGCGGAGTTCATGGATTTCTTCGAGCGCGAGGTGGGGATCTCCCCGGTGTGGCTGTGCCCGTTGCGCCAGCGGGACCCCGCCCGTCGTTGGACCCTGTACGAGTTCGATCCCGCGACGACCTATGTCAATGTGGGCTTCTGGTCGCGGGTGGAACTCGATCGGGGAGCCGACCCGCGGGCCGGGGCGGTGAACCGGCGTATCGAAGCAAAGGTGGCCGACCTCGGCGGGCGCAAGTCGTTGTATTCGACGTCGTTCTACTCCCGCGAACAGTTCTACGAGATCTACGGCGGCGGCGAGTACGCGCGGCTCAAGGCCAGATATGACCCGCAGGGGCGATTCGCGGGCCTGTACGAGAAGACGTGCCTGGAGGGCTCATGAAAATCGCGGAGGCGTTCGATCAATTGGCCGGTCCGGACGCGGACGTGGAGTTCGTGGCCTATGACGGCAGCAAGGGCGGTCGGCTCGGGTCCGACGTCCGGCTGGAGGTGAAGTCGCCGAAGGCCATCGCGGCGCTACTTGGGGCGCCGGGACAACTGGGTCTGGCGCGTGCTTACGTCACTGGCGATCTGGAGGTGACCGGCGACCTGTATACAGCCTTCGACCGGTTGGCGCAGGCCGCGGTGCGGGAGATCTCCTGGCAGGAGAAGGCGCGGTTGGCCCGGCGTTTCGCGCCCTTCTTGCTGCAGAAGCCGCCCCCGCCGCCGGAGGAGGCCCGGGTCAACGGCGGCCGACACAGCCGCCGCCGAGACGCGCAGGCCATCTCGCACCACTACGACGTCTCCAACCGCTTCTACGAGTGGGTGCTCGGCCCGACGATGGCCTACACCTGCGCTGTCTTCGAAAGTGAGGACGCCACCTTGGAGCAGGCGCAGGTCGAGAAGTTCGATCTGGTGTGCCGCAAACTGCAGCTCGAACCGGGTATGCGGGTGCTGGACGTGGGATGCGGGTGGGGTGGTTTCGCCCTGCATGCGGCGGCCAACTACGGCGTCGAAGTGATCGCGGTCACCTTGTCCGAACAGCAGGCCCGCTGGGGCCAGCGCGCCGTGTCCGAGGCCGGGCTCGACCGTCTCGTGGACATCCGGCACAGCGACTACCGTGCGGTACGGGAATCCGGCTTCGACCGGATCGCGTCGATCGGGCTGACCGAACACATCGGCAAGGCCAACTACCCGGCGTACTTCGGCTTCCTGCACTCGAAACTCGTCGACGGGGGCAGGCTGCTCAACCACTGCATCACCCGTACTGACCCGTCGCAGCGCACGCTGACCCGCAATGGCTTCATCAACCGGTATGTGTTCCCCGACGGGGAACTGGTTCACGTGGGGGTGCTGATCGACGCGATGGAGCGGCAGCGCCTCGAGGTCCAGCACGAGGAGAACCTGCGACTGCACTACGCCCGGACGTTGGGGTTCTGGCTGGACAACTTGCAGCAGCGCTGGGACGAGGCGGTGCAGGAGGTGGGTCTGCGCAAGGCACGCGTGTGGCGGTTGTACCTTGCGGCGTCGAAATGGGGCTTTGCGCGCAACCGGATCCAATTGCACCAGGTCCTCGCCACGCGCACCGGAGGGGACGGCGACGACGGCATGCCCTTGCGGCTACAGCTGGATCGGTCAGCGGTGACGCCTGTATCTGGTGTACCAGGCCAGGCCCAGCGCGACGGCTCCAGCAGCTGAAGCGGCCGCAGCCTTCTGTTCCCGGCTGATCGTGTGGCTCATGGCCTGCGGTTTGGCGAACTCCAGCACCGGCCACACGCGCTCGCGGGCGACCCTGCGCAACTGCTCGTCGGGGTTGACGGCGAACGGGTGGCCGACGACCTCGAGCATCGGCAGGTCGGTGTAGGAGTCGCTGTAGGCATACGACTGGGCCAGGTCGTAGCCCTCGTCCTGGGCAAGGGCCCGCATGGCATCGGCCTTGCCCGGGCCATAGGCGTAAAAGAGCACCTCGCCGGTGTACTTGCCGTCCTCGATCACCATCTGGGTCCCGATGGCCTTGTCGACGCCCAGGCGGGTCCCGATGGGTTCCACGATCTCGGTGCCCGACGACGAGATGATGATGACGTCGCGGCCGGCGGCCTGGTGTTCGGAGATGAGCTTGACCGCCTCCTGGTACACGATCGGCTCCACAATCCCGTCGAGGGTCTCGGCCACGATGGCCTTCACCCGCTCGACCTCCCAGCCCGCACTCAGTTTCGACAGGTAGACGCGCATGCGTTCCATCTGGTCGTGATCGGCGCCGGAGGTCAGGTAGACCAGTTGCCCGTAGGCGCTCTTGAGGACGTCGCTGCGGCCGATCAACCCGCCGTCGTACAGGGGCTTGGCGAAGGCCAGCGAACTCGACTTCGCCAGGATCGTCTTGTCCAGATCGAAGAAGGCTGCTGCGCGCTCAGACACCTTTACATCGTGTCACAGGTCGTCGCTGACCTGGGCCGTTCGGCGCCCGCGGCATCATCCATCCGGACGGTTTTGTTAAGAGTAAGTGAACCCTTCCTTAGAACGCTTGCATCGGGTCGCGTTGCGGGTGATAGTGGGAGTGTCCGATAGGACGTGGGCCGATATTTCCCCCCCAAACATCGGCCCCGAAGGCTCCCGCATCCCCCCCTGCGGGAGCCTTCCACATGTCGGACCGATTCATCCACAGATTGGCTGCGGTCCCTTGGTGCGGCGGCGTCGACCGGCGAGCCTTGATGGATGACCGACGTCCTGCTGATCTGCGCGGATCCTGAAAACGTCGATCACCTGCTCGCACTGGCCTCCCCCTCCGAAATCAGGGTGGACGTCAGCGCGCAGATCGCAGCGGCCTCGGCCCGGTGGTCGCATGCCGGCGTGGTCGTGGTCGGTGTCGACCAGTTGCGCGAAGTGGCGGCGGCTGGATTGCCCCGGCGCTGCGGTGTTGTGGTGTTCGGTTATCCCGATCCCGATGTGTGGCGCCTGGCCGTGGAGATCGGCGCGGAGGCGGTCGTGACGCCGCCGGGCGAACAGGGCTGGCTGACCGACCGGGTCGAACAGGCCGGTGCCGAGATCACCTCGGGTGTGGTGGTCGGGGTGCTCGGGTGCCGCGGGGGTGCCGGCGCGTCAGTCTTCGCCTCTGCGCTGGCCCTTGCCGCCGTCCGGGCGCGCCTGGCCCCGTATCTGCTGGACCTGGATCCACTGGGATGCGGTCTGGCGGTGATACTCGGCGTTGATCACCTCGATGGCCTCACGTGGGACCAGGTACGGGCCGGCGCCGGACGCATCCCGGCCCGGTCGCTGCAGAGCACCATCGGACAGGTCGACGGCATCCGGCTGCTCGGATGGGCCGACGAGGTGCACACCAGCCTGCAGCCGGGCATCGCTTGCGCGGTCGTCGACGCCGCGCGGCTGTCCACACCGGTCACGGTCGTGGACCTCGGCCGGGCGACCGCTGGTTTCCAGCGGGAGGTGCTCGGTCGTTGCGACCGGGTCCTCATGGTGGTGCCCGCAGATGTGCGGTCCGTGCGGGCGGCACGGCGGATGGTCAACCGACTGGAACTGCCCGTGTGTGAAGTGGTGGTGCGGGGACCGAACCCCGGGGGACTGGCCAGCCAGGACATCGGCGAGGCCTTGGGGCTGCCCGTGCTCGCCGCTGTGGCCGCCGACCGCAACCTGGACCAGCGACTGGAACGCGGGGAGCCGCCCGGACACCGCCGCCGCACTCCGTTGGCCCGCGCCGGTGACGGCATCCTGAAGGACGTGCTGGCGTGAGCCCGCCGCCGGAAGCCCTGGTCGAAAGGGTGCGGCGGCGACTGGCCGCGAAGGGCTGGTCTGCCAGTGCTGTATCGGTCACCGAGGCACTGCGTGATGAGGGCCTGGTGCTGCCGGAAGCCGCGATCGTCGAGGTCGTCTCCTCGCTGCGCACGGAGATCGCCGGGCTCGGGGCGTTGGAGCCTCTGGTGCGACGCGAAGGTGTCACCGATGTCCTGGTCAACGCTCCGGACGAAGTGTGGGTCGACGCCGGTCAGGGCCTGGAACGCAGCGAGGTGTGCTTCCCCGACGAGGCGGCTGTGCGTCGACTGGCGCAGCGCCTGGCCAGCAGCGCGGGACGCAGGCTCGACGACAGCGTTCCGTTCATCGACGCGCGGCTGCCCAACGGCATCCGGCTGCATGCCATTCTGCCGCCGGTCAGTCCGCAGGGCACCTGTCTGTCGCTGCGGGTGCCGCGCCGGCAGGTGTTCACACTGGCGGACCTGGTGGAGGTGGGGATGATCCCGCAGGCCGCCGCGCCGGTGCTCGAGGGGCTGGTGCGCCGGCGGGCGGCGTTCCTGGTCAGCGGTGGCACGGGATCGGGAAAGACCACCCTGTTGAACACGTTGCTGTCGGCGGCTGATCCCAACGATCGGATCGTGATCGTGGAGGACTCCGCGGAGTTGCGTCCCAACCACCCGCACGTGGTCCGGTTGGAGTCCAGGCCCGCCAACACTGAGGGCTCGGGTGCGGTCACGATGCGCGACCTCGTGCGCCAGGCTCTTCGCATGCGCCCGGACCGCGTCGTGGTCGGCGAGGTTCGCGGAGGTGAGGTCGTCGATCTACTGGCAGCCCTCAACACCGGTCATGAGGGCGGCTGTGGAACGGTGCACGCGAACAGTGCCTCCGATGTGCCCGCCCGATTGGAGTCGCTGGCCATGCCGGCCGGGTTGAACCGGGACGGGGTGCACGCCCAGGTCGCCGCTGGTCTGCAGGCGGTGGTGCACGTCGTGCGCGACGAGCAAGGGATGCGCCGGGTGGCTGGAGTCGCTGTGCTGGAACGCGGGGGCGACGGCCTGGTGCGCACAGTGCCCGCGGCGATCTTCCGTGACGACCAGGTGATCGCTGGTGCCGCCGCCGCGAGGCTGCAAAAGTGACCGCGCTGGTGATGATCGTGCTCGGTGGGGTGCTGTTGGTAGTCCCCAGTTCGCGCTGGCGGCTGACAGAGCGGCGGTGGGTGTTGCCCGCTTTGCCCATCCCCTCACGGCGGCGGACCGCCTCGGCATCGGTGGTGGAGGTTCTGGCAGGACTGCGTGATGAGTTGGAGGCCGGGTCCGCCCTGCGACCGGCATTCGAGCGTGCGGTGCAGGCCACCGGCGACCCCCGCCTTTGCGCGAACGCGGTCGCCGTGTGCCGGATGGGCGGTGACGTACCCGCGGCCCTGCGCGAAGAAGGCACCGAGCATCCGCTACTGGTGTCGCTGGCCGCGCTGTGGCAGGTCTCGGAGGGCTCCGGGGCCGCGCTCGCATCGGCCTTGGACCGACTCGTGGGTGCAGCCGAGCAGTCGGCGAAACTGCGCCGCGAGGTGGCCGCGCAGCTGGCCGGTCCGCGGGGCACGGTCCGCGTTCTGGCAGTGCTACCGGCAGTCGGTGTGGGCATGGGCCTGCTGATGGGCGCCGACCCCATCGGATTCCTCCTGGGCACACCCTGGGGTCTGGGCTGCCTGATCATTGCCATCGCGTTGGAGGCCGCGGGCATCGTGTGGATGCGTCGACTGGTGTCGAGCATTGAGAGGCAGTTGTGAGGCTGCTGCCGCTGATGCTGCTGGCTCTGGGGATGTGGCTGCTCGTGCCGCCGGGCAGCCGCCTGCGTGTGGCACCTGATGTGCCCAAGGCGCCGAGCAGGCTGCATGCCCAGGACGGGGCAGCGCTGGTGGCCGGGCTCGGCACGGCGGTTCTGTTCGGTGGCTGGTTCGGTCTGCTGGCCGGCATCGCCGTGGGAGTCGGTGCCCGTGCGCTGTTCACGAGGCTGGCCGCGGACGACTCCGCACGGCGGGAGGCGCTCGCGCGGCAGGCCCCGGATGCCGTGGACTGCCTTGCCTCGTGCCTGTTCGCCGGCGCGCCCTTGTGGACGGCAATCGCGGTGGTGGCCGACGCCTTCGGTGAACCGATCGCCGGTGTGCTGGGTAGGTGCGCGGGACGCCACGCGATGGGGGCCACCCACGCGGACACGTTCGCGGAGCTACTCGAGGACGCGGTCCTTGCCCCGGTCGGACGCGTCCTGCTGAGGTCAGTCGAGTCCGGCGGGGCGCTGACCCGTTCCCTGGTCGCGTGTGCCGAGCAGATGCGCTACGAGCGAGCCGGCGAACTCGAACGGCGGGCGCGCGCGGTCGGCGTCAAAGCGGTGGCGCCGCTGGGGCTGTGTTTCCTGCCGGCCTTCGTCCTGCTGGCGGTCGTGCCGATCATCGGTTCCATGGTTCAGAGCCTGTTCTGAATGCCGGTCGACGCAGCGCTGCGGTCCCTGTGGACGGCTGCGGCCGCTATCCCCAGATCCGGTCGGTGGCCCCCACGCGACGGTCAATGGCAGCACGGTGGATACACCACCCTCGGGGCGGTGCAACCCACAAGGAGGTAGTCAATGGAGGCTGCAATTCAGCGCCTGGCATCCGAGGACGGCATGTCCACTGCGGAGTACGCGGTGGGCACCGTGGCCGCGGCCGGCTTCGGCGGCATCCTGGTCAAGTTGCTCAGTTCCCCGGACGTGCAAGAGGTCCTGTGGGAGGTCATCCAGAAGGCGTTCTCGTTCATCCTGTGACGACGCCTGCTGTTGTGCGCGCGGCGGTGGTGCAGTCCGGCTGCACCACCGCATACGCGCGGGTCGCTGGTCCGGCTCCGAGGGGATGGTGACGGCCGAATTCGCGGTGGGCCTGCTGGCGGTCGTTCCGCTGGTGCTGAGCCTGGTGGCGCTGACCGGCATCGGGGCCTCCCAGGTCCAAGTGGTGGAGGCCGCCCGGACCGGAGCGCGGTTGCTGGCCCGCGGCGAACCGGAAGCGGTGGCTCGCGCGCAGGTCGCCGCGATCCTGCCGGATGCTGACATGTCCATCGACCGGGGACCTGAGGGGGTCTCGTTCGAGGTCAGTCGCCGGGTGGGCGCACAGGGAATGTTGCCCGGCTTCACCTTGCGCGCCAGCGCGACGACACCGCTGGAATCCGGGTGAGGCGGCTCGCGGACGATCGTGGGGCGGCAACGGTGGTGCTGGTGTCCATGCTGGTCCTGCTGCTGGCACTCACGGCCGCCGTGCTCCAGATGACCCGAATCGCGGTGGCGCGGGCGCAGGTCTCGGCAGCGGCCGACCTGGCCGCTCTGGCTGCCGCCCACGCCGGGCAGTGCGCGCCGGCTGCGGCGGTGGCGCGGGCCAACGGAGCCGCACTGGTGACATGTGAACAGGCAGGACCGGACTTCTCGGTGCGGGCCGAGCGGGACGTGCTGGTGCTAGCGGGACGGCACGTGCGGCTCGAGGCACTGGCTCGGGCGGGCCCGCCCGACTAGGCTTTGGCAAGGTCGCGACCGGCATCGCCGGATCCACACGGCCGAAGCGGACGCAGGAGGCGAGATGCACTTGCAGGTAAGCACGGAACAGTCGGGGGCGGCGACAGTCGTCAGTGCGGTGGGCGAACTGGACCTGCACACGGCGCCGATGCTGCAGGAACATCTTGATCGCGCTGTGGAGTCACAGGACGGACTCATCGTGGTGGACCTCACTGCCGTTGACTTCATGGACTCCACCGGTTTGTCGGTGATCGTTTCCGCCGTGGCGTCGATGCGGCCCTCGGGCAGGGAGTTGCGGGTGGCCAGTTCCAGTGACCGCATTACGAAGGTCTTCACACTCACCGGCATCGATCAGCAGGTCGGAATCTTCGAAACGGTCGCAGAAGCGGTGACGTGATGGCCACCAGCTCGTTGACCATCGCCGCGCGTACCGACCAGGTCCGGGTGGCGCGGATGGTGGCGTGCGCAGCTGCCCGTCGGATCGGACTGACCGACGACGCGGTGGAGGAGGTCCGACTGGCAGTGGGGGAGGCGGTAGGACGCGCCGTGACCCGGCACGCAGGCGCACTGCTGGACGAGCCCGTCACCATGCGCATGACCGACAGCGAAAGCGGCCTGGTCATCGAGGTCGAGGATCGGTCAGGGGACTCCGCGCAGGAGGACTCCGCCCTGGCGATGGCCGTGATCCGCGGGCTCGTTGGCGATGCCCGGTTGCAGGACCGACCCGACGGAACCCAGGTCCTGCACATGTCATGGGCGGGGTGACCCACGCCGACCGGACGTGATGGTGTGCCGGACGCACAGCCGTGAACCGGGTGTTTCCGACACGGCGGCACCTGTAAGGGGGACGTAAGTTACCCACAGGTAGACTCGCGCCATCGGTCGGTCCTGGGAGGGGCCGGCACCAACTCGGCACCGAGTCAGGGGGGATCCTGAGCGGTGTCCGCATTGAATCCGAGGAGTAACACACATGTCAGCAGGCACTCTCGCAGTCAGCGAAGTGACCTTGTCCGGCGGCAGTTACACCACAGTCATCGTCGTAGCGCTCGTAGCGCTGGTGGCGTTGGTCGTGGCTGGACTGCTCGTCCGCGAGGTCCTCGCTGCCGACGAAGGCACCGACAGCATGAAGAGCATCGCTGCGGCCATCCAGGAAGGCGCATCGGCCTACCTGAGCCGGCAGTTCAAGACGTTGAGCATCTTCGCAGTGATCGTCTTCTTCGTGCTGTTCTTGCTTCCCGCGAACACCACCGGTGAACGCATCGGTCGCTCCATCTTCTTCCTGGTCGGCGCCGTGTTCTCCGCGGTTACCGGGTACGTCGGGATGTGGCTGGCTGTGCGGGCGAACGTGCGCGTCGCAGCGGCAGCCCGTGAGGGCAAGAGCGGCGAGCCCAAGGCGATGCGGATCGCATTCCGCACCGGTGGCGTGGCGGGCATGTTCACCGTCGGCCTGGGACTGCTCGGCGCGGCGATCGTGGTGCTCGTCTACAAGGGTGAAGCCCCCAAGGTGCTCGAGGGCTTCGGCTTCGGCGCGGCATTGCTGGCCATGTTCATGCGTGTTGGTGGCGGTATCTTCACCAAGGCCGCTGACGTCGGTGCCGACCTCGTCGGCAAGGTGGAGCAGGGTATTCCCGAGGACGACCCCCGCAACGCCGCGACCATCGCGGACAACGTCGGTGACAACGTCGGTGACTGTGCCGGTATGGCCGCGGACCTGTTCGAGTCCTATGCGGTGACTCTTGTCGCAGCGCTGATCCTGGGTCAGGCGGCTCTGGGTAGCCTCGGCCTGGTCATCCCATTGGTGGTCCCGGCGATCGGCGTGCTGACCGCCATCATCGGAATCTTCGCCGTTGCACCGCGTCCGAGCGACCGTTCGGGCATGAGCGCAATCAACCGCGGTTTCTTCATCTCCGCGATCGCCTCGGCGGTGCTGGTCACCATCGCGGCCTTCCTGTGGCTGCCCGACCGCTTCGTCAAGCTCACCGACTTCGAGTTGGTGCGCGGGCGTCTGGCGCTGGATGTCACCACCCTTGAGGTGATCAACCCCCGATTCATCGTGATCGCCTCGGTGCTGATCGGCATCATCCTGGCCGCGGCCATCCAGCAACTCACCGCGTACTTCACCGAGACCAACCGCAAGCCGGTCGACGACGTGTCCCGCACCTCGCTGACCGGTCCCGCGACCGTCATCCTGTCCGGCATTTCGCTGGGTCTGGAGTCGGCGGTGTACTCGGCGCTGCTGATCGGAGCGGCCGTGTACGGGGCGTTCCTGCTGGGCTCGGGATCGATCACGCTGAGCCTGTTCGCCGTGGCGATGGCTGGCACCGGTCTGCTCACCACGGTCGGTGTCATCGTGGCCATGGACACCTTCGGCCCCGTCAGTGACAACGCGCAGGGCATCGCCGAGATGTCCGGCGACGTCGAGGGCGAGGGTGCCGCGGTGCTCACCAGCCTGGACGCGGTGGGCAACAGCACCAAGGCGATCACCAAGGGCATTGCGATCGCGACTGCGGTACTGGCGGCGACCGCTTTGTTCGGTGCCTTCCGCGATGCGGTGACCACGGCGGCGGGCGGCGCTTTGAGCGAACTCTCCGCGCTGGAAGCTCCGCAATACCTCGGCATTCTCGACGTGTCCAACCCCCGCAACCTGGTGGGTCTGCTGATCGGTGCGGCCGTGGTGTTCCTGTTCTCCGGACTCGCGATCAACGCGGTGGCCCGCGCCGCCGGGGCGATCATCTTCGAGGTGCGCCGGCAGTTCCGGGAGCGTCCCGGGATCATGGAGGGCACCGAGAAGCCGGAGTACGGCAAGGTGGTGGACATCTGCACGCGCGACTCACTGCGTGAGCTGAGCACCCCTGGCCTGCTGGCCATCCTGACCCCCGTGGCGGTCGGTTTCGGGCTGGGTATCGGAGCGCTCGGCTCCTTCCTAGCCGGCACGATCGCGACAGGTACCCTCATGGCGGTCTTCCTGGCCAACTCCGGTGGTGCCTGGGACAACGCCAAGAAGTTCGTCGAGGACGGCAACTTCGGCGGCAAGGGCTCGCCGGCACATGAGGCGACTGTGATCGGTGACACCGTCGGTGACCCGTTCAAGGACACCGCCGGTCCGGCGATCAACCCGCTGCTGAAGGTGATGAACCTGGTGGCACTGCTGATTGCTCCGGCAGTTGTATCGGTCAAGCTCGATGGCAACGCTGCCCTCGGCTGGGCGATCTCGCTGAGTGCGCTGGCGATCGTGGTCATCGCCGTGGTCATCAGCAAGCGGCGTCCGATCGCGGTGCAGGCCGAGGCGGAGGCAGCTTCTTCGCCGTCCTGATCTGCGCTCACCACTACGGCCCCCGTCACGGTTCGTCCGGGCGGGGGTCGTGGTGTGTCCGGGCGTTGGTGCCTGCGCCCGGCGCAGGCGCGCTCTCGGCAGGCCCGCGCTCGGCGCAGGGGTGAGAGTCGGGTACATCGGTTGGACATCGGTACAGGCGTTGGAGAACCACCGGCCGTGGATGTCCAACGGGTGTGCGTGTCTCCAACGGCTGTGCCTGACTCCAACGCCTACAGAACCAAAGGCCCGCGATTGCGACACCACGCAGAAGTGCGGGACAGTAGCCAGCGTGAGCGTAGCCATCGTTACCTGCCGAGAACTCCCCGAAGAAGACGTCGACGAGGATCTGCTGATCGCAGCTCTCGATGCTGCCGGTCTGCAACCGACGCTGGCGGCGTGGGACGACGACACCGTCGACTGGTCGCAGTTCCGCCTGGCCGTTCTGCGCTCGGCGTGGAACTACATCGATCACCTCGACGAGTTCCTGGCATGGGCTGTGCATGCCGGAACCGCGACGAACCTGTTCAACCCCGTGGAAGTAGTGCACTGGAACACCCACAAGGGTTACTTGCGACACCTGGCCAAACAGGGAGTTCCGGTCGTGCCCACCGCCTGGCTCGGGGTGGGTGAGGAACTCGACCTGGCGGACTTGATGGCCGACCGCGGGTGGCATGACGTGGTGGCCAAGCCAGTGGTGGGTGCGGGGTCCTTCCTCACCGATCGGATCACCGATCCACAAACGCCGGCGGCTAAAGACTTCTGGCGGCGACTGTGCGAAAACCGGGAAGTCATGGTGCAGCCATACATGCGCTCGGTAGAGGACTACGGCGAGCGGTCACTGATCTGGATCGACGGGCAACTGACCCACGCGATACGCAAGAGCCCACGACTCGGAGACGCCGACGAGCAGGTCTCGGACGCCCTGCCCATCGCTGACGTGGAGCGTGAACTTGCACAGACCGTCATGGCCGACATCCCGCACGAGTTGCTGTATGCGCGCATCGACCTGATCCGCGACGATGACGACCAGCCGATGGTCGCCGAACTCGAACTCGTGGAACCGTCGCTGTTCCTCAAGCAGAGTCCGTCGGCGCTTGATCGATTGGTCGCGGGTATCGCCTCCCGTATGTGAGCCGGCCTCTGCACTCCGCACGGATTTGTGGATTCGCGCCGCATCGCTTGCGCAGACCGGGCAATACTGGTCGACATGTCAAATCGGCTGACCGGACGCCAGCGCTACGGTTACGCGGTCGGATCGTTCGGGACCGGTGGGTTCGCGACGGTGCCTGGTCTGGTCTTGCTCTTCTACCTGACAGACGTCCTCGGGGTGGCGGCGGCGATCGCAAGCCTCGTGGTGTTCCTGCCCAAGGCGTGGGACGTGATCATCGCGCCAGTCATGGGCAGCCTGTCCGACAAGACGATGCTGCGCCATGGGACCAGGGTGAAATGGCTGCTGATCGGCGGACTGATCATCGGGCCGATGTTCGCGCTGACGTTCGCGGCGCCGGGGGCACTCCAGGGCAACGCCGCCGCTTTGTGGGTGGGGGTCTTCTTCCTGTTCGCGGTCACCGGCTTCGCGACGTTCCAGGTGACCTACCTGGCCATGCCGGCGGAGTTCACCGACGACTACCGGGAACGCACCCGGATCATGAGCATCCGCATCGTCTTCCTGACCCTGTCGATCCTGCTGTTCGGTGCCGGTGCCCCGGTCCTGGTCAACGTGTTCGGTGGTGGTCGCACGGGCTACGCCGGCATGGGGGTCGTCGTCGGCGTGCTGCTGGTCGTGTCCACGGTGGTCTGCTGGTCGATGCTGCGCCGGACCAAGTCGTACACCCAGGCCGAAACAGAACCCACCATCAAGGAACGGTTCTCCGCGGTGCGCGAGAACCGGTGGTTCCTGCTGCTGATGCTCACGTTCGTGGCCCAGGCACTTGGCGTCGGGGCCATGCTTGCAGCGGTGCCCTACCTGGCCACCTACATCCTCGGTGGCGGGGAGTTGCAGCAGACGCTGCTGTTCGTCTGTCTGGTGGGCCCGGCGATCATCGTCATGCCGGTGTGGTCCATGGTGTCCCGGCGGGTCGGCAAGCACCGCGGCTTCCTGATGTCCAGTGCCGTCTTCGTGACGGCCGCGGTGGGTCTGTTCTTCAGCCGCAGCCTTCCGGACGCGGCCATCTACCTGCTGGTCGCAATGGTGGGCGTGGCGTATGCGGGGATGCAGATGTTCCCGCTGGCGATGCTGCCCGACACGGTTGCCGCCGACGCCGCGGTCCACGGCCAGCAACGCGCCGGTGTCTTCACCGGGGTCTGGGCAGCAGCCGAAACCGTATCCCTGGCGCTGGGCCCGGCAGTGGTCGGATTGATCTTGGCAGTAACCGGTTTCATCTCCAGTTCCGGCGACGAGACCGTCACCCAGCCGGGCAGCGCTTTGACCGGCATCGTGCTGTCCTTCTCCTTGTTCCCCGCGGCGATGCTGCTGCTGAGCCTTCCCAGTCTTCTGCGGTACGACCTGACCGAAGTCCGACTCGACCAACTGCGAGGATCCCATGACCCTGCCCCCGCTTCCTGACCGAGGACTGCCAGCCGACGAGATTCTCTCGGCCCTGGCGCAACTGCGTGCGATGGATCTGGACTACACCAAGGCGACGAGCTATCACTTCGAGTCGGGCAATCCGGAACTGCACGACGTGGCCACGGCTGCCGCGGCAACGGCGTGGGGGCGTAACGGTCTGGATCCCACGGCGTTCCCGTCGATCTCCGCCATCGAGAACGACCTCGTCGGTGCTGCCCTGAACCTGCACGGCGGCGGACCGGAGGCGGTCGGAACGGTGACCAGCGGCGGTACCGAGTCCTGCATGCTGGCGGTGCTCGGCGCCCGTGAGCGCTACCGCAAGCGCGGCGGCGAGGGGCGCCCGCAGATGCTGCTGCCGGTGACCGGCCATTCGGCCTTCCGCAAGGGCGCCTGGTTGTTCGACGTCGACATCGTGGACATCCCGGTCGGAGCGGACTTCAAGGCCGACGCCGGCGCGATGATCGAGGCGATGTCCGATCGCACGGTGCTGGCCGTGGTGTCGGCGCCCAGTTACGCACACGGCGTGATCGACCCCGTGCGGGAGGTGGCGGCCGCCGCGGCTGAACGCGACATCCTGTGTCATCTCGACCTCTGCATCGGCGGCTGGGCGCTGCCGTTCATCCTCGAGGACGAGGGCCGCGAGCCGGTCGACATGAGCATCCCCGGGATCACGTCGGCGTCGATGGACCTGCACAAGTACGGGTACGCGCCCAAAGGGGTTTCGATCCTGCTGTCGGCCAATCCGGAGTTGCGTTCCTACCACTACTTCGCGGATGCGGCCTGGCCCGGCTACCCCCTGATCAACAACACCCTGCTGTCGAGCCGCTCCGTGGCACCTGCGGCGGCTGCCTGGGCGGTGCTGCACCTGCTGGGCAAGCAGGGTCTGCGGGAACTGGCGCTCAAGTCACGGGCCGGCGCCCTGCGGATTGCCGAAGGTGTGGAGCAGATCCCCGGGTTGCGCGTCGTGGTTGCCCCCGAAGCGTCGCTGGTATGTGCCGGCGACACCGGAGCGCCGGAGGGCCCGGATGTGCGCATCGTGTCCGATGAGGCACACCGGCTCGGCTGGTCGCTGCAGGTCCAGCCCGCCCGGCAGGGCGGACCGACCAACATCCACTTGACCGTCGCCGCTGGTGTCGCCGACCGGGCCGACGAATTGCTGGAGGTGCTGCGGGAGGCCACTGCGGCGGCCACCGGCAAAGGCAGGGCCGACCCGGATCCGCAACTCGCCGCGATCGCAGCCAGCATCGATGTCGATGCCCTGGATCCGGCCACCATCGACGGCCTGATGCAGGTCGCCGGGTTCAAGGGTCAGGGCGGGCCGGTGGAGCTTCCGGAGGAGATGGCCGGAGTCAACGCCCTTCTCGAGGCATCACCTGCACCGCTGGTCGAGGTTCTGCTCAAAGCCGTGTTCGCCGAGGTGTTCACACCCAACCGGTAGCCCGGTGGCGGTCCGCCGGTGGCTTCGGGTAGGTCCGGAGTATGGGGCCGAGAGAAGGGCAAAAGGGCGGTAACCGGCTCATAACGGCCACTCGCACGAATGGCGCAACTCACCCCCGGCGTCGTACTGTGCCCATTCGTACCCGCATCATGGGGACGAAACCGGAAGGACACCATGCCCAAGAGCACACCTCACCGCCTTGTGATCGTCGAATCGCCTGCCAAGGCCAAGACGATCCAGGGCTACCTCGGCGACGGCTACGAGGTGACGGCCAGTGTCGGGCACATTCGGGATCTGCCGGACAAGGCCGCCGACATCCCGGCCAAGTACAAGTCCGAACCCTGGTCGCGCCTCGGCGTGGACATCGAGAACAACTTCGCACCTATATATGTCGTCAACGCCGACAAGCGCGCCCGCGTCAAGGAGTTGAAGGACAAACTCGCCGACGCCGACGAGTTGCTGCTGGCCACTGATGAGGACCGTGAAGGCGAGGCGATCGCCTGGCACTTGTTGGAGGTCCTCAAGCCGAAGGTGCCGGTCAAGCGGATGGTTTTCCACGAGATCACCCGGGAGGCGATCCAGCGGGCGCTAGCCGAGACCCGCGACCTCGACAAGGACCTCGTCGACGCCCAGGAGACCCGCCGGATCCTGGACCGCCTGTACGGCTACGAGGTCTCGCCGGTGCTGTGGAAGAAGGTCATGCCGCGGCTGTCAGCGGGCCGTGTGCAGTCGGTGGCGTTGCGCCTGGTGGTTGACCGCGAGCGTGACCGGATGCGCTTCGTGCGGGCCGGTTACGCCGACATCGAGGCGCTGCTCGACCCGGGCAGCTTCACAGCCACGCTCACCCACGTCGACGGCCAGCGGATCGCCCGCGGGGACTCCTTCGACGACCGCGGACAGCTGAAGAAGACCGACGTTCGGCACTTGGATCTGGCGGCCGCCGAGGCCATCGTCGCGGGCCTCGCCGATGCCTCCATGACCGTCGACTCCGTGGAGGAGAAGCCGGGTACCCGCAAGCCGTCGCCGCCGTTCATGACCTCGACGCTGCAGCAGGAGGCCGGCCGCAAGCTGCGCTACACCTCCGAGCGGACGATGCGCGTCGCGCAGGGGCTGTACGAGCGCGGCTACATCACCTACATGCGTACCGACTCGACCACCTTGTCGGAGACGGCCATCGACGCCGCCCGGCGGCAGGCGCGGGATCTGTACGGCGAGGACCACGTGTCGGCCCAGCCGCGCAAGTACGAACGGAAGGTCAAGAACGCGCAGGAGGCGCACGAGGCCATCCGTCCGGCCGGTGATTCCTTCCGGACCCCTGGCCAGGTCTCCGGGGAGGTCAACCACGACGAACTCGCCCTGTACGAGCTCGTGTGGAAGCGCACCATTGCCTCCCAGATGACCGACGCCAAGGTCGCCACCACCACCTTGCGCCTGGCCGCCACCACCTCCGACGGGGTGGCCACGCTCTTCACCGCCAGCGGCACGGTCGTGACGTTCCCGGGCTTCCTGGCCGCGTACGAGGAGAGCCGCGACGATGACGCCGCGGCTGAGCAGCGCCGGCTTCCGCACCTGGCGCAGGGCGACGCGATCACCATCCGCGCGCTGACCGCCGAGGACCACAGCACCAAACCTCCGGCCCGCTACACCGAGGCCTCGTTGCTCAAGGCGCTCGAGGAGCGCGGGATCGGCCGGCCCTCGACCTGGTCGGCGATCATCGGCACGTTGTTGGACCGCGGCTACGTCTTCAAGCGGGGTTCCGCACTGGTCCCCGCCTGGTTGGCGTTCGCGGTGGTGCGTCTGCTGGAGGACCATTTCAGTTCGCTGGTCGACTACGGCTTCACCGCCAGACTCGAGGAGATCCTCGATGTGGTGGCCAGCGGCGACGAGTCACGCTCAGTGGTGCTCGGCACGTTCTACTTCGGCGGCGACGATCCCGCCGGCGGCCGCTTCAGCGGATTGCATCCGATGATCGAGCGGTTGCCCGACATCGACCCGCGGGAGAACTCCACGTTCCCGATCGGTGACGAGATCGCGCTGCGGGTGGGCAAGTACGGTCCCTATTTGGAGCAGGGGGACAAGCGCGCGAACGTGCCCGCCGACCTTCCGCCGGACGAGTTGACCTCGGAGGTGGCCGTCGAGTTGCTCAACGCTCCCAAGGAGGAGCGACTACTGGGCGTCGATCCGCAGACCGGGCACGAAATCGTCACGAAGAGCGGCCGGTTCGGGCCGTACGTCACCGAGATCCTGCCTCCCCTGCCGGAGGGTGCGAAGAAGCCGCGCAAGACCGTCAAACCGCGCACGGCCAGTCTGTTCAAGGACATGGACCCGACGGCCGTGACCCTCGACGACGCACTGAAGTTGTTGTCGCTGCCGCGGGAGGTGGGTAAACACCCCGAGGACGGCGAGCCGATCATGGCGCAGAACGGCCGGTACGGCCCCTACCTCACCCACGGCAAGGACTCCCGCTCGCTGCCTGACGAGCCCAGCATCTTCAACTGCACCGTTGAACAGGCGCTGGAACTGTTCGCCCAGCCCAAGCGCGGACGCGGGCGCCAGGAGCCGCAGCCGGGCAAGGAGATCGGCACCGATCCGATCAGCGGCAAAAAGATCGAACTCAAGGAGGGCCGGTTCGGCCCGTACGTGACTGACGGTGAGACGAACGCCTCGCTGCGCGTGGCCGACGACCCGTTGACGATCACCTTGGAGCGGGCCAGCGACCTCATCAGTGAACGGCGAGCCAAAGGCCCGGCGCCGAAGAAACCGCGCAAGCGGGCGGCCTCCCGCAAGTAGCGGGACGGGTCGTCAACAACCTGTCACCGGTGTGCATGGCCCGTGAGAGGGTTGGAGCTGTGAAAGGTTTGTTCGTCGCGTTCGAAGGCGTGGATCGCTCGGGCAAGACCACTCAGTTGCAGCTGCTGGCCCAGCGGCTGTCCGAGAAGCACGAAGTGCTGCTCACCCGTGAACCTGGCGGGACGCCGGTGGCTGAGGCCATTCGCGTGCTGTTGCTCGCCGACGATGTGCAGATGTCCGCGCGCTGCGAGGCACTGCTATTTGCTGCGGCGCGCGCCGATCACGTCGAGCGCACGATCCGACCCGCGCTTGAACGCGGCGCTGTGGTGATCTCCGATCGCTTCGTGGACTCCTCGCTGGCCTACCAGGGCGTGGCCCGGGGCCTTGGGGTGGACGACGTCGAGCGCATCAACCATTGGGCCACCGACGCCCTGGAGCCGGACCTCACGATCATGTTGGACCTTCCCATCGGCACGTCCTCGCAGCGCGACGGCGAGGTGGACCGGATGGAGAACGAGGGAGAGTTGTTCCAGGCTCGGGTCCGGCGTGGCCTGCTCGACCTGGCCGGACGCGCGGCCCACCGTTATGCCGTGATCGATGCCTCGCCATCGGTGGACGAGGTCGCGGACCTGGTATGGGCTGCCGTTCCGGAGCCCTGGCGGTGAGCGTCTTCGAGTCCCTCGTAGGCCAGGACCACGTGGTCAGCGTTCTGAAGGCCGCGGCGTCCGATGCGGCGCTCGTGCCCGCCGGGCCGATGATGACGCACGCGTGGTTGTTCATCGGCCCTCCCGGCTCAGGGCGCTCGAATGCGGCGATCGCCTTCGGGGCGGCGCTGGTCTGCCCCAACGGCGGCTGCGGAATGTGTGAGGACTGCCTCGCGGTGCTGGGTGGGGGGCACCCCGACGTGGAGGTCGTGCGCCCCGAAGGGCTGTCCTACAAGACCGAGGAGGCCCGCTCGCTGGTGGCGCGCTCCGACATGGCCCCGACCCGCGGACGCTGGCACGTCATCGTGATGGAGGACGCCGACCGCCTGACCGAGTCGGCCAACAACGTCCTGCTCAAGAGCATCGAGGAACCCGCCAGCCGCACCGTCTGGTTGCTGTGCGCACCGAGCGTGGAGGATCTGCTGCCCACCGTCCGGTCCCGCTGTCAGGTCGTAGGCTTGCGCACTCCGGCCACAGACGCGGTTTCGACGTTCCTGCAGCAGCAGGGGGTGGATGCGGGGACGGCGGCTTTCGCCGCGCGTGCCTCCATGGGACACATCGGCCGGGCCCGTGCCTTGGCCACCATCGAATCAGTGCGCAACCGGCGCCACGACGTGCTGATCATGATGCGCGACTTGTCGGACCTGGCCAGTTGTATGGCCGCGGCCGGAAACATCGTGGCGGCCGCGAAAGCCGACGCCGAGGCGCTGCTGGCCGAACGCGACGACACCGAGAAGGCAGACATGCTGCTGGCGCTGGGTGCCGGTGCGGAGGGCAAAGGGGTCAAGCGTGTGACCAAGTCCGCGCTCAAGGATCTGGAGGACCGGCAGAACGCGCGTCGTTCCCGGACCGTGCGCGACGAACTCGACCGCGTGCTGGTGGACCTGCTGGCTTGGTTCCGCGACGTGCTCGTTCTGCAGCACGAGGCGCCCGTCGAGCTGGTGAACGAGGAGATGCGTCCGGATCTGGCACGGATGGCCGACGAGACGCACGCCGCCGACACGCTGCTGCGCATCGGTGCCATCCGCGACGCCCGCCAGGCCTTGAGCATGAATGTGGCCCCGCAGTTGGCCATGGAGGCCATGGTGGTGAAGTTGCGCGCGCCCAGGCTTGCGGGCAGGTAGGGGTTCGAGACGCGCGTCCGGCCTGGGGCGCGCCCCCCCCCCCCCCCCCCCCCCCCCCCCCCCCCCCCCCCCCCCCCCCCCCTGCCCCCCGGGCCGGGGGGGGGGGCCGCCCCCCCCCCCCCCCCCCCCCCCCCGCCCCCCCGCTCCTCCTTTTCTCTCCCGGGGCCCGCGGCCCCCGCCCCTTTCCCTTTTTTTTTTGCCCCCCGGGGGGGGGGGGCCCCGGCGGGCCGGCGGGCCCCCCGGGGGGCGGGGCCGGGGGGGGGGGGGGGCGCCCCCTTCGGGTGGGTCCGGGCGGCCCCCCCGGGGGCGGGGCCGCGGGGGCGGGGCCGGGGGCGGGGGCGGGGCCCCGGGCGGGGGGGGGGGGGGGCCCCCGGCGGGGCGCCGGGGCCCGGCCCGCCCCCGGCCGCCCCCGGCCCCCCCCGGGGGGGGGGGCGGGGGGGGGGGGGGGGGGCCGCCGCCTCCCCCCCCGGCCGGGGCCCCCCCCCCCCTCCCCCCCGCCCCCCGGGGGGGGGGGCCGGGGGGCCGGGCCCCCGGCCGGCCGCCCCGGCCCCCCGGGCCGGCCGGGGGCCCGGCCGGGGGCCCCCCGGGGGGGGGCGGGGGGGGGGCCCCGGCGGGGGCCGCCGGCCCGCGGCCGGCCCCCCGGGGCCGGCCCCGCGCCCCCGGGGCGGGGGCGGGCGGCGGGGGGGGGGCGCCCGCGGGGGCGGGGGGCCGGGGGGGCGGGGCGGGGGCCGCCGGCCCCCCGCCCCCCCCCCCCCCCCCCCCGGGGGGGGCGGGGGGGGCGCCGCGGGGGGGGCCGCCGGCGGGGCCGGGGGGGGGGGGCGGGGGGGGGGGCCCGGGGGGGGGCCCCCCCGGGGGGCGCGGGGCCGCCCCCCCGGGGGCCCCCCGGGCCCCCCCCCGGGCCCCCCCCCCCCCGGCCGCCCCCCCGCCGCCGGGCCCCCGCCCCGGCCCCGCGCCCCCCCCCCCCGGCCCGGGCCGGGGGGGGCCGGGGGGGGGGGCGCCCCGGCCCCCGCCCCCCCCCCCCCCCCGCCCGGGCCCCCGGGCCGGGGGCGGGGGGCCGGGCCGGGCCCGGGCCCCGCCCCGGGCCCGGGCCGCGGGCGGGCGGGGGGGGGGGGGGGGGCGGGGGGGCGGGGCCCCCCCCCGGGGGGGCCGGGCGCGGCGGGGGGGCCCCCCCCCCCCGCGGGGGGGGGGGCAAAACCCCCCCCCCCCCCGGGCCCCGGGCCCCCCGCCCCCCCCCCCCCGGCCGGGGGGCGGGGGGGGCGGGGGGGGGGGGGGGGCCGGGCCCGGGGGGGCCGGGGGGGCCCGGGGCCCGGGGGGGGGCCCCCGCCCCCCCCCCCCCCCCGCCGCGGGGGGGGGGGGGGGGCCCCGGGGGGGGGGGGGGGGGGGGGCCCCGCCGGGGGGGGGGGGCGGGGGGGGGCGGCGGGGCCGGGCCCCGGGCCCCCCCCCGCGCCCCCCCCCCCCGCCCCGCCGGGCCGCCGGGGGGGGGGGGGGGGGCGGGGGGGGGGCGGGCGGCCCCGGCGGCGGGGGCGGGGGGGGCGGGCCCGGCCGGCGGGGGGGGGGGGGGGGGGGAGCGGGCCCCCCGAGCGCCCCCCCCCCTTCCCTCCTCTGGGGGGGGGGGGGGCGGGGGGGGGGGGGGGGGGGGGGGTGGGGGTGTTGGGGGGGGGCCCGGGGGGGGGGGGGGGGGGGCGGGGGGGGGGGCCGGGGGGGGGGGGGGGCCCCGGGGCGGGGGGTGGCGGACTCTTCAAGACCACCGAGCCCCCTACCCGGCGCACGCGATGGCGCCGCACAATGGCTCCATGAGCAAACCGTCGATCAGCCCGGTCAAGTGGGAGCCGCCCAAGACCAGTGGGCTGCTGCCGTCCCCCAACCTGCCGCTGCTGCACATCCTGCCGGTGCCCGGGCACGGCCCAGAGGACGTGTTGTTCCTCGACGGCTCGATCCTGACCGGCCTGGACGACGGCCGGATCGTCAAGGTGAGCCAGGACGGATGGCAGATCGAGGTGGTCGGTGACACTCAGGGCCGGCCGCTGGGTCTGGAGGCCCACCCCGATGGCCGGGTAGTGGTCTGCGACGCGGTCAAGGGCCTGCTGATGCTGGATCCAGCCAGTGGGCGGCTGGACACGCTGGTGCCCGTCGGGCAGGAGAACCTGCGCGTGTGCAACAACGCCGCAGTCGCGCAGGATGGGACGATCTACTTCAGCGATTCAAGTCAGCGCTTCGAACTCGAACACTGGACCGCGGACCTGCTTGAGCACTCGGGGACGGGCCGCCTGCTGCGCCGCACCCCCGACGGGCGCGTGGACGTCATGGCCACCGGACTGCAGTTCGCGAACGGTGTCGCTCTGGCTGGCGACCATGTGGTGGTCGCGCAGACCGGGCAGTACAGCCTGGACCGCGTGCGCATTGACAACGGCCGGGTTGAGCCCTGGGTGACGAACCTGCCGGCCTTTCCGGACAACATCTCCACCGGCGATGACGGCCTCATCTGGGTCGCGATGGCCAGTGCGCGCAAGCCGGCCCTGGATGGCCTGCCGGCCAAAGTGCCTGCGCTGCGCAAGGCGATATGGGCCCTGCCCGAGGCCTTCCACCCCAAGCCGGACGCGTTCATCTGGACGCGCGCCTACGACGCCCACGGGAAGAAGGTCAAGGAGTTCTTCGGGCGCCATGAACGCTTCTTCATGGTCACCGGGGTGCGCGTGACCGACGGCCGGGTCGCGATGGGCAGCCTGAACACCACGACGATCGCGTGGTTCGACCTCCCCGAGAATGGGTAGTGATCTTCCTGCGGATCTTGCGCCCCGCTGGCCCACGTCACGTACCTTAGGTATATGGCCAAGCGGAACAAGCAGAACGACCATTGGCTGAAGGTCGTCGAAGAAGGGCTCTCCGCGGGCCTCGAGCGCTATCAGCAGTACCGGGCGATGAAACCCAAACGTCCCACCGACCGTGAACTGGTGATGCAACAGCGGCAGGCCTTGATCGCCAACCATCAGAATCGCCTCGTCGGCCATGAGCGCAGACTGCAGCGTATGCGCAGCCGTCAGGTCGCGTGGACCGCCGGCGCCGCCGGTGCCGGCGTGATGGGCGCCGTCGGAGTTGTCACCCCGCAACCGTCGCTGCTGTGGTTCACGGTCGCCGGTTTCTCGGGCATGTTCGCGTACCTGACGAAGGAGAAGCGCGAGAATCTCGCGCCACCGCCGACCCCGGAACTGCCGCCGCTGCCGGTCGAGCCCCTGCCGGTGGGTACCCCCGGTGCCGAAGAAGTCGCCCGATGGTCGCGGGCGGCTCACCGCTGGGATGATCTGCTACCTCTGGTCGACCAGATGAGCCCGGACGCCGGACAGCAGTTGCGTCGAGCGCTCACGGAGGTGGATCCCGCGTTGCGGACACTGGTCGAGCGGCTCGGAACCCTGTATCGCACCAGCCAGCAGATGCCGGGGACGCAGGCTGCGACCAGCGCCCAGCACGCAAGTGTTGAAGTGGCTGCGCGTTTGCGAGAGGGTGTGGAGGCCTACGAAGGTTTGGTTGCCGCGGCGGCCGAACTCATCGCCGCGCCGGATTTGAACCGCTCGGTGGTCGAGGTGGTCGGTCCGGCGGTATTGGATGTACAGGCCTACACCGGTGGGCTTCGTAAGGCCGCGGACAACTTCGCGGACCCGTTGTACTGAATTCCTGGAGAGGGAACATGGCGAGCAAGAAGAAGACCGAAGCACCCGTTGTCGTCGATGTGAGCCTTGCGGAATCCGACCGCAACTACGACCAGACCGTCACGTTCCTGGAGCGGGAGTTCCGTATCGTGCGCGTCGGTGCCGACGGCGACGTCGACCGCGGTGAGGAGATGGTGTCGCAGTGGCGGCCCGGCGCCAACGTCTTCGCGATCAGTGGCGCCCGCGACGCCCGCACCGTGGGCATCCTCGCCGGTGACGAGAAGGGCGCACTGCGACGACTGGAGAGCGCCACCAAGGACGTTCCGTTCACCAACGGGGACCGCCTGCGCGACGTGTTGCAGGAGTGGACCATCCGCAAGGTGGCGGCGGACAAACCCGGCCTTTTCAGCAACGCCCGCACCGTGATCCTGGGCGGGTCCCATCATCGCCGCACGGCCCGGCTGCTCGCAGAGTTCACCGACAACATCCGTTTCGCCGATGCGGTCCTGCAGTGGGGACTGCCGTCCATGCTCGACTCGTTCAACGCCCTCGACCGGTTCGCCGGGGTGAGCAAATGGTTCCTCGACCGGGTGCCGGATCCCATCGCCGGTCCGGTCTCCGCACCCGGCCGCCGCTTCAACCAGTCGCTGCTGCGCAAGGCGGTCCGAGAGGCGGACGTACTGGTCGCCACGTATGACGAACTGATGATGTTCGATCTCGAGGAGCTCGCCGGAAAGACTCTGATCACGTCAGCGGTCTCGCAGGAGCGCCTTGATGAGTTGCACCGCCGCGGCGCTGACCTGGTCCTTGACGACACCCCCCAGCCCTTCGAAGGGTGTACCGTCAACGCGGCGGTCCTGGAGGCCCTGATGATGGCCGCGACGGGGACCGAGGAGTCCCGGCTGACCGACGACGACCTGCTGGACATGATCACCTCCGCTGGTCTGGAGCCCCGCGCGCTGTACCCGGGCGGGTACAAGCGCAAGAGCCGCTTCGCGTTCGTGATCCACCCGTTGTCACAGCAGTACCTGCGCAACGTCGAGCCGGTGAACACCATCGCGAAGGTCTCCCCGCAGGTCGTGATGGACGGTATCGAGAAGGCGATCGCCTACGCGCCGCCGTTCACCTACAGCCACATCACCGGCGTCAAGTCGCCGACCGGGGACGAGGCGGAAGGCTGGCTGATCACGGTCGGCGGAACGCCCAAACAACTGATGGCCCACGATCCGGAGTTCACGTACTCACGCTTGCTGCACGCAGCGGACATCGCCAAGAAGCTCGGCGCGCAGATCATGGGTCTGGGAGCGTTCACGAAGGTCGTCGGCGATGCGGGCGTGACGGTTGCCAAGCGGGCACCGCTGCCGATCACCACGGGCAACAGTTACAGCGCCTCGGGTGCACTGTGGGCCCTGCACGACGCCATCCGCAGACTCGGAATCGCCGATGTCGATGAGGACGGCAGGCTGCTCGGCAAGAGCATGGTGGTCGGCGCGACTGGTGCCATCGGCTCGGTGTGCGCACGGTTGCTGGCCATGGCCACCGACGAGTTGTGGTTGGTCTCCCCGGAGCCTGCGAAGCTGCTGGCGCTCAAGGCCGACATCGAGCGGGAGAACCCGCGGGCGAAGGTGTTTGTCGCCGCGACTCCCGACGAAGCGCTGCCCGACATGGACGCGATCGTGACTGCCACATCGGGAGCGGGTAAGCGGGTCCTGGACATCATGCAGGTCAAGCCCGGTTCTGTCATCACAGATGTCGCCCGGCCGTTGGACCTGTCTGCCGAAGATGTCGCGAAACGACCGGACGTGCTGGTCGTGGAGTCCGGCGAGATTCAATTGCCCGGTGACGTGCACATGGGCAACATCGGCCTGCCGCCCGGCGTCGCCTACGCATGCCTGGCCGAGACCATCGTGCTCGCGCTCGAGGGTCGGTACGAGACCTTCACCATTGGCCGCAACATCGAGTGGGAGAAGGTCAAGGAGATCTACAAACTCGGCCTCAAACACGGGATGAAACTCGCGACGATCAGCGGTGTCAACGGTGTGTACAGCGACGAGGACCTCGAGCGGGTGCGGGAGCTTGCGTTGGCGGCTCGGGCTGAGGCGTAGGCCTGAGGGCGAGTTTTTGAGGGCGACGTTGTTGGGGGCCAGCGCACTCGAAACCCCCCAACAACGTCGCCCTCAACTGCAAGCGGGCGCGCTCACGGCGCCGGCTTGGGTTTGATCAGCATGTCCGAGGGTGCCGCGCCGTAACGTCCCGCTCCCACGACCTTCAACCCGTGCAGCCAGGTCATCGTGAGCCCGTAGGTCGTCGAGGCGTTCTCCGTGCTGGCACGGAAGTCGTCGGGGCGACCGCGCATCGGCCACGGACCCGGCAGGTACAGCACGACTCGGTCCTCGACCGTCTTCAGGTCACGGCGTACCTGCTGCGCGGCCATGATCGCGGCGGTGCGCAGCAGTCGACCGGTGGCCGTGTCCTCCTGCTGCGGGGCCATGACCGTGAAGCCGCAGTCGAGCACCACGATGGTGGCGGCACCCTGCTGGGCGGCGATGGAGATCGGCACATTGGCGACGATGCCGCCATCGACCAGGACTTGATCCCCGCGGTGGACCGGGGGGAAGACCAGCGGGATGGCCGCACTGGCCAGCAGCGCGGACACCAGATCACCCTCGCTGATCGGCACGGCCTCACCGGTGCTGAAATCGGTGGTCACGGCGGTATGCGGAATCGCGAGTTCCTCGAAGGTCCGGGCGTCCATGGCCGACTCGATGACCGCGCGCAGGCCGGTGTTCGGCACAGCCGAGGCCTTGCCGGTCGCCAGGTTGAGGGCGGTTCCGAAGACGTTGCCGAACACCGCCTGCCGGTTCATGTTCGCCCACCAGGCCACCAGACGGTCGTGGGCGATGCCCGGGTTCTCGGCGACGACCGCGCCGTTCAGAGAGCCGACCGAGGTTCCGACGACGAAGTCGGGTGTGATGTCGGTCTCGGCCAGTGCCCGCAGGTGTCCGACCTGGACGGCGCCGTACGACGCGCCACCGCCCAGCACGTACGCGATAGGACGGGGCAGGGAGTCCACGATGCTCAAACGGGCCATGGCCCATTGTCTCGCGAGTCGCCGCGCGGTGCACCGATCCGGCCGGCTGACGCAGGACAACTACAGTCGAAGGATGAAGCCCCGCCTGTTCGTCGTGGTCGCCGCTGCCGCCGTGGCGCTTGCCGGTTGCACGAGTCCCGACCCGCAGCCCACGGTCTCGCCGACTGCCTCACCGACGCAAGAGGACCCAGCGTTGGCCCAGTACTACGAACAGCAGTTGTCGTGGCAGCCCTGCGGGGGCAAGTTCGAATGCACCGAGATGACCGTACCCCTGACCTATGACGCGCCCGACGGCGAGACCATCACACTGGACGTCTTGCGGGTTCCCGCCTCCGACCCGAACAAGCGCCTGGGCTCCCTGGTGCTCAATCCAGGAGGTCCCGGCGGGTCCGGCGTCGACTACGCCCGGGCTGCCCGGGTGGTCGTGAAGGCGCCTTTGCTCGAGGCGTACGACATCGTCGGATTCGACCCGCGTGGGGTGGGTAACAGCACCCCCATCGAATGCCTTACGGACCGGCAGCTGGACCGTTTCCTCAACGTCGATCCGAACCCGGAGGCCGACGAGGACATCGCCGCGACGGTGCGCGTGTCCCAACGATTCGGCCAGCGCTGCAAGAGCAACTCCCCGGACCTGACGCCGAACATCGGCACACCGTTCGTGGCCCGGGACATGGACATCCTGCGGTCGCTGCTGGGCGACGAGCGGCTGAACTTTTTGGGCAAGTCGTACGCCACGTTCATCGGTGCCACGTATGCCGACCTCTTCCCTTCGCGGGTGGGCCGGTTCGTCCTGGACGGGGGCATCGACCCGACCCTGACGACGGCGGAATTGAGCCGCGGGCAGGCGATCGGCTTCGAGAAGGCGTTGCTGCGTTTCGCCGAATGGTGCGCCGGGGAGAACGACTGCCCGGTGGGCGACGATCCTCCAGCGGGTGTGCAGAAAGTCGCCGATCTGCTCGCCGACCTCGAAGAGGATCCGATCCCGGCTGCACCCGGCCGGCCCCTGACCGCGGCCCAGGCGACCAGCGGGGTCATCGGCAGCCTCTACTCCGCCGAAGACGGGTGGCAGTCGCTGTTCTACGCCCTGGAAAGCGTCTTCAAGGGTGACGGCTTCGGGTTGCAGTCGCTGTCGGACTGGTTGAACGAACGCAAGCCGAACGGCACGTATGCCAGCAACGCGACCGAGGCGCTGTACGCGGTGAACTGCATCGACCGGCCCGACCGGTGGGACCCCGAGCAGACCCAGCAGCAGGCCGAAGAGTGGAGCCAAGAGGCCCCGGTCTTCGGCGCCGCCCTGGCCTGGGGCAACCTGCCGTGCTACTACTGGCCGGTGCCAGCGGTCGACGAGCCTCGCGTGATCACCGCGCCCGGGACGCCACCGATCGTGGTCGTCGGCACCGAATACGACCCGGCCACGCCGTACCAGTGGTCGGTCGACCTGGCCGCCCAACTGGAGGCTGGCGTGCTGGTCAGTTGGACGGGCGGGGACGGGCACACGGCGTACTACCAAGGGTCCAAGTGCGTAGATGACGCAGTGGACGACTTCCTCGTCGACGGTACGGTTCCCGAGAACGGTCTGGAGTGTACGTAACGGGTCTGCGCCCCTAGCCTGGCCTTATGGAATTCCTCTGGACTCTGCTGGTCTCCGTGGCCAGCGCCTGGTTCGCCTACTTCATTGCCGAACGCAACAACATGAGCAAGATCGGATGGCCAGTGCTGTCATTCTTCCTGCCGGTGTTCGGGCTCATCGTCACGCTCGTGGTGGCGTTCATGAAGCAGAAGGACCCGGTCTGAGTGGATCGCATCGCCATCGATGACGACCTGCTCGACGGCCAACTCCTGCGCATCCTCGGCTCCGCGCCGCACGGCGGTGCGGACATCGGGGAGTGCCTGGCGGCCGCCCGCCTGATCGACCCGGCCAACCTCGACTCCTGGTACGAGCAGTGGACCGCGCTGGGTCAGCGAGTCGTGGACCTGGCCGACCGGGCGGCTGCAGCAGGACACGCGCAGACCGCTCGGCTGGCCTATCTGCGGGGCTCGAACTACCTGCGTGCGGGCGGTTCCATGTTGATGGGGGCGCCCGTGGATCCCCGGCTGGTGGAGTCCAACCTCCGGACGGCCGACGCCTTTCGAAAAGGCGCCGCCCTGCTCGACACCCCGCCGGAGATCATCGAGATCGCCTACGAGGACACGACGCTGCCCGGCTACTTCTTCGCAATCGACACATCGGCCCGGCCGACCGTCATCCTTGTCGGCGGGTACGACGCCTGCGCCGAGGAGCTCTACTTCTTCAACGGCGCATCCGCCCTGGAGCGGGGCTACAACGTGCTCGCATTCGACGGTCCGGGTCAGGGCGCGGCACTTCTGCAGCAGGGCTTGGTGATGCGCCCGGACTGGGAGAACGTCATCGCGCCGGTGGTGGATTACCTGCTCCAACGTCGGGAGGTGGACGCCGAGCGGATCGCGGTGATCGGTTTGAGTCTCGGGGCACACCTGGCCCCGCGCGCGGCCAGCGGTGAGCACCGGATCGCTGCCTGCATCGCCGACTGCGGGACGTTCGACATGTACGGCACCTTCCTGTCCCGACTGCCCGAGGCGATGCGGGCGGGCTACGAAGCGGGTGACCCCGAAACGGTGCGGGGTGTGGCGGCGATGCTGGACCAGATCGCGATGCAACCGACCGCCGGCTGGTCGATGCGACGCGGGATGCTGGTCCACGGCGCCACATCCGCGCACGAGTACATCGAGATGACCAAGCCGTACTCCCTGCGCGGACTCGCGGAACGGATCACGTGCCCCACGTTCGTCTGCAATGCCGAGAACGACCCGATCGGGGCCACCGCCCCGGACCTGGTGGCGGCGCTGACCTGCCCGCACGAGTTCGTCACGTTCACTGCGGCCGAAGGTGCTGGTGACCACTGCGAAGCGGGTGCCCGGTTGTTGTACGACGCGCGCAGTCTGGGGTGGCTGGACGGGGTGTTCGGGAGGCGCTAGCGACGGGCGCCCTCTCGAAGCGGGCACCACGTGGCCGCGAGTGCCCAGTCGCGGCGGAATGGAACCCCGCATAAGCCGCTTTTCGGGCCGGAATTGCTCCGAAAGATGGCAGTTTCCTGATTTCGACTTCGTCCGGTGCCCACTTTCGGAGGCAGCCGGCTTCAGAAGCGGGGTCCACCACCAGGGCCGGCAGGACAGATCTGGAGGAGCGTGGGCGAGTCACGGCAGCACGGTCACGCAGCGACCGGCCCGCTGTCCATCGTCAGGTGATCGCGAACGGAACGCCTACCTCCGGCGAGGGGGCTGTCGACCGGCGCGGTTAGAATCGTCGAGTTGGGCGGCTCGCCGTCCACGCCGCCTTAGCTCAGTCGGTCAGAGCGACGCACTCGTAATGCGTAGGTCCCGAGTTCGATTCTCGGAGGCGGCTCCGTGAAAGGCCTGGTCAGAGAAGATTTCTGAGTCTCTACTCCTGGCGCCAGCGGGTGTAGCGCATCTTCTTGGCATACCTGTGCCTCAGGCAATCCGTCTGGTCGAACGTTGACTGGGGGTTTGCCTTTCGCGGTCCTGTTCCTAGGTCGTGTAGCCCAGTCTGGCTAGGAGCGGCTGGGACCGTCTCAAGTCCGAGGTCACCGCAACCGATTACAGAGGCGGATGCTGAGACGGGGTGCGCGGATGGCTTGGGTGCGGATTGTGCGGTTCGGTCAGACGGTGCCAGTGAGGAGTCCAAGCAAGCCTTCCCTAGCGCTCTTCTCGGTGGGAGAATCGAGGCTTGCAGCAGCAATAGCCAGGCCCGTAGCCCCCTTGCTCGGATTCGCGCTAGTGGCAGTCCTGGTGATGCTCACCGGTGCTGTTCCAGCACATGCAAAAGTGACCGTAACGGTCAGCGAGGAGGTTGTTGCACGCGGGGAGACGGCGATGATTCGAGCAGCTGTCAGACCGAAAGCGAAGTTTTGTACCTACTGGCTCAAGGGCAGGACGCGCAAGATGCTGTCCACGAAACGGGTCCGCAACGGCCAATCCACGCTCAGGTACGTCACCAAGGCGTTGGTGCCCGGCACCTATCGCGTGACGGTTTACTGTGGCAAGTCCGGAAAGGGAAGTGCTCGTCTGAAGGTGGGTGACACGACCCCTGCTACCACCCCGGTGCCCGATCCAATCGTTCCCCCGACGTCAAGTCCGCAACCGCCGCTACCGCCGCTACCACCACCCGCGTCCCAGGCGGCGACCTGCAGTGTTGCGGAGAGCGGCGGTCGGTATCGTCCGACCGATCGTGTGGCCGCGGCGGGGATTCGCCTGTCCAACACCTCGACAGGAAAGGACGCGACATGGATCGAGGTGACAGCCAACTTCTGGTCAGGTGACACGATTGTGGCTACTGAAAATCGATATCTGGAACGGATACCGGCCGGACAGTCGCTGTTCGTCGGCTTCGATTCGGTCTACGTCGATCGCCCGATCACCAAGTTGTCCAGCTTCGCGACATGCAAGAGCGAACCAGCGGGGGCAGCACGTCAGGTTGTCGGAGGTACGGCGACTGCGGTGCCAACTGTCCTGGATGACATTGATGTTCAGGGCCAGTTCACGAACACCTATCCCTTCACTTTGTCGTCCCTGGCCGCGATCGACTATGTCACGCGTGGGTCTGATGGAAAGATCAACGGCGGAGGTTTCACGTTCACCTCGAGCAGGGTTCCGGTGGGTGCGACGATGGGTTGGCAGATTCACAACCCGGCTTTCTCGCCAACCGAATTGCCGGCATCGATTGAATTTACCGTCGAGCCAGAGCCCGCGTAGGCGTCAGTCACTGGCCGTCTGCACGGGCGTGACCCCGTTCGACGGACAAGCAGCGGGCGGCGTTCGGATGGGCGGGGGTGGATATCTGCCATACGCGTCAGCGCCGTCCAGAAAGGACGTGCGAAGACCTTCAACGTCTCCTGCGCTAAGCGCTGTGAACGCGACCCTCGCACGTCCCTAGTGTTCGGAACACGCAATACCCGCGGCAGTCCTCACGGGTTACTACACGCGGTGTGGCTGCGTCGGCGGGATCTTGACGATATGGAGTCTCGGTAGCTCCGCAGTCGGGCGGAGGTTGCAGCAAAGCGACTCAAGTAGACCGGCGCCTCGTGCCGATACCTGCAAGTGGCGAAGGGGAGGATTTCATCATGCGCGGATCGCGCCTCAGGCAGATCTCGACGATGGTTGTGGCGCCCTTACTGGTGCTGACGATGGCCTCGAACTCCCACGCCACGGAATACGTGCCGCCTGTACCGCGCGATCTCAGCGAGATGACCTGGACGCAGGCCTTCGACGCGCTGGTGGCCAAGATGTCGCGGGAGTACGCGTTCACACAGTGGAAGGACATTCGCTGGGAACAGTTGGCCCGGGAGTACCGACCGAGGATCGAGGCCGCACAGAAACGGGGCGACGCGACCGCGTACCTGCTGGCCCTGCGCGAGTTCACCCACGAGACCCATGACGGTCACGTGACCATCCGATCCGAGACCGGTGAGTCCGAACTCGCGGTCCGGCGCGAACTGGCTGGTGGCGGGTTCGGGCTGATCCTCAACCGCGTCGCGGGCGGCGACGTGGTCGTGACCTGGGTCCAACGGCGTGGTCCGGCGTGGAAGGCGGGGATCCGCCGGGGTGCGGTGGTCAGCGCCTGGAATGGCACACCCATCTCGTCCGCTCTGCGACGCACGTCGACGGCGTTGGCCCCGAATCAGCCCACCAAGGAGCGGATCCGGATTGAACGCTTGCGTTTCCTGGTGCGCGCCCCGATCGGCGCGAAAAGGACCATTCGATTCGCTAATCCGCAGATGCCCCCGCGGACTGTGAGGTTGCGGGCGGTGGATGACGGCGACAAGACGCTGCGTATGACCGATTCGTCGGTGTTCGCGAAAGGTATGCCGAAGCGGATGGTCACGTCGCGGGTTCTGTCCGGCAATGTCGGCTACGTACGGGTCAAGGCCGAGATCGATCTCCCGGCTGGATATCCGGGTGACCACACACCCACTCTCAAACAATTCCGGGCGACGATCCGAGAGTTACAGAAGAAGAGAGTGTCTGCGCTGGTGATCGACATCCGCGGCAATGCCGGTGGCCTGGATCAGATGGTCGCGGACATGATGGCCTCGTTCTACACGAAGCGGTCGTTCTACGAGTACCAGAGCTACCTGGTGCCCGAGACCGGCCGATTCCAGATCTGGAAGACCGATGACCAGACCGGCGATTACCTGGACCGGAATCAGGGCATCTGGATCGAGCCCGGCAAGCGTCCGTACACCGGTCCCATCGCGGTCTTGATCGACAACGGCTGCATCAGTTCGTGTGAGGGTGTGGCGATGGGTTTGAGCCGTCTGCCCAACGCCACACTGGTCGGGTTCTACGGGACCAACGGCTCGTTCGGCATGGTCGGCGACGGTGTGTTGATGCCGGGAGGCCAGCAGATCGGTTGGCCGTTCGGGCAGTCGCTTGATCGCCGCAAGCGGATCCAGATCGACAGTCGTGACCTCGTGGGCGGCGTGGCGCCGGACGTGCGAGTCCCCATCACAGTCCGGACCATGGGGCGAACTTTGCAGGGGCACGACGTGCTACTGCGGACGGCTCTGCGGGAGTTGGAGAAGTAGTCGGTGGCTCTGGCCTGTCTGAGAATTGCGCCAAGGCGGTCTCCTTTGCGCAACGGGTCGGCGAGGGGAGCTACACGACGCCGTTCTCGTTGACGGCCACCGCTAATGGCACTACGGCCGTGGTGGGATCACTGAGTGCCACCGTGTCATCGCGCAACTGCAACGACTGGGGGATCCTGCGGCGGTCCCACCGTAACCATCGAGCTGGCCGTGGTGCGGAGGACGGTGACACCGCAGAAGGGTCAGAAGCAGATGGTCGCGGCGGCATGCCGATGCTTGGTCGGCTATCTGCAGGCCGCGAACGGGCACCGGTTCTCCAAGTGGACCAGCCGGGACGCTCATGGTGATGTCGGATACACCGACAGCGAGGATCGCAAGGAGGCCCGCGTCAGGTCATGACACGGATCGTCGACAAGCTCGGGTCGGCCGCGTACGCGATCCTGATCCCGGCGGTGCGGGCTCGCACAAGCGCCTCGAGCACTGCCGGCGTCACCTCCTCACCAGGGGCGAGAACGGGGATGCCCGGCGGGTAGGGCGCGATGAGTTCTGCACTGACCCGCCCCACCCCGTCATTGGTCGCGATCGGCTCGGCGGCTGCGAAGAAGGCCTCGCGCGGCGGGACGATCACCACCGGCTCGACGCAGTACGCGGCCGGTTCTTCGGGTGGTCGCGGATCGCCTCGATGCCGATCGATCGAGGCATCAATGCAATCAGCGAGCCGGGCCAGGGACTGCTCGGTGTCGGCAAGGGTCACGATCGCAGTGAGGACGTCGCGATCGGCGGATTCGACGGGCATGCCCGCCGCGATCAGATCACGCTCGACCGAATTGCCATCGGCTCCGGTACCCGAGAGCACGAGCGTCAGTTTGAGCGGGTCGACGTCGGGTCCGTCGAGCACAGCCAGGCCATCGACCTGCTGCAGCCGGTCGCGGGCTGCGCGCGTGGCGGCTATGGCCAGACCCAACAACTCTCGCCCGTCGCGCTCGAGCAGGGCGCGGGATGCGTCGGTGCTGGCGAGGATGGCTCCGGCGGGGCTCGTCGTCGCGGTGGCCTCCACGCCGGCATCCAGCCGTGCCGGGTCGATCCGATCGGTGCGGGCTAGCACCAATGCGGCCTGGCTCCAGGCGGGCAGTGTCTTGTGGGCGCTGGTGACCATCGCATCGGCACCGCACTGCAGGGGATGAGGCGGAAGATCGGGGTGGAAGCCGAAATGTGCGGCCCAGGCGGCGTCGACGATCAGCGGCACGTCATGGGCGTGGGCCGCCTGCGCCAGACCTTGCACGTCCCCGATCGTGCCGACGTAGGACGGATCGCCGACAAAGACCGCGCTTGCCTCCGGGTGCGCCGCCAGCGCGGCCGCCACCGACTCGGGCGCGACCCCCAGCGGCAGACCCGTGATTGCGTCCGTCTCGGGGCGCACCCACACCGGTGTCAGGCCGGCAAGCACCAGTCCGAGCAGCAGCGAACGATGCAGGGTGCGGCTCACGACGACCGTCTTGCCTTCGCCGCCGACCGCCAACGCCAAGGCCTGGTTCGCATGTGTGGCACCGCCAGTGGAGAAACGGCAGACGTCGGCGCCCCACAGGTGCGCCGCACGCGCCTGCGCCTCGGCAAGCACCCCGGCAGACAGCTTCATGGTGTCCAGCCCCCCATAGAGCGGCACGTCACCGGCGACCACGTCGCCCACCAGGTCGAGGCGGTGCTTGTGACCTGGGATGGTGAACGGAGTGGGAGTCGCCTCGTGGAACCGGAGCCACGCGTCGAGCAAGGGTGCGTCAGATCGTAGCGAGCGCGGGTCAGTGGGCATGGCTCATCCTCACAGGCGGGCAATGGCGTTGCGGGTGTACCCGACACTCAGCAATCGTGCGAGACGTCTGGACAGCCACCCCTGCATTGTCTATCGCGGCCCGCTCGCCTCAGGGCGCCGCACATCGGTGGCCACGGTCTCGTCCTCGGTCGGGCGGCCAGGTCCACCTGGCGCGCAAGCCAGACTCGCAAGGTGCCGTCTGGTGTCCGGTCGGCCTGATAGCGGCGCTGGTCATCCTCCGCTGAACCCTGCGCGACCACGTCGTTGATGCTTCACAGCGCAAGTGCGGCTGGATGCTCGGATGCGGGCCAGGCCCAACGCTGCGTAGCGCACGTCGGCGAGCGAAGTCGATGTGAATGCCTCGACGACGCATCTGCATAGACCAGGAGGCAGACTCAACTGCGTCCGGCGAGTGTATCGATATGCGACACACTCATCCTGTGATCGTGAGCTTCCGGCACAAAGGCCTGGAGCGGTTGTATCGCGATGGCTCGAAGAAGGGTGTACAGCCCGCGCACGTGCCGAAACTGCTGCGGATTCTGTCGGCACTGGACGTGGCCCAGACCCCGGAAGATCTGTCGATCCCCTCGTTCCGGACCCACCGGCTCAAGGGGACCTCGGCCGGCCACTGGTCGGTCTGGGTCAACGGCAACTGGCCAGTGACGTTCAGATTCGTCGAGAACGACGTAGAGCTCGCTGACTATCAGGACTACCACTGAAGGATCAGGTGACGACGTGATGATGAAGACCCCGGTGCATCCCGGTGAGATCCTGCGCGAGGACGTGCTGGCCGAACTCGGCTTGGGCGTGAGTGAGGCCGCGTCGCGCCTGGGAATCTCACACGTGGCGCTCAGCAGGGTGTTGCACGGCCATGCTCGGATCAGCCCGAACCTCGCTGTTCGCCTGGAGGAGGCCGGCGTCGGCACGGCACGTGCCTGGCTTGGGATGCAGACCGCCCACGACCTGGCCGCTGAGCGGGCGTCCGGTCCGCACAAGGTCCGCTCTCTCACCGACGTCGCCTGACCTGGCGCCTTGTGGCGTGTGCGGCCACGGAACGGATCCACGATCGCGGCAACTGCCGCCTCAGTTGAAAGCGCCGCTGGGCAGATCCGACTCGTCATTCAGGATCGCGGAGACCACCCTGCCGGCAACGTCTTCGGGGGCGAGTCCGTGCGGTAACCGCGGTGCCGATCCCGCGATGGGCCGGTCCGCCAGTCCGGTCTCCGTGTGTGGTGGCCGGGCATCGATCAACCGGAGCTTCGCGCGGCGCAGTTCGCGGGCGGCGGCGCTGTCGTAGGCGGTGAGCGCGGCCTTGGAGGCCGAGTAGGCGGCCATCCCGGCAGTCGGCTGTTCGGCCACGACCGCGCTGAGGTTCACGACGAACGGCGAGTTGCCGGCTTCGCGCGAGGCGACCAGGTGCGGCAGTGCCGCTTGGAGTAGGCGAATCGGGGCGAGCGTGTTGATGAGGAAGAGGTCGAGGAGCGCATCGTCGGGGACGTCTGCCACCGGTCCGAAAGCCACGACCCCCGAGGCGACCACGAGACCGTCGAGCCGCCCGTGGGCCGAAAGAGCCGCCGTCACGGCATTGGTCGCGGTCTGCGTTTCGCGCAGGTCACCGGTCACCAGGGTCGCGTCGAGACCGAGGGCTTCCAGCCGGCCAGCATCGCGGCCGAGCAGGGTGAGTTTCGCGCCCTCGGCGGCCAACTGCCTACTGATGGGAGCTCCGAGCCCACCGGTGGCACCGACGACGAGAACTGAGCAATCGGCTAGAGAGGTCATGTCCGCACCATTTCAGCAGAGTCGCAGTTCCGCCCGTCCAAGCTCACTTCACCGCGACGAGTCTGGCCAAGCGCGTGATCGACACTTGGAAGCCCTTCCGGGCGGCGGCCGCTACGGGCTTGGCAAGGAACTGCGGCACACCAGGCACCCGAATGTCCTCGACCCACTCAAGACGAGAGCTGTTCTCGCCGGTTGATGTGACGGACAGATGGACCTCGCCGGACAGCACCGGCCCGATCTTGGTGATGCGGCTGGTCATGGCCACCGGGTCGAGTTCATCGACGCGCATGCGGTCCGGCAGTGCGACGGGGCCGATGCCCGTCGTCGCCACGAATTCGGTTCCTGGTCCACCATCACCGCGCAGCATTTCCACCCGGGTGAGGGGCACCCACTCGGCGTGGCCCTTCCAGTCGATCAGCTCGTCGAATACGTCCCTGGCGGACAGCGGAAGGTCGCGCGTGACGGTGAAGTGGACATTCGCCATGTCAGTGGCCTTTCGTTGGCGGTTTCGGGGCGGCGTCGAACCGTTCAGCGGTCGACCACGACCTGGCCGTCCTTGACCGACGCAGCCAGGACGGTGAGTGGCGCCGGCGATTTGCCCATCGCGATGAGTCGGCGCGACCATTTAGGGGCCTTGACGCCGGCGACGCCAGGAGTCCAGTCGAGGTTTTCCCCGGAGCAAACGTCGAAACGGGAGTTGTGCCAGGGGCAGGTGATGACCCCGTCCTCGTATCCGCCCCGCGGGCCGCGACTGAGGCTGAGCCCGGCATGCGGACACCGGTCGCTGACGATGCAGACCTCGTCGGGGTTCTCCGACGGGCGAATGACCAGGTATTTGTCGCCGTCGATCGTGACCGGGGTGGGCTTGTCGATGGGGAAATCTGTGAGCGGTCCGAGAGTCGTGGGCATACTTCGAGGCTACTCGTGGTCGAGGTGTCCGCATCTCGCGCCTGGATGTGCATGGCGATCGACCGCCGGCTGCATGGGCGTATGCGGACAACGACCTTGGCGCAAAAGTGGACGGAGGTTCTTGGTGCGCGGTGCATGATGGTCCCCATGCGAACGACGCTCAACGTCGACGACGATGTCCTCCTTGCGGCCAAGTGTCGCGCCGCAGCCGAGCCGAGCGATGAGCGACCATTTTCGGAATGGGGTGCCCCTCACCCCAACACGACGAAGGCGGTAACCCCCGAGATGGTCCAGGAGTTGCTGGATGAGTCACCGTGAGCGTACTGCTCGACGTCAACGTACTAGTGGCGCTTCTCAACCCCGCGCACCGCTTCCGCAGCGTCGCCCACGATTGGTTCGGGGCCGTAAAGACTCACGGGCGACGGACGGTCACCTCAGCGATCCCAGGCGGCGATCGTGCAGTTCTCACGCTGGGGGGATACGGACCTTGAGCAGGCAGCTGCGCTGAGCACGATCAAGATGTGAGCGAGCGTCTAGCATTGCGACCATGACGGACGCGCGAGTGGCGCTGAATTCTCTGAGGGCGCGTAATGACGACGTAGCCACGATCTGTCGTAACCGAGGCGTGGTGCTCATGACCGCATTCGGCAGCGCTGTCGAGCCCACGGGCAACCCTCATGATCTCGACCTTGCCGTCCTGTTCGACCGCGCGCTGCCGGAGCCCGATGTCCTCGGACTGCTCGACGATCTCATCCGCGTCAGTGAGTTCCAGGAAGTCGATGTGACGGTGCTGAATGATGCGGGTCCGGTCGCACGGGAGCGCGCTCTGGTGGGCAGCATCACGTTGTTCGAAGCGGCTCCCGGCATTCTGACCCGTGAGCAACTCGCGGCGATTCTGGAGCGCATGGACACGCAGTGGCTACGGGACTTGGCGATCGCGGGGATGGCTCGATGAGGATGTCGAGTCGCACGACTTGACCTGATCACTCGACTGCTTGCGGATCTGGACTCGGTCAGCCAGGTTCGCCGGCGCGATTGCGGCATGCGATCGAGCGGATACTGAGTCGATTGGTTGCGTTGGCGGTGTCAATCCACTCACACATCGTCGTCGCGAGGCAAAGGACCGCGCCAACCACCTACCGGCAGTCCTTTGTCGACGTAGGAGCGATCGGCGTGCTGCCCTCAGAGCTCGCGGCACGACTTGCTGTGGCCGCTGGTCTCCGCAATGTCCTGGCACACGAGTACGCGGCGATCGACTTGGGACTGTCGCAGCCGCAGTGCCCGTTGCCAGGTCGGACTTTCGCGCCTATGTCACGCAGGTCGCCTCGTACATCAGCTCGTCGAGCGGTTGATCGGCCGACTGCTTCAGAGATCGAAACCGGCCAACGCCTTGTCCCGGCGCTGCATGATCTGAGCGCGGTGAGCTGACAGCAGCAGATCCGGGGCGCCCAGTCGCACAGGGCCGGATTGGTATTGATCGGGATACAGACCGATCGCCTGCAGCATGGGCCGCCCACGCGGGGCGACGCTGCTCTTGAGGCCGAAGGACTCCTGGATGAACTTGGCCGAGAACATGTGGTTTGCCTCAGAGATCACCCACGCCACCCCTGCTGCCCCCCGCACCGTTGAGCCCCGGCCTCGAAAGACCGACGGATCCCCAGCAGCCACACGACTGAGGAATCGCCGCATCGCTGTGCGGTACTCGACATCGCCGATCTCGTCCGCGAAGCTGTCGCAGGCCTCGAGCATCTCCTGTACGGCGGGATGGATGTCCTCGGGGATGCCCGCCCATTCGAACGGTTCGTCCGGCAGGGGAGCGTCGTCGAGTCCTTGCAGGTGCATCCGACCACCGACTTCGGTGTCGAGGTCGGCCAGAACGAACTCCTCGAGTGTTTGGGGGTCCGCTTGTGTGCCTGCGCTGAGGGCGGCTACCAGCGCCTGGGCGCCTTGATCCCGTTCAGAGCGGATCAGCCTCTGGTATTCGGGCTCGAAGTGATCGATGGCAGCGAGCGTCTCCTCGGTCCATTGGGCACGGATTCCTTGTTTGTCGTGGCAGTACCGGACATACGCGCGCAACACCTTGGGCATCTTCGTCAGGTAAGACGTGGAGGCGACGACCTTGCGGGGGAACCAGTCCTCCAGCAGCATCCCCACGCGCACGTTGCTCCACCGGTAGGGATCACCGCCGGCGTAGGACGTGGCGAACCACAGGATGTTGTCCAGCAGATCGCGTTCGTCCGGGCGGTCCAGTGGGCGGCCGAACGGCGAGGCGAAGAAGTCGTCGGCGATCTCCGCGGTCTGCTCGTCGGACCATTCCGTGACTTCTGCCACCTGTCCTCCCGACGGGAGCAACCGAAGCATCCATTCCACCAACGGGCGGCACATCGGCCAGCTCTCGGACTCGATCGGGGGCCAGAACATGGCCGCTGTGGCGATCGCGTCCTCGAGCTCGGCGCGACCGTTGGCTGGGTCGGTGGGCGCGATGGTCTGGTCGGGATCTCGTGCCACACTGTGCAGCTTGATCATGAGCTCGTCCAGCGACTCCGGCACCACGAATGCATCCTTGACGACGGTCCCCATGTTCGTGTCGACGTAGACCAGTGCCGCCAGTTGATGTCCCGTGGGCAGTCTCGCCGCGAAGAGATAGTCGTCCCCGTCGTTCAGTACGTGGGTCAGCATATGCATCGTGGGGTCGGCCACCGCGTCATCGAGGCCCTGCAGCCACACCGGCATGGGATGGCGCCGGTTGGCCAGCTCCCGGTTGATGCGCGCCTTCGCGATCTCGTCGCTGACCAGCGACCGCATGACCATCAGCACTGCAGTGGTCTCCGCATACGGCAAGCCGATGAAGGATTCCAGGAGTGCTTCGCGGGTCGCGGTCGGCTCCTCGGACGAGAACGGATTGCGCCGCCGAGGGTCGGTCACGTCGAGCAGTGCACTGACCATATTGAGCAGATCCAGAGGTTCGTCGGAGCGGATCGCGCGCCGCAGATCCTGGATGAGACCCTCACCCGCGTACTCGTCCTGGGGCTCGGGGTGGCTGGGCCTGGCAGCAACAGTCCGGTGCTGCGGTTTGCGCTTGCGACGCTTTTTCGGCACGCAGACAACCCTACGCTGATTCTGGTTCGGCTTACGGTGGTGACGGCGGCCGTGCGATCTCGGACGGCCGCGACGGGGCGAGCCCTGATCGGACAAGATTCGATGCGCCCAGATTCCGCGCACATCCGTGAGACATCGGTACAACGGTTGGACAAGCGCACAGGGGTTGGAGTTGCGCGGCCGTTCGATCTCCAACGGCCGTACCTATCTCCAACGGATGTACCCAACTCCAACGGGATTTCGCTGGCCCTACGCTCTACCCATGAGTGAATCGGGCGACCAGCGGCGACGTAGGCGCGGGCCCGTCGCGCGGATCACGAACGCTGCTGCCGAAGCTGTCGACGTGAACGCGATGGTCGAGTCGGTCGATGTCGACGGGGTCGTCCAGCGCATCGATGTGGATGCTGTCATCCAGCGTGTAGATGTCAATGCCCTGCTCGACGAGGTAGACGTGAACGCCCTGCTGGATCGGGTCGACGTCAACGCGTTGCTCGACCGGGTGGATGTGGACCGATTGCTGGATCGAGCCGACCCGGACCGGCTGATGGAACGCGTGGACATGAACGCTTTGATGGACCGGGTCGATGTCCGGGCCGTGGTCGCACGGGCTGGGGTGGCTGAGATCGTGCAGGAGAGCACCGGTCAGGTAGCGGGTTCGGTGGTCGATGCTGCCCGCCGCCAGATCGCTGCCGTGGACAAGATCGCCGGCGGCGTGGCCTTGCGCGCGGTGGGCAAAGACCCTCGGACTCTTCCCGCCGGGCCGGCCTCACTGATGGCCGGCTTCACCCCGGATGAGAAAGGCAGGGGAATGGTCTCGGGACACTACGCCGGACCCGTAAGCAGGTTCCTGGCCTTTCTGGTCGATTTCGCAGTGGTGTTCGGCTCCTACACCCTCATGGCATCGGCCCTCACCTTCTTCTTGAGCGAGGTACTCGGTCTCACCATTTCGATGAATACGGCGTCCATTGTCGGTCTGGTCGCCTTGGTGGTGTGGGGGTTCCTTTATCTGTTCGTCGGGCTGCTGATCGCCGGTGGGTCGGTCGGCAAAGGCCTCGTTGGCATCAAAGTGGTGGGCGCGGACGGATCGCCGATCCGTGGCGGTCAGGCATTCGTGCGCGTACTGACGTACCCCTTGTCGTTCCTCATCTTCGGCCTCGGTCTGATCGGCATCCCGTTCGGTGCGCGAAGGCTCGCCTGGCACGACCGGTTCGCGAAGACCTGCGTGGTGATCGACTGGGGCGACCGGCCCGCTGCATTGCCTGCGCCATTGACGGCCTGGATCGCGCAACACAATGCTGCCGAGCAGGGCTGAGATCGCCTCCTGCGGGTAGAGCCCGGTATGCCGATGATGACGAAGAAGGGCAAGCCGAAGAAGAGCGAGCTGCCCAGTACAGTCGCCCGATCGGGCAAGAAGGCCCGCCGCACATTTGCCAAAGCGCACGACTCGGCGGCCAAGGAATACGGGGAGGGTGAGCGCGCGATGCGCACTGCCTGGTCGGCGCTCAAGCACACCCACGAGAAGGTCGGCGACCACTGGAAGCGTAAGGACAAAAAGGGCCCGTCCGACGCGCAGGCCAAGGGCGGCAAGAACACCAACCGCAAGACCGCCGGTGGCGTGGATGCCAACGCGACCAAAAAGCACCTGTACGAGGTCGCCAAGGATCTCGACATCGATGGCCGATCGAAAATGTCGAAAAAGGAACTGGTGAAGGCTATCCAGAAGGAGAACGACAAGCGCACGCGCAAGGCCCGCGGCTGAGGGTCATTTCACGCGGGAGGCGAGACTCCTCCTCGGGCGTCGCAACCCCACCCAGAAGTTGGCCCCGGCATCGTGTCCGCTGATGGTCTATTGTTTGCATCCGGCGGCAAGGAGTGACCGTGAAGATTCCGGGGATGGTCGCGGTGCTGTTGTCAGCCGGTCTGCTACTGACCGGCTGTGGCAGTTCCACACAGACCACGCCAGCGGAATCGTCGCCGTCGGCGAGTGCGGTTTCCAGCCCTACCCCGGTGGCCTCCGACGATGTGTGCGGCCTCCTGAGCCCCGATGAGATCAACGAGGTCCTAGGCACTCAATTCCCCGCCGGTGAGCAGACCTCCGACGATGCCAGGCAGATCGTGACCTGCACGTACACGATGGTCGACTCGTCCACCGGGGTGGACCTACCTTTGGCGATCGTGAACGTGGGGGTGTCACTGATCGATGGTCAGGAGTCCTACGAAACCAATGTCGATCTCGCGCCGGCATACTTCGGCGATGAGGCGCAAGATACCGAAGTGCCCGGTGCCTCGCAGGCGTACATCCTCACCAATGAGCAGACCAATTCTCCAGTCATCGGGATGCTCGTGGGCGAACGCTTCGTGCAGATCCAGATCGGCGTCGAGAACTCCACCGACGATCAAGCGAAGACGTTGGCGGCTATGGTGGCGGCTCGGGTTTCCTGACTCGGCGCACCACGGCGTGCCGGTGTCCTGGGCCGAAAAGCGCGCGATCAGTGCCCAAAAAGCCCATTGTCGCCCGCGATGGACTAACGGTTCCCGTGAACGGTTTGCTCAGCAAGAACGGCAGACTCAGTGTGCTGGTGGTGTTGGGGGTGGCACTCGGGTTGATCGTCGCCTCGCCGGCTTCAGCCATCGCGCCGGCCAAGAAGTCCAGGGCGCAGAGCCTGGAAGGCACCATCAAATGAAGTACGACCACGACCTACCGCGACGAGGGCGACCCGATGTCCGGCACGGCTCGTGAGCAAACGAAAACCGAGTCCGCCACTGTGAAGGTCAAAGTGCGCAAGGATCCCACGTTCACCCGCACCGTGAACGCACCGGACGCCAGGGCCCAAGCCTTCCGGAGCGCTCTCTGTCAGACTCGCATGCGTGGAATACGCGACCTCGATACGGGCAAGGCCTTAGTTATGCGGTGGCTGTTCGCCGATCAGCTCGGTCCGCACTTCCTGGCCGACTATGACGGGCCGGTTCTGCTGATCGAATCCCAGGCCGCGTTGCGCCGTCACCATGTGCACCGGGCCAAAGCGCATCTGATCCTGTCCGGCCTGCGTCACCTTGCGGCGGAACTGGGCGACCGAGCGGTGTACATCAAGACCGACACCTACCGAGAGGCCCTGCAGCGCGTCGAGGAACCCGTCCACGTCGTGCACCCCACGTCCAGGCCGGCGCTGCAATTCGTGCAGTCGCTGGGACTGGAGGTACTGCCGGCACGGGGCTTCGTCACAAGTGCCGAACAGTTCGCCGATTGGACCGGCGAGCGCCCGTTGCTGGAGACCTTCTACCGTGCCGCTCGGCGTGCCACCGGTGTACTGATGGATGGCGGCGAGCCTGTCGGTGGCAGGTGGAACCTGGACGCGGACAATCGGGAACCTCCACCGCGCAAGGCCCGTACCTTGGGCGTGCCCGCGCCGTGGTGGCCGAACGAGGACGTCGTGGACGAACATGTGCGCGCCGACCTCGAGTCAGTGCCCACCCTCGGCCGCGATGGCCCACGCAGGTTCGCGGTGACCCGTGACGAGGCGCTGGCCGCACTGGGTGTGTTCATCGAGCAGCGCCTCCCCGACTTCGGCAGATATGAAGACGCCATGCTCACCGGTGATCCGTGGATGGCGCACTCGTTGTTGTCGGTGCCCTTGAACTTGGGTCTGCTGGATCCACCGGAAGTCATCGAGGCGGCGGAGATCGCGTATCGCAACGGTCGGGCTCCGCTCAACGCGGCGGAGGGCTTCATCCGGCAGATACTGGGGTGGCGCGAGTACATGTGGCACCTGTACTGGTGGCTGCCTTCGGACTACCCGACGAGGAACTACCTGGACGCCAGAAATCCGCTGCCTGAATGGTTCGAGCAAATGGAGTCCTCGCCGGCCCGGTGCCTGGACGTGACTTTGCGTGAGGTTCGCGAGACCGGCTGGGCTCACCACATCCAGCGCCTCATGATTCTGGGGTCATGGGCGTTGCAGCGGGGGTACGACCCGGCGCAGCTCAACGACTGGTTCCGGCGGGCGTTCGTCGATGGGTACGACTGGGTCATGCTCGGCAACGTCATCGGCATGTCCCAATACGCCGATGGTGGGATCGTCGCGACCAAGCCGTACACCTCCGGCGGGGCCTATATCAAGAAGATGAGCGACTACTGCTCGGACTGCCAGTTTCGGCCCGACCGGAGGACAGGCGAACTGGCCTGTCCGTTCACGGCCGGCTATTGGGATTTCCTGGCTCGCAACGAGCAGGCTCTGCGCGGAAACCACCGGATGGGCAGGCCCTTGGCCTCGATGCGCCGGCTCGCGGATCTTCCCGAAGCCAGGCAGGCGGCGGCGCGCTTTCAGTAGTGATCTTCGAGGCGTGGATGCTGCCCCGTATCTATGCTCGAATGGAAGGCAGATCAGTATGGATCCCGATAGCGCTTCAGGCACAAGCCCCCTGCCCCGATGGGCGGGCGCTGTCGGCTGGGCCCTCACTGCCACCGCTATCACTGCCTGGCTTCTCGTGCTGGTCTTCCCGGGTGCCCCCGCCCGCAGCGGCCCGAATTGCACAGCCACCGACGGGAGTTGTATCGGCTATCCGTACACCGACGCTGTCGACTATGTGCCTGGCGATTTCGTGTGGATGGTGGCGGCGTTCCTGTTGGGCCCGCTGGTGGCCGCGGTTATCGTTGCTCTTCAAGTACGTGTGCCGCGATCGAGAACCGCTCTTGGGACGCTCGGGCTGACTTTCGCCGGAATCTCCGCGGCCGTGCTCATGGTGGACTATTACGTCCAGTTCACCACCGTGCAGACCAGCCTGGTCAAAGGAGAACTCGACGGCGGGCTCTCTGTGCTGTCGCAGTACAACCCGCATGGTGTGTTCGTGGCCCTGGAGGATGTCGGCTACTTCGCGATGTCTTTGGCCTTCCTGCTAACAGGATTCGCGCTCGCTGCCACCCGGCGGTCTGAACGAGTACTTCGCCGAATTCTGATTGTTGTCGGTGCTCTGGGAGTCGGTGCCCTGCCGTTGTTGGTCGCAACGCTCGGCACCGAAATGGAGTATTCCTACGAGGTCCTGGCGTTGACCGTGTGCTGGCTTGGCGCTACTGCGGCCGGCATTCTGGTTGGCCTCGCCTCGCGTCCTTACCGCGCTTGATGCCTCGCGTTCCCGCCACAACAACGTCGCGGCCCGATCGTGCCTAGGATCGAAATGTGGGACTACGCGAAGCAAACATCGCCCAGCTCGACGGCGGAACATTTGACGTATTGATCATCGGCGGCGGGATCAACGGCGCCGTGTCAGCGGCGGCGCTTGCCTCGCGTGGTGCGCGCGTGGCGGTGATCGACCGCGGGGATTTCGCCGACTTCACCTCCATGCAGTCGAGCAACCTCGTTTGGGGCGGCTTCAAGTACCTGGAGAACTACGAGATCAAGCTCGTGCGCGACCTGTGTATGTCGCGCAACCACCTCATCAAGGCCTACCCCGCGAACCTCAAAGAGATCCGGTTCATGGCCGCCCTCGACGAGAACTCCCCATTCAAGCCATGGTTCGCGGGTCTGGGCGCGGCGGGCTACTGGCTGATCGGCAACGGGTTCACCAAAGCACCGCGCGTGCTGACGCCGGAGAAGATCGCCGAGAACGAGCCGATCGTGCGCACGGATAATCTGCTGGGCGGCATCGAGTATTCCGACGCGTACATCGTCGACAACGATTCCCGGTTCGTGTTCGGGTTCATCCGCTCCGCGTTGAACTCTGGCGCGACCTGCGCGAACTATGTGTCGTTCGATTCGGCCACGCGTGAAGGTGACCGGTGGCAGGTGCAACTGCGGGACACCGACACCGGTGCCGAGTTCTCCGCCAGCGCCAAGGTCATCATCAACGCGGCAGGTCCGTTCGTCGACCCGATCAATGACGCGCACGGCATCAGAACCAAGCACAAGATCGTGTTCTCCAAGGGCATCCACCTGATCGTGCCGCGGCTGTCGGAGCACGAACGGGTACTGGCATTCTTCGACGACACCCAGCGGCTGTTCTACGTGATCCCGATGGGCACCCGATCGGTGATCGGGACAACTGATGATCGGGTCGGCGATCCGCACACGGACGTCACCAACGAGGACCGGGACTTCCTGCTCGACCAGATCAACGAACGCCTCGATCTGCAGACCCCCTTGTCCCCGCGCGACATCATCGCCACCCGAAGCGGCGTGCGGCCATTGGTGGTCGAGGCCGACAACACCACCTCGGACGACACGGACTGGACCTCGCTGTCACGCAAGCATGCCATGGAGGTCGATGCCGGGCAGTCGTGGATCACGGTCTTCGGCGGCAAACTCACGGACTGCGTGAACATCGGCAACGAGGTGAGCACGCTGGTCAAGAAACTCGGCGTGCCGCTGACGAAGGACAAGAAGTCCTGGTACGGCGAACCCCCCAAAGCCACCCGCGAGGAATACTTCCGGCAGGCCCGGCTGATGGGTCTGGACCGGCTGACGACCCGAGCCAGTTTCGAGACCCTGTCGACACGGCTGTGGCGGCGTTACGGGCTGCGAGCCTTCGCGATGCTGGAGGCGCTCCGCGACGACCCGAGTATGGCCGACGACATCATCGAGGACGCCGACTATGTCCGCGTTGAACTCTTCTATGCCGCCAAGACGGAGATGATCACCAAACTCGACGACTTCCTGCGTCGCCGCAGCAAGATCGCGCTGGTGCTCGACTATGACGAAATCCGCGGCGCCGACGGCATCCACGAGGCGTGTGAGTTGCTCTTCGGCGACGACGCGCAACGTCGCTACGACGAGTACTTCACCGAGGAGCGTAGGGCTCAGCTGCAGGAGTACCGCAAGGCCAGCGCCGCGTATCGGTAGGGGTTTGGGTCCGGTTACTCCGCCATGTGCGGGCCGGGTGCTTCCGCCGCACTACTGGTGACCCTCCGCCGTGGGATCGGACGCCGGCTGGCATCGTGATGTCACTACGGGCGTGCTGCCCTGGCACACGCGTTGGTACCCAACTCTCACACGCTCCGGGCGTGCTGCCCTGGCGCAGGCGTTGGAGTTATGTACGTAGGTTGGACAAGCGCACGGCCGTTGGAGTTGCGCGGCCCGTGGATCTCCAACGCGTGTACCGATCTCCAACGTGTGTACCCAACTCTCACGCCTCTGCAGAGCCGATCGCCGACAAGAGTCCTGAGACGGTCGTCCGGGCATCTCTAATGCATCAGAACAGTCCTGCAGCCCAAGACCTGCGGAGGCACCCGGCAGCGTCCTTCAGCCCGTCGATGCCAATGCCGCATTGAGGTGTTCAAAGGTGAACAGTCTGTCCAGCACCCCGTTGGCCAGTCCCAGCACCCCCGAGTCCCCGGCGAGGTTGCTTGCGGTGATCTGCAGGTCTCGCATGGCCAGGGGCAACGACCTGGAGTAGATGCGTTCGCGAATCCCGGCCAGCAGGTGTTCGCCGGTGGCAGACAGTTGTCCGGCGATGACGAT
>JADKAV010000011.1 GCA_016719135.1 Micrococcales bacterium | reverse complement strand
CGGACGCAAACTGGCGATCCAGGCCCCGGTCGAGGCAGACATCGTCATCCCGGTCCCGGAGAGTGGAGCCCCCGCGGCCATCGGGTTCGCCCAGGAGTCGGGCCTCCCGTTCGCGCAGGGTCTGGTCAAGAACGCGTACGTCGGCCGGACCTTCATCCAGCCCTCTCAGACAATCCGGCAGCTCGGCCTGCGCCTGAAACTCAACCCGCTGCCCGAGGTCATCTCCGGCAAGCGACTGGTCGTCGTCGACGACTCGATCGTGCGCGGCAACACCCAGCGCGCAATCGCCCGGATGTTGCGCGAGGCCGGCGCCCGCGAGGTGCACGTGCGCATCTCCTCCCCGCCGGTGCAATGGCCCTGCTATTACGGCATCGACTTCGCCTCTCGCGCCGAACTCATCGCGCCGGGTCTATCGGTGGACGACATCCGGACCTCCATCGGCGCCGACTCCCTCGGTACGTAACCTTGACGGGCTCATCGAGGCCACCGGAGTGCCCAAGGACGCCCTGTGCCGGGCGTGCTTCGACGGCGAATACCCGGTGGCCCTGGCGGACCCGGAACTGCGTTCCGACACCTGCTCGAGGTCGCCGGATCGTCAGCAGTTACGCCGACGCCGGGGTGGACGTCGAAGCCGGGGAGCGCGCCGTGGACCTGATGCGGGCTCGGGTTCAAGCCACGATGCGCCCGGAGGTGGTCGGGGATCTGGGCGGTTTCGCGGGGCTGTTCGACGCCTCTGCGTTCAGCCGTTTCAAGCGCCCGCTGCTGGCCACCGCTACTGACGGCGTGGGCACGAAGATCGCGATCGCCCGGGCCATGGACATCCACGACACCATTGGCATCGACCTGGTCGCGATGGTCGTCGACGACCTCGTCGTCTGCGGCGCCGAGCCGCTGTTCATGACCGACTACATCGCCACCGGCAAGGTCGTGCCCGAGCGGATCGCGGCGATCGTCAGCGGCATCGCGACCGGCTGCGAACAGGCCGGCTGTGCGTTGCTCGGTGGCGAGACCGCCGAACACCCCGGGCTCATGGCACCCGACGAGTACGACGTCGCGGGAGCAGGCACGGCGGTGGTGGAAGCCGACCGCCTGCTGGGTCCGGATCGGGTGCGGGCAGGTGACACCGTGATCGCCATGGCCTCGTCCGGCCTGCACTCCAACGGGTACTCCCTGGCGCGCAAGGTGCTGCTGGCCGACTGGTCTCTGGAGCGCGAGGTTCCGGAATTCGGCCGCACGCTGGGCGAGGAGATGCTCGAGCCGACCCGGATCTACACCAAGGGACTGCCTCGCGCTGGCAGACGCGGATCTGGTGCACGCTTCTCGCATGTCACCGGCGGCGGGTTGGCCTCCAACCTCGCGCGCGTCCTGCCGTCCCATCTGCATGCGGACATCGAACGGTCCAGCTGGGAGGTGCCGCCTGTCTTCCAGGTGCTGCTCGATCAAGGAGTCGCACGCGACGACGCGGAACGGACCTTCAACATGGGGATCGGCATGATCGCAGTGGTGGCCGATCCCGCACCCGCGGTGGCCCTGTTGGCCTCCCGTGGAGTCCCAGCGTGGGTGTGCGGAACCGTCCGCGAACGTACTCCGGAGGACGTCTCCGATGCTCCGGCCAAGGGCGGACGGGGCGGAACGGTCACGCTGCTCGGGTAGGTCGTGTCAACCGAAAGGATGACACCGTTGCGGGTCAGTGAGACACCATGACGGGTCGTTTTGGGAGTAACGTTCGGCACGTCTGCTTCTGGGAGGTGCCGGACATGAGCAATCGTTTCGCCCGCATCGGGCTATCCACGGCGTTAGGCGTCGGATTGGTCGCGGGGGTGGGCGTCGGGACTGCCGTGCCGGCCCAGGCGAAGACCGTCGTCGCGTGTGTGAAGAAGAGCAACGGCAAGGTCAAGGTCCTGACCACCAAGAAGAAGCAGATGAAGAAGTGCAAGAAGGGCTGGAAGAAGGTCTCCTGGAACCAGACCGGCGCCACCGGTCCGACCGGGCCGGTCGGGCCCACGGGTGCGCAGGGGCCGTCGCAGCTGGTCAAGGACGGTACCGGCAAACCATTGGGAAAGTTCCTGGGTATCTACCCAGCCGGGCTGCCCATCATCAGCGTCCTGATCGACGGTGGAGCGTATCTCTATTACCCGGACGGGAAGGTGCTCCCGTTGGGCGGCGCCTCGCCGAGCTTCAAGACGAATACCTGTAACGGCACACCCTATGTTGAGTCCACTTCTGCGCAGACGACGGCGTTTCTCGTTGGGTCGGTCGGGGGACCCACACGAGTCGTCTATCGGCCCAGCAGCCCGACGTTGGGTCCGACCTCCGCGTGGGCGTTCACCGCGACCACTGAGAACGCGGTGAATGTGCAGACCTATGCCCTGAACAACGCGGGGGTTTGCACCGCCGAGGTAGGCCTGTTCACAGGAACTCTGATCACGCTGCAGCAGGTGACGGCACCGCCCGACGTCCCCGGTCCGTTGACGATCGACTAGGGACACGACATGCGAAAACTCCTAGCCGCGGCCACATCGGCCGTTCTCGCCGGATCGGCCATGGTTGTGGTCACCCCGCCAGTCGCCGCGAAGACCACCTACAAGGCGTGCGTGAAGAAGTCCACGGGTGACGTGCGCGTGCTTCTGGGGAAGAAGAAGAAGTGCAAGAAGGGGTGGAAGAAGGTCTCGTGGACCAAGGCCGGTCCCACGGGCAAGTCGGGGTCTCCGGGTGGTCCTGGTGCCACGGGGCCCAGGACGTCCATGGGCACGGTGATCGACGGCAACGGTGCAGTAGTGGGCGAATCGCTGTCCACGCTGCCTGTCAGTATCACCGCCTTCATCGTGCGCATCGACGGTGGAATCTTCTTCTACTATCCCAACGGCACGCTGCTACCCACGGACACCGTGTACTTCAAGGACGCCGCATGCGCGGGCACGGCCTACGCCAGGGCAAGCAGTCCGAACGAGCGGGATCTGTTGCTCGCCAGTCCGTCGTACCGCACGGTGTACCGGGTGGGCTCGCCCACGTTGGGACCGGCGACGGCCTATCGCTTCGATTCGACCTCGGAGTCGGTGACCAACGTCCAGTTCTACAGCCGTGGCAGCGACGGCGTGTGCGCTGCGAGTGGGGGCGTCTACACCGGCTATACAGTGCCGCTGGTCCCGGTCACGGCGCCGCCGGATCATCCTGGTCCGCTCAAAGTCGTGTGACGCGCGTGGTCGGAGTGCCGTCCGATTACGGCTCGAAGCCCTGAGCGCTACCTAGCCAATTACTCGTCTCAGGCCGGAGCAGCGCCTGGTGCCACCTGTCCGTTGCCTGGTCCGCGCTGAATCGGTACGCCTTCCAGCAGTGCGTTGACCTCGCTTGCCAAGTACCGGCGGTGTCCGCCGAGGGTCTTGACGCAGGAGAGTTTGCCGGCTTTCGCCCAGCGAGTAACCGTCTTCGGGTCGACACGGAACAGCGCTGCCACCTCGGACGGCGTGAGCAGGTCCTCGGGGTGGCTCGAATTTGCGCTCATGCGTTGCTCCATATGTCCGATAAGAGAGTTGCTCCGAGTCTCGCATCCATCCCACGGGGCGGCAACCGCATGGCGAAATGAGGACGGGTAAGGTGCGTATGTCTGAGTGGACGGGGGTACGCTGCTCAGGTGGGCTCACGGCCCAACACGAAACTGTCAACTGACCTTCGGGACAACCGGGCGAGGGGGTCGAGCCATATGGGGCGCGGCCGTGCAAAGGCCAAGCAGACCAAGGTAGCGCGCGAACTGAAGTACAACGCACCGCAGACCGATCTTCAGGCACTGCAAGCTGAATTGAGCGGACAGCCGTCGTCTTCACATAACGGAGACGACGACAACGTGGAGCATGAGTACGACGGCTACACCGACGAGGATGCCGACACCGAGCGCTGACGCAAGCGCGATCCATTCAGAATTGCTCTTTCGGCACAAGAGTGTTCTTTTCGATGCCGACAACGACTGTCCGCGGTCACCGGATACGCATCGTGATCCGAACGTGACCGAAACGTGGCCGTTTGGAATCGAGTTCCATAAGTTGATGGACGATCCTAAGAACGTGGTTACAGCAGCGAAACAGTTGAAGAACGGCGACACTATCGACGTCGAGGGGGATCACTTGGTGGTGTTCCACTTCTGCGAGGCGTACGGGCAGGTCGTGGTGGACGCGGTGAGTTCCGTGTCCGCTCGGCGCTTCGAACTGCATTACGCCCCGGACACGCGCATCAGCGTTCTCTGACCCCGCAGGGGCGTTCACCCATCAGAACTTGAACGTCATCCGCTTGGGTCCTTTGATCGCCTTGTCGATCGTGGACCGCAGTGCCGACTCGTTGAGGGCTCCCGCCTCCGAGTGCAACACCTGACCGTTGCGCATAACCACCAGCGTCGGAATCGCGCTCACGCCGAAGGCCTGCGCCAGGCCGGGATTGGCGTCGACGTCCACTTTGCCGAAAACCACATCGTCGTAATCGTTGGCAACGCGGGTGAAGACTGGCGCGAAGGATCGGCAGGGACCACACCACTCGGCCCAGAAATCGATCACCACGGTCTTGCCCGTGGTCGCGTCGTTGAAGTTCGTGTCCGTGAGTTCGGTCGTCGCCATGATCAGTGCAACGCAGCGGCCTGCTGCTGGCATTCCCCTGCACCCGTCGTGCGGGGCCACGCCCCGACCCATAGCCTGGCGAGGTGTCCAGGGGTGCGATCAGTTGTGGGGCGGCGCTGACCGCGCAGGTGGGTGCCTCGGTGCTGGAAGCCGGGGGGAATGCGGTCGACGCCGGGGTGGCCGCCGCATTTGCGTCCACCGTGACCGAGCCCGGAGTGTCCAGCCTCGGCGGGGGCGGGTTCCTGCTGGTCCGCACGCCGGATGGCACGAGCCGCCTGCACGACTTCTTCACATCGGTGCCCAGTGGGCCGACCGGTGAGGTTGAGACCGTCACCGTCACCTATTCCGGAACGACCCAGGACTTCCACGTCGGCAACGCCACGGTGGCGGTACCTGGCTGCCTGGACGGCTTCCTGCAAGCACATCGCACCTACGGCATTCGGCCGCTGGCGCAGGTCGTCGGGCCCGCGATTACCCTGGCCCGCGACGGAATCCGCCTGGAACCGGCACAAGCGCACGCGATGGCATTGATTGAGGGTGTCCTCATGCTCACCGCCGAGTCCCGCTCGCGCATGGCCCCCGGCGGGACGCTGCTGGGGGCTGGTGAGTTCTTCGTGGACGCGGAGTATGCGCGGTTCCTGCAGCGAATCGCGGACTCAGAGGTGACTGGCATCGCCGATCTCGTGGAGGCCTTCGCCGCCTTGATGCCCGCTGGGCCGGTGACGGCCGACGACCTGCGAAATTACCGGGTCGTGGACAGGGACCCGCTGGTCGCTCCGATCCGTTCCGGCACGATCACCACGAACCCGCTGCCGTCTTTGGGCGGGTCGATCGTGGCGCATGTGCTGGGGGACCTGGCAGCCGAGTCGCATCCGTCGCCGGCGGCGATTGCCGAGGCCTTGGCCGAGACGACCGCCTGGCTGAAGGCGCAGGTCTCGGGTCCGGTCGCCACTGCCGGCACCACGCACATCAGCGTGGTCGATGCCGATGGTCTGTGTGCGGCTCTGACCCTGTCCAACGGGGTCGGAGGCGGGGTCTTCCTGCCCGGCACCGGCATGCACCTCAACAACATGATGGGCGAGGACGACCTGCACCCCGGCGGGGCCGCTTCGGCCATCCTTGGCGAGCGCATCCGGTCGATGATGGCTCCGGCGATCGTGGACCACCACGGCGGGATGCTGGTGCTGGGGACCGGCGGCAGCGAGCGCATCCGTAGCGCGCTGACCCGGGTCATCACACTGCTGCTCGGCGGCGACGCGGATCTGGCCGGAGCAGTCGAGGCGCCGCGCGTGCACGTCGACAACCGCGGGACCATCCAGGTCGAACCGGGCCTATCCGGGTCGGAGGTCGCCGACCTCGCCGCGCTGGGGCAGGTCACTTCGTGGCCGGAACGGCACTTCTACTTCGGAGGTGTGAACGCGGTGCAGGTCACCGCGGACGGACGGCTGCAGGCGCATGCCGATCCGCGGCGCGGGGGCGCGGCTATCGTCTTGTAGCGCTGCGGGATCTGACGGGATGAAGCGGCGCCTCGGATGTATGAGCGGAGTTGGTGTCCCGGCCTCGACTCAGTACTGGCGGCCTTTCGGTGAAAACCCGACCAGCCAGAGGTCGTTCTGTCACCGAAAGGCCGGCTCACGCGATTGGGGTGCGTGGTCTACGGGCTGGGACACGGCACGGGTCGAAGCGGCGCGCGACCGACCCCCGCATACGCGAAGACTCCCGGTCCCAACGGAACCGGGAGTCTCGACGAATGGATCAGGCACAACCCCAGGGGCCCCACCCGGAGCGCTTCCACAGCTTGTAGGCCATGTGGTCCTGGGCGAACTTCGGAGCCTGGTGGGCGTAGGAGGCGTACCGGCCGCCGCCGATGCCGCGCCAGGTGCCGGCCGCGAACTGGTAGGCGCCGTAGTAGCCGTTTCCGGTGTTGATGCCGTAGTTGCCACCGGACTCGCACTGGCGCACGCGACGCGGTTTCCAGCCGTTGGCCCACGCCTTGGCTTTGGCGACCTCGCGCAGCTGCTTCTTGCCCAGCTTGTAGCGCTTGACGTACTTGTACTGGATCGGGAACGAAGCCCGCTTGGACCGGGAGGCCTTGTTCTTCTTGCGGTCTTCCTTCTTCTTGGCCGTCGCCACGCTGGTCGCAGCCGTCGGGGCGGCTACGGCCGGTGTGACAGCCGTGGTGGCGCCGAGTCCGGCGATCGCGAACGCGGCAACGGGCATTACGAGTGCTTTACGCAAAACAGGTTCCTTGGTCGGACGTCCCCTGCGCGGCCGGTACTGCGCCACGGTCGATGGGGCGGTCATCGCAGGCGGCGGGCCTGCGCAGCGTCGGGATCCCCCGGCGCGACTTCTTGACAATGGCATACCCCATTGGGGCCTCGGACTAACTGTGAGGAAGGCCACGCTCGTTCGCCGCACAGGTGTGATCGGGGTCACACAGGTCGTCGGGATATCCACAGGCGACGGCGATATCGCCCGCGCGCATGTCTTAGGTAGGCCTTATCGTCGCTCCTATGACTAATGCCATCGAGGCGCAGGGCCTCGTGAAGATCTACCCTGCGCGCCGCGGATCGTCCGAGGTGCGCGCGCTCGACGGGGTGGACCTCGAAGTGCCCGAGGGGACGATTCTGGGCCTGCTGGGCCCTAATGGTGCTGGTAAGACGACAACCGTGCGCATCCTCGCCACACTGCTGCGCCCCGATGCCGGTTCGGCGAAGGTGGCGGGTTTCGACGTCGTCAAGCAGGCCCGGGACGTGCGCCGCGCGATCGGCCTTTCCGGTCAGTATGCGGCCGTTGACGAGAACCTGACCGGCTGGGAGAACCTTTACATGTTCGGTCGGCTCTACGAGATGCCCAAGGCGCAGGCCAAGAGCAGGGCCGATGAGTTGCTCGAACAGTTCAACCTGTCCGAGGCCGGCGGGCGGCCGGTGAAGACCTATTCCGGTGGCATGCGGCGCCGGCTCGACCTCGCCGGAGCCCTCAGTGGGCGGCCACACCTGTTGTTCCTCGACGAGCCGACCACCGGGCTGGATCCGCGCAGCCGCCTGGGCATGTGGGACGTGATTCGAGAACTGGTGCGCGAGGGCACCACTCTGCTGCTCACCACGCAGTACCTGGAGGAGGCCGACGAGCTTGCCGACACGATCGCGGTGGTGGACACCGGCAAGATCATCGCGAAGGGCACTGCGGACGAGCTCAAAGCGCAGGTCGGCGGCGAGCGCATCGAGGTCGTGGTCAGCGACAGGAACGCAGTCGAGCCGGCGCAGATCCTGCTCAAAGGGGTGTTCGGCCATGACGACGTCGAGGTGGACGAGCACACACGACGACTGACCGGGTCCTCCAGCGGAGGTGCCCAGCAATTGGTCGAAGTGGTTCGGGTCCTGGGGGAAGCCAGTATCGGCATCGATGACGTCGCGCTGCGCCGTCCCACGCTCGACGATGTCTTCCTCACACTGACCGGGCACCATACGGAGACCTCCGCCGCGGAAGGGGATGTGGCATGAACGCACTACAAGCGGGCCCCGTGTCCGACGCCCTGGTCATCACGTGGCGCAATCTCAAGCGCATCCCGCGCATCCCGGAACTGGCGATCTTCGCGATTCTGCAGTCGATCATGTTCGTATTGCTGTTCGCCTTCGTCTTCGGCGGGGCGATCCCGCTGCCCGACGGCGGGGACTACAAGGAGTTCCTGATGCCGGGGATCTTCGCGCAGACGATCGCGTTCGCCTCGGCGACCACGGCGATCGGCATGGCCGAGGACATGAGCAAGGGGCTCATCGACCGCTTTCGCTCGTTGCCCATGGCGAGGTCCGCGGTCCTGGCCGGCCGCACGGTGGCGGACACCATCTACCAAGCAGGCATCCTGGTGGTGCTCATGCTGGCGGGCCTGGTCGTCGGGTGGAGTGTGAACAACGGGCTGGCCAAGTTCGTGCTGGCCGTCATCCTGCTTCTGGCGTTCGCGCATGTGATGGCGTGGATCGGAATCTGGATCGGCTTGGCCGTGCCCAACACCGAGACCGCCCAGCAATTGACGTTCGTGACGATCTTCCCGCTCACGTTCGTGTCCAACGTGTTCGTGCCGCCGTCCGCGCTGCCGGCCATCCTGCAGCCGATCGCCGAATGGAACCCGGTGAGTACGCTGACGGCTGCCACCCGGGAACTGTTCGGAAACCCGAATCCATATGTGGGGGACGGCTTTCCCAGCCAGTACCCGATCCTGGTGACGATCGGCTGGATGGTCGTGCTGTTGACGATCTTCGCACCGATGGCGATTCGCAAGTACCGCAACGCGAGCAGTTAGCTGCCGTTCGGCTGCGGTCCGTTGCGGCGTAATTCGCGGTCAATGTGTTGCTGCCCCGTTGTTGCGGTGCTTCGCATTGGCGGGGGACTCAGCCGGCGCCCCGGCAGGCCTTTGTGTTCGCAGCCGTTGGAGTTGTGTACGGGCGTTGGACCAAGGTACGGGCGTTGGACGTGGACCGGCCGTGGATCTCCAACGGGTGTGCCGATCTCCAACGGGTGTACTTAACTCCAACGCCTATGGCGGGGTCGTGGGTCAGCCCCCTGAGGCACCGGCGCACCGGGTGACCGCCCCTCTGCCTTGGCAGCCGTTGGAGTTGTGTACGGGCGTTGGACCAAGGTACGGGCGTTGGACGTGGACCGGCCGTGGATCTCCAACGGGTGTGCCGATCTCCAACGGGTGTACCTATCTCCAACGCCTATGGCGGGGTCGTGGGTCAGCCCCCTGAGGCACCGGCGCACCGCGTGACCGCAGCCCTGTCTTGGCAGCCGTTGCATCCAATTGGTCACCGCAGAAGGCCTCGCGCACGACGCATCACGCCCATCGCGGGAACAACCGATAACCCGGCGCGGCTCACATCAAACGCGGCCTGTGGGTGTGGTGGAATCCGCCCGCCCCACGACCCAGTCCAGAAGTTCGGGCAGCGGCACCGGGCGCGTGTAGAAGAACCCCTGGCCGAAGTCGCATCCCAGCGCGCGCAGGGATGCCTCCTGTTCCACGGACTCCACTCCTTCGGCGATGATCTGCATGCCGAGATCGTGGCCGAGTTGGATCATGGCCCGGATCAGACTCATGGACTTGGGCTGCTCCAGCATGCTCGCGACGAAGCCGCGATCGATCTTGAGGATGTCGCACGGTAGCGAAGCGATCTGGGCCATCGACGAGTAGCCGCTGCCGAAGTCGTCGATTGCCACCAGCCCGCCGGCGGCGCGGATTCGGCGCAGTGTTTCTCCTGCCTCCTGCGGATTTGACAGGATGGACGATTCGGTGACCTCGACGACGAGGTTCGACACCTTGCCGCTGGCCAGCAGTTCGTCCGCGAGGCCCGGGACCAACTCCTTCTCCGCGACGTTGACGGAGATTCGCTTGATATCGCTCATGCGTGCCAACGCGTCCCAGTCCTGCACAACGCGAGATCGAACAGCTCGGTCGACCTCGGAGATCAAGCCGGTCCGTTCAGCCGCCTCGATGAAAACACCGGGATGAACCAGGTCACCGTCGCCGGAGATGATGCGAACCAAGGCCTCAACCGCCATCACGTGACCGTCGGTCAGGGACACGATGGGGTGATAATGCACGGCCAGGCCGTCCTTGTTGAGGGCTTCTCGGACCAGTACTTCGGCGGTGAGCATTCGCACCAGGTCCTCATTCATGCCCTTCTGGAAGCGAACAGTCACGGCATGACGACTGCGGCGTGCTCGACGCAGCGCAACGTCGGCTTGCTCGGCCAGGTTCGCGGCCGTCAACGAGTCGGCAGTTCCGGCCTCGACGATGGTGAAGCCGGCCCGAAAACTCAATTCCACCTCCGAATCGTCGGCAAGGATCAACCCACGCAGTCTGTTGGACAAAGCATCCAGGCAGACTTGCATCGACGTCAGGGGCGCTGGGTCCCGCAACAGAATCCCAAAGGAGTCCCCGCCGACCCTCCCGACAGCGCGTACCCCGCCCAGCAGACCGTCGGTCTGCGATGCGACCGTTCGCAAGATCTCGTCGCCGACATCGCGGCCGAGACTGTCGTTCCACACTCCGAAGTCCACAAGGTCGAACACCGCGTACGCCAACCCGTCCTGTGAGCCGGCGATTTCACTCAGGGCATCAGCAACAGATCTGGCCAGTGAGGAGGGGGACAGCAGACCGGTGAGCTGGTCGCGTTGTCCGGTCGATTCCAGTTGTGCGGCCATGTGGCGTTCTGCTGTCACGTCAGTGCCCGACACGACGAATCCTGCGAAAGAGACCTCCCGAACCGGGCGCAGATGAACCAGAACTATACGCATGGATCCATCGGCCGCGTGCATGATCATCTGGTGGGGGCCGGCTGGCGTTGCCTGGGCAACTACTCCGGAGAGCAGTTGGTCGAGTTCCGACGACGATGGCACGAAAACCAGTTCGTGTAGGTGGGTCGTGGTCTTCAGGACGTTCTGGCTGCGGGGAGAGGCGTACACAATCCGGCCGGTGGGATCCAGTACGAAGACGTACTCGGAGCTGTCCCGCAGCAGGGCGCCGATCCAGCCACGCTCTGCTGACTCTGACAATTGTGAGGTCAGTTCTCCGTGCCGGTCCTGCCGCAGGCGCAGCATGTAGGCGGCACTGGCTACGGCGACCCCAAGCAGAGCCGATGCCCACAGGATCGGCGCTACTGCCAGCAGCCTGGAGTCGGGCTCGCTTTCCAGTGCCAGGTCGATGACGAGCAGGCCAGCTATCAGCACCAGACTTGCGGGAAGCAGGAAAGCGATGACGGTGCGGGTCGCCTGCTGCCGTGGGGTCTCCACTTCCGCCGCCGAGCGCTGAAGCATCGCGACAATCATCGTCACACCTGCCCAGTAGCCGACGAGCGCGAATGTGGCGGGCCCGCCTGCGGCGACCACGATTTCCCGAACGGTTCCCATCACGAACAGGACTTCCATCCCGCCGAACAACAGCAACAACTGTTTGAGCGGCAGCGAACCGGTCCGCCGACTCGACGCGATGAAGAGAACGAGTACCGACATGGCGAGGAAGTACGCCCAGCGTCCCAAGGAGCCGACCTGTGCCTGGGCGGAAGCGGCCGGTACCTCCCAGCGCGGCAAGACGAACAGCGTCCAGATGTACAGCAGGGCACCAATGCTCAAAGCACTGTCGACCGCGATGTGCAGGGTCTCCGTGCGGTGAATGCCAGGCGGCCACGCGAGGCCCGTCAAGCCGATCAGTACCAGTGGCAGCCCCAGGGCCCAGCACGCCGCAATGAGGTAAGGATCGGATTGCAGATTGTCGGGCAGCAGCGCGATCCGCACGAAGTTCGCGGTGAGCCAGAACAAGGCACCTGCAGTCAGGAAGATGAACCACCGCCTGCGTCCGACCTCGCGTCGGACCCGATGGATGCCGGCCCAGCCGAAGGCGACGGCGGCGAAGAACCAGAAACCCCCGACGAACCACGGCCGGATCGTGTCCAATTCCGGCCGGGACTGTTCAATCATGCCGGCTGCGACGGCACAGAGGCCAGCGAGCGCGAGTACCACGGTGTTGAGTGTTCGCTGAAGGGGTGGCATCGCCGCCCAATTCCGCACCGCCGGCACGTGGCTCACGCCGTCAGCGTAGTGAGCCTGATGCCCGCAAGCCTGTTGGTGCTCAGCGCGACCTTGAAGCGCCGCGCTCCTCGCGTTCGAACAGCCAAACCAACAGTTGGTCCAGGGGGACGGGCCTGGAATAGTGGAACCCTTGCGCCGCTTCGCAGCCCAGGGCTCGCAGTGTCGCCTCCTGCTCGGTGTTCTCCACGCCCTCAGCCACGGCCTGCAGCCCTAGGTCGTGAGCCAGCTGGATCATGGCCTGCACCAACGCCATCGACTTGCGCTCGTGCAACATCGCATTCACGAAGCTCCGATCGATCTTGAGGATGTCGCACGGCAGTCCCGCGATGTGCGACATCGAGGAGTAGCCCGTTCCGAAGTCATCGATCGCTACCGTTGCCCCGGCGCGACGTATCGCAGCGAGGACATGGTGGGCCTGTTCGGGGTTCGAAAGGACTGCAGACTCGACGACTTCGATGGTGAGGTGGCCCGCCACGAGCGGTGTCATCTCGTCGACCAGATCCGCGTTCAGGTCGGCCTCGGTCACATTCACGTTGATCCGCAGATCCTCGTGTGTGGCTTCCGCGATCGCCTGCCAATCGCCCGCTGCGATCTCCCGTACTCGACGATCCACGGCTTGCCGTCGCCGGCTGTGCTCGGCAGCTTCCAGGAATTCCTCAGGCCCCAGGACGACGCCGTTTGCCGTGTGAATCCTTACCAGTGCCTCGACCCGGCTGACATGTCCGTCGACCAGTGAGACGATCGGCTGGTAGTACACCCGCAGTCGATCGCGGGCCAGCGCGTCGTGCACCGTCCGCTCGGCGGTGAGCCGTCGGATCAGGTCTTCGTTCATGCCTGGGCGATAGGCAACTCGGGTCGACTGGCGACTATGTCGGGACCTCCGCAGAGCGATGTCGGCTCGCTCAACCAGCTCTTCAGCCGAAGAGCGCACGGTTGTGCCATCGGTCACCGCGTATCCGGCGCGGAACCGGAGGTCGACTTCCGAACCGTTGCTGAGGATGACGCCCTGCAGCCTCTCGGAGAGTTGGTCCAGGCACGTCTCCATCGACTGGATCACGTTGTCGCCCTCGATGATGAATCCGAAAGAATCACCGGCGTATCGCCCCACCGCCGTGGCCGTGCGGGGCATCAATTCCAGCTTCTCTGCAACCACCTGCAGGATCTCGTCCCCCGCCTGCCGGCCGAGGCTGTCGTTCCACGCGCCGAAGTCGTTTATGTCGATCAACGCGAGGCCCAGGTTGTTCGGCGTTCTGAGGCCGCGCAGACTGCCGGAGATCTTTGTGATCATCGCCTCGCGTGATAGGAGCCCGGTGAGCTGATCGTGTTGACCCGTCGATTCCAGGCGGGCTTCCAGCAGCCGAGTTTCGGTGACATCCTCGCCGGTAATCACAAACCCGTCGAAGTCGATGTCGCGTACCGGGCGTATGTGAACCTCCAACTCGCGCCGCCCGGACGGTGAATCGAGCAGCATCTCGTGTGGTCCTGGGCGTATGGCCTGCCGGGTGACACCTGCCAACAGGCTTTGGAGGTCGCTACGAGAGGGACTGCACACGATGGAAGTGAAGTCCGGTGACGCTCCGAACATGTCTGTGGTGCTCGGGGATGCGTAGACAGTGTCGCCGGCTCTGTTCAGGACGAATGCGAAGGAGGAGGTGTCTTGCAGCAGAACCTTGATCCAGCCCTGTTCGGCCGAGAGGGTCAGTTGATCGGAGGTGGCCTCTTGTATCTGCGCACCCAGTCTGCGCATCAGGGTGCTGCTGGCGGTGCCGACCGCGAGAATGCCGAGAACCCAGAGGACGGGTGCGACCTTGAGCAGCAGCGAATCTGGTCGGCTTTGTGCGGCCAACTGGATGACGATCAAACCGGCCACGGCGATGAGTGCCATCGGCGCGAGGAACGCGAGCAGATCCCGTTGCTCCTCCTGACGCACACCCTCAGCCTCCGCCGGCGAGCGCTGGAGCATCGCGACGAACATACAGGTCGCGATCCAGTAGCCGAAGATGGACGGCGTCACGTGATGTGAGCGGTCGGCGCCGAACTCTCCCGCCAGGGTCGCTGATGAACAGGATCGTGAATCCGCCGAACAGCAGCAGCATCTGTGGCAGCGGCAGTCCGCCTCGTTTGCGGTTCAGGACCAAGAAGGTGAGGATGACGGCGAACCCGATGAGCAGCACCCATTGATCGGCGCGTGAAACCGCGGCCTGCCCGGGATCGGAGGGCAAGACCCAACGAGGTATGACGATCAGCGACCAGATCACCATCAGAGCGGCGAGCCCCAACGAGATATCCAGGATTGAACGCAACCGGTCGTCCCGACTCATGTTCGTCGGCCAGGCGACACCCACGATGCCGGTCAGCGTCAGCGGCAGTGCGATCAGCAGTGGAAGCGTCTCAATGGCGGGGTCGAAAGGCAAAACACCGTTCCGGGTCAGGAAGTAGCCCACGGCCTGGCCGACCAGCCAGATGACGCCGCCCGCAGTCATCAGCAAGAACCACAGACGGCGGCCCTGCTCGCGGCGAGCTCGCTCCCATCCGGCCCATCCCAGCGCGATCGCGGCGATCATGGCGAAGCCGGCTGCCAATACGTGGGCCGCGGGAGCGGGGACTGCGATCGGGGAGTTGACGGATGCCCAGACAGCCGCGGCGGCACACCCCCCGGAGACGCCCAGGAGGACCCAGTGCGCGACTTGCGTGCCCCTCGGGACAGTCCGACTAGCCCCACCTTCCACAACGATCATCGTAGGAGCCGGAAACAGTCGAGGTCTCCTCAGCCGATCGTTGAGGAGCCTGACTGACCCAGCTTCGCGTTGAGGTATTCGATCAGCCGGCTCGATGCTTCGTCACCGGCGGGGATCTCGTCGAGCTTCAGGTTCACGCTGTCCTGCCCCCAGGAGTTGATGGTGTCGCGCAGCTGACGCAGCGCCTTCTCCCCGGTCCGGGCGATCAGTCGCCGCTCGGCCCAGTCCTGTTCGCGACGGCGTAGGGCCGATTCGATGAGATCGCGCTGTTCCAGTGTGGCCGGAAGATCGTAGGTTTTTTCCAGCGCTTCCCTCAGATCGATGCGGTAATCGTGGGCGAGCAGCCGGAACTCCCCTGGTTTGGAGTCCATCCCGTTGAGCAGATCGACCAGGGCAATCACGAAACTGATGACCGGCCGGAACAGCGTCTCCTGGGGGACTTTCGGGGGTCGGGTGGCCGGCGGTCCGAACCACCATGGACGTTGCACGACCATCTGGTAGGAGAACTTGTTGATCGGATCGTCGTGGTGGTTGATCATGATGTGTCGGCTGGAACCTGGGCGCAATTCGCCGGCCTCGGACACGTTCTGTAACCGGCCGCCGGCCGCCATGCTCTCGGATGCGCGCAGCCACGCCTTCCACAACGTGCTGCGGAACGGCACGCCGAGGTACAGCCCGGACTCCAGGCCCACCGCGTCGAAACGCGGCACTCCCAGCGGGCCGGCGACATCGGCGGCCACTTGCGCTCCAAGGCTCTCCCCGAACTGAACGATGCGCGGGCGGTGCTCGGGGTTCACCTCGTCGATGCGGCTGCGGATGGCTTCGATCACCGCGGTCTGCAGTTCCACGCCCTCGGTGGTCTTGTTGAGTGCGAGTGCACTGGGTACATAGGCGTACTGCGGGACGACGATTGCGCAGTTGCCGTGGCTGAGATACTCGAGGGCTTCAGCCATGACGTAGTTGACGTAACCGACGCCGGTGGGCGACGCGATGCAGATGATGCTGCGGTGTAGCCCGCCGGTGGCTTCGAGTTCGCGGACCGCCAGTTCAGCGCGTTGTCCGATGGACCCTTCGCGCGGGACCACGATGCGCACCGGTTCGTCGGCAGTGCCGCCCATGATCTGTTGGATCTCCTGCGGATTCAACCGCATCAGGACGAAGCGCCGTCCCTCCTTGCCGATCTCCTCGAACCCGATCTCGCTGGTCGGCCCGCACGAGACGAACGGTGAGGTGGGTGGTTGTTCGTAGACCGGTTCCAGCGCTTGCGCCTTCTTCTCGGTCATGGTGCGCATCTGCCGCAGCGCTAGGACGCCCAGCCCGGCCATCGCGGTGAACATGACGCCGTGACCGACGAACACGCCGAACTCCCCGGTATCCGCCCCCGCCACTTTGTTGACCCCGCGGGTGACCAGTCGCGCCCCCGCCTGCTCTGTGGTGGCCAGTGCCGCCAGGCCCACGGTGGAACCGGCGATGGTCGAGCCCACGACAGCCGCTGTGCGCAGGCGCTTGGGCAACGGGGTCGAGCCCTTGGGCTTGTGTTCATGGCCGGTGGCGTTGTCGGCGTGGTAACGCCGGGCCCTGCGAAGCCGGCGCAGATACGACCCCCCCGCCATCGCCGCGCCCATCGTCAGGTCCAGGGCCAGCGTCGTGCCCGGGTTTCGCTGCAGTTTCAGGACGTTGTGCGCCAGCAGGTCGCTGGCGGTCACCAGCCCGCCGGCCAGACCCACCACCGAGAGCAGTTTCGCCTCCGACCAGGCGATCCCGCCTTCGAGGCTCTGGGCGCTGGTCTCCCGCATCGACAGCTCGCCGATCTTGCCGCCGACCGATGCCACTGCGGCTGCCACCAGGCGCGCGCGGGGTCCGGGTCGAGACCCCGGGGTTCCGGCGGCCGCGCTGGAGATCGTCGCCCAGGTCGTGGCGCCCAAGGCGTAGTACGCGGTGACGCTCACCCCGGTGACGCCGGCCTGCTGCACGGGAGTGCGTGGCAACAGCCCTCGCGAATAGCTCGCAGAGGCTGCCCAGGCGGCCGTGATCACACCGGCCCTTACAGCCTGATCGGTGGTGAAGTGGCGCAGCAGGCCGTCCACCAGAATTCTCCCCATTGGCATGGGGAACATTGTGTCGGTTTCAGTGCCGAATCGCTGCCTTTGCGTTCGAGGTTGACTAGTGAGCGCCCTCGGCGGCTCAGGCCGGGGGCAGTACGTCGGGTGCCGACCCGGGGCATGACCGCTTGCGCGACTGGGTGGGGGCGGGGACTTTGGACGTGGGAGGTCAGCCAGTGACCGGATCTGACCGAAGTCCTTCTCGATACCCCTCCCCCGGCCCGGGCTTGATGCCTGAGCGCGGGGACTTTGGACGCGGAAGGTCGGCCAGTGACCAGATCTGACCGAAGTCCTTCTCGAGACTCGGCCCGGGGCTGCGCGGCTGGCCTGGGCGCGGGGACTTTGGACGTGGGGGGTCGGCCAGTGACCGGATCCGTCCGAAGTCCTTCTCGAGACTCGGCCCGGGGCTGCGCGGCTGGGGGCGCGGGGACTTTGGACGCGGGAGGTCAGCCAGTGACCGGATCTGACCGAAGTCCTTCTTGACGTCCCGCCCGTCGGGCTGCGGGGCTGGGTGGGGAGCGACTTTGGACGTGGGAGGTCGGCCAGTGACCAGATCTGACCGAAGTCCTTCTCGATACCCCGCCCCCGGCAAGAACGCAGACGCCTTACCTCGACGGCTGCCACAGGCTCTTGATTCAAATTCCAGATCGGCAGCGGGCCGCGACGAGCTTCTGCGCCGATCCTGATTGACCAGTCGACGGTGCGCGATGATGGTCGGGTGATCAGGTGGTTGGGCGGCGTTGCTCTGGTGCTGCTTGTCACCGCCTGCGCCACGACAACAGACGCGCCGACGACAACCGAGACCCTACCGACGACACGCGAAACGAGTCCGTCCGCAGACCCGAGCCCGGCAAGCGCCGACCCACACATTCAACGCATCCCCGACGATCAATGGGCGGCGATGCGCGCGGCCGGGGTCGTGCGCTCGGGTTGCCCTGCGGGCCGTCGGGATCTGCGCCGCATCGACGTCAACTTCCACGGGTGGAACGGCGCCGTCAAGCGCGGAGTCCTGGTGGTGAACCGGGATGTGGCCGACGATGTGGCGGCGATCTTTGCTGACATCTTCGACGCCGGTTTCCCGATCCGTTCGATGAAGCCGATCGAAGAGTTCGGCGGTGACGACAACGCCAGCATGGCTGCCGACAACACCTCGGCGTACAACTGCCGTTCGGCCGGGCAGGCAAACGCGGCAGCCGCTGACTCCCCGCACGCGAACGGCCGGGCAGTGGATATCAACCCGCGCGAGAACCCGTGGCTGGATCCCCGGTGCAACTGCTTCATGCCGACGGCCAAGCACGCTGCCCGCACCCCGGGGAAGGGCAAAATCCTCGAAGGCGGCAAGGTCTGGAAAGCCTTTACGAAGCGGGGCTGGATCTGGCAGGACATCGCCACCCCGGATTATCAGCATTTCGATACCGGTTACCCGTCGCGTCCGACGTAGACCGAAACCTCCGGGAGGGGTCGGTCGGACATGCAGAAGGCTTGAAGGGGGCGCAAGGGTGGCCGAGTCCCCGGTGGGACGATCTCGGCCGCCACCCTTGCCGTTGGCTTTCACGCCCGTCCACGTCGGGGCGTCGGCGACTCCCCGATTCACCACTATGCGCACCGACGCAATCAGGGTGTGAGCACCAGTTTCCCGCGAACGTGACCTTGCTGGAGTTCCCGATAGGCATCGGCAGCTCGCTCGAACGGGTACGTCCCAGCAAGGTCCACTTTGAGGTCACCGGCATTGATCAGGTTCGCCAGATCTGCGAGATCCTCGCCCGACGGCCGAACGAAGTGGTACACCCCGCCCCTGCTCAGAGCGCCTTTGGCATCGGTGATCGAACCGACGCGGGCGTTGCGCGCGAGTAGCACATCCGAGGTATCGAGGACGCCGCCGATCAGATCGACCACGACGTCGACTCCTTGCGGTGCCAGCGCTCGAACAGCCTCGACCATTCCGTCGCCGTACTCCACCGGCTCAATGCCCAACGAACGCAAGTGTTCGTGGTTGCCTGCCGAAGCGGTACCGATCACCCGCGCACCAGCGAGGCGAGCAAGTTGCACGGCGAACTGGCCGACCCCGCCGGACGCGTTGTGGACCAAGACGGTCTCGTCAAGGTGTAGGTCGAGACGACGAAGCAACTGCATCGCGGTGAGACCCGTCAGTGGGACGGCTGCCGCATGGACCAGATCGATGGTTTCCGGTGCCCTCGCAACGACGCGCACCGGCAGCACTACCTCGTCGGCCATCGTTCCGTGCTGAATAACGTCCAGCCGCGCATAGGCGTAGGCGCGGTCACCGGGTGACACCTCTGAAACGGACGGTCCGACTTCCAACACCTCGCCGGCCACATCCCAGCCCGCAACGATCGGGAAGTGGTGCTCGAAGGCATTCGCAAGGCCTCCGCCCATGACCTTGTAGTCCACGGGATTGATGCCCGCACCCGCAACCTTGAGCCGGACGGTATCGGGGCCCATCGGGAGGAGGTCGGCCTCACCGAGCTTCAGGACGTCAAGGTCACCGAATTCGCTGTACATCACTGCGCGCGTCATGCCTCGACACGATCACCGGGGTTCTCATTTGTCAATGCCGGGTCGCGGTCGCGATGATGGCCGTGGGCGTTGATCCATGCCGACAGACGTTGTTTCATCGAGGGCAGTTCGGGTAGCTCGATGGGAGTTCTCTGCTGCACCGAAACGGACAGATGCGTCCAGTCGTGCCCGGTCCACCACCGGGAGTTGCCGGCGATCCATGGATCCGGGTATCAGCCCGGTGTCACGGAAGTCTGCACATCCTCTTCGTCGGCCGCACGGCTGAAGATCATGAGCGCACAAGCGTCGGCGGTCGGTGACAGGCAGGTTTCGCAGTTGGGCACGCTTGTGGCGGCGGCCCGTCGCTGCTCAGCAGCCCACCACGCATAATGCGATGGTGCCCGAAAGCCGGCAACGCCGTCTGATCATGATCGTCGCAGCGCTCGCTGTGGGGGTGCTGGCCGCTGCCCAGGCCAGGATCAATGCACAATTGGCCGAACAGGTTGGCGGTGGCTTGTTTGCGGCGGCGATCAGTTTCGGAACCGGCTTGATCCTCGTCTGGGCGATCGTCGGCGCGCGCTCCGATCTCCGGGCCGCGGTCGCCTCACTGCCGTCAACCGTCAGATCGGGTGGACTGCGCCGGTGGCATTTGCTCGGGGGCTTCGGTGGCGCCTGGTTGGTCACGACCCAGGGCTTGGTGGTGCCGGCCGTCGGGGTCACCGTGTTCACCGTTGCTGTCGTCGCCGGACAGGTGAGCGGCTCACTTTTCGTGGACCGGGCCGGATTGAGCCCGGCCGGACATATGCCGTTGAGCATCCGGCGGGTGCTGGCCGCGGGACTGGCCCTGCTCGCCGTTGCGGTGGCCGGGGTGGAATCAGCCGGCGGCGACATCTCCTGGGTGGCGGTCCTGGCCGTGACGGCCGGCTTGGGTGTGGCGGTGCAGCAGGCGATCAACGGCAGGGTCGCGGCGTCAACCCATCAACCGCTGGCCGCGACAGGCGTCAATTTTCTGGTGGGATTCACCGCTCTGTTCGTGCTGTCACTAGCGTCGATTGGGATCGCAGTGGATGAATTCCTGACATGGCCCGATCAATGGTGGCTGTATCTCGGCGGACCTATCGGGGTGGCCTTCATCGCGCTGGCCGCGTGGGCGGTGCGCGGGGTGGGAGTCCTGGTCTTCGGCCTGCTGTCGATCGCCGGGCAACTGCTCGGTTCGGTGATTCTGGACCTGGCTGCCCCGGCGGAAGGGATCACCTTCGGCTGGCCGCAGTGGCTGGCCCTCGGCTTGATCGCACTAGCGACGCTGATCGCCACGAACCCGGGCGCCAGAAGCCTGCGAGGCAGGCGGCTGAACGGACTCGGGCGTCGCGGGGAATAGCCGGTGCACCAGCCGACGAGCGTGGGGCCTGAGCCGTTAGCTGACTGCAGTCCTGTGCCCTGCTTGTGAAGACGCGACCTACCACAGGTCGTTCGTAAGGATCAGAGTGCGTAACGCAGGATCGCCGAAGTCTTCGCGTCGGGCAGTGCGAGCACCGTGCCACCCGTGGTCAGGACGCGTCCGGCGACCTCGTCCACGACGTTGATCCCCGAGTCATCCAGAGTCAGGTTGCCCGCTTCGTCGAGACTGCCGGACTCGTTGGCGGCGCGGTCGACGATTAGGGTGTCCACGGCCCCCGCTGTGGCTGCCCGAGCGATGTCGGCCAGATCTTCCAGCACGCGGTTCTGACTGCGGCGCTGGTCCAGCAGTTCCGCAAGCTGCGCGCGGCGCTGTTCCTCAGCGTCGGCCAGCAGCGGCTGCACGGCTTCGGCGATCTCGGTCTCGGTCATGCGATCGCCACTGGACTGCAGGTCCGCGTCGAGTAGGTACGGGTAGCTGCAGACGCTGCGGAAGATGGCGTTGATCGGCTGGGGTGCGATCAGGATCAGCGGACGCTCGTCGCCGCGAAGCAGCGGGCGTAGTGCGTCGTCGACAGCGCGGGCATACTGGCGGACGAGGATTTTCTTTCCCTCCGAACCGACCAGTCGCCCGGAGTGCGAACGGTCACCAAGACTCGACTTGCCTGCGTGGCTCGCAGCGTCGGTGGGCATACCCGGAACCTCGACCTCCTGGGGCGGTAGATCCGCGGCCAGGTCGAATGGGTATTTCGGGGTCGGTCCGGCCTCGACCAGTCGGGCTGCACGCAGGGACAGCAAACCGAGCCCGAGGCCGATCAACGCGTACATGCCGTCGAGCAGGATGATCTGCGATTGTGACCACCAGCCCCAGACGATGCCGACCGCTGCGAAGCCGGCGGCAGTGGCTGTCGAGGTGACCAGCAGTCTCTGCTCGCGTCGCAGCGCGGCATCTGTCTCAGTGGGCATGAAGGGATTCAAGCACTTGAACGGTTGTGAAGCCTGCGTGTAGGGCCTGGCATCAGGCGCCGTCGCTCGGGCCGGATCTTCCTGTCCGAGACGGACGCGACCTTTGACGCAGGTCGATGTCCGAACGGATGATCCACAAGTGCATGCCGGTGACCCTACGGTCGGGACATGCGTCGTTCGATATTGATCCCGACCGTTGTCGCCCTCACCGCGCTACCACTGGCCGCCGCTCCCGCATCGGCGGCGCCGGTCCGCAGCTGCAGCCCGGTGAGGGCCACGATCAACGGCAACAAGTACGTGCTGGCGATCAAGGTCAAGGTGCGTGGTCTGCCGTGCCCGGCCACGGGGGCCTTCTGGACTGCTTTCGCGACCGGGGAGCAGGGCTCGACCACCACAGAGGATCTGCGCAGCAACTGCAAACCGGGTTCGAAGAGCCAGCAGAAGGCCGCGGAGAAGCGAAATCGCAGCGCCTACAAGTGCACAAGCAGCGACGGAAAGATCAGGACCACCGCCTGGGTGCTCGGCGGCTGACCGCCGTCCGGTGGTTGTCGGGACAGACAGTCACGGCACCAGGGAGTGAATCCTCCTTCGGACGGTGCCCACTCGTCAGCCCGTGTTCTGCAGACCCGCCGCCGCACCGTTGACCGTCAGCAGCAACAGCCGGTGCCAGTCACCGGTGTTGGATGCGGCCCGCACCTCCCGCAGAGCCCGCAGCTGCAGTTGTGACAGCGCGTCGACGTACGGACCGCGCAGTGCGATGGCCGCACCCAGGACCTTCTTGTGCTGCAGGAGGTGGCCTTGATCGAGCACCCGCAGCACCTGCTCCACGCTGAGATCCAACTCGGTGAGAACTGCCGCAGTGATGTCGGGGCGGCCCGCCAGGTCCAGGAACCCTTCAGCAAGACTCCGGTTGCTCTTGGCCAGGCTCATTTCGGCGATATCGATCAGAGCGGTGAACAGCGGCCAGGTCCGGTAGGCCTCGCCCAGCATGTCCGTGTCCTCGATCGCGGCCAACGCCGAACCCAGCCCGAACCAGCCGGGGATGTTGGCGCGGGTCTGGGACCAGGCGAAGACCCAGGGAATGGCGCGCAGGTCGGACAGCGACCGGCCCGATGATGCGCCGCTGCGCCGGACCGGGCGCGACCCAAGTCGCAACTCCCCGATCTCCTCCAGCGGACTGGCCTGGGCCAGCACATCGGCAAAACCGGGAGTCTCGACCAGTCGCCGGTAGGTCTCGCGCGAAACCGTGATCAGTTGCTGAGCCAGGTCGGTGTACCGCTGCGCTGCGGCGGCATTGGCCGCCTGAACGTCCTCGTTGCCGGCCAGCAGGACCGCCGTCGTCAGCCGCTCCAGGTGCCGCTGCGCGATGGTGGTGTCGGCGTAGCGGGCGAAGACCACCTCGCCCTGCTCGGTCACCTTGAGCCGGCCGTTCACCGAACCCGGGGGCTGCGCGGTGATGGCCCGGTGCAACGGCCCGCCGCCGCGGCCGAGCGAGCCGCCGCGGCCGTGGAACATCGTCATTTCGATCTGGCTGCGACCTGCCCAATCGACCATCGACCGTTGTGCGTCGGCCAGGGTGAGGGTCGCCGCCGCGGGGCCGATGTCCTTGGCCGAATCGGAGTAGCCCAGCATCACCTCGGCGTGACGGCCATTGCCCTCGAGCCACCGTTTTGTCGACTCCAGACCGACCCAGGCGTCGAGGACCTCGCTGGCCGCTTCGAGGTCGGCGCCGGTCTCGAACAGGGGCACCACGTCCAGGCGTAGCGCAGCCTCCCCGACCGCGAGCCGGGCCAGCGCTCGTACGGCCACGAGGTTCGCGGCGCTGTGCGAGAACGAGACCACGTAGCGGCCGCAGCACTGATCCCCCCACCGTGCCTGCAACCACGACATCACCCGCAGCGTGTCGAGCACCTCCTGGGTCGCCTCGGTGAGCGGTTCGCTGCGCTCCGGCCAGCCCTCGATGGCCAGGCGATCCAGCAGTGCGGCATCGTCGGCGGCCTGCTCGGGATCTGCGGTCAATGGCTTGAGCAACTCGATGAGCGCTGTCCGGTGCACGTCGGAATGCTGGCGCACCTCGAGTTCCGCCAGATGGAAACCGAAGGTCTGCACGTACCAGATCACGTGCTGCAACTCCCCGTAGGCCGCTCGTTTAGCGCCGGCGGCGGCCAAGGATTCCTGCACGATCCGCAGATCGCCCAGCAGTTCGTCGGGACCGGAGTACGAGTGCTCGCTGCGCCCCGTGCGGGTCGCCCGCACACGTTCGGTGATGACGAGCATCTTCTGCCGGTGCGGCTCGCCTGGAGACCCTGTGCGGATGTCCGCGAATCTGTCCGGCATGGCCACGGCGTCGCGCCCGAGCGCCTCCAGCAGGGCCCGCGACGCAGGGGTGTCCGCGCGGTCGACTGTCAGCGTGCGGCCCACCCTGTCCACGCTGACCTCCAGGGCCCGCAGCGTGTGCTCGACCTGCACGCCCATGGCGCGCCTGGTCACATCGGCGGTGACAAAGGGATTGCCGTCGCGGTCGCCGCCGACCCAAGAGCCGAACCGGATGAATGCTGGTACCGGACTTGGGACGGTGCCGCTGGCATCACCGACCAGCGCGCGCTCGGTCACCCGGTAGAGGCGGGGCACAGCCCGGATCAGGGTCTGATCGAAGACCGTCATGATCGTGCGTACTTCGTCGAGGGGCTCGGGCCGGGTCGCTCGCAGGGCCGAGGTGCGTTGCAGCAGTTCCACCTCTTCCAGCAGACGCCGATGAGCCCCGGCCTTCTGCTCGGGGCCCAGTCGGGGATTCTCCAGGCGCTGCAACTGCTCGGAGATCCTGCGCAAAGAAGTGGTGACGGCCCGGCGCCTGGCCTCGGTGGGATGTGCGGTGAGGACCGGATGGATGTGCAAGTGCTCCAGCGCGTCGCGCAGGGGAGTGCCGGTCGCTGACACGGCGGGCCACAGATCGTCGCCGGCGTCGGTGCCTGCGACCTGACCGGGAAGGTTGAGCATTCGCACGCGGTGGCGCTCATCGGCGAGGTTCACCAGGTGCAGATGCATCGTCAGGGCGGCCGCCAGGCGGGTGGCCAGCGGCAGCGGGAACTCAGGGAGTTCGACTTCGGATTCGGCGCTCTGCAGCCTGTCGAGCAGGTCCGCGATGTCCTCTTGCCCCGCCTCTGTCAGCACTTGGCGGTGCACGGCGGTGAGGAGTTCGATTTCCCGGTCGAGGTCGTTTCCGATCTCGTTCACCTGAAACACCGTACAGCAATCACGGCCCGGTGCCGTGGGCGCAAATCAGATGGGCCGGGTCTCGCCGCTGTCACCGAGGGTGGCCGTTGGCCCGTCCTGACCGGCGGGGTCTTCATCGGCGGTGCTGCGCAGTGTGCTGTCGCTCTGCGGTAGCGCGTCCACGTTGTCCTGCTGGTCGAGGTCGGCTTCGTCCACGATGTGAATGCTGTCGGTGTTCTCCGTGATCGCGGACTCCTCGGCGAACTCGATGTTCGGCTCAGGGATATCGGTGAGGTCCGCGTCGCCGAGGATCTGCCCCTCGGTGCTGGGACCGGAGCCGCCGTCGCCTGGGACCTGCCCGCCGGTCAGGGCCTCTTCGGTGGGGCTTACAAGGTCGTCGTTGTCGGGTGCCGGTTGGGTCATGATTGGTAGGTACCCGGTGGTTTGGTGTCTAGTCCACGCCCGGTCGGTTTAGACGGCGGCGACCCACGCTGCCTCGGTACAGTGTTCCAGTGCCCCGCATTGTGCTGACCGTGATCGGCGATGACCGCGCGGGACTGGTCCACGCCCTGTCGGATGTCGTCTCGCGCCACTCGGGCAACTGGGAGCGCAGCCAGATGGCCGAGCTGGCGGGCAAGTTCGCGGGCATTGTCGTCGTCTCGGTACCTGCGGAACGCACCGATGAACTCACCGCTGCCCTGCGTTCACTCGAAGGCCTTCTGGAGGTCTCGGCGCATCCGGGTGCGGACGCAGACATCCCGGCAGAGGCCCCGGAATGGCGCGTGGATCTGCTGGGCAACGACCGGCCCGGGATTGTGCAAGAGGTGTCATCGGTCTTGCATCGTCACCAGTTGTCGATCGAGACCATGGAAACGCTCACGCGTGAGGCTCCGATGGCAGGTGGCCAACTCTTCGAGGCCCACGTTGTCGTGCGGCCCTCGGCGACTTCGGATGTGGCGGCTATGCGCGCCGATCTCGAGCGGTTGGCCAGTGAACTACTCGTTGAGATCTCCGTGGCTGCCGGTTCGACTGACTGAGCCTCGGGGTTTCGGCTGCGCCTGTCGACAGCGGTGAGACTTGGGTACGGGCGTTGGAGATCGGTGCAGCCGTTGGAGTTGCACGGCCCGTCGATCTCCAACGCCTGTACGTTTGTCCAACGCGTGTACACAACTCCAACGGCTGTTCAGCGACCGTCTCGCGCTGACTGCAGGTGCGGCGGCACGACACCCAAGGCGGTAACGGTCTCGCCCGTTGGACACCGGACCGTGCGCATGGTCGAATCGCCCCAACTGATGAAGGGCAGGAAACATGGAACTGGGTGTTCACTCCGAGGTAGGCAAACTGCGCAAGGTGCTGGTGTGCGCGCCGGGCAAGGCGCACGAACGCCTCACCCCGAGCAACTGCGACGATCTGCTGTTCGATGACGTGATGTGGGTGGAGAACGCCAAGCGTGACCACTTCGACTTCATCCTCAAGATGCGGGAACGCGGCATCGAGGTTCTCGAGATGCACAATATGCTCGCCGAGACCGTCGCCATCCCTGAGGCGCGCGCGTGGATCCTGGACCATCAGGTCGTCCCCAACCAGGTCGGGGTGGGGCTCGTCGACGAGGTGCGCGGCTACCTCGACGAACTGTCCGACCGTGATCTCGCCGAGACGCTGCTCGGGGGCTTGAGCACCTATGAGTTCCCCGAGACCCGCGGTGGGCAGATGATGGAACTGGTGCGCGACGCGGCCGGGGTCAACGAGTACCTGCTGCCGCCGCTGCCCAACACCATTTACACCCGTGACACGACGTGCTGGATCTATGGCGGGGTCACTCTCAACCCGCTGTTCTGGCCGGCGCGTCACGAGGAGACAATCCTGGCCACTGCCATCTACCGGTTCCACCCGGAGTTCGCCGGGAAGGTCACCGAGTGGTGGGGCGACCCGACGAAGGACTGGGGACTTGCCAGCCTCGAAGGCGGCGACGTGATGCCGATCGGGAACCGCACGGTGCTGATCGGGATGAGTGAACGTAGTTCCCGACAGGGCATCAGCCAGGTGGCCAAGGCCCTGTTCGATCAGGGGGCGGTGGACCGGGTCATGGTCGCGGCCATGCCGAAGCTGCGGGCCGCGATGCACCTGGACACTGTGTTCACGTTTGCCGATCGCGACCTCGCGCTCGTGTACCCGGACATCGTGTCCAAGATCGATGCGTTCTCCTACTACCCAGCCGACAACGGCGGCGTCGAACTGGTCAAGGAGGAGAAGCCGTTCGTGGATGCGGTTGCCAGTGCGATGGGCCTGCCGAAACTGCGCATCGTGGAGACCGGGGGCAGCGACTACATGCGTGAGCGCACCCAGTGGGACAGCGGTGCGAACCTGGTCGCCGCAGAGCCGGGCGTCGTTTTCGCGTACGACCGCAACACGTACACCAACACCCTGCTGCGCAAGGAAGGCGTCGAGGTGATCACCATCGTGGGCGCGGAGTTGGGTCGTGGCCGTGGTGGTGGCCACTGCATGACTTGTCCGATCGTTCGCGACCCTGCGTAATCGGCTGGGATGGCCCGTTGGTTGCCCAGTAGCCCGTAGTTTGCGGGTCATCGGGTAACTAGCGGGTCATTTCGCGTGTTTGGCTAATGCAGTGGCCCTCAGCCGACACGCACGTGGATCTCGCGCCGGTCCGCGATCATCGCAGCGACACCGAAGACGACCGACAGCCCGACCAACACCCACATCGGGACGGGAGCGAACGACAGTAGACCGACCAGCCCCGCGACGACTGACACACGCCACCTCGGATGATTCAGTCGTCGGAACGGGGCCTCGAAACCCTGCCACGGTGCCAGGGTGACCCGCATCATCAGGCCCAGCGCGACGGTGGCGACCACCAGCGTCAGAGCAGCCAGGACCGCACCCGGCAGCCCGGTCCCGATGCTCGCGTAGCCGACGACGGTGAACAGTCCGGTGTTCGGAAAGAACATGACCCCGGCGAGCAGCGAGAGCAGTCCGATCAGGCCGAACAACAATGCACCAGCCACCGCGAGCACGCCGGCGGCAGAGCGCGGGGGTGAGGATGCAACATCGAGAAATAAGCCACTGCAATCAGCCACACGATTCCGGTGGTCATGTTGATGTCAGTCTCGACCAACGGCGATGTCAAGGTCGCGGGCGCGCCGAGCGCCAGTCCCGCCAGTAGGAAAAGGACCGCAGTCACAATGCTGACCCAGAACGCGGTCCGCAGCCACGTTCCCTTCTGTCCCACTGCCCAGGTTGCAGCCGCGGCGATCACCGCCAGTGCGAGGGTCCAGCTGCTGAGGCTGGCCAGGTCGGCGGCGATCGGCACCAGCCAGCGCACGATACCGGCGGCCATCACCAGTCCGACAGTCATCGAAACGGCTGCTGCGAACGGCCCTCTGGGAGAGGCGAGAACACGCGGGGCGAGCAAGAGGCCAACCCCCACGGCCAGGGCCATACCCACTGCCCAGGGCAACGTGATCGCCGAGAAACCGGCGCCGGAGACCGCCAAAGCTCCCAGGCCCAACAGGAAGGTCGACTCAAGCCCCGGTTCCACGGTGCTGCGGCCGATCAGGGAGTAGCAGGCCAGTACTCCGAGAACAACGGCAACAAAGACGGCGGCGATCATGGCAACTCCCGGCATTGGTTCGGGGCCGGTTCACCGGCGAAGCGATCGGCGAACCAGTCCATGTAGGCGGTTCGGCCGGTGAACTGCACGGAGCGGTGTACGTCGTCCGGGAACTCCTGGTATTCGACGATGTCACCCAGACGGCAGGCCTCGGCAGCCAATCCGCGGGTTGCGGGCGGCACCACGCCGGTGTCCTGCAGGCCCTGCTGGATGAGCAGCGGGACCTCGCTCTTGTTGAGCAGCGGAGGATTGAGCGCCGCGATCTTCACCACGTTCAACGGGAGGTCCGTGCGGAAGTAGGTGCCGAACGTGTCACTGAGCAGATCCACCATGGCGCCCTGACACAGCTCCGCGGCTTGGGGTACGGCGTCCATGCCGACGTCGGTGTACCACTGTTCGGGCGTGGTCAGCTCCGGGTAGTTGCGCAACCAGGACTGCGAAAGCGTCGTGATGTAGCCGCTACGCGGACTGGCCTTCTCGTCGGCGGTCTGTCCGGTGAGAGTGGCCACCGCCGCAGGCAGGGGAGGCAGCACCCCAGGGGCCAGAACCACCGACCCGCGCAGGTTCAGCTCCGGTGCGTACTCGGCGGCTTGGTCCGCCGCGGTCAGCGCGACATAGCCGCCTTCGCTGTGCCCGATCATGCCGAGGTTCGCGGTGTCGATGTAGCCGGTGCCCAGGTGGATCGCCGCTCGCAAGGAATCGAGCACATCGAAGGCCTGTTTGCGCAGCAGGTACGGGGTGTTTCCCGGAGCCCCCATTCCCTCGTAGTCGGTGGCCACGATCGCGTAGCCGGCGTCGACGATGGACTCCCCGAGGAACAGCCAGTACTCATTTCCGGGGCTCTTCTCGGTGAAGGGGCCCTGCGACATCCCGCATTTGCGTCCGACACCGGTCGTTCCGTGGGCTAATGCGATCAGCGGGAACCTGTTGCCGGTGGCGGGCGGTCGCGTGGGTTCGGCGTAGTAGCCGGAGATCGCGATCGGCTTGCCTTGGTTGTCCTTGGACATATAGAGGATGCGCCACGCCTGCACACCCTCGGGTACCTCTTTGATCTCCTCGGAGCGCAGAAGGGTTCCGGGTGCGACATCGGGCAACGGGCTCGGCGGGTCGTAGAAGGCCGTGGGTTCGATCGCGAGCGTGCCGTCGTAGGGCGCCTGACTGCCCGCGGTCGGGTCGCCGGGGGTGGCCTGCAACGGCTTCCACGCGGTGGCCGCCAGCAGCGCTCCCACCAGAATCGCCACGAAGCCCACCACGAGAACCGTGGCCGTGCGTCTATGCATGCCGGACACCATTAGCGACGAAGATTCGGGGGTTGCCCGATGACGAAGTGAGGAACGCATCGCGTCAGCGCCGCCTCATGCCTGAATTTTCCTGCCTGAATCGTCGGACTGTACTACGCTCAGGCAAACCCCGACGCCGATCACACGCGGAGCCACGATGGAAACCACACTGCTGCCCATCGCACTCGGACTGATCATGCTGGGCCTCGGGCTCAGCCTGACGACCGGTGACTTCGCGCGGGTCGCCAAACATCCGAAAGCGGTGGGCATCGCCCTGGCGTGTCAGGTCTTGCTGCTTCCGGTCATCTGCTTCGGGCTCGTGCAGTTGTTCGGGCTGCCGCCCATCCTCGCGGTCGGCATGATGCTGCTGGCGGCCTCACCCGGTGGCACGACGGCCAACCTTTACAGTCACCTGTTCCGTGGGGATGTCGCGCTGAACATCAGTCTCACCGCGATCAACTCGGTGCTTGCCGTGTTCACGCTGCCGATCGTGGTGAACCTGTCGATCGCCTTCTTCTCCCCAGACGGTGACCGGGTTGGCCTGCAGTTCCAGAAGACCGTCGAGGTGTTCGCGATCGTGCTGCTGCCGGTGCTGATCGGCATGCTCATCCGCAGGTGGCGCCCGGCGTTCGCGCAGCGCATGGACAAGCCAGTGCGGATCGGTTCGGCGGTGATCCTCGCACTGGTCATCGTGGGTGCGGTGATCAGCAACCTGGAACTGCTGCTCGACAACTTCGCGGCGCTCGCCGGGATCACGACCTTGTTCTGCGCGTTGAGCCTGACCATCGGCTACTTCGTGCCGCGGATGTTCAAGGTCACCGAGCGGGAGTCGATCGCGACCGCGTTCGAGGTGGGCATCCACAATGCGACGCTGGCGATCGTCGTTGCACAATCGGTGCTGCTGAGCACTGAGATGTCGCTGCCGGCGGCCATCTACGGCGTGCTGATGTTCTTCATCGCCGCGGGATTCGGGTTCTTGATCAAACGGCGGGCGGATCGGGCGGCCGAGGCTGTCGTTCCGGTGTGACCGTCAGTCCGGCGCCACCTGCAACCCACTGGCCCGGCGGACTTGCCGCTGAACACCTGCCCGCACCGCCTGCTGCGTTCCCACGATGCGGATCCGGCTGCGCGCCCTTGTGACGGCGGTGTAGAGGAGCTCGCGGGTGAGCAAGCGTGATTCCGGGGGCGGAAGAACGCCGGTGACTGCGTCGAACTGGCTACCTTGACCGCGATGGATCGTCATCGCGCGCAGGGTCGTCACCGTGTCCAGACGAGACACCGGATGGCGCACGAGAACCGCACCCCGTGCGAACACCGCCTGCACCTGTCCGTGGCCGGCATCAACCACGATTCCGGTGTCGCCGTTGTAGAGGTCGGCGGTGTAGTCGTTGGCGGTGACCAGCAGCGGGCGCCCCACGTACCACGGATCACCGGCGGCCCTGCGCGCGATCAGGTGTTCGGTCCAGGCTGCGATCTGGTCGTCCCAGTGGCCGACGCCGAAAGGTCCCTGGCGGTGCGCGCACAACACTCGGTGGGCCTCGAGGGCGGCGACAGCCGCGGCCGCATCACCGACTGCCGCAGTCTCGACAACCTGCCGGGTCTGCGCCACGACTTCAGCCCGGACGAGTTCCGCGGTGGCCGGGTCGGATGGGTCCAGGAACTGCACATCGTCGTGCCCGACCTGCAGGATCTCCAGAACCTGATCGGCGTCACCGGCCCGGATCGCTGCGGCCAGACCTGCGATGGCGCCCGCGAAACGGTAGTTGCGGTCCAGGACGACAACCCCGCTCGCAGCCGCCCGGTCGGCTGCGTCGGCGTCGTCCGGGCACACCTGCCTCAGCGCATCTGCCAACTCGCTGCGAGCCTCATCGGCTGGCGATCCCACGAGGTCGCCGAGCACTGCGCCCGCGTCGATGGACGCCAGCTGATCGGGGTCTCCCACCAGGATGAGCCGGGCGTCGGGACGGACTGCCTCCAAGAGCCGAGCCATCATCGGCAGGGACACCATGGAGGTCTCGTCGACGATCACCACGTCGTGCGGCAGCGGATTGGTTCGGTCGTGCCGGAACCGGCCCCGGGAGTCTGGACGCCAGCCGAGAAGCCGATGCAGCGTCGATGCGGACAACGGGCCCACACGATCCTGATCAGCCGGATCCATGCCCTGCAGCGCAGTGGCCACGGCTTCCTGCAGCCGTGCGGCGGCTTTGCCGGTGGGTGCTGCCAAGGCGACAGTCGCAGGTGCCAGGCCGCGCAGCAGAGCCACGATCCGGGCCACTGTCGTCGTCTTCCCAGTGCCGGGCCCACCGGCGATGATCGCGAGCCGACGCAGCGCGGCGGTCGCCGCCGCCAGACGCTGCCGATCGGGACCGGGGGCGGGAAACAATCGGCGCAGTTCGTGCCCGAGCTCTTCGGCATCGACCGATGGCACCTGGCCGCGTTGCTGGACCGACGTGCGGATCTGTTGCTCGTCGAGCCAGTAGCGCTGCAGGTACAGCAGGTCGCCGACCAGTCGCAGCGGCCGGTCGATCGCGGCGTCAGGCCCGTGGGCCACAAGAGGGTGATCGGCCGCGCTCGATATCCAGGAGTCCGGGTCGGGCCACGGCAACGGCACCGGTTGCTCATCATCGGGTGCCCACATCTGCGGGTCGGCGCGCAGATCCACGCACACCGAACCGGCTCGCAGGGCTCGCACGCACAGCGCGGCCCCGAGGCCCACCGCGGCATCGTCCGGGTCGGTGAGTGCGCGCCCGCCGACCCGGGTCAGCGCCGCAGCCACTTGGACGTCGGGAACGTCCAGGATGCCCGCTGTGTGGAACGGCTCCAGCAGGCCCAAATCCAGATGGCTGTTCATCGCTGCCGCCCGTCGAGCAGGTCGGAGAGTTCCACGATCAGGGCAGCTGGAGGCTGCCAGGAGAACACCCCGCTGCCACCACTGGCCGGTCCGGCCATTCCGCGCACGAACAGGTACAAGACGCCACCGAGATGGATGTCCGGGTCGTAGCCGGGCAGCCGCCACCTCAAGAACCGGTGCACCGCGGCGCTGTAGAGCAGGGCCTGCAGCGGATAGTGAGCGTCCATCATGGCCCTGGCCAGTGCCGGCGGCTGGTAACCCTCGACCAGTGCCTCAACGCCCGGTCGGGCCGGATCGCGCAAAAGGTTGGTCTTGTAGTCCACGACCAGGAAGCGCGGGCCGGGTACTCGCAACACCGCGTCGATGCTCCCGCTGAGGTAGCCGACCAGCGTGCTGTCGCGCAACGCGGGGATTCGCAGTCGTTCTGGATAGTCGTGCAGCGGATCATCGGCGCGAAGGTACTGCTGCAGGAGGTCGGCCAGATCCGCCAGACGTGCCGTGGCGACTGTGCCCATGGGCAGTTCGAAGTCGAGTTCCGCGAGGCGATCGCCGGTTCGGAATTCGGCCAGCGAGAGTTCGCCGGCCAGGGGGCCAAGGGGTGTGTTCAGCGCGGGCATGAGCGCCTCAGCCAGCGCATCGGTATTCACCCCGGCGACGGGGAATGCCACCAGTCGCTCACGGCACCGGGTGGCCACCTCCTCGGTGAGGTCGTCGGCGTCGGTGTCCACGGTTTCCAGCACGCCGTGGACGAGGGTTCCGAAGGCGGCCCCGGCGGGCAGGTCGGCGAACGGCGATGCCAGTGCCCGGCCATCGAGAGGTACCGAGATCTCTTCGGCGATCTCGTCGGGTTCGTCCTCGCGGAACCCGCCCGGACCTCGTTCGACGTCGTGCAGCGAGGCGGTCAACCCGGAGTATGAGGTGCGCCGCCAGGCTGTGTCGACCTGTCGGGTGTACGGCGCGACGTCCAGCGGCAGCAGCGGAACGGGGGCCGGCTGCCACTGCGCTGGTCGCACACCGGTCACGGATTCCACCGCGACCCATGGGGACGCTATGACCGGCGGTTGGCCCACGTTGTAGGCCTGCTTGGGATCTGTTGAGCCTGCTTCCCGGGCCGACAGGAGACGATGCAGCGGTGAGCACCCGGTGTTCTTCGCGGTGGCGGCCCAGTGCATCACCACGGAACTACTGGCGCGGGTCAGCGCTACGTAGAGCAGTCGCAAGCTTTCGCCAGCCTCTTCGGTGTCGCGCGCGGCGAGCAGGTCTTCGCGTCCAGGCGCGCCGACGCCTCGCACATCCAGCACCCGGCGTCCCGAGGCGTCATGGCACAGCAAAGGTCCTTCTGGCTTGGCCGGGAATCGGTCCCAGCCGAACGGCACGTACACCACGGGGAACTCCAAACCCTTGCTCACGTGCACAGTCAGCACCTGAACGGCATCAGCGTCCGATTCCAGCCGGCGGGTGAGTTCGCTGGTCGGTTCCCGATCGGATTGTGTCGTGCGACGGATCTGGCTGGACAGCCAGTCGGACAGGCCCACCAGACCCACTTTCGTCAGGCGTTGCTGGGCGTGCAGCGCGCCCGCGACATGCCGCAGGTCGGTGAGTTGGCGCTCACCGTGGGGCTGGGACAGTACGCGCGACGATAGGGCCGTCTCCTGTTCGATCCGGGCGACCATCTCCGCGACGCTGTCCTGTTCCAGCGTTTGGGCCCACGTCCGCAGGCGCAGCGCGACGTCGTCGTCGATGTGATCACCGCGCAGGGCGAGGTCCTCAGGGGTGTAGCCGATGAAATCCGTGAGAGCGGCCGCCCGCAGCATGGTCGCCCGGGGTCGCTGCATGGCCGCGAGCAGATCCGCCCATTGCCGGGCGGCGTCGGTGGCGAAGACACTGGTCGACGTCGTCACCACCGCTGGAACCTGGGCGGCTGCCAAAGCATCGCGTACCAGTGCGGCCTGGGAGTGTTTGCCGACCAGGACCGCGATGTCGCCGGGCGCGACCGGCCGCAAACACCCGTCTGCGCCGAGCAGTCTGCCGGGACCGCTGAGCAGGGCCACAATGTCTGCGGCGACGTCGCCAGCCACGACCACGCGCAGATCATTGACCGGGGGAGGCTTGTCGTCAGTTGTCGGCACGGTCCGCAGTCGCACCCGCGCCTGTCCGCCGACGCCGTGCAGTCGGGACTTTTCATGAGCGGCGGCCACCGGATGCACGGTGATTCGCGGATCGCCGAGTTGCATGCCACCCACGACAGCCTCGATCCCGCTGACCACGGCATGGTCGCTGCGCCAGTTGGTGAGCAGCGTCGCTCGATGATCTGCGTGGTCCGCGGCGTCGAGATAGCTGAAAACGTCTGCCCCGCGGAAGGCGTAGATGGCCTGCTTCGGATCGCCGATGAGGATCAGGGTGCGATGACCGTGGAAGGCGGTCTTGAGGATCGACCATTGGGCCGGGTCGGTGTCCTGGAACTCGTCGACGAGGACCAGGCGGTAGCTTTCGCGCAACCGCCGGCACGCCTGCTCGCCGGTCGCGGGATCGGCCAGTGTGTCCCGCAGTCGGATGATGAGGTCGTCGAAGGTCACCAGGCGGTCCCGTCGGCGACGGCGCAGCACCTCCGCGCGTACGGCCTGCGCGAACGCCAATCTGGTCGCATGGATCGAGTCCGACTCGACCGGGCCGGCGTCGAGCGCAGCCTGCGGGTCGCGCACGGCCTGCCGCGCCAGGTCACCGGCGTCCTGGTAGCTGATCGGGGCGCCCGTCACCGTCCCGGTGCCGTACTTGCGCACGTAGAAGTCGTCCACCACCTGATCGACGAGGTCGGAGATGTTCTCGACGAACACCTCACCGGGATCGACGTCGGCCCTGATCCCCAAACCCGACAGGGCGTGGCTGCAGAACTGGTGGGTCGTGGCGATGGTGCCCGCATCGAAGTCCGCGACCGCCCTGGCGAGGCGTTCGGCGGCCGAGGCCTTCTCGTCAGGTGGCAGGGCGGCGAGCATCGCAATCACCGGGTCGTTGACGCCGGCGTTGTCGCGCAGGGCGTCACGTGCGTTCGTCAGGGCCTCGCGGACGCGCTCCCGCAGTTCCCGGGTCGCGCTGCGTCCGAACGTGATCATGAGCATCTGGTCGATCGTTGCCGTGCCCTGCGCGATGTAGCGGGTGGCCAGCGCGGCGATGGTGTACGTCTTGCCCGTACCTGCGCTGGCCTCCAGCAGGGTCGTCCCGGTGGGTAGCGGACCGAGCAGATGGAAAGCGGCGGGAGCGCTCACAATTCCTCCCTGGCTTCCAGAATCGGAGTCCAGATCCGGCGGGCGAGCATCCCGAACCGGGTGTCCTCGTCGAACCAGTTCTCCTCGACGGCAGGTCGCTGCTCCAGCAGGACCGAGATGGGCGCGTCGGGGCCCCACAATGCGACGATCTCAGGCTGCATCCGGTCGTTGGCGTTGCGCTGCCAACTCCGGTAGCCGGTCTTGTACACCGCTGAACGCACGTCCGAGCCGTCGTTGCGGCACTTGGTGTAACTGCGCGAGGAGTCCGCGGGCAGGGGTAGCGGTGAGCTCATCCCCGCTCGGTAGATGTCGACCAGTTCTGCCAGGATGCGCAGAGCCTCAGGTGCTGCAGGTGCTCTGAGCCGCATGTCGGCGTTGTGGCTGACCATGCAGGCGAACCACTGCCGATCCGGTTGCGCGGCGGCCAGCGCGAGGACCTCGGTCCACAGTCGGACGTCGTCGCGTGCTTTCGCCCTCGAGAAGGTCGACCGCACGATCGTGTCGTTGTACACGTCCGGCACCGTGCCGATTACGCGTACTCCGTCGGGCAGGGTCAGGTTGATGCTCACCTGCCGGGGCTGTCCGGTGGCGAAGCCTTTGAACCGCTGTGCGACGGCGGAAGCCTCCCGGCCGATCTTGCCCAGAACCTCGGCGCCGAGTTGCCCTGGCGGCACGTGTCCCCTGGCCCATTCGGCGGCCGCGACGTCATCGACGGACTCCCCGCGGGTGAGCAATCGCAGGATCCGGTCGCCCACCTGCCATCGTGTGAGCCCGGTCAGAGACACCGGAATCTGCTCGGGCGGGGGGTCGTCCTCCCCGCGCACGGACATCCCCAGCCGGGTCTTCAGGAAGGCCTTCGGGGGAGAGGTCAAGAACTCCCCGAGCTGCTGTGGAGACACCTGCGTGACCGGCCAGGCCGGCAGCCCGTCGAGCAGCAGCGAAGGCCGCGGGGTACGGGGTTCGGCGCCCCGGCGGGCAGCGGCCAGCGCCGCGCGGTCGTGGCTGAACGGCTCTGGCCCACCCAGTGCGCCGCCGGTGAAATTGCGAACGTCGAATGGCTGCAGCGGATGCCGGACCAGGACCTGATCGCGCACGGCTGCCGCGGTGGTGGTCACTGCCATGGCATCCAGAGTGTCGAGCAGATCCCCCAGAGGTACGCACGGCGGCTGCTGCTCGTTCGTCCGCTCGTCGGCGCCGGTGTAGGTGATGACCAGGTGATCCTGCGCGGCCATGATCGCGTCGAGCAGGATCTGCCGGTCCTCGTTGTGGGGTTCGCGTTCGCCGATCAGCGGATCTCGGGCCAGGACATCGTCACCATCGAGTGCGGAGATCCGGGGGAAGACGGCATCGTCCATCCCGACCAGACAGATCACGCGGTGCGGGACCGATCGCATCGGGACCAGCCCGCAGACTGTGAGATCGCCGGAGCGGAAGTTGGACCGTGTCGGCCTACCCCGTAAGGCTTCGGCGAGCAGCCAGCGGATGTCGGCCAGCGACAGACTCACCGACGCCGCGTAACCGACGGCGTTGTCGGCCAGGGCTGCGACCGCCCCTGCGGCGTTCGGCAGTTGCCACGCATCGGGGCCGCCCACTTCCATGAGGTCGGTGAGCGCACCACCGAGGATGCTGACCCATTCGGCCACCGGGTGGGGTTGGGACATCGCGTCGCGCAGTTGCTGTAGGCGGGTCACCAACTCTGCGAACCGACCCACCAGGTCGACGTCGCCGCTGCTCACGTCGTCGACGGGCAGCACCCCGTCGAGCAGGGCCAGGCCATCCTCGGACATGGCCGCGCCGAGCAGCAACCGGTCCAGGCCCCAGGCCCAGGTGCCGGTCCGCAACCGCACGCTGAACCTGTCACGGGTGTTGTCGTCCAGGCCCCATCTGACGCCTGCCAGTGCGGTGAGGTCCTCAAGGCGCTCGAGGCTGTCGTCGTCGAAACCGAACTTCCGGCGCACCGGGGGCCGACCGGCGAAGTCCAGCAGCGTCGACAGTTCCACCCGGCCCGTGCTCAGCTCGAGCAGAGCGGCCAGCGAGTTGAGGACGTCGTTGGCCTGTTCGGGAGTCCGGTCGGCGATGCGCAGCCGCAGTGAGTGGCTCGGGGTGCTGAACGCGGCCGACAGCAGGGGAGCCATGACGTCCAGGTCCGGGCACATGATCAGGATGTCGCGCGGTTCCAGGGTGGGGTCGGATTGCAGCAGCCGGAGCACGGCCTCCCGGATCACTTCGGCCTGGCGGGCGGGGCCGTGACAGGCGTGAACCTGGATGGACGTGTCGTCCTGCGTGACCGTCAATGGTCCCGGTTGGGACAGTCGCGGGTTCTCGTTGTCGCGGATCTGACACTGCAGAGTTCCAAGCAGGGTCCCGGCGGTGAGCCCTCCGGGTAGGTGCTCGTCGGCCGCATCAGGCCAATCCCGCCGCAGCCGTGCGCGCAACTCGTGGGCATCGCGGCCCAAGGAGCGCAGCAGCGGATGCGACGCGACCGTGGCCGATGTGTCGTCGCGCCGACGGCTCGTTGCCTGTGGCAGTTCGGCCCACATCGACGGTGAGGCATCGGCCAGCCACAGGTGTACCTCCCGGTGCGCTCCCAGAGAGGCTAGGACCTGCAATTGGTCGGCCGGCAGTCGACTGGCGCCGAAGACCGACAGTCGCTCGGGCAGATCGACGACGTGGGGATCCTGCCGAAGGATGGAGTCGGCCCGTGCCAGACGCTCGGCCGCGCTGGGGGTGCCGATCTCGTCGCGCAACGCACGCCACAGCATCGGCTGCCAGGCGAGGTCTGCTGGGACTGGACTGCCCGCGCCGTCGGTGTCCTGCCCGTCGGCCCACTCCCGAAGAATCTGCGGGCGCTGGCTGGCGTAGGTTGCGAACAGCCCGGCGAGACGACTGGCGACCGCGAACCGGCGGTTTCGCCGCTCGTCGTCCGGACCCTGAGCTAGGCCGAGGTGGACCGCCAGCGGCGCGCACCAGGGCTCTGCCGCCGATCGGTCAATGACGTCCACCAACGGCCAGACCGCCCTGTGCGGCAACCATGGATCACCGGTCGGTTCGACGCCACTGGCTCGAGCGACGGCATGGTTCACGATCACCGACGGCGACGGGAAACTGACGTTCGCGCACACCCCGTCGCTGTCGCCCTCGGACACACCGAGCACCCGCCCGAGGCCCTGCGTGATGAAGCGTTCGATGCCTGGTGTGGGAACCGCCACGATGTCGGGGGTGAACGGATCTGCCGGGGCCTCGGTCAGCAGGTCCGCGAGCCCGCTGAGCAGCGCGTCCGTACGCTCGCTGCGGTGTATGTACAGGCCCACTTGTCGTCTCCCCGATGCCGATCACTGACCACGCTAGCCGGTGGGTACGACAGATTGATTCGGCTGCGTCCAGGCTCAGAGTTGGTCGCGACCCAGGAGTTCCTCGTAGGTCTCCCGACGCACTGCCAGGTGCGTTCGCCCGTCCTCGCAGAACACCACCGGCGGGCGCAGGGCACCGTTGTAGTTGTTGGACAGAGTGAACGTGTAGGCACCGGTGGCGGGGATGACCAGCAGGTCGCCCACCTGCGGATCGACCAACGCATGGTCGGTGACGAACGTGTCTCCGGATTCGCACTGCCGGCCGACGACGTCGCACACCTCGATGCGCCCCGCCTTGTCGATGATCGACGGCTCGAACGGTTGACCGTACAGCGCGACCTCCAGGTTGTCGGCCATCCCGCCGTCGACAGCCACATGGGTGCGGACGCCGCGTTTCACAGTGACGACCCGGTAGACCGTGACTCCGTTCGGACCGACCATCGAACGGCCCGGTTCGAGCAGCACTTCCACGTCGGTTCCCAGGTGCCGATGGACCGCTCCCACCAGTCTGTCCACGTACTCCTCGACGCTTGGGGCGGTGTCGGAGCTGACGTAGCGGATCCCCAATCCGCCGCCCAGGTCGTAGACGTCGAAGCGCTCGAGTCGCGCCAGTGCGGCAACCGCTTGCTCGAACTGCTCCACGTTGAGGATCTGCGAGCCGACGTGTGCGTGCAGTCCGCGTAAGTCCAGCAACGGCTCGCTGCGAATCCTGCGGATCGCGTCGTCGACTTGGTGGCTGGGGATCCCGAACTTGGACGCGTCGTGCCCGGTGGCCATCTTCGCGTCGGTCTCGGCCTGGATGCCTGGGCTGACGCGCAGAAGGACCGGAACCGGCTCGGAGGCCATCCGCGATATGCGGACCACATCGTCGAGGTTGTCGACGACGATGTAGCGCAGGCGCATCTCGATGGCCTTTGCGATCTCGGCGTCGGACTTGGCGTTGCCGTGCAGGACGATGTTGCCCGGGTCGACCCCGGCGCGCTCGGCGGCCAGCAGTTCGCCGAGCCCTGCGACATCCAGGCCGCATCCGCCTTCGGCGACCAGTGCCATCACCGATGGGGTGGGGAAACTCTTGGACGCGAACAGCACCCGGCCGTGGGGGTGCCTTGACGTGAGGGCGTCCTGGAATTCCTGTGCCCGCGCCCGCAGACCTGCCGCGTCGACCAGATACGACGGAGTGCCGAATTGGCTCGCCAGGTCCGCGACCCGGCAACCGGCAAGGGTCAGAAATCCCTCGTGGTCGATGTGGGTGTGCGGCGGATACAGCGAGAGGTCCAAAGGCGGTGTCATGGCAAGCCCTTCAGCCCAGGCCGAGCAGCTGGGAGCCGATCATCAGAACCGCGGCAACTGCTAGGAACGCGAGCCAGGGCCAGGTCTTGCGCCAGCGCTCGGAGCGTCGTGCCCGGCGCACGCGTTTGTTCACGCCGTTCGTGCCTTGCAGTTCAGCTCGGTCCAGTTCCGACCAGCGCTGTTGCCTGGCTTGCAGGTCACGCTCGCGGGCCGACGCCTCCTTGTTCGCCGCGTCGTTCACCCAATTTTCGTCGAAGTTCACAGAATCAGGGAAGCACACCAGGCGCACGCTCACGACTTGACCGGTGTGGGTTTGGGGCCTCCCACGCACTCGGGTCAGGATTTTGGTTTCCGGTATGAATCGGGCCTGTGGCTGGCAGGATGGGTCGTGCTGTCAGCGCGCCCTTGAGGAGGGACCCATGAGGTCAACAGTTCGGAGTTCGCGGATGCGAATCGTGAGTGCAGGAATCGCCGCCGGGGCAATGGTCGGCGCCGTGCTCGTCGCCGGAGCAGTGCCCGCGCAAGCTGCCCCCGATGGCGGCAAACTGAGCGGCGAGGTTCCCAAGCGCGTGGCTCCCAAGCGCGAGGTTCCCAAAGGCGGCGGCAAACTGAAGGTGATGACCCAGAACCTGTACTTGGGCGCCGACCTGTTCCCCGCGATTGAAGCGGCCAACCAGGGCACGACAGAATTCCTGCTTGCTGCGGCACAGGTCTACCAGGGAGCTATGGCCTCCGACTTCCCGACGCGGGCAGCGGCGTTCGCGAAGACAGTCAAGCAAGAGAAGCCGGACATCATCGGCTTGCAGGAAGTGTCCGAGTGGATCACCAACCGCAATGTGCCAGGCCCGGACTTGGAGAGCCAAGATTTCCTGAAGATTGTGAAGAAGGCACTGGCGGCTGAAGGCCTGAAGTACAAGGTTGCTGGCATCAGCCAGAATGCGACGATCGGGCCGTTCCCGTACCTCGACCCGGCAGCGTCATGTGGCGCTCCGTCGGGCATTCTTCCCTCCGGCTGGCCGTGCAGCATCCAGTTGAAGGATCGTGACGTCATTCTCGTCAACACCAAGACGAAGAAACTGTCGTACAAGAAGAAGTCGGTGAAGTCGGGGCTGTACTCCGCACAGCAGACGTTCGTCATCGCCGGTCAGACGATCTCGTTCGGCCGCGGCTGGGTGTACGCCGACATGAACTACAAGGGCGCGAATTTCCGGTTCGCCAACACGCACCTGGAGGTCGGTGGCATCTCGGCGCCCATCCAGGAGAAGCAGGCCAAGCAGTTCGTGAAGGTGGTCAAGAAGGGCGCGGGCACGGTGATCGCGACCGGGGACTTCAACACCGATGCCTACGGTCAGTACTCGCCGAAGAGCTACAAGATCCTGACCCGCTCCTACTTCCGGGACATGTGGAAGCCGAAGCGGGACGGACGGGGTCTGAGCTGCTGCCAGAACGCTGACTTGTCCAACCCGGTCAGCGAGAACGAGACCCGTATCGACCTGGTGCTTGGCCGCGGCAAGGTGAGAGCCCAGAAGAGTTTCAACACCAACGTGACCCCGTTCCGTGACGCGCCTGTGCCGTTGTGGGAATCGGACCACGGCGGCGTGGTGTCCACCCTCCGGATTTCCTGAACGGCGGGCGCATTCAAGCTCCGCCATATCTAGTCGTGGCCAGGGTGTGCGTTGCCTGAGCCTGGCCAGGGATCGTTGGGCGCGCCTCGGTGACGGGGGTGCGCAGGGCCTGTGGGTCTGGTGCGCACCCCCGTCACTGGGGGCTTTGTGTGGTTTTCGGGTCTGTCGGTTCTGGCCTCTCGGCCCTGTCACGGGCCGCCTATGGGTGGTGCCCGGTTGGTGGGGGTGGCGGTGTAGCGGCCGGTGGGGGTTCGGGTGATGGCGAGTTTCCCGTGGTGGACTGTGCGGTGGTGAAAATGGCAGATCAGTACGAGGTTGGTCAGGTCGGTGGGGCCTCGGTCGTCCCAGGGGCGGATGTGGTGGGCGATGCAGCGGTGCGCGGGTACGGTGCAGCCGGGATACACGCAGCCGGACCCGTCACGTACCGCGAGGGCGGCGCGTTGGGCTTTGGTGGCGTACCGTTGCGCGAACCCGACGGCTAGCGGTTGCCAGTGGATGGGGTCGGTGGGGATCCCCACCACGTAGGTGACTTTCGCGGAGCAGGCGGTGGTGTGCACGTCGGTGCGTGAGGCCAGTAGCCCAGACGGCCAGCGCACCCCGAGCCCGGTGGCCAGCTGGTCGGGGGTCAGGGTCAGCGTGATGTGACCCAGCCCGGACGGCCGGTCGATCGGGGCCAGGGCCCGGTGGGCGATTTCGGCCAGCGCGTCGGCGGTGCGGTTACCGGCGGTGCGGTGATCATCGGGGCTGGTTTTGTCCGCGTAGACGTCCAGGGCTGCGGCCAGCGCGGCGCCGGTGGCCGGGTCCAGGAACCCGGTCAGGTGCCACCAGCCGTCCAGGCTGGCCGACAGCCGGGCATGCCGTTTGGTGCGGGCGGCCTCAGCATTGTTGTCGTGGTCGTCGGGGCGGTAGTTCTGGATCAGCACGTCGAGGAACCCGCGCAGGTCTTTGGCGCTGTGGTCGCGGGCGAAGGCCACCACGGTGTCTTCGCAGGTGGTCAGCGCATCACCGATGGTGCGGTGCGCGGCGCGGATCGCCCGGACATGGTCGATGGTGATGGCCCCGTCGGCCAACGCGGTCGCGGTCTCGGGCAGCACATCACGCAGCGCGCGGGCGGTGTGGACCCACCAGCCGGCATGCCCCGCCGGGGTGCGGGTCGATGTCGCCAGCCAGTCCCCCGTGGTGCGGTGCCCGGCCAGCTGCGCGCCGCCGCGGGTATCGAAAGACGCCAGGGCTTTGGCCTGTACCGCGGCCAGCTGCTGGGTGAGGGTGTGGACGTCCAGGATCGTGCGTTGCAGCTGGTCGAGGGTCCATTCGGCCGGGTCCATGGCCAACAACTGGTCGACCTGGCAACCCAGCCCGTCCAAGGCTGTGTCCGGATCTGTCACAGTGATCGTCATGACTGCCTCCCCTCACATCGAACGTTAGTACGAGGGTGTGACAAGTTGTCGCCGCTGGGGATCAGCTGTGGACAAGGCCCGCCGGGCCGCCCGGCCCCCCCCAACCGGTCCACCGAACTTGGGGATCACTGGTGGCACGCCCCGGGCGAGGGCCCCAGGTTCAGCAGCCGCGCGCTGCAACCGCGTCCAGCAACCCTGGGACTGCACCCGGCGTGCGTCCGGTCTGTCTGACCGCCGCTGCGGCCGCTCCAGCTGAACGCTAGTGCGAGGGTCTGACAAGTTCTCGCGTCCGAGCTGATCTGTAGACAAACCACTGCACAGCAGGGTTGCGACCGACCCTCAGTGGGGTCGGCGGTAGTCAGATGCCAGTTCCGAAGGGCCTGTCAGTACGGGTACTCAAGCCGCCGTTGCAGCCGTCGCGCAGCATGGGTAGGGAGCCTGAACCTCAAGCGCACGAACGCGTAGAGCATCGCGTCAAAACGCAATGCTCTACGCATATTTCGGGTATGGCGAAGCGCGCCGCGACGCGCGGGCGCCCACTGCCTTGTCAGCAGCTCTGCGAGAAGGGCTTAGCCCTGGTCCCGTCTGCCCTCATGGGGGCTACGGTTGAGAGCCGGTCCGGCTCGATGTCATCTACAAGATGCGAGACAACGGACCATGTGCGGTGCAGGAAGTTGCGTGCACGATTCGACCTGGTGTGGCCAGTCATTGTTTTCACCCCTTTTGTCCTATACTTAGTGTATCGGCACGGATTCCGTAGTATCCAGTCGCCTGAGTGAGTGATTCCTCACCTTTGGCGGTCATGAGCGACCGAATCCGTCGCATTTGGGCTGGTTTTGGGGCGTCCATAGGATCGAAGGGTGCCCCAACCCACTGACGAGCTCGATCTCGCCCACGGCCCGACCTGGAAGAACCGCATTGCCTTGGCGCCGTTGACCAATAGGCAGAGCAACGACGACGGCAGTCTGTCGCAGGACGAGGTGGCGTGGCTGACCGCCCGGGCGGACGGTGGATTCGGCCTGGTGATGACAGCGGCGGCATTCGTCGCCCCCGCAGGTCAGGTCTGGCGCGGGCAGTTGGGCGTTGCGAGCCCCGAGCACCTCCCCGGCCTGCGTCGTTTGGCGGACAGCTTGCGCGCGGCCGGTGCGCGAAGTTCGGTGCAACTTCACCACGGAGGACGGCGTGCCGAACGCAGTATCACCGGCGTGGCCGCTCAGTGCCCGTGGGACGACCCTGCACACGATGCGGTGGCGATGACGCTCGACGACGTCGCCGCGGCCGTGGAGAGCTTCGTTGCCGCAGCTGTCCGCGCCGAGCAGGCGGGCTTCGATGGGGTCGAGGTGCACGGCGCCCATGGCTACCTGCTCGGGCAGTTCCTCGATACGTCGCGCAACGATCGCGCCGACGGTTATGGAGGATCTCCGGACGGACGTTTCCGTATCGTCTGCGAGGTCCTGGCAGGTATTCGGGCGGCCACCCGGTCCGGATTCCAACTCGGGTTGCGGCTGTCCCCGGAGGGCTTCGGCACGACGGTGCAGGACGGTCGGGAGTATGCGCGGCAGGCTCTGGAATCGGACCTGCTGGACTACCTCGATCTGTCGCTGTGGGACGTCTTCATGCGCCCGCGCAAGGGCGGCGACGCGCTGCTCATCGACCACTTCGTGGATCTGCCACGTGGCGAGGCGCGGCTGGGCGTGACGGGAAACGTGAGATCCACCGCGGATCTGCAGTGGTGTTTGGACAAGGGAGCGGACTTCGTGTCAGTGGGACACGGGGCCATCGTCCATCACGATTTCGCCGCCCGGGCGTTGGCTGATCCGCAGTTCGTGGCCCGCCCCATGCCCGTGTCGGTCGACGTGCTTCGCGAGGAGAAGCTAGGGCCGGCCTTCGTGGAGTACCTTGCCGAGACGTTCCCAGATGTGGTGGAGGTATCGGGTAACGGCTGACGGGCCAGGCCAGGGCGGGCTCTCCTGAGCCATAGCAAAGCGTCTCGCCTACATGATCGCCCCGAAGATTCGCCGACTCAGCGTTTCCGTGCGGGTTCGATGTCGGTGTGCCCGAAGTCGTCGCCCTTGAACAGCAGCTGTTGTCCGGTCTCGTAGGTAAGTGCGTAGGCGAAGCAGTCGCCGAGGTTCAGCTTGGCGCTGTGACCCGAGCCACGGCCGTAGTCGCGATGGGCTGCGCGAGCGGTACGCGCTTGAGCTGCTGTGAGCGGCACGACCTCGACCCCCCACGAGTCGAGAAGCCGGTCGAGCCTGCGCGACACCGACGGGTCGCCGAGCCGATCGACGACGATCCCGAGTTCGACGTAGGTCGCGGCCGACATCTGCGGATGGTTGGCTTCGCGCAACGCGGTGTCGAAGTCCCGCCAGCCGTCCTCCTGGTTGAGCACGGCGACCACGGCAGAGCTGTCGACGATCATCGGGGCAGGCCGGCCTCGTCGTAGAGGTCGTCAGTGGACAGATGGCCGTGTCGGCCGATGTCCGCCTGCAGGCCCGCGATGAGGTCGTCGAGGGTGCCGGCGTCGTCTCCCAGATCGGCCAGCAGGCGTTGGAGTGCGGTCTCGATGACGCTGGTCTGTGTCATACCCGTGCGTCGGGCCGCCTCCCGTGCCAGGGCGTGGACCCGTTCGTTCTTGATATTGAGACTCACGGTATAAATCTACCGCCATCGGGTCGATATCTACCAACGGATGGGATGGCGAGAATACAGGGGTCACTCGCCAGAACACCCGCAGCTGCGAAATAGTCCGCAGACTGCCCTTGGCCGGTCGGCACGACAGGCCGGGTGCGCCAAGGGTGAAGCGAGCCGGCAGGCAGGCGTGTCAAGGGCTGGGAAGCTGCGACATCGCTGTCTCGCGGAGTGAGACTGTCTGCCCGCGTGATCGCGAAAGAGTCACTGGTTCAACGCGGGTTCGATGTTGGTCTGCCCGGAGCCGCGGCCCTCGCGCCGGTGCGGTTGCCCGGTGTTTGAGAAGGAATCCCCGACGTACGAAACGACGTCCGAGCGGGGTCACAAAGTGCAGAAGGGACCGCAGCCGCCTCTGGGGGATGTACCGGGCAGGAGCAAGGAGGGTGTTTGACCATTCGGGACGTACCAATTGGTGTCCGATGGGTTGAACTGCCGTAACTGCTGCATGGTCACGATCTGCTGGACCATCCTGTCGTTTGCCTCCCGCATCTGGTCGGCGGAGAGTCCGGGTGGGGTGTAGGAACCCGCACTCCTGGCGTCGATCCAGGTGTCGGCCACGCCGTCGGACCCGACGAGATCGACCGCCATCAGGTCAGCCACACCGTCCTCGTCCTGGTCGAGCACGATCCAGTTGACCTTGCCGTTCTTCTGGCTGTCGACGCCCAAGTACTCGATGAGACCGTTTTCGTTGCGGTCCCCGAAGATGAGTTGCACGGTTTTCCCCTCGATGAAGAACGTCTCGAAGACCCCGTTGCCGTTGGTGTCGAGCACCGCCATCTCGAATCGCCCGTCAGCGTTCGCATCGAACCAGTAGTCGATAGTTCCGTTGCCGTCGATATCGGCTTGCTTGAGTTGGGACGCGGTCTTGACCGATACCACCCTGCCGCTGCGGAACTTGACGATCACGGTCTTCCGGTTCTTACAGGCGGGATAACCTCTGACCAACGTGCGTCCCTTGCTGCGCAGAGTGCTTCCTGAGACGCCGACGATCTTGCGCACCATGCGTTTCTTGGTGCCCTTGAATATGCGTTTCTTCTCGGCTTTGGACGCACAACTGGTTCGGGTCAGGGAGTGGGTCGCCTCTGCAGCGGCCGGGAGGTAGGCGGTCGTGAGGCTGCCCGTCGTGACGAACAGGACGGTCCACAGCAGGGCCAGTGGGCGCCGCAAAGGAATCACCATCATGCGATCCCTCCAGTTCACCAGGACACGGCGTACGGTACCCGTGCACACCGGAACTGGCAATGGTGTCGGCTTACCCTTCTCGCACGATGCGCGTCCGGCCAACTACTCACGGCCTTGAGCGTGCGACCTGTTCCGGGGCCAGGCGGCGGCCAGTGGCTCAACCCGCTGGTCACCGACCCCGGTCAAAACTCACTACACAGGCGCACGCGTCCTGTGGGATCGCACGTTCGGGCGGCCGGGCCATTGCCAAGGGCCCGGAGCCCTCAGCGCTGCGCCGGCGCTACAGAACCGTGGCCAGCCAGTCGAACATGCGCTGGTGGACCAAGGAGCGCGCCATCGGTTCACAGTGCCCGTCTGCGCCCTCGTCGGTGGTGAACTTGACCAGATTCACCGGACCACTCACCATGCCGGCGAGCTGCTCGGACTGGCCCGGCCAGAACTCTTCGTGATCGGGGTCGCAGATCATTACGGGAGTCGTGATTTGGTGCGCGACGCCGGTGAGGTTGTACTCCCGGATCGCGGCGTACACCTCGAACGGGTCGAAGGTTCCGTACGGTCTTGCCCGGAAGTTCCACGTGGCCTGCTCCGAGGAACCCGACAGTCCACTGTTCATGAACTCGTCGAAAGTCTTCTGATCCCCGGAGTCGAGCAATTCGAGCAACTCAGGTGGCAAGTGGACCAGCCACGAGTGACTGACATCGACCACCCCAGGGTCGAAGACGCCGGCTGCGAATCGCTTCTCGAACGCCAGCGCGCGCGGGGCCCAGTAGCCGCCCTGGCTGCCCCCCCACAGCACGAGGGCGTCTGTATCCACGTCCTCGCGCTGGCCGATCCAATCGACGACCGGCGTGATCACTTTCTCCCAGTCCGGACGGAAAGGGATCTTCCTCTCGAAGAGCATCGACTGCTGGCCCGGGCCGTCGAACATGAGCGCGTTGAAGCCGTAGTCGTGGCAAGCCTGCGCCAGAGACCAGATCCAGGTCAGGGGGCCATCGCTACCGTTCACGATGACCATGGTCGGACGTTTGGTCCCGTCGACGCTCAGGAAATACCCCGGCATCGTCCAGCCCTCATACGCAATCGCGACCGGCTCGAGTGCTGGTTCGTTGAGCCGCGCGAAGGCGTCCCAGCATCTGCGATGGTCCCGGAAACTGGCCAGGATTGTGTCGTCGTCGGCGTACGTCAGTTCCGCGTCTTGTTGCGCGGCGTAGTAGACCGCCGCTCGTAGATAGGCGTCCCTTGCACTTCGGGAGTTGCCGGCCGATGCCGCGTCCTGCGCGATGCCTTCGATACGTCGTGCCAGGTCGGCGAAGGTGGCGGACCACACGGGGTCGTCTCCATCGCCGATCGTCGTGACTGCTTGCAGGATTTCGCCGACGTCGCCGAGGCCGAAGCCGACCCCGCCGAGCAACAATTGCACGCGGAAGTTGACGTCGTCTGAGTCGGTGAATCGGTAGGCCATAGTTCTGCGCTCCGTAGTCCGCTTGTGACGCGCAGGTTAGCAACGAAGCCCAGGCCACGCGTCCGGTGAACTAGCACCGTCGGGATCCGGGCTTTTCGGTCACGTTCGGTGACCTGCTGGACCTTCTGCACAGCGACGTGACCTCCACTGAGCGGGTCCCCTCTTGCTCATCGATCAGGGCATCGCCCACGAATTCGACCGGCAGACGTATTCCCGATCTGTGGTCGCGAACACCGACGTGCTGGCACCGGCGAAGCGGTCTGCCCTCGCCGGAAGACACCGTCGTATCGACGGCGGCTGGTCAGGTTCGGGTCCGACGACGGGGACCGCACTTGGCTGCATCGAAACCGTTCACACCGATCGACTGGCACACTGTCGACATGTTCAGACGCAAAGACGCACCTGCGGGTGCGCGATTCCAGCTCAAAGAGAAGATCTTCTCGATCGGCGACGACAGCTGGATTCTGGACGGTGACGGCGACAGGATCTTCAAGGTCAACGGCAAGGCGCTGCGGATCCGCCGCACGCTGGTCATCGAGCCGCGCGGCGGTGGCGAGCTCTACAAGATCCAGGAGCGCAAGCTGCACATCAAGGACACCATGGTCATCGAGACGCCGGGGGGCGCGACGGCGGCAACGGTCAAGAAGAAGCTGATCTCGCCGATCCGGCATCGTCTCGTGGCCGAGCTCGCCGACGGCTCCGAGCTGGAGGTCACCGGGAACATCCTGGATCACGAGTATGAGATCAAGGCCGGCAAACAGGTGGTCGCAGAGGTGAGCAAGAAGTGGATCCGCGTGCGCGACACCTACGGCATCGAGATCATGCCTGGTCAAGATCAGGCTCTCATCCTGGCGATCGCGGTCTGCCTGGACAGCATGGTCGGCGACGACTGAGTGAATCGGGCGCGGACGGTGGATCAGTCGATTGCCAGAGTCTCGCGCTCGAAGACACAACTGTGGTTCAACGGCGGCAGGATCCGGGACTATCGAGCGCGGAACTCCGGCTGTCACTACTCTCGGTTCCGCTAACGAATGGGGGGACAGATGGACGACATCCGGCAGTTGCCCGATGAGGATCTGTGGTCGAGGCTGGCAGACGCGGACGGACGGGATCGCCTCGAAATACTCTTTGAACTCGGTGGACGAGCATCTCGACGAGGTGACGGTGACAGGGCGATGACTCTGTGGCAGGAGGCAGAGGCCGTTGCTGAGGAGATCGACGACCACACCATGGTGGCCGAGGCGCTCAGGCTGCAGGGCGCAGCTGCCTTCTACTCGGGCAACTATGAGCTCGCAATAGACCTGTATGGCAAGGCAGCCCGCGGTCACGAGCAGGTGGGCCAGACCCGAGAAGCAGCGGGCGCGTTGTGGTGCCTAGCCGATTCTTACGGTGCAGTCGGGGACTCCGAGAACCAGTTGAAGACCGCCAGTGAGAGTCGGAAGTTGGCTGAGTACGAGCAGGACCACAGTCTCGCCGGCGATGCGTGCCAAATGCAGGCCCGAGCTTTGTACCTTCTGAACCGAGACGAGGAAGCGCTGGCTGCCTGCGTCGCGGCCCGCGATTTCTACCGCACCGCCGAGAAGCCCGCCAAGGTGGCCGAAGTGGATGACTTCGCCATCACCGTGAACCTGTATCTGGACAATTTGGATGAGGCTCTGCAGTTGGCCAGGGGGTGTCTGGTTCTGGCGAGGATCTCGTCGACGGAGGAGGACGATGCCCATGCGCGGATGCGGTTGGCGAACGTATTTCTCCAAAGGGGGGATATCGACGACGCTCTGGAGCAGGCCGGAATCGCATTGCTGGCGTACAAGAGTCATGACAATTTCGTGGGGGCGGCCACATGTGAACAACTGCGGGGGGAGGCCTTTCTCGAGAGAGCTGAGACCTCGCAGGCCCTCGCTGCCTTCGCCGATGCGCGGGTGATCTTCGACGCCACGGGCCGCGATCATGAGGCTTTGCGCTGCGAGACGCGTCTGGCTGTCGCGCTGCATTACGCCGGGGACTACCGCGCCGCAGCGCGCGCCAACAGGGGTCTTGTCGACGCCTACCGCCAGATGGAGGATCAGCAGAGCAACGCGCAGTGGAGTGTGGTGCGGTTACTCGACAACCTTCACGAGGCTGGCGAACACCACGAGTGCCTACAGGCTGCCGAGGACCTTATGGATGCCTGGCCCGCAGGATCCACCGCCGAGGATCCCTCGTATCGGGAGTACCTCGGACTGTACGCGCATGCGCTTGAGCAGTGCGGGCAGTCCGAACAGGCGACCGCCATGGCAAGTCACGTGATTGCGAACACCCCGTCACGCGAGGCAGGTCTCAGCACCGCGTACTGCTACCAGGTGCGTGGCACCAGCCGACTTCTGAACGACGAGGCAGCGGCGAGTCAGGACTTCTCACACGCCATCGCACTACTGCTCGCGCGTGGCCGGGTTGATCGTGCGCGGGAGCTGTCGACCTACTTCCTGCCAGTCGACGGGGGTGCTGGCTCTAGGGGCTCAACCATGCCGTGGCAGGGCGAGGAGTCGCTGTCACCGGACTCGCGGGGGACTCACGGATAGCGTTGCGATTCCTGGAGTCTCTCGACCGGGGGACCCGCTCTTTCTCCTTGGGGTGCAATCGCTCCTGTCTGAAGGTCTCCTCTCAGGAGCTTGGCGGAAGCGAAGTAACGGCGACGCGTGACAAGTCCGTGATGGCATGACTTCGCCGAAGCAGCCATCGAGCCCACCGTTCAAATGGGGCCTGGAAGTCGGCGGCCGGATCGTTTCGGAAGGCCCCACATCCCACGCGCCGAGCACCGGCCTTTCGGTTTGCGACGCCGTCCACGAGGCTGTGAATGCGTCTGGTCATTGGTGAACCCCCCGCGGCTGGCCCACCCTCGGTTCATACGGAGCGGCGGCCGTGATCGTGGCTCCTGGGCCGTCCAGCGGATCGCCGGCATCCTCCGGATGTCCGCATCGAGCCGCAGCCTGTCCAGGCACTCGAATTCGTCCCTGGATTCGTGTCGAGCACGGAGACCTTACTGTCCATCGAAACGCCGGTCCCGTATCGCCAGTGAATGAGCCGGCAGGATCGGCTGTTCAGCGACGTGCGGAGTCCTCAACGGAAGAGCTCAAACCGCCCGAAGTGCTACGTTTGCTACATGCGCCGGATAAGTCATCGTGAGTTGCGCAACAGCAGCAGCGAAGTGCTGCGGGCTGTGGACAACGGGGAGTCGTTCGAGATCACGAACTACGGTCGGGTGGTGGCGATGATTGTCCCGGCCCATCCGACTGCGCTCTATCGTCTTCGGGCCGCCGGCAGGACCTGCCCACCGGAAACCGCGGTCAGCGAACTACTCGAACAGGCGCCACTACCGGCGGTGAGCGACAGCAGCACCGAACTCGACACGATGCGATCCGATCGGTGATCCGGTACCTGGACACGTCGGCGATTGCGAAAGTGGTCCTCGACGAACGGCACACGCAAGCGCTGCGAACCGCGCTGTCGTCATGGTCCGCCGATGAGCTCGTGTCGAGTCAGTTGATGGCCACGGAGTTGCACAGGGTCATGACGCGGCTCGCCGTTCCGCAGGCCGCAGCGGCCGCCTCAGCATTCGAATTGATCGAACTGGAGCTTGAGGACTTTGTGGTGGCAAGGGACTTGGCGCCCGCTACTGCGAGGACCCTCGACGTGCTACACGTTGCAGTGGCCTTGCGGATCGGCGCCGATGTCATAGTGACCTACGACCGCCGCCAAGCCGAGGTTGCTGACGCCGCCGGTCTTGAGGTTCTCGCCCCTGAGTAGAGGCCGGCTGCTGACGACCGGAATTCGTCAGTCCGATGCATGGTCGGGCGGCATCGTCATTGAATGGGCTTGGCGGTTCCGATGCTTGGAAGGTCGCCGCTGTAGGTCAGTCGTGTGGTTCTGGGCCTCAGATGGGCATGCCGCTAGGACTCGGAATTCTTGTAGGGCTAATAGCCTCGTGGCACCACGATCATCGGCACGGCCAATACCCGCATCATCTTGTTGGCGGTGCGGCCCAGGAAGATCCGTTTCGGCTGCGCCAGTCGGCTCGATCCCACGATGGCGACCTCGCTGGCTGCGAACTCCAATCGGCTCACCGCGTCGCCCATCGAGGTGCCGTGCCCCACGATTGTCGTGACCTGGCACTCCGCGGGTAGTTTCTCCCTGGCCGTTTCCGCGACGTGATTCAGGTGCAGTTTCGCGAGTTTCGTCCACTCCTGCTGGCGCTTTTCGGATCCCCCTTCCCCCACGGCAATCAGTGACATCAGCCGTAGCGGAACCTTCCAGGCGGCAGCGGTGCGGATGGCGTAGTCCAGCAGGATCTCATCGCCCTCCCGGACGCCGGTTGCACAGGTGATGCGCGTGACCTCGCGTTGTGGCTCGAATCCGATCGGGGCCAGGGCGACGGGTACGGCAGATGAGTGCAACAGAGCATCGGCGATGCTGCCCAGACGGACGCGATGTGAGGTCCCGACCACGATGAGGTCATCGCCGCTGCTCCGTTCGGCATCCTCGGCTTCGGCGATCAAGCCCTCGACGATCGACTCGGCGCGCTGGATGCGTCCGGTGACGCTGACATCCGAGGGCACGTGCGACTGTCCCTCTGCCAGCCATTCCTCGGCCTGTGCCTCGAGTTCTTCGTTGAATGCGCGGTCCGGAGTACATGTGAAATGTCGGAGAGTCGTCGGGAAGCACCACCACCACGTCGACCTTCGCCCCCGACGTACGGGCCAGTGTGGCGGCAAGATTGATGGCGTCAAGGCCGTGATGTTCGGGGCCATAACCGACGATGTACCTCATACCTCCGTAATCTAGCCGTCCATGCCCTAGGTTGAGGCGTGAGTTCCCGGAAGGAAGTTCGAAAATGGCGTCGGTAGCGGAGCAAAAGACAGCGAAGTCCGGGCATCTGGCACGGACGCTGGGGCTGTGGGCGATCGTCGGCCTCGGGCTGGGTTACATGACGCCGACGGTGGTCTTCGACACCTTCGGCATCGTTTCCGGCGAGACAAACGGGGTCGTTCCCACCTCCTACTTCTTCGCGCTGATCGTGATGATGTTCACGGCCATCAGCTACGGCCGGATGACCCGCGCCTTCCCCTCAGCCGGTTCGGCCTACACGTATACCTCCGAAACGATGAGTCCGAAGCTTGGCTTCCTCATCGGGTGGGCCGCACTGCTGGACTACCTGCTCCTGCCCCTTGTCAACGCCCTGATCATCCGCAGTTACATGTACTCGTTCTTCCCCGACGCCCCGCAATGGATCTGGGTCGTGGTGTACGTCGCGGTCATCACGGGTTTGTGCCTGGTCAGCATGACCAACACGTCCCGGGTCAACATGGTGCTCGTCGTTTTCGAGGTCGTCCTGATCGGGGTGTTCCTGATTCTCGCGGGTAAAGCGCTGATGGATGGGATGGGCAACGGCACGATTCTCTCTGCCGCGCCGGCCTGGCATGAGGGTGTGAGCCTGGGCCACGTCATTACTGGTGCCACGATCGTTGCGTTCTCGTTCATCGGCTTCGATGCGATCACCATGTACACCGAGGAAGCCAAGGACGCCTCCACGGTGCCCAAAGCCATCATTCTGGCGTTGTTGATCGGCGGCGGAATCTTCCTCACCGCGGCCTGGTTCACGCAGTCTCTGTTCCCCGATATCTCAGGTTTCACCGAGGAGTCGCTGGAGAACAGTGCCTTGCCACAAATCGCGTTTGAGGTCGGCGGGCAGTTGTTCAAGATCCTGCTGACAGCAGCAGCCTTCGCGGCGACAGTGGCCTCCAGCCTCGCGTCACAATCGTCGGTGTCTCGTCTGCTGTACGTGATGGGGCGCAACGGTCACGGCCCGATCGGGCGCTTCTTCGGCTACATCCACCCGACGTTCCAGACGCCCGCCTACGCCATCATCTTCACGGGCTTCGTGTCGCTGTTCGCGATCGGGCTGAGTCTGGACTTCGTGGCCTCGTTGATCAACTTCGGTGCGCTGATCGCGTTCACCTTCGTGAACCTGACGGTGATTGTCTACTTCGCCTACCGCCGACGCGAGACGCACACTCCGCGTGAGATTTTCCGCAACATCGTGCTACCCGGGATCGGCGTGTCGTTGACCGTGCTGCTGTGGTTGTACCTTTCGGCGGAGTCGACCCGCTACGGCATGATCTGGTTCGGCATCGGCATCATCGTGCTGCTGTGGATCACGCGGTTCTTCAAGCGGCCGATGAATGTGAACATGGGTGAGGAAGCGCCGATCACGCGGGAAGGCTGAGGGCTGCGGTTCTTGGTGTGTCGCTCGGCGAGGTGGCGCCACCGTGGTCGATCCGGCGACAGGCGTGTGGCCCTGAAAGATAGTCAGGTCACGTGCTCCCGGACCTGTCAACACACATTCGAGCAAGACTCACGCACGCGTGTGGGATCGGCCTGATGGGTGAGGCCACACGCTCACGCCGTTGCGGCCACGTCGCCCGACAATAGGTTGTGGGGCTGCCGGCGGGGCTTCGTGTGCACTGACCGGCGCTGGGTCGGAACACGCGATGGTGGGCTGGCGGGTTGCAGGGAAGCGATGGTTCCCCCTGCGCTCGAGTGCCACAGCTCGGGCCGCCGCTGAGCGAATAACACAAAACCGACTCAGTGTCTATGCGCCCCTAGTTCATAGACCAGCCCACCGAATGGACCTTTGAGCCACCGCTTTCAGAATTGGAAATTGGCATTCTCACTCAGCATTCCTTGGAGCCAATCATGGAGCTGACCACTCGAAGCCTCCGCCCCGCAGCCCTGACGGCCGCGTTCGGATTGTTCGCCACTCTCGCAATCAGCACAGGGTCAGCCAGCGCGATCGAAGCGGGGAGCCTAACGGTCACGGGTCCAACGACCGGGGTCGTCGGGTCACCCACGGTACTCACCGCCACGGGCCACGTGCCCTCGGACGCGTCCCTGGCGCGCTACGTCTACGTCTACGCGATCCCGGCATCGGTGGCCAGTACGTGTCCGACGAGTCGTACCGGCGCTCTTCAACTCTCCGACGCCACCGACGCAATGGGCGGCGAGTCGGTCGCTTTCATCGCGGTGGAGGGAGACTTCTCGGTCCCTGTCGCCTACGTGCCCGAGGCCGCGGGATCCTTCATCCTCTGCGGGTACCTCAGCGAGATGGTGTACGACGACGCGTAGGCCCAGCACAACATGACGGTCAGTGGCGGGACAACGCCACAGCCGCTCCCTGCTGGCCAGGCGCCGCAGAACCTCTCCCCCCCGGGCTTTCCCAAAAGGGCCGAAAAATGGTCTGCTCGCGAGGCAGTTGGCAGGGCGCGGACTCCTATAGATTCGGCTGGAAGGTCGGACGCAAGAGCCTTTCGTCGAGCAAGTCGAAACTCAAAGTGACCAAGTCCGTGCGCGGTAAGAAGGTGCGCTGCTCTGTCACCGCAAAGAACGCGTACGGAAGTGCAAAGGCGTTCAGCGCGGCTCGCAAAGCACGCTGAATCCTGAAGCGCCGGTGGTCGAGTTCGTTTTATCCCGGGAGCCGCCGCCCTTTGGGGTCCAGCCTTCGCGTTGGTATCACTCATCGTCCCTTGGCCTCTACTCTCCGGCGCTACGAGGACGCAACGGCACCTGCTGCGGTCTATGACGTTCACGAACAGGCGGGCGATCGTTTGAGCTGTGATCGCGTTGTGGTCGAGGGCGGGTTGAGACTCTGTAATGATGGCGGCGACAACCCGGTTGGCGGCCGCGAGCCGGCGTAGAATCGTCGCGATCTGTACATGGGTGAGTCCCCCGGGCTCGGGCCAGCCGACAGCTGGGGCGATAGATGGGTCCCAGTCATCGCAATCGATGGGGATGACGAAGCGATGCTCAGCCGGAGGAGACGCCAAGGGAACAACTCCCACGCGGACAAGCGGCTTGATTGCTTCCGTGGCTCGTTGTGCGATGTCGTCGGGGTTGCGCACGTCACCTTCGACGTCCCCGCAGTCGGACACGCTTGCATTGTCATCAGGAAATATCGCCGCGCCGTAGTCGAAGTCGTAACGTGTGCGGTCCGTTGCGTACTGGTACCTGGAGGTCACCGCACGAACAGCGTCAGCGGCACCAGCGGCGACATGCACGTCTGCCGGCTCGTAGGGAGGTCCGAACGGCACTCCGATGAAGGCGTACGGCGTGTGTACCTCAGAGGTATCGGTGACCAACTCGCGACCAAGAGATGTGCAGTTCGCCGGGTGGGTCATCGTCTGAATGCCTTTCGAGAATGCCTATCGCGGGATAGAGCGACCACTCTTCGAAAGGGAAAGCGTGCTCAACGCGTACCAAGCGGTTTCCGACCGCAAATGTGAGTGCGCACGACGCTCCGGTCTCAGTTTTCGACCAGAGGAATCTGCACCACCCGCACAGAGAGTCCAGACCGCAGACGAGCCTCGCAAAAAAGCGCCACTTGTACGATGCAGGATCTCAGATGTACGATTCAACCGTGGCAACCATGAATGTCAGCGACGCACGCAACCACCTGCTCGACGCGATGGAGACTGCGCGCACCGAAACCGTGTTCCTCCAACGTCGAGGTCGCCTTGCCGGGGTGCTGGTGAGTCCCGAGCGCTACGAGCAACTGATGGGGGCACTGGAAGATGCCGAGGATGTCGCAGCCTTCGACGCCGCGATGGCCGAGGAGGGGCCCAACATCCCATGGGATCAGGTCAAATCAGACCTCGGCTGGGAGTGAGCCCATACCGAATCGAGCTCCGTCCATCGGCGGTCCGCTCTCTGCGCAAGCTCGATCCAAATCATCGTCGTCGTATCCAAGGCGCCATCGCGCTACTGGCCCAAGATCCGCGACCTCCCGGTGCCAGGGCACTCCAAGGCCGGCCAGGTTTACGAGTCCGGGTTGGCGCTTACCGAATTATCTACACGGTCGAGGACGACGTCTTGTTGGTCGTTGTCGTGCGGCTCGGACATCGACGCGACGTCTACGACCAGTAGCGGCGGGCCGCGCCGTTCAGCGATGTTTGGCTGTCCGATGTGCCGAGCTGAGAGTTGCCGTTCTCGCCGACGGCGTTTGGTGAGCAGCCGGGAAGAGCAGTTGTGCGTTGGCGCAGGGCGCCGGAGATCAGGGAATCTCCAGGAGCACGCGCCCGAACGGGCCGTCTTCCTGAAGCTCGTGAGCCGCGGTGATGTCGTCAAGCGAGAACCGAGTGATGGGTGCAAGCGTGAGCGCCCCGTCGTCGAGAGCGCGCTCCACCTCACCCGCGGCCCGCTCCAGTTCCTCGCGGCTGAAGTTGTAGAGCAGGATGAAGCGGAAGGAGAGGCTCTTGAACAGCGGCGGCCGCACCGGAAGGGTCGCCTCTCCACCTTCGGTGCCGAAGACGACCACTACTGCGTTGAGACCGCAGACCTCAGCGTCGATGCTCGCGTTGGCCGCTAGGGAGACCTCAAGCACGCGGTGGATGCCGGCAGAGAAGCCGCGAATGACCGACGCCACGTCTTCGCGCCGGTAGTCGACAACCAGCTCTGCGCCGCAGGCGCGTGCCACTTCGGCCTTGGCCTCGCTGCTGACCGTCGCGACTACCCTTGCCCCGGACCAACGGCCGAGTTCGATCCCGCATCGACCCACCGCCCCGGCTCCTCCGTGTACCAGAACGTCGCGACCGTGAACCGATCCGTCGGCAATGAGGCAGTGGGCTGCCGTGACCGCCGGCACACCGAGGGTCGCGCCGAGGAGGAAGTCGCTTTCGTCTGGCAGCCGTCGGGCCTTGAACGCAGGCACGACGCACCACTGCGCTGCGGTGCCCCAGCGGTTCGTGTGCGCGGCCATCGTCAACCAAACCCGCTCACCGAGCCTTGTCTGGTCAACGGCAGGTCCGATCGCATCAATCGTGCCGGCGTCTGTTTTCTGACGCTGCGCGATTCGCCGGGAGTGTCCGGGGGTATGCGATCTGGACTGCGGTGGGCTTCCGGGAGTTGGGCAGGGAACCGCCGTCGGGGACCAGCGACAGGGTCGCCGCTGCCCCGACGGCTAGTTACACGCCACTAGCTAGGAGCCCAAGTCAGGAATGGTGTCAAATAGAATCGACGTTCCCGCTATGTCGTATAGATGCGACACACAGCCAATGACGCATCTAGTTGACATACCGGGGCTGACAACTAAACTAGACATTGAAGGAGGTCACCATGCGCCTCAGCAGTCCTGCCGACCTTGGCGCGGTCGTTCGCGCCGCACGCCGCAAGCTCGGCCTCTCTCAGCAGGAACTGGCCGAACGGTCGGGCATGTCACGGCAGTCGCTAGTTGCTCTTGAGCAGGGCACGGCTAATCCCACTTGGGACACCGTCCTACGTGTGTCTGGCGTTCTTGGGATGAACCTCAGCGCATCCCTGGGGGCTGTTCCGGCTGAATCAAATCATCGCCCACTGCCCAAGAGGCGACCGGTCCGCTCGGCGAGGTTGGCCGACGCTGACCGCGAAGATGATGTGGTCATGGCAAAGCAGGACACCGGGGTAGGCGATGAGTTGATGGTGGTGGTCGAAGCCCAGCCTTCAGGGACTCCGTTGAGTACGCGGTCCAGCGACTCGAAACCGGTCAAACCGGTGAACCTCGACGCGCTCCTGAGTGACTACGACCGCGCATGAGTTCAGAACTCGTCGTTCTCTTGGGCGGTGTGGTGGCCGGATCCCTGAGCCAGAGCCGTACGGGGCAAGTCACCTTCGAGTACACCCCTGACTACGCGGACGATGAGAACTCGACTCCCCTGTCCGTCTCAATGCCACTAATCCAACGTGTCCACAGGGGACCTGTCTTGGACAATTGGCTGACCAACCTGTTGCCGGACAACGTCCAAGTGCTGCAGCGATGGGCGACCCAGTTCCACGTTTCGGCTTCCAGTCCATTTGCCCTCCTCAAATATGTTGGGCGTGATGTTGCAGGCGCTGCTCAGTTTGTTCTGGACACGGAGTTGGGACAGCTGGGTGACGGCGGGGTGAACTGGTTATCGGAGGAGGAGGTCGAAGGGCGGATCGCCGAACTGGAGTCGAATCCGGCTGCCTGGACACCGGAGCATGAGAGCGGACAGTTCTCCCTTCCCGGTGCCCAGCCCAAGATGGCCTTGCGCCACGAGGACGGCCGGTGGGGCGAGCCTTGGGGCTTCGAGCCGACGAACCGGATCGTCAAGCCGCCGATGGCGGGGTTCCGCCACCAAGAGCTCAACGAACACTTGAGCCTCGCCACGGCTCGGAAAGCCGGACTCCGCGTGGCCCGCAGCGAGGTGCTGACTTTCCGAAGCAGGCAGGTCATCTCCGTTGTCAGATACGACCGCTACCGCGATGAGGATGGGCCTCTCCAACGTGTCCATCAAGAGGACCTCTGCCAGGCGATGGGCCTTCCGCCGAGCAAGAAGTATCAGTCGGGTGGAGGCCCTGATGCCGTGGAGATCATCGAGTTGCTGGTTCGGCTGCTCGGCCCAGTAGCGGCGGCTTCACGAATCGAACGGTTTGTCCAGGCTCTCGCCTTTGCCTGGGCGACAGGCGCACCCGACGCGCATGCCAAGAACTACAGTCTGCTCCTGTCTGGCACCCAAATCGAACTTGCCCCGCTGTACGACTTGAACAGCGCTCTGCCCTACCTGGTGAGCGACAAGGCGCCTGCCCGTCGGGGTCAGCTGAGCGCGGCAACGGCAGGAATGGCCATGAGCATCAACGGCCGCAGACGCTTCGGCGAGATCGAGAGACGAGACTGGGAAGCCTTGGCCGCTCGTGCTGGGCTCGCTGATGATTACGTCACCGAGGTGGTAGGGAACCTAGTGGCCTCGGTCGAGGAAGCCGTCGAACGGGCAGTGAGCCAGGAACTGGCTACTGACCGCTTAACCCTCGATCAACGCAGGTTCGCCTCCAAGTTCCAGGCGGCCGTGGTGCGCCAGGTCAAGCAGTGCCGCGTCGTGATGGAGGGCAGACCGGCGCCTGTGCGCCGGAAGCGCACGGCGCCTCGGCAGCGATCCTGAGTAGGGCCCTGGGGTCGGTGACTATTCGGGTGCGTTCGTGGATGGGCTTGAGTCACGTAGGGACAGCCGATCCGTCAGGACCTGCTGGAGGAGCACTTGGTTAACTGCATACCTCACCGCTGCGCGACGGGGCAGGCCACATTTGTGTGAACTCCGCCACCACCTGCGAGGGGTGACTGCAGTCCAGTGTGCAGACCGGACGGACCGTGAAGGATGGCAGTCCGGGAGAAGAAGGAACGACAGGGTCTTCACAATCGCAACCGTGCTGGGTGTCCACAGCACATTCGGGGGGCCGTAACTCTTCACGTGGCTGCCGACCAGCATCTCGACGATCATTCCGGCGAACGCGAACACCACTCCGCTGGGCACACTAGGATCCACAGAGTCGTACGCGGAACTGCACGGCACGTTTCGGTAGGCGGCCGCCGCCTCCCGGTACTTGCGGACCGTCCCGGTGCTTCCTAGTCGCCACAGCAGTCCCCGCACTTTCGTCGATGAACAACCGTTACGCGGTCAGGTCGCAGACGATGAGAGGCCAGCAGCAGGACACCCGTCGCGTCGCGAATGAAGCGTAGAAGTCCTACACAGTTACTACACGGCGGTGCTGAAAGGGCCCGAAATTCCTACAGATTTCCTAAACATTCCTGAACACTCATAAACATTCATCGGATGCGCTGGGCGGTGAATGAGCCCCTGATCAGGTGTTCTTGTGGGGTGAAGAGTGTTTGTGTGGTGGCCAGGGGCGGGGTCGAACCGCCGACCTTCCGATTTTCAGTCGGACGCTCGTACCAACTGAGCTACCTGGCCGCTGTCCCTAGGGACTGGCGACCCCGACCGGGCTCGAACCGGCGACCTCCGCCGTGACAGGGCGGCGCGCTAACCAACTGCGCTACGGGGCCTTACTGGCTCAGCCTAGACCGAACCGGGTACTGCGTACCCCCAACGGGATTCGAACCCGTGCTGCCGCCGTGAAAGGGCGGAGTCCTAGGCCGCTAGACGATGGGGACCTTGTCTGCCGTCGAGGGCCATTTCATGGTACCCGAGGTGCTCGCGCTCGGAACAGCCCCGGTCCCCGCAGCGTCGCCGCAACGCCCACGCTCGCCTCTCGCGTGACCGTCCTCGCCGCCCGAGTGTTGCGCGGTTGTCGGTTTTGGAGCCTTTGACCCGGCAACCGCGCAACAGTCGACCGCACCGAAGCGCGCCCCACCCGACCACAACCCACTACCTTGAGCCCATGCACGTTGACTTCACGCCCTCGCCAGGCCCGAGCCTCGGCGTCGAGGTGGAGTACGGAGTGGTCGACAAAGAGACCGGCAAATACGTCGAGGTCGCCGACGAGATCTTGAGCATCGTGGGGGCCGGGCATCCCGAGGCCGAACACCCCAAGGCCAAGCATGAACTGTTCAACCACAGCATCGAGGTCATCACCGGCGTCTGCCAGACCCCTGATGAGGCTGTCGCGGACCTGAAGGCCACCTTGCTGGAACTCAAGCCGCTGCTCGACGAACGCAATCTCGCGATGATGTCCTCGGGTACTCACCCGTTCGCGTCGTGGGACTCCATGAGCCTGAGTCCGGGCGAGCGCTACCGCCGCCTACTCGACGAGATCGGATGGCCGGCGCGAAGACTTGCGATCCACGGCGTGCATTTCCACGTGGGCGTTCGCAGCAAAGAGAAGTCCATCAAGTTCATCGATTCGCTGCTCGGCTTCCTGCCACAGATGCTCGCGCTGTCCACCTCCAGCCCGTACTGGCTCGGCGACGACACCGGCCTGGCCAGCATCCGCTCCAAGATCTTCGAGGTCATGCCGACGTCGGGCTTGCCGCCGTGGATGCAGGACTGGGCCGCCTTCGAGCGCTTCATGACCGCGCTCATCAAGGCCGAGACGATCCGCAGCGTCAAAGAGGTGTGGTGGGACATACGCCCGCACCCGACCTACGGCACGATCGAGTTCCGCATGTGCGACGGCATCCCGACTCTGCGCGAGGTTCGTTCCATCGCGGCGCTGGCGCAAGCGCTGGTCGTGTGGATGGATCAGCAGGTCGACGCCGGCGAGACGCTGCCGGACATTCCGAGTTGGGTCGCGCGGGAGAACAAGTGGCGGGCCAGTCGCTTCGGCCTCGACGGACGCGTCATGACCGATGTCAGTGGGAACACCCAATCGTTCAAGGACAACATCGTCGGGATCGTGGACATGTTGCAGCCCGTGGCCGCCGGCCTCGGGACCCTCGATGCGCTCAACGGCGTCCGTGAGATTCTGGAGACAGGGTCTTCTGCCGCCCGTCAGCGCGCAGTGGTGGCTCAAGGGGGCTCTTTGAGGGATGTGGTGACTTTGGTTCGCGAAGAACTGGCTGTGGAGTTGCGGTCGTGAACGGACTGTCCGATTTCGCCGCGGCGCGGTCCCAGGAGTTGATCTCGTTTCGCCGCGACCTGCATGCGCACCCGGAGTTGTCCTCGCAGGAGACCCGCACCACCGCGGCCATCGTGCGCCGCTTGCAGGTCGCCGGCCTGGAACCGAAGGTGCTGAACTGTGGCACGGGCCTGGTCTGCGACGTGGGCACCGGCGACGGCCCGGTTCTAGCGCTCCGCGCGGACATCGACGCGCTTGCCATGGACGACGAATGCCACACCCCGTACCGCTCCCACATCGAGGGAGTCGCACACGCCTGTGGCCACGATGTGCACACCACGATCGTGCTGGGGGCCGGGCTGTACTTCGCTGACCATCCACCGCGTGGACGGGTTCGGCTCATCTTCGAGCCGGCCGAGGAGAGTGTCCCCGGCGGTGCCGTCGACGTCATCGACGAGGGACATCTGGACGACGTCGGGGTGGTCTTCGGCGTACATTGTGATCCCAAGAAACAGGTCGGCACCATTGGTTTGCGCACGGGCCCGGTCTCATCGGCCTCCGACGTGGTGCGGGTGACGCTGCACGGACCCGGCGGGCACACCGCCCGGCCCGAGGCGACGGTCGACCTGGTCACCGTCATGTCCGAGCTGGCGCTGAAACTTCCGCAGGTGCTGACCGAACGGGTCGAGCGTGCGGACAAAGGTCCGATCCGGTTGGTCTGGGGAGCGGTGGCATCCGGCGACGCGCCCAACGTGATCCCTGCCAAAGCGGTGCTTACCGGCACCCTGCGCACCCCCGACCGGGTGGTGTGGGAGGCGCTCGGGCGTCTGCTCAACGAGTCGGTCGAGCAGATCCTCGGGGAGTCCGGTGTCGAGTGGGACCTGTTCCACCGCCAAGGTGTCCCGCCGGTCGACAACCACGTCGAACCGACCGCGCTGTGGGCAGAGGCCATTGCCGAGGAACTGGGGCAGGAGGCTGTGGTGCCCACCGACCAGTCATGGGGTGGTGACAGTTTCGCCTGGTACACCGACCGCGTCCCCGGCACGTATGCGCGGCTGGGGGTGCACAACGGGCAAGGCCCGACCCTGGACCTGCATGCTTCGACCTTCGACGTCGACGAGCGGGCGATCGGGCTGGGCTTGCGGGCCATGGTCGCCGTGACCCGCAAGTGGTTCGCGCAGCAGCAGCGTCAGCCGTAACTTCTCAACACCCGCTCGAACAAGGTGTTCAGCCGTGCGTGCGGCAGGACCTCCTGGATCTGTGGCCACACCTTGGTGGCTGGCACGTCCTCGATCCGCGCGCCGTACAGCGCGGAGATGAACGCCGTACGTGACCCCCCGTCCACACAATGCAGATAGACGATGTGGCCCTTGGATCGCAGACTGCTCAAGAGGTCGACCGTCTGCTCGGCGACGAACTCCAGGTTCGGGTTGTCTGCGGGGTCCTCCGAATCCAGCAGCCACACGCTGATCTGGTTCTCGTCGGCCACCGGGGGAACAGGCTTCTGGCCCGCGCCCAGCGGCGTCAAGGAAACCACCGCATCGACCTCGGCGGGAAGGGGCCGGAGCCCGGCGATCCCACCGAGCCACACCCCCGGGTCGCAGGGATGCTGTACCGCGGACATTGTCATCGGGTCCTCTTCGAACGCATCCGGCCACGGTTGTGCGGTGAGTGCTTCGTAGACCAGTTGGGTCAACTGCGCGTCCCGGATCCCGGGCCAGCCGTTGATTCTGCGGCGCCATTGCAGGGGGATCGCCGACATGCCCCAGCGTGCGCCCAGGATCCCACCGGCCACCGCTCCAGAGGTAGCCGTGTCGCCGCCCGCGGCGATCACCGTGCGTAGTGTCTGCTCGTATCCCTGGTCGCCGTCGATGACCGCCGACCAGACGGTCTGAACCAGCTGACTGACGCGGCCGTTGCCGATCGCGAAGTCACGCGGCGAGCCGATCTCGGCACGGGTGATCAGGTTCTCCCACCAATCGCGGCGGTCCTCGGGGATCCACGTCAGACCTCCGACAAGGTCGAACCCGCCGGTGAGGATCGCCGTGCGCACTGCGAGGTTCCACAGCACGCAAGCCTCGCCAGCCTCCGGGTTGGCATGCGTCAGGCCGCTGTAGGTCAGGGCGGCCTGCGCGAGTTCACCAGGATCGTGGAGGAACCCCAAGGTGATGGGGGTCGTGCGCATGAGTGAGGCATTACCGGCTGCCGACGGCTTACCGGCTGCCTGGAATGTGAGGGCTGCAGCGCGCACCGACTCGGCGCCGGTGGCGGCGTCGTAGGATTCCAGGACCGTCGAGATGATCGGAGCTACGTCCTTGGCCTGCGCGGCCCATCGAACCCACTGGCCGACCACCTCGTCCTGAGTGGCCGGATCGAGCAGGTTCTTCCCGGCGGCCAGAGCAGTGAGGATGGGGATGGCCATCGCGGTGTCGTCGGCCCATTCGCCCGCCTTGTACGGGCCGAGGTCGCCAGCGCGCATTCGGATCTCGTCGCGTTGCGGGGGCACGGAGAAGGCGTAACCGCTACCCAGCGCATTGCCCACTGCCATCCCGACAGCGCAGCCCAGGGCTCGATCGCGCATACCCTGGGGTAGGTCGACCTGATACCGGTTCATCGCCCCCCCGATTGCCAATTCCCCAAATTCGGAGTCTATGAGGACACGCCAGGTTGCGCTACTCAGGTTCGTCTTGGCCTGCGAGGAACTCTTCGATCTGGTCCATCAACTCGTCCCCACTGGGCAACTGGTTGGGCCAGCTTGCAACGTCGGCGTCGTGCTGCAGCTCCAGGGCGGTGACAACCTCTGCGTTCTCGGAACTGCTGGCGATCGAGTCGTCGATTTCGGAACGCACCTGTGTCGCGAGCCGTGGCAGCTCGCCCTGGTCGATGACCAGGCCACCGGCCTTCGAGATCTCTTCCAGCACGGTGATCGCGCCGGTCGGGTACTCGGTGTTGACCAGGTAGTGCGGGATGTGCACCGCGAACCCCTGCGACGGGATGCCGGCCCGGCCGGTCGCGAACTCGATCAGCGTCGTCAGGCTGCCGGGCACGTCCACCCGGTCCACCGGCCCCGGCCGCGGCTCGATCATGGTCGGGTCGCTGGCGTGCGGGGTGACCAGCAAATCCCGGGTGTGCGGGGACGGCCACGGGATCGCCTGCAGACCGATGGTCTTGCTCACCTTGAGGTGCTCGGCGAGTTCGATGACGATCTGGGTGACCTGGTTCCAGCCGAGGTCTGGCTCCGGGCCGTGCATCATCAAGAACGGTTTCGAGTGGTCGTCCCAGAACAAGTCCAGTGCCAGCCGGGGCATCTCCACGTCCGAGAAGTGATCCCGGTCGAAAGTCATCACCGGGCGCCGGGCGCGGTAGTCGTAGATGTCGTCGATGCTCAGTTCGGCAACTTTTTCGTGGGGCAGGTTGGTGGTCATGTGTGACACCGCCTGGCGGATGCTGTGCCCGGCATCGACGAAGCCCGAGAAGGCGTGGACCATGGGCAGGTCCTTGGGGACCTCCGTCATGTGGATCGTCACGCGTGGATGCATATTCCTTCCAACCTATTCGGCCGGGAGCGTATTCCGGTGCTTGCGCACACGGCCAGGTGGCAGCCGGTTGGTGCGCCAGCGCTGCCTGGATCATTTGCCGGTGGCCCGGATCCGGGCTGGATACGCACCAACGGCGACCCTAGATGGTAGTCCGCAAGGCGTCGACCAGCGCTGGAGTCGTGAGCTTGGGTGGCCAGTTGTAGGCGGCCCGAAGGACGGGATTGGGGAGTCCATGCTGGATCGCGCCCTCGCGGCCACCTCCGGTCCTCTGGGCAATCTGCCCGGCCCGACGTACCCTCGGTGCATGCCGCGAGGGATGCCGCCCAGTCACTGGGTTGCCCCTGATCTCGGGCTGTTCGCGCGGGCCGTGCGCAGCGCCCAGGAACGTTTCCTGTCCGGCGAGGAGGCGGCCATCGGGACGGTGCGTTCACTGGTCGTCGAGTCGTGGCAGCGCAGCGTGCGCGAAGGCGTGGATCCGCAGGCCGATACTCCGCCGCTGGTGTGGGATGCACGCGAACTCGAGGAGGCCCGCAACCTCTCGCCGCTCAATCGGGCCATGCCGATGGTCCGGTCCCTGCTCACCGATCCGGCCGCCGCCGGTGGACACGTAGTCGCGGTCGGAGACGCCCAGGGCCGACTGTTGTGGGTCGAGGGCGATCGGGATCTGCGAACCCGCGCGGAATCCATGGGTTTTGTGGCAGGAACGCAATGGTCCGAACACGCCGCCGGCACCAACGCCCCCGGGCACCGCTCTCACGCTGGACTCCCCAGTGCAGATCTTCGCCTCGGAGCATTTCCGGGGACCTGTTCAGCCGTGGAGTTGCACGGCAGTGCCGATCCACGATCCGCATTCCGGGCGGATCCTCGGAGTGCTGGACGTGACGGGGCAGCACGAGGTGGCGACCCCGCAGGCGTTGGCGATGGTCCGGGCCACCGCCATGGCGGTCGAACAATGGCTTGCGACCCAGCAGCCGGCGACCGACAGCGACCAGCTGCTGGTGCTCGGCAGGGACCGGGCACTGTTGAACCGCGACGGCCGTCAGGTGAAACTCAGCGCCCGGCACTCCGAGTTGCTCCTGCTGCTGGCCACGTCGCCCCAGGGGCTCAGCGGTGAGCGACTCGCGGTCATGCTGCACGAACACGACGCCCCGGTCGTCACTGTGCGCGCGGAGATGGCACGGCTGCGCAAGATCCTGGGGGAGGGGGTCCTGCAGTCGCGGCCGTACCGGCTCACCGAATCCATGCGGACCGACGCCCAAGAGGTCCTCGATGCGCTGGATCGGGGCGACGCCAGGGGTGCCGTCATGTTGTACACCGGTCCGCTGCTGCCGAGTTCGGCGTCCCCGGAGATCGCGGAGATGCGCGCCGACCTGCGGGCCCGCGTGCGGCGGGCTGCGCTGGCCTCCCGCGATCCCGAGGCGCTCATGCAGTTCGCCGTGGGCGAGGACGGCAGGGACGACGTGGAAGTCATCCAGGCTGCACTGGACACTCTCCCGCCGACCTCGCCCAAACGGATCGGTCTCATGGCTCGGTTGGACCGGCTGCACAAACTGCTGGCGGTGCCGTTGCCCAGGTTGCCGGGCCAACGAAAGTGACCCAGGTTACATTTCTGCAACCTTGATGCAACCTTGGGCAACCTAAGTTCGGTCCCAATCCCGGCACGGGGCCGGGTCAGGACCAGGAGAAGGACAATGACCGTTTACGCACCGCCCGGTACCGAGGGCAGCGTCGTCAGTTACGAGGCTCGATACGACAACTGGATCGGCGGCAAGCGGGTCGCCCCGGTGAAGGGCCAGTACTTCGAGAACGTGTCGCCGGTCAACGGCAAGCCGTTCTGCGAGATCGCCCGCAGCACCGCCGAGGACATCGAACTGGCGCTCGACGCCGCTCACGCCGCGGCCCCCGCCTGGGGCAAGATGTCGGCCGGCGAGCGCTCGGACATCCTCACCAAGATCGCCCTGCGCATGGAGGAGAACCTCGAGGCGATCGCCGTGGCCGAGAGCTGGGAAAACGGCAAGCCGGTCCGGGAGACCCTGGCCGCGGACATCCCGCTGGCCATCGACCACTTCAAGTACTTCGCCGGCGTCCTGCGCGGGCAAGAGGGCACGATCTCCGAACTCGACGACGACACCGTCGCCTACCACTTCCACGAGCCGCTCGGTGTGGTCGGCCAGATCATCCCCTGGAACTTCCCGATCCTGATGGCCGCGTGGAAGCTCGCGCCGGCGCTGGCCGCGGGCAACGCCGTGGTCCTCAAGCCGGCCGAGCAGACCCCGGCCTCGATCATGTGGCTGATGGACCTCGTGGGCGACCTGCTGCCCCCGGGTGTGCTGAACATCGTCAACGGCTTCGGCGTCGAGGCCGGCAAGCCGCTGGCCTCCAGCAACCGCATCCGCAAGATCGCGTTCACCGGTGAGACCACCACCGGCCGGCTGATCATGCAGTACGCCAGCGCCAACATCATCCCGGTGACGCTGGAGCTCGGCGGCAAGAGCCCGAACATCTTCTTCGACGACATCGCCCAGGCCGACGACTTCTACGACAAGGCGCTCGAGGGCTTCACGATGTTCGCGCTCAACCAGGGCGAGGTCTGCACCTGCCCGAGCCGCGCACTGATCCAGGACTCGATCTACGACAAGTTCCTCTCGGATGCCACCGAGCGCACCAAGAAGGTCGTGCAGGGCAACCCGCTGGACAGCGACACCATGATCGGGGCGCAGGCCAGCAACGACCAGCTCGAGAAGATCCTGTCCTACATCCAGATCGGCCAGGACGAGGGTGCCCGGGTGATCTGCGGCGGTGAGCGGGTGGACCTCGGCGGCGACCTGAGCGAGGGTTACTACGTGGCGCCGACGATCTTCGAGGGCAAGAACTCGATGCGGATCTTCCAGGAGGAGATCTTCGGGCCGGTGGTGTCGGTCACCTCCTTCACGGACTTCGACGACGCGATGCACATCGCCAACGACACGCTGTACGGCCTCGGCGCCGGTGTGTGGAGCCGCAACATCAACACCGCCTACCGCGCCGGTCGCACCATCCAGGCCGGCCGGGTGTGGACCAACTGCTACCACGCCTACCCGGCGCACGCCGCGTTCGGCGGGTACAAGGGCTCAGGCATCGGCCGGGAGAACCACCTGCGAATGCTCGAGCACTACCAGCAGACCAAGAACCTGCTGGTCAGCTACTCCCCGCAGAAGCTTGGCTTCTTCTAAATGCTCAGCCGGGTTGATGTCACCGAAGAGGCGGCGGACATGCTTCGTCGCCTCTTCGGCGAGGCCGGACCGCTGATGTTCCACCAGTCCGGCGGTTGCTGCGACGGCAGTTCCCCGATGTGTTACCCGGCCGGGGAGTTCCTGGTTTCCGAGGGTGCCGACGTGTTGTGGGGGGTGCTGGATGTCGACGAGGTGGGTGAGATCCCCGTCTACATGTCCGCCCCGCAGTACGAGTACTGGAAGCACACCCACCTGACCATCGACCTGGTGGTCGGTCGCGGAGCGGGTTTCTCGTTGGAGGCCCCGACCGGACACCGGTTCCTGATCCGCTCCCGTCTGCTCACCGACGAGGAGTACGCGGCGCTCGAAGCCTGAGCGCGGCATCGGTCCCGGGTGCGCCCCACCCCCTCCCAGGGGCGCCCCGGGACTTCACGTACGTACGTGTTCAGCGGTATCGTACGTACGTGAGCATCTCCGTCACTGAACTCCGCGCGAACCTCTACCGCCTCATCGACGAGGTGATCGAGACCGGGCAGCCGCTGATCATCGAACGCAACGGGCACACGGTAGTGATCGAACGCTCCCCGGTGGAGTCGAAGCTGGCGCGGCTGGTGTCGCGTCCAGGGGTCATCAGGGTGACCCGAGGATCTGGTGCACCTGGATTGGTCCCACGAGTGGCGCCCGTGATCCTGCTCGATACGCATGTCGTGCTGTGGGTCTACACAGGTGACTTTCCCCGGCTCAGTGCGGGCGCGGCTCACGCTCTTGAGACCCATGACTTGGCTGTTTCTCCCGTCGTGGAACTCGAGTTGGCGTTCTTGCACGAGGTCGGCCGCGTGACCGACCAGCCTGCGATGATTCTGTCCGCGCTCAGCTCCAGCATCGGCGTCACGGTCGCGCAGATCGGATTCGCGCCGCTGTGCGCCACTGCAGTCGGACTGGCCTGGACCCGAGATCCGTTCGACCGGCTTCTGGCCGCGCACTCGATCGCCGCGGGACTGCCGTTGCTCACTAAGGACCGGTCCCTGCTCGAGAACCTCGATCTCGCGTTCTGGGATTGACGGACAGCCCGCGAATGCCCACTGCGCGATCAGCCGCGACAATGGAAGGGCTATGACGAATCCTCTTCCGGTCGCGACCGATGTCCTTGTTGTAGGCGCCGGTCCGGCGGGCGCTTCGGCGGCGGCGTGGGCCGCGCGGCAAGGGTTCGACGTGATCCTGGCCGACGCCGCGGTCTTCCCCCGCGACAAAGCCTGTGGCGACGGGCTCACCCCGCGGGCGATCGCTGAACTGGACCGGTTGGGGCTCACCCCCTGGCTGGAGGGTCGCGTGCGCAACTGGGGCCTGCGGACGCACGGTTTCGGCCAGACGCTGTTCCTGCCCTGGCCCGACGGATCCTTCCCGAAGTACGGCTCGGCCGTGCCGCGGACCGTACTGGACGCGGCGATCCGGCAGGTGCCCCTCGACTCCGGCGCGCAGCCGCTCGAAGGTCACCGCGCTGTCGACGTCGTGCGCTCCGGGTCGCGGGTCACCGCGGTCGTCTTCAGGGTCGGGCAGGAGCGTCGGGAGGTGGCGTGCCGGCGGCTGATCATCGCCGACGGCGCGCGCTCGCAGTTGAGCAAACTGCTCGGCCGCGAGTGGCACAAGGACACGGCCTACGGGGTCGCGGCCCGCAGTTACATCAAGAGCGGTCGCAGCGACGACCCCTGGATCACCTCGCACCTCGAACTGCGCGACGCTGACGGCCAGATCCTGTCCGGCTACGGCTGGGTGTTCCCCCTCGGCGACGGGGAGGTGAACATTGGAGTCGGCACGCTGGCCACCGACCGGCGGCCGGCCGACGTGAACTGCGCAACCTCACCACCGTGTATGCCGACCAAGTGCGCGAGGAGTGGGACCTCGGCGCTGAGATCCGGGCGGCGAAATCGGCGCTGCTGCCCATGGGCGGGGCGGTCAGCGGGGTGGCTGGCCCGAACTGGCTGCTCGTCGGCGACGCGGCGGGCTGCGTGAACCCGCTCAACGGCGAGGGCATCGACTACGGGCTGGAGACCGGGCGGCTTGCCGCGGAGATGCTCGCGGTTGGCGACTATGTCACGGCGTGGCCGGCCGTGCTGCGCGAGCACTACGGGTCGGCGTTCTCGATCGCCCGCCGGCTCGCGGGTCTGTTGACCGTGCCACACCTGCTCCCGACCCTCGGCCCGGTCGGGATGCGCTCGGCGACACTGATGAAGATCGCGTTCCGGGTGATGGCGAACCTGGTCACCGACGAGGATGTCGACACCACTGCGCGGGCCTGGCGTGCGGCCGGCCGGGTCAGCAGCACGGTGGACGAGCGCGTGCCGTTCGGCTGAGCGCCCCTACCGCTACCCGCCGCGAAACGGCCGTGCGGATAATGAAGCATGAGTACGCCAGCCGCATTGCCCGAGCGTGACCGTCCGTGGATCATCCGCACCTACGCCGGTCACTCCAGCGCCAAGGCCTCCAACGAGTTGTACCGCTCGAACCTGGAGAAGGGGCAGACCGGTCTGAGCATCGCCTTCGACCTGCCCACCCAGTGCGGATACGACTCCGACGACCCCATCGCGCGGCCCGAAGTGGGCAAGGTGGGCGTGCCGATCAACTCCCTGGACGACTTCCACGTCCTCTTCGACGGCATCCCGCTGGAGAAGATGAACACGTCGATGACCATCAACGGCACGGCGATGTGGCTGCTGGCGCTGTACGTGGCGCTGGCCCGCGAGCGCGGCGAGGACGAGTCGAAACTGCAGGGCACCACGCAGAACGACCTGATCAAGGAGTACCTCGCTCGCGGCACCTACATCTTCCCGCCGGAGGCCTCCATGCGGCTGATCGCGGAGATGTACGAGTACTGCCTGGAGGCCATCCCGAAGTGGAACGCCTCCAACATCTGCAGCTACCACCTGCAAGAAGCCGGCGCCACGCCGGTGCAGGAGCTCGCCTTCGCCCTGGCCAACGCGATCAGCCTGCTCGACCTGCTCAAGGAGCGCGGTCACTTCGACGACGAGCAGTTCGAGCGCGCAGTGGGCCGCATCTCCTTCTTCGTCAACGCGGGCATCCGGTTCATTGAGGAGATGTGCAAGATGCGCGCTTTCGGTGAGCTGTGGGACTCCTACACAGCTGAGCGCTTCGGCGTCACCGAGGAGAAGTACCGCCGCTTCCGGTACGGCGTGCAGGTCAACTCGCTCGGCCTGACCGAGGCGCAACCGGAGAACAACGCCTGGCGGATCATCCTCGAGTCGCTCGGGGTGACGCTGAGCCGCAACGCCCGCTGCCGGGCGCTGCAACTGCCAGCCTGGAACGAGGCGATGTCGCTGCCGCGGCCCGTGGGACCAGCAGTGGAGCCTTCGCCTGCAGCAGATCCTCGCGTACGAGACCGACCTGCTGGAGTACCCCGACCTCTTTGACGGCTCACCGGTGGTACAGGCCAAGGTGCAGGCACTGATGGATGAGGCCACCGCCGAGATCGAGACCATCCTGGGCATGGGTGGGGTCATCCCGGCGATCGAGACCGGCTACATGAAGACCGCGCTGGTGCGTTCGATGTCCGAGCGGATGAGCGAGATCAACTCCGGCGAGAAGATCGTCGTCGGCCTCAACAAGTGGACTGAGGGCCTGCCCTCGCCGCTGACCGCCGGCGACGACGGCGGCATCTTCAAGGTGGACGACAAGGCCGCCGAGCAGATCATCGCCGGGCTCGAGCAGGTGCGTGCCCGCGCGACGCTGCCCGGGCCGAGGCCGCGATCGAGGCGCTCAAGGCCGCTGCGCGCGACGGCAGCAGCCTGATGGAGCCGAGCATTGAGTGCGCCCTGGCCCGCGTCACCACCGGGGAATGGGCGGGCGCGCTGCGCGAGGTGTTCGGGGAGTACCGCCCCGCGACCGGCATCGAGGGTCAGACGCTCGGCCTCACCGGCGACCGGGTCGAGGTGCTGCGCGAGCGGATCAACGCCCTGGCCGAGAAGCAGGGCCACCGCCCGCGGATCGTGGTCGGCAAGCCCGGTCTGGACGGCCACTCCAACGGCGCCGAGGTGATCGCGGTGTCGGCCCGGCACGTCGGCTTCGACGTCATCTACTCCGGCATCCGCCTGAGCCCCGACGAGATCGTGCAGTCCGCGGTCGAGGAGGGCGCGGATGTGATCGGCGCATCGGTGCTGTCCGGTTCGCACATCGACCTCGCCAAGCAGATCCTCGACGGTCTGCGGGAGCAGGACGCCGACGAGGACATCGCGGTGGTCGTCGGTGGCATCATCCCGCCGGCCGATGCCCGCGAACTCGAGTCCATGGGCATCCGCAAGGTCTTCACGCCGGCCGACTACGACCTGATGGATGTCATGGAGTCGATGGTCGATGTCCTTGAGGCGCGATGACACTGGCGGCCGCGCGTGACCTGAACAAACACGCGGTGTCGAAGCTGGTCGCGGTGTTCGAGGACACCAGGCCGCAGGCCGCCGCCCGGCGCGCGGAGATCCTGGGGAGCTGGGGCCGGCCAAGGCCACGGTGCTCGGGATCACCGGCACGCCGGGGGCGGGCAAGTCCAGCCTGGTGGCGCGGCTCGTGCCGGCGCTGCTGGCCGAGTCTGAACTGTCGGTCGCGGTGCTCGCAGTGGACCCGGCCAGCCATGTCTCGGGCGGTGCGTTGCTCGGTGACCGTACCCGGACCCGCTTCGCCACGGGTGAGAAGCGGGCCTTCTTCCGCAGCCAGTCCAACGCGGCCGAACTCGGGGGCTTGGCGCCGACGACGTTCCAGGTGACCCGGCTGCTCAAGCGGTTGTTCGACGTCGTGATCGTGGAGACCGTCGGGATCGGGCAGAGCGAGTTGGACATCCGCTACCTCGCCGATCATGTCTACCTCGTCTTGCAGCCGCTCGGCGGCGATGAGATCCAGTTCCTGAAGGCCGGGATCATCGAGATCCCCGACTCGTTCATCCTCAACAAGTGCGACGACCCCGCGGCCAACCAGTCCTACTACCAACTGCGGTCATCGCTGTCGCTTGCGCGGCCCTTCGACGAGGAACTCCCGCCGATCTTCCGCACGTCGGCACGTACCGGCGAGGGCGTTGACGAACTGGCCGCGTCGATGCTGACCGTCCAGCGCCACACCGACGACGAGCGCGAGGAGTACTTCTTCACC
>JADKAV010000010.1 GCA_016719135.1 Micrococcales bacterium | reverse complement strand
TCGACAGCGACCAGTTCTCCACGTAGTAGAGATCAAGGCGCACCGACTCCTCCCACGACAGGTCCGAGCGCCCACGAACCTGCCACAATCCCGTCATCCCAGGGCGGGCACGCAACCGTCGCACCGCCAGATCGTCATACCGCTCGACGTCGTCCATGGGATGCGGCCGGGGCCCCACCAGCGACATGTCCCCGCGCCAAACATTGATCAGCTGCGGCAACTCGTCCAGCGAGAACCGCCTCAGGAACCGGCCGATCGTGGTGACGCGTGGATCCTCGGCCATCTTGAACGTAGCCCCGTCATCCCCGTGCTCCGCGCGCAACGCATCCCTGCGCTCGTCGGCGTCCTCGTACATCGTCCGGAACTTCAGGCATATGAACGTCCGGCCGTCCAGCCCCACTCTTTCCTGTTTGAAAATCGCCGGACCTGGGGATCCGCGGCGGATCAGGAAAGCGATCACGAGCATGGGCACTCCGAGGACGATCAGGGCGATGCTCGACCCGACGACGTCAGTGATGGCCTTCATGACCAGGGCGGCGCCGCTAAGCCGGGGCATATCCACTCGGACGAACGACAGCGACTCCACGGGTTCCACCGACAAGCGCGGGCCCGCGACCTCCACGAGCGAGGCACTCACCATCAGCGACAGGTCGGTGTCCTCCATCGCCCATCCGAGTTCGCGGGTCTGCTGCGGATCGCTGTCCCCGCCCGGGGCGTACAGGATGGTGTCCGCATGGCAGCCGATCGCCTCGTCCACCACCCGGTCCGGGAGCATCTCCTTCTCCAAGGGCCAGACACCCACCGTCACAAATCGGCCCTGGGAGCCGGCGAGGTCCGCCTGCAGGCTGTCGAGGCGACCGGGCGGCGCGACCAGCAACACCCGGTGCAGCGGTTGGCCCTCCCGCATGCGGCGATGCAGCCAGCGACGCATCATGTTGCGCTCGACCAGAAGCATGAACAGGCCGAGCGTCATCACGCCAAAAAGGAACCAACGCCCAAATGTGGTGTTCGTCAGATATGCCAGGCTCATCACGATGAGCCCCGTCCACACCGTGGCCACGATCACTCTGCGGTATTCGCCGAGCCCGTTGGCGATGACTGTCGCTTTGGTCGACTGGGTCTGCCAGAGCATGATCGGCCAGATCACCAGCAGCGCAACACTGAACAACTGTCGCGGCTGATCGTCGCCGAGGTTACCTCCGTACCCCCAGCCCAGCACCAAGCCGATGACGATCGACGCCACGATCACGGCTACATCCGTCGCTCGCACCTGCAGTTGGTAAGACCGTACGAATGCGTTGCTGGTGGACGCTCGGGTCCGGCGGATGGGCATGGTCGGAGGTCGATGTGTCACGGCGTGGCCTGGATCTGCGTCCCATAGCGAGCCGAGAACCACCGGACCGTCTCATCGAGGCCCTTGTCCAGCGAAGTGGACGCCGCCCAGTCCAGGACACTTTCGGCCAGCGTGGTGTCCGGACAACGCTGCATCGGGTCATCCTGGGGTAGCGCCTCCTTCTGCAAAGCCAAAGTCGCGCCGGCGATACGAGTCACCTTCTGCGCCAGATCCCGCATCGTCACCTCTTCGGGGTTGCCGAGATTGACCGGACCGGCCACCTCCGGCGGGGTGTTCATCATCGCCAGCAATCCGTCCACGAGGTCGTCGACGTAGCAGAAGGAGCGGGTCTGATCCCCCGAGCCGTAGATTGTCAGCGGCTCACCGGTGAGCGCTTGCATGATGAAGTTGCTCACCACCCTGCCGTCGTCAGGTGCCATCCGGGGACCGTACGTGTTGAAGATGCGCACGATCTTCGTGTCCATGTCGTGCTGGCGGCGGTAATCCATGAACAATGTCTCAGCGCAACGTTTTCCCTCGTCGTAGCAAGAGCGCACACCGATCGGGTTGACATTGCCCCAGTAGTCCTCGGTCTGCGGGTGCACCGTCGGGTCGCCGTACACCTCCGAGGTCGATGCCAAGAGGATGCGTGCCTTCGTCCTCTTCGCCAGTCCCAGCATGTTGATCGAACCGTGAACGCTGGTCTTGGTCGTCTGGACCGGATCGCGCTGGTAATGAACCGGCGACGCTGGACAGGCCAGGTGGTAGATCTCATCGACCTCCACGTACAACGGAAAGGTCACGTCGTGGCGCATGAGTTCGAAGCGCGGATTGCTGATCAAGTGCTCGACGTTGACGCGCGATGACGAGAAGAAGTTGTCCACACAGAGCACCTCGTGCCCCTGATCGAGCAGTCGTTCGCAGAGGTGTGAGCCGATGAACCCCGAACCACCGGTCACGAGGATCCGTCGCGGCTGGATCGCCACGGACATACCCCACCTCCTGCCGACTGTCTACGCGCGAGACTACACGGGTTTGGGCAGTCAGTAGCGACAGAGAAAAGGGCGGCCCTGATGCCGAACAACAGGTTCTCCACCGTCTTCGGCGTCGGAACGTGAGGCCAGGAGGATCTACGGCGACCGGTGCAGGTCATGGGGCTCATGCTTCCACGCCGTGTTTCGGCAATCGGGGAGTCGAACGGGACGCTACCAACCGGCGCTCACCACGACGGGTCCCTGCCCGGCCGTCTTCCGGGTGTTCGGCCGCCAGCGCTGTGTGTGCTGCGACCACGGCTTGTGACAATGCCCAATCCCTGCCACGACCCGCCCATCCCTGCCACAATCACACCCGTGGCCCGCCCCATCGCCCTGCTCGTCGAGGACAACCGCGAATACGCCCTGATCGGTACCCGCCTGCTCGAGAACGAAGGTTTCGACGTCGCTTCGGCACCGGATGGTGAGACCGGGATTCGGCTGGCTCGCACCCGACGACCGGAAGTCGTACTGCTGGATGTGAGCCTGCCCGGGATCGACGGTTTCGAGGTGTGCCGGCGGATCCGGGAGTTCAGTGACGCCTACGTGATCATGGTCACGGGGCGCACGGATGAGGTCGACCGCATAGTTGGCCTGACCGTGGGGGCCGACGACTACGTGACCAAGCCTTTTTCCGGCCCGGGAGCTCGCCGCCCGGATCGGGGCCATGCGCCGACGTCCGCGTGCCGCGGCTCCCACCGACGCCCTGGAGTTCGAGGGGCTGTCCATCGACCCGAACGCCCGCGAGGTCCGTCTCGACGGCCAACTTCTGGACCTGACGAAAATCGAGTTCGACCTGCTGACCAAACTCGCCTCCGAACCGCGCCGGGTCTTCGCCCGCCAGCAGTTGCTGGACGCGGTCTGGGGTGCCGACTGGTACGGCGACGACCACGTGGTCGACGTGCACATGGGCAACTTGCGCAAGAAACTGGGGGAGTCGGGCAGCAACCCTCGCTTCATTCACACTGTGCGCGGTGTGGGCTTTCGTTTCGAAGCCACCACGTGACCGGGGCGATGGCACGGTGCTGACACACGGGCATGCCAGAGCAGGGAGGTCTCAGTGAAGGGCGTCATCTTCAACCTCGTCGAGGACATCGTCACCGAAGCGAACGGCCCAGATGCCTGGGACGACCTGCTGGAGGCCGCAGGCCTTGAGGGTGCCTACACCGCGCTGGGGTCTTACGGAGACGACCAACTGTTCGCCCTCGTGGATGCTGCCGCCTCTGCCAGCAAACTGCCCCCCGACGACGTCATGCGTCACATAGGCAGAAAGTCGCTGCGCCTGATGGCCCAGCGGTTTCCCGAGTTCTTCACCCTCCACACCTCCGTGCGCACATTTCTGCTGACCCTCAACGGTGTTATCCACCCCGAGGTGCGCAAGCTGTATCCAGGAGCCCAAACACCGCATTTCGACTTCTCGGAGGAGCCGGGCGGCGCGATTCTGATGGACTACCACTCCGCACGAACCATGTGCCCCATGGCCGAGGGACTCACGCTGGGCGCCGGCGATCACTTCGGTGAGACCTTGGCGATCACCCAGACACAGTGCAAGAAGCACGGCGCTGATTACTGCACGCTGCGGATCGCCGTGGAATGACCGACCACGAACTGCAGGAGGCCCGCGCGCAGATCGCCAGATTGCAGCGCCGGGTTGATCGGGAGCGCTCGGCACGCCAGGAATCCGAGGAGATCGCCGAGCGTTCACTACGCCGGCTCTATATGCGCCAGCGGGCGCTGGACGTGCTGACGCGTTCAGCCTCGGTCTCGAACGCGGCCACCGACGACCGCGCCGCCTTCTATGAAGTCATGACGATGATCGTCGAAGAGTATGAGTGGCACGTGGGGCACCTGCTGGTCCCCGCCCGCGACGACCCCTCGACGTTGGTGTCCAGCGGCTACTGGGTGGGCAAGCAGGGGGACCCGTTCTACGAGGCCGTGCGGGCTGCCACCGTCGGCGCTCGCTTCGCTCATGGCACCGGGGTTCCCGGCAGGGTGGCCGCCTACGCTCCACGCTGGGAGATTCAGCCAACGGACCTCGTACCCTCCCGCAAATCGATGCTGTCCAAGGGAACGGTTTTCGCATTCGGCGTGATGGTCGAGGACGTCCTGGTCGGCGTGCTGGAGTTCCTCAGCCCGTTCCCCAAGCCGCAGGATCCCGACCTGCTGGAACTGGCGATTCCGATGGGCGAACAACTGGGCCGGGTCATGGAGCGGGCCACCGCGCGGGCGGCCGAAGCCCATCACCGGCAGGAACTCGAGCAAACAGTCACCGAGCGAACCAACGATCTGCTGAAGGCCCGGGACCGCGCCGAGGCGCTGTCGCGGGCGCGGAGTGCCCTGTTCAATGCCGTCACGCACGAGTTGTCCACGCCGGTCCACGCGGCCCAAGCAGCCATGGACTCCCCCGACCCCCGGACCTCTCTACCGCACGATCCCAACTGACCTCGCTCAAACAACGCATCGACGACCTGGTCTCGGTCGCGGCCGAGAGCGCCCGCACCGACGTCGGCAAGCCCACCATCCACGTCCTGGCCGATCTGGTCTCCGAGGTCTGCACGACCCAGCATGCCCTCATCGCAGCGCACGGGGGCAGCGTCAGCCTGTCCGAGGACCCCAGCGCCGCCGAGGAGGTGCTGATCGACAGTGACCGGCTACGCAGCGCGTTGGACACCCTGATCGCAGGCCTTCGGTTGGCGCGCTCCGATGCCCAGGTTTCGGTCGGCGTGCGGTTGTCCGGACAGCAGTGCATCATCGACGTCGTCGTGGACGGCACAACTCCGGACACACGCACAGTCGAGGTCGTTCGGTCGTTGTGTCAGGAGGCCGACGGCGACCTGCACGAGCGCGAGGGTGGATTCACCATGGCGCTGCCTGTCTCCAGGCCCCGTTTGCGACGGGTTGGGCACAACCGTCGGGTCCTGCTGGTCGACGACACCAAAGTCACCCAGCAGCTTGCCTCGTTGATGCTCAACGACGCGGGGCTCGAGGTTGATCTCGCCGACGACGGTCTGGAGGCCATTCGCCGTCTGGCGGATGCCGACTACGGTGTCGTCCTGATGGATATCCGAATGCCGCGGCTGGACGGTCTGTCTGCGACCCGCCGCATTCGGGCGGGAGGCGCAGGCCCGGAGCGAGCGGAGGTTCCGATCATCGCGATGACTGCGGAGACCGCGCCAGGGGCGGCTGAGACGGGCATGCTCGCCGGGGTGGACGCCTACCTGGCCAAACCCTTCACCAAGCAGACGCTGCTCGCACTGGTCAAGCGGTATCTGCCCGAGGCCTAGCGGTTGCGAGGTGGGCGCCGCGCCGATCCGCTGGCACCGCGACCTGATCATGGGGTCGATGCGCAGGCGGTGGGACGAGATAGCCCATTGGTTGCCCTTCGGATTTCAGGGGGGAGTCGAAGGTGGTCGTCCACTGCTGGGTGGGGTACTGCCGGTTGAACAGCGTCTGGTCCTTCCCGGTCGCCTGGATCGGGCCGATCCGCTCGGGATCGTCGACCGGCAGTTGACCGTGGGCCTGGATCGTGTCGTTGACGGCATGCCCGTCACAGCCCAACGTGGCCAATGGCTCGCAGACGCCCCTGCCACCAGAGCATCTACCGCTCACCGCCATCACATGAGGGCCGCAGCGGGGGCGGTGAGGCCCTCGGCGGCCCCGATGTGATGGCCACGGCGTGCACTGTGGGGCTTATGTCCCATTTCTGCCATCAGATGGGGGCCGCAGCGGAGCCGAGGGTGCGACCGGTGGCCCCCATGTGATGGCGAGGCTGGACCGAACCGCTGGTCAGCAGTCGTTTCGAGAAGAGCCGCGGCCACCACCGACATCGCCCGGCCCGTGGGTCACCGAGCCCCGCGGCGCGTCACCAGCGCAGGCATCAACCCCGAGCACGACGACATCTGGCAGGCCCACCAGCAACTGACACGTTCGGGTAGGGTCGGTCTCCACACGGGTCCTCCCAGTCCAGGGACCTTGGTCGAAACCGACACCGGCAAGACCCCCCTGTCCCACACCCCCCAACCACTACCCCCCCGGCCAGCAAACACCTCACCGACCAGACGACTCCCCCCTAGTCCGAAGCACCCCATTGGTTGCGAAGTGGCCCGTAGGTAGTGGGCTATTTGGCAACCAACGGGCCATTTCAGCGGAGCTCGATGTCAGTCCCTCAGCGCTGGACCGTACCTTCAGCATTCCCGATGCGTCATCCCGCGACCGCGTCCTCGACCAGGTAGTCACGCATCAGGGTCTCGACCTGCTCGGCCTCCGCGGTCAGCTCGGAGAGCACCGACTCGGACGTGGAAGTCTCCATCTCGGCGCAGAGGCTGCTGAGCCGCAGTGCCCCGAGCATCGCCGCCGAGCCCTTGAGCGAATGTGCCACGGATTTGACGTCATCGGCAGCGCCCTCGCCGCGGGCCCGGTGGATGGCCACCAGCCTCTCCGGCAGCTCCTCGAGGAAGATCGTCACCGCTGCTGCGACCAGGCCCGAGTCTCCGAGGTCCTCGACCAGCTGAGCAATGGTCTCCCGGTCGAGGCTTGCATCCACCACGGGCTGACGCGGCGCGGGTATGCCCTCGGCAACCGGCACCCGCTCCAGGACTTTGGAGATACCAACGTGTAGATCCGCCATGGTCGTGGGCTTCAACACGTAGCCGTTGAACCCCGCGGCGGCCAGCACCGATCGGTCGGTCCACCCGGGGTCCGCGGTGAGGGCCACCACTGCCAATGAGTCCACGTCCGCGAGGCGTTCACGGGTCACTCGCACGGCCTCCAGCCCGTCCATGACCGGCATGTTGAGGTCCAACAGAACGATGTCGTAGCGGTCGCGCGCGATCTCCTCCACAGCCGCCGCGCCATCGCTGACCGCATTCACGGTGGCGCCCAGCCGTCGAAGCATCTCGGTGATGAGGTTGCGGTTCGTCGTGTCATCTTCGGCAAGCAGGACGCGCAGCCCGGCAGGCAGGGCGAGAACCTCGCGCGCCAGGCTCGTCGGTATCTCCTCCGAGAACCTCCATGGGCCGTTTCTCCGTCCACGGAAGCGGCAGGTACTTCCTGCGGTCGGAGCGGCAGCTACTGTCACCGTCGGTCCCAGCACGATCAGTCGGTGACCGTCGTGGATAGCGCGGTTGGCCTGTGCGGAGCCGGTGTCCGACACCACTCGGATGTGCAGCGTCCCAGGTTTACCGGTGCACTCGGGCACCACCTGTTTGCCGAAGCGCTGCAGGGCCATGCTCACCGCCCGCACGGCCACCGGATGACCGGAGACAACCGCCTCGCCAGGGATCCGGACGTTCGGGTTCAGGTGGTCCGAGCTGATCTCTCCGACGGGCAGTTGAATGCGAAACACCGTTCCTTCACCGAGTTCGCTTTTGATCTGCAGTGAGCCGCCCAGGGCGGTGGTCAGCCGTTGTGCAATCGCCAGACCGAGCCCGGATCCGCCATGGCGTCGATGGGTGTTCCCGCCGCCTTGAACGAACATGTCGAAGGCGCGGGATTGCTCCTCCGGCGACATCCCCGGTCCGGTGTCCGTGACCAGCACCTCCACCCACGGTCGACCACCGGCCACAAGTGGTTGCGAGACGACGGTGACCGCGCCTTCGTCGGTGAATCTCACGGCGTTGGACACCAGGTTCAGCAGGATCTGCTTGAAGCGGCTCGTGTCGGTGTTGACCCACGGATCGAGATCCGGGCTCGAAGCACCGATGAGCGGTATCTGCTTGCGCTGTGCGATCGGTCCGACCATCTGCAGGACCTCACTGACCATCTCGCAGATATCCGCGTCGTTCTTGTGAACCTCCAGACGACCGGCTTCCACCCGCGCGAGGTCGAGCAGATTGTTGAGCATCGTCGTCAGACCGTCGGCGGAGTGCTGCACCCCCGACACCAGTTCGCGGGTGCGCGCGTCCAGTGGTCGCTGGAGCAACAGGTCGACCATGCCGACGATTCCGGTCACGGGCGTGCGCACATCGTGGCTGATGGTGGCCAACAATGCCTGGCGGCCATCGGCGAGTTCCTCCGCGTCGGTGAGCAGACCGATTTGCAGATTCACCGCGTCTGCTGCGGTCGCCAGGTTTCCGCGGCGTCCGTACCGCACGAGCTGCCCCACAAGGGTTGCCATCCCCATCGCGATCAGCCAGTGCGACCAGTTCGCGCCCGGGATCGTCAACATCCCCAATGTCCACGCGAGCCAGGTCAGCACGGTCAGCCCGACGTTCCAGCGGTTGGCAAGGATCGCCATCCCCGCACCGATGACGACGAGCATCAGATTGGAGGTCTGCCACTCCTGACCGGTCAGCCACAAGTGCAGGCCTGAATTCGCGATCATTACGAGGAGAGCCAGCGACAGAACCGCACTGCCGTTACGCACGCGGGGGCGGCGATAGGACCACGCCAGCCCGAGCAGGCCCACAGCACTGATGCCGGCTACGGCTGACAGGATCCAGCCGTCGTTCCCTCCGACCATGACCGGGTGCAGGAGGGCCAAGACGAGATAGAGCAGTCCAACCAGACCGCTGATTGGAAGGATGAGGCGGGATGCGGCGGCGTCGTAGCGCACGCGCGGATCGGAGGACAGCTCGGGAGGGATGCGCACCACTGCCATACGTCCTTCATCGTCACGTCGCGCGAACTCATTAACGGTAGCGACGACGGGAGCCGTGCGCGCGGCAGCGGTTTGCCCGGTACTTGTCATCGCAGATCGATCCCATGAGGCATACTGTCGGCAGGGCAACGACCCCACGCGGGTGTAGTTCAATGGCAGAACATCAGCTTCCCAAGCTGACAGTGCGAGTTCGATTCTCGTCACCCGCTCACAGAGAAGGACCCCCAACGCTTTGGGGGTCCTTCTGTGTGATTGCAGGAGGCACGGCGAGAATCGGGAGGAGCGTCCCGAAGGGGCGCGACGGCTCTCGTCACCCGCTCACGAGACCCCAACGCTTTGGGGGCCTCCTGGTCAGGGCACGGCGAGAGTCGGGGGCTCGAAGGGGCGCGACGGCTCTCGTCACCCGCTCATGCGGCACCGGAATCGGAGCCCCAGGAGCTTGGTTGCTGGATGCCCGACGCTGCTGAGATCTGACACACTCAACTTATGAAGGATGCCGCGCTGCTTGATCAGGAGGCGATTGCCCGCGCCTGCCAGCGTTTCGGAGTCGCGCGGCTGCGCCTCTTCGGGTCAGCCGTCACCGATCACTTCGACTCTGAGCGAAGCGACTTCGACTTCTTCGTCGACTTCCAGCCGCAGGTCGCCGACCTGCTCGGCAACTACCTCGGCCTGAACGCCGAACTAGAGCGGATCACCGGCCGAAAAGTCGATTTGGTGATGACCGATGCGGTGGAGAATCCCTACTTCGCGGCCGAGGCGTCGCGTGACGCACAGGACCTGTATGGAGCCTAGGTCTGCCGCGCTGCTCTGGGACCTGCTCACCGCAGTCCAGCGAATCCAAGTATTCGTCGCTGCCAAGACGTGGGACGACTACGCCAGCGATGTCCTGCTCCGATCGGCTGTAGAGCGGCAGTTCGAGGTCGCGGGCGAGGCGATGAGCGTGCTTCGTAAGGTCGATCCGGCAACCGCTGACCGGGTCCCGAACGCCCACAGGATGGTCGGAATGCGCAACGTCCTGATCCACGGCTACGCGCAAGTCAACAACCAGACCGTGTGGCATGCAGCCACAACAGACATTGCCGAGATCGCAGCGACTGCGCAGGTCCTACTCAATGAACACGACCCGCCGGGTGCTCCCACGTGGGGTTGACGCGTGCGTTCTCCTTACGCCACCCACACCCCGCTGATCGTCCACTTCCACGGCAGTCCACTTTGAACGTGACGCGAGGCCCTCAGCGCACCGGCTCTCTGGGCGCCATCATCTTCGCCATCTGCTTCTGCACCATCTCGATGGCTCGGCGCGGAGCTATCCGGATGGCCAGGTTCATGAATCGTGCGTCCTTGCCCACGTAGATGTGCAGCTTGTCCTTCTCGATGCCCTCGATCATGATCCGGGCGGCATCAGCGGGCTGGGTCTGCGGGATGCGTGACTGCGACGCGGCCGCTTCCCCGCCGGGCATCTCGACCCCCGAGTTCTGCGTGATTCCGGTGGCGACCGCGCCCGGCATGATCACCGACACACTCACCTGGCTGTCAAGCAGTTCGGCGTACAGGCCCTCGGTGAACAACTTGACTGCGGCCTTGCTCGCACCGTAGATGGTCTGACCTGGGAAGGGGAAGAAACCGCCCATGCTGGAGACGTTCGCCAGATGCGCCTCCGGCCGATCGATGAGCACCGGCAGGAAGGCCCGAGTCATGTTGATCGTGCCCATCAGATTCACGTCGAGTACCCGGTGCATGGCCTGGTCGGACAGCTGCGCAACCGGCTCGAACGGCTGGATGATCCCGGCGTTGTTGATCAGTCCGTCAACACAGCCGTGCGCCGTAACCACATCCGCCACCAAGGCCCTGACCGCATCCACGTCGGTGATGTCGGCGACATGGGTGCTGAGGCGTTCAACCGCGTCCGCCCCGGCGACCGTCTGCGCAAGGGCATCCGCTCGCACATCGACTGCCGCCACCCGCGCCCCACGCTGCAGCAACGCCACCACCAGCTCACGGCCCATCCCACTGCCCCCACCGGTGACGACCCAGACCTTGCCGTGAACCTTCACCTGTGCCTCCTTCGCTGACCACCATTGTCCACGCGGCGTCAACCGCCATCGGACTTTGGATGTCGCGGTCTCGTCCGTGGTTGGCCGAGGTGCGCCGGTGAGCGAGTCGTTGTCACGATCGGTTGGTTTCGGACCGGTCGGGTTCTTGCACCTTCACGACAATGGAAAGTTGAACTCACACCTTCGTCAACGGCGAAGAGCGGGAGCCAGCGCTGGCCACCATCGGGTGCGTGACAGGCGGCACCGCTCCGTCAGGCACCATGCCAGTCCGGGACGCTGCTCATCGCGACGGCGTCACCGAGCCTCGACTGCGCGATCACGTTCAACGAGCCGTCCGTCTCCAAGACGACCGCAGCGATACCCCCGAGGTCGGCATAGCCACTGGCTCGAATCGCCTGATGGATCTCTTCAGCCGCTATCCGGCAGCGTCGGAGTTCTTCGTTCCTGATCCGGCCGTGGAGCACCAGCAGAGCCGGTTTCGCCTTGACGATCTCTCGCACCCGACGCCATCGCACAAGGGCCCACGCCACAACGAACTGCAGAAGGATCAGCAAGGAGATCGCGAGAACGCCCTCCGCCAACGACACCTCCGAGCTGAGCAACGAGGTGGCCAGAGTCGAACCAAGCGCGACGGTCACCGCGAGGTCGAAAGCGTTGAGCTTCGATAGCGTTCTGGCTCCGGAGACTCTGAGGGACACGATCAGTGCCGCGTAACTCAGGGCACCGACCACCACCACCCGACCCAGGTCACTCGATCCGTCGAAGAACATGCTGCATCCCCTCTGCTCCACTTGCCAGGGATGTGCCCGCCTGATGTCCGGGCATGCAGCCCTGGTTGGATCAATGACCGAATACTCGGTGGCGGATGCGGTTCTTGCGCAAGGGCGGCGGCGCGTGCCCCTGTGTCATGCGCGTTGCGTTCGGTCTCTGGTCGTCCAGCCGCTCATCGGGCCGTGACGGTCCGATCTCGCAGACGCACATCGATGACCTCCAGCGGCTGCCTGGCGGGTTCGCCGTCAGGTACGAACCCCAGTTGCGTGAAGGTCGAGTAGACCGCCGGGTGGACGTACTCCTCGAATGTCGCGTCGCATGCCGCCTGGGACTCCCAGACATCGATGTAACGCAGACCGCCGTCTTCGCGGCGCACGCACATGTGCGCCACAAGTCCGGGCATTGGCCCGGCGGCTAGTTTCTCAACGATGCCGGCGTAGACCGCATCGGTGATGGGGACGTCTTGGGTGAAGGCGTACATGGGAGCCTCTTCTCTTTTCATCCGAATGTTCTTCGGATCAATTGCTAAGCTAGTGCGCATGGAACCTGCAGTCAAGAGGCGTGCGTACTCCTCGCCGAGGAGGGCGCAAGCGGCACGGCAGACGAAGGCCGCGATCCTGGCGGCGTCGCGCCCGCTGTTCATCAGCCAGGGGTACGCGGGAACTACCGTGGCGGCCATCGCCGAGGACGCCGGTGTCGCGGTCGACACTGTCTACGCCTCCGTCGGCCGGAAACCGCAGGTGTTCCGGCTACTCCTCGAGTCAGCCCTGTCCGGGACGGACGAGGAGGTCCCGGCCCTGGAGCGCGACTACGTCAAGCAGATCGAGGCGACCTCTGACGCCGTGGTGAAGCTGGCTGTCTACGCGGAGGCGGTGACCTCGATCCAAGGGAGACTGGCACCACTGTTCGTGGTGGTCCGGCAGGCCGCAGCCACCGAACCGGAGCTCGCCGCGCTGTGGACCAGCATCGCGGAGCGCCGGCTGACGAACATGCGACTGTTCGCTGCGAGCCTGCAGAGGACCGGGCAACTGCGCCCAGAACTGTCGATCGAGAAGGTGGCGGACATCGTCTGGTCGATGAACTCCCCCGACTACTACCTCCTGCTGGTCAAGGAACGGGGCTGGAAGCCACAGGACTTCCAGACATGGCTGCTGGAGGCCTGGCAGCGCCTGCTACTGACCGCGTGAATCCCGCTCCGAGTGGCATCAGTCCCGGCCGAACAAGTCCCGCGTATACACCTTGTCCATCACGTCGCGGATCTCGTCGGACACCCGGTTGGCCACAATGACCGACGACCGCGCCTTGAACTGCTCAAGGTCGGCGACCACCTCGGAGTGGTAGAAATGTGGCTCCGTGAGCACCGGTTCGTAGACGATGACCTCCACACCCTTGGCCTTGAGCCGCTTCATGATCCCCTGCACGCTCGAGGTCCGGTAGTTGTCCGAACCCTCCTTCATCACCAGGCGGTAGATGCCGACCACCTCCGGCTCAAGCGCGAGGATCTGCTCGGCCACGAAGTCTTTGCGCGTCCGGTTGGCTTCGACAACAGCGCGGATCAAGGCCTGCGGCACTTCCTCGTAGTTGGCCAGCAACTGCTTGGTGTCCTTGGGCAAGCAGTAACCCCCGTAGCCGAAGGACGGGTTGTTGTAGTGCCCGCCGACTCGCGGATCGAGGCTGACACCCGCGATGATGTCGCGGCTGTCCATCCCATGGCTCGAGGCGAACGTGTCGAGTTCATTGAAGAACGCGACCCGCATGGCCAAGTACGTGTTGGCGAACAGTTTGATCGCCTCGGCCTGTTTCGCGTCGGTCACCAGGACCTGCGTCTGCGGTTCAAGGGAGCCTTCGAGCATCAGGTCCGCGAACTCCTTGCCGCGTTCTGAGCGCTGACCCACAACGATGCGCGACGGGTGCAGATTGTCGTGCAGGGCCTTACCCTCGCGTAGGAATTCCGGAGCGAAAACGATGTTGTCCACCTGTAGCTGCTCGGACACCCGGTCGGTGAACCCGACCGGGATCGTCGACTTGATCACGATGGTGGCGTCTGGCTCGATCCTGCGGACCTGGTCGATGACCGCCTCCACCGAACTGGTGTCGAAGAAGTTGGCGACCGGGTCGTAGTCGGTGGGAGTGGCGACGATCACGAAACGAGCGCCCGAGTAGGCGTCCTGTGGGTCGGCGGTGGCCCTCAGGTTCAGTGACCGCCCAGCCAAGAACTCCTCGATGTCGGGGTCTTCAATCGGGGACCGGCGGGCGTTGATCGCGTCGACCCGGTCCGCGTCGATGTCCAACGCGACGACCTCATGGCGCTGCGCCAGCAGGACCGCGTTCGACAAGCCCACGTAGCCCATTCCAGCCACAGCGATCTTCATGTTCTGCCCCTCCAGACATCGGACGTTTGAATGATAGTTGCGCAGGCCGGGGATCAATCCATGTCCTGGCACTGGTCACGCGGCCACGGGAGGATTAGTCTTCCCACCACAGAGCCAGGAGGACCCCATGAGAACCCGCATTGCAGTAGTTGCAGCCCTCGCTGTGGTCGGTGGTGCCGTCGCGGGCCCGGCAACCGCCGCCGACAAGGTCCCCGTCAAGCTCAAGGTCAAGGACTGCGACGGCTGCAGTGTCTCGGCCACCTGGAACAGCAACGGCAAATCCAGCGGCAAACTGGGCGGCAAGACCAAGAAGGCCCGCGGTGACAACGCGACCCTGCGGTTCAAGGTGCCCAAGGGCTACTACCTCTACTTCGCCGCCACCAGCCCGAACGCGCAGGTCGATGCCGCGTCCATCCTCGTGACGCGTTACGCAGGGGCCAAGAAGGGCGAGAAGCTGTCAGCGAGCAAGATCCAGACTCTCAACAAGTCAGCCTCCTACTGCATGCGAGCCAAGAAGAGAACCGTCAGGTCACAGGCGGCGCTGATCCCCTACGACGGCGCTACATTGCTCGGCTTCTGGGCGAACCCGCAGCTGAAGAAGATGGGGAACAAGGTCTCTTCGGGTATCAACGGGGTCTTCGGAACCCAGAACACCCTGCTGTGCAAAGGCAAGTACTACTAGCCGGTGCTGAGCGCTGCGCTGGTCGTATTCGCGCTGACAGGTCCGCCGGTGCCGGTCGACCTCGGCGCGGACTACCAACTCGGCGGCGCCTACAGACCGGCCGAAGGTGGGGCAGTCGTGGCCCGCGATCGCCGGGCCCAACCCGCTTCGGGGGCCTACTCCATCTGCTACGTCAACGCTTTTCAGGCACAGCCGGGTGCACGTCGATGGTGGCTCTCGCGGCATCCGGACCTGGTGTTGCGATCCGCTGGTAAGCCAATCGTGGACAAGAACTGGGGCGAGTTGCTGCTGGACACCGGCACGAAGACGAAACGAAAGGCGCTGGTCCGCATCGTCGGCCGCTGGATCGACGGGTGCGGCCGTTCTGGTTTCGATGCGGTTGAGCCCGACAACCTCGACTCCTGGCAGCGCAGCAAGGGACTGCTTCGACGTCGTGACAACGTGGCTTTCGCGCAGCTTCTCATAAGGCGGGCGCACCGAGCGGGTCTGGCGATCGCGCAGAAGAACGCCGCCGGCCTGGCCGGCGCGCGCATGTTCGATTTCGCCGTCGTCGAGCAATGCCAGCGGTATCGCGAATGCGCCCGGTTCACCCGCGCTTACGGCGATCAGGTCCTGGAGATCGAATACCGGCGCAAGGACTTCGACGCGGCGTGTGATGCCCGCGGAGCACGACTGCCGATCGTGTACCGGGACGTGAATCTGGCGCCACGGGGGTCGCGCGGATATCGGTTCGCCACCTGCTGAACGCACGACCGCCGCTCACCGCGCCCGGAGACTTCGCCCACATGTGGTCACTGACTGACCTACTGCGTCCAAAGTCCCGCCACCGACCTGCGGGAGGGTTGAGCACCGGCACCCCCGACGGAGACTTCGCCCACATGTGGTCACGGCCCGCGGGCCCCGCGGGGGCCCGCCCCGCCGGCGGGGGGGGGCCCGGCCCCCCGGCGGGGCCCGCCCCCGGGGCCGCGCCGCCGCGCCCCTCCCCCGGCGGGGGGCCCCCCCCCCCCGTGCCCCGGGCCGTTCCCGTGCCCGCTGGGGTCGGGTCTCGCGCGGCCTTCGCTTTTGCCGGTCCCTCGGCGCCGCGGCGCGCCCCCGCGGCCGGCGGGGGTCCCGCCGCTCCCGCTCCTCGCGTCCTGCCGGGGGGCGCCTCTCCCTCTGGGCTCCCCGCGCCCTGGGTTTGCGGTTCGCTTTCGGGTTGGGCCGCCCTTTGGTGCCTGGCCCCCCCCCCGCCCTCCCCGGGGCCCGGCCCCCCCCGGGCCTGCCCCTGGGGCCGCCCCGGCCGCGCGTCGGGGGGGGGCGCCTGGTCCCGGGCCCTCCGTCCCCCGCTCTTGCGCGGGTGGCCTTGTTGGGTGGCGTACAACACCTCCCCCGCGGGGGTCCCTGTGGGGGCTGTCCCCGGCCCGCCCCCCGCGCCCCCTAGGCCCGGAGAAGCCACCGGCGCCGGGGCTCCCCGCGCGGGGGGCGCAGGGGAATCCACCCAAGTCGATCGCAATCCGGGCCCGGAAGGCCGTGCTCCCCCTCCGATCGTTTTAAATTTGCGGCGGCCGCCGCCCCGGCTGGTGCGGCAAAGGCCGCGCGCTGTCCTCCCGGAGGGTCCAGCACCGGCACCCCCACCCGGGAGGCCCCCCACATGTGGTCACTGACTGACCTGCTGCGTCCAAAGTCCCGCACGCTGGCGCCGCAGCGCGGCGTGCGCCATCCGTTCAGGACTACCCTTGCCCACGTGAGGCTCATTGCCGCCGCTGCCACGGTGATCGCAATCACCGCGGGTTCCGTGGCGTGGGGCACCGCCCCCCAACAAGCCCCCGCCGCGCAGTCCAAGACCGAGCCCGGCGCCCACTGGCCCACGATGCGCCACGACCTGCGCAACACCGGCGCATCCGACCTGCCCGGGCTCGACCCCGGGACGCAGCCGTGGGCCTTCCAGACCGGCAAGGGGATCTTCGCCACCCCGACCATCGCGGCCGACGGCACGATCTACGCCGGCTCAGCCGACAACGTCCTCTACGGCCTCGACGAGACCGGCCAGGAGGTGTGGCGCTTCGAGACCGGCGAGATCATCGACACCGCACCCGCACTACTCGACGACGAGTCACTGATCATCGGCTCCGGCGACGAGAACATGTACAAGGTCAGCACCGACCGCACCATTCCCGGCCACCAGCGGGTCATCTGGTCCTTCACGCCGACGCTGCCACCGGTCGAGGGCCAACTTGTTTCATGGTGGGAGGGCAGCCCGAACGTCGGCCCGGACGGCGTGATCTACCAGGGCAACACCGGCGGTGCCGCCTACGCCGTCAACCCCGACGGATCCCAGAAGTGGGCGCACCAGGCTGAGAACGCGGTGTGGACCGTGCCGGCAATGGACGACTCGGGGGTCACGTTCTGGGGTTCGGTGGACACCCGGATCTTCGCCCTCAATCCCGACGGATCCCAGAAGTGGCAGCGCACCACACTCGGATACGTCACATCGTCGCCCGCGCTGGACACCCAGGGCACGCTGTACGCCGGTTCGTTCGACGGCACGCTCTACGCGCTGGACTCCACGACCGGCGACGTCAAGTGGGACTTCAAGACCGGCGATCACATCTACTCCTCTCCCGCCCTGATCGAAAAGGACGGCGATCTGCAGCAGATCGTCGTGGGTTCCGCGGACGGATTGTTGTACTCCTTGGACCCCGACGGAAACCTACTGTGGACCTACGACACTGGGGCTCCGATCCGAAGTTCACCCGTGGTCGGGCAGCCACCTGTGGCCGGCGGACCGCCGATCGTCTACGTCGGCGCCGCCAACGGGCACCTGGTCGCGGTCAACGCCAACGATGGCGCCCGGCGGTGGGCGTTCGACACCACGTCGACCGAACCGACGCTTGCCACCCGCAACCAACTCAACTCCTCGCCCGCGCTGGGGCCGAAGGGCATCTATCTGGGAAGCCAGGACGGTGCCATCTGGTACGTCCCCTACGACTTCTGCCTGCGCCCGGACACCGATCCGCGCTGTGTCTCCAGCGACTTGCCCGATGACGGCATGTACGTGTTCGGTGTCAATGTGGGCGGTGGGCTCGTGTCACAGGATCGGCCCGTGAACATCAGCCCGGCCGGGTACATGACCGGGCGGATTCTGCTGCGACGTGACGGGCGCTCTGTGCCCGCTCGTCTGGTGCCGGCCCCCGACCCGAATCAACTGGTGACGATCGAGCCGGACATCGACGCCGAGGTATCCGTCTCCGGCGACGGGCGCTACGTGTTCATCCGGCCCACCAGCATGCTTCCCGCGGACACCACGTTCACCGTCACGGTCAACGGGCTGGTCACGACCGGCGGGGTGCGACTGGGCAACCTCAACATCGGCACCGGGGAGCTGGAACCGTTCCAGGGCTCGTTCACCGTGCGCACCGGCAGCGACGGAACGCCGTGGAATCCGAAGGTCAGGCCCAACCGGGTCTCCGGGCTGTCGCTGTCCCGGTTGGCAGTCCCACTGCCCCCGATGCTGACCAGCGTCAACCAGATCGGGTTCGACTTCTACGACTGGATCGGCGGTGCCGTCGAGACCGGAAAGGGCGACACTGTGGTCTGGTTCGTCGGCGCGAAACGCGACGAAAACGGCCGCATCGTCGCCGACCCCTCGGCGCTGTTCGCCTTCCCAGTGTCCGGCCAGCAACGTGGTGGGACGTTCTTGTTCAACACGTCACAGGTGAACTTGTGGTTCACGTTCGGGCCAGTTCCGTTGCGCCGATTCGACTTGCGCGGCACCTTCGACGCATCCGGTCAAGTGCGCCCCGACGCCCAGTTTCTCGCGGAAGCGGTCTGTGAGGACATCCCGGAGTACGGCACGCTGATGCCAGCGACGGGCATGTGCGACACCCAAGGTCTGATCACTGCGGGAGGCACGTTCCTGGGTGGCAGCGCGAAGTCACCGGCCGTGCGCCGCGTCCCTGGGATGGAGATCGGCAGCATCACGGTAAATCCCGGGACGCCGACCACGTTGTCGGCGAGTATCCAGACCCCGACCTCCTACGCCAGCGACGATCACTTCGTGTCGATCCTGCTGCTGGACGACCAGGGCAAGCCATTGCCGATCGACTACTACAGCAAGACGTCGCTGCAGACCGGACCGAACAACCAGATCACCGGCGTGACCCTCGAGGTGGACCAGCCTCTGCCACCCACCGTTGAAGCAATAGTCATGACTGACGCTTTCCCCGCCGCACGCCAGACGATCGAGGCCGGGTCATGACGTCCGACCCCATCCCCGGCCTGCCATCCTCGCCCGTGCGAGACGCCATCAACGCGTTCCTGGTGGGTGTGCTGGCCGTGGCGCTGGCGGTTGTCATCGGGGCGGCAATCGCCTACGGGGTGGGATACGTGGGTCTCACAGACACCGGGTTCCTCCGCCTGGGCCCCTGGCTGGCGGGTCTCGGTCTGCTCGGGGGGTGGCGGCAGGAGGTCGCCTCGGATGTTGCCGGCGGAATCGGCTGGACCACGTTCGCCTACGGGGTCCCGCTGCTGGTGACCGGATTCGTGGCGCTGTTCGTGGCATGGCGCGCACGGCGCAGCAAGGCGTGGACGGCCGTTCCTGCTGCACTCGGAGCCGCTGCCGGCGGTGCGCTGCTGGTCGCGGCAAGCACCACCCAGGTGACTGAAAGCAACGCGGCGGGAAGCGTCACCACCACGCAGGGACTGACCTGGCTGTGGGACGGCGGACACCTGGGCACGGTGACCGGCGCGGCCATCCTCGTCGCCGCTGTCTGGCTCATCAACACCGTCGGGTTGCGCTGGTGGCGTTCCGGGCGGGGCGTGGCGCTGAGTCTACTCGTAGGGCTGGGGCTACTGCTGACCGCGGCCGTCGTGGCCGGGGTCGTCTACCTGACCAGTTCGACCGCGGTCGGCGTCGCCGTCGCGCTGTTCTACCCGCTTGCCGGAACGCTGCTCCTGTTCGGGGCGGCTGGGGTTCCTGCGGAGGTTGCACTGACCAGGCTGTCGGCGCAGCCCTACGCGTTGTCCAGTTGGGACCAAGGCTTGGTCTATGGCTTCGGCGGAGTGGTCCTGGTCGGGCTGCTGGCCGCGGGAGTCGGCCTCGTGCTACGCCTGTTCAAGCACCGCAGCACCTGGCTGGGCGCGGTCACCGTGACAGCGGCACTGGCGGCCTTCCTGGCCTGGGCGATGAACTCCGCCATCTCGGTCCCGGACTCCCTGGGCACGGACTCGATGGTCAGCGTGAACGTTCTGGTCACCGCTGGCGTTGGTGCGGTTCTTGGTGCCGTCGTGCGCTTCTTCGCCGGCAGACCGAAACCCGACCCGGCTGCCGCAACCCCGGCGCCGGCGCCGCGCGAGGAAGCAGACATCGAGGACCTGCTGAAGGAGATCAACGGGCGACCCACCTGAGGATCGGAGCGGGTTCGTAGACTGCTGGAAACACACACGAAGGACATCAAATGATCAAGGGATTCCGCGATTTCATTCTGCGCGGCAACGTTATCGATCTGGCAGTCGCCGTCGTCATTGGAGCGGCTTTCACCGCGCTGGTCGGGGCGTTCAGCGACTCGTTCATCACCCCGGTGATCAACAGCGTCTTCTCCGCGCTGGGCCTGAGCAAGGACGGCATCGGCGGCACGATCGGCCTGCCCGGTGAGCAGGTCATCAACATCGGGGCGATGGTCGGTGCGATCATCACGTTCCTCATCACCGCGGCGGTGGTCTACTTCGTGTTCGTGGTTCCGATGAACGCTGCCAAGGAGCGCTTGGCGTACTCGACCCAGAAGGAAGAAGTGGCCAGCGCAGAAAGTCTGCTGGAGGAGATCCGCGACCTCATTCGTGACGGCGCGGCGGGAACCGGTGGGACGAAGAGCCAGACGGAGTAGCACTACCAGGCCGCCGTGCTTGTGGCGGCGGTTCCTTCGCGGTCGCCCGACCGCGCGCTCAATCCTTTTGCTGTCGGCGCGGCGGCGGTACGGTCGAGGCTAATCCGACGAGAGGAAGCGTGGCGTTCACATGACTCGATGTGCGGCGGGTCGGCATGGCTGACGAATCCTTCTGGGGCGATGAGAGCCCGGCCGTCCAAGGTGTACTCCACTGGGTCGCTGAACGCGTCGCCCGGTCAAGCGATCCGAAGACCACGGCCCGACCGGAGTCCGAACTCGTCGCTGCCGCGGGACCGGCTGTGACACCGGATGGCATCGGCTGGCAGGCCGCCCTCGACGTCTTCGACCGCGTGCTCATTCCCGCCACCCGCGCGCAGGACGATCCCATGAACCTCGCCTACATCCCGGCGGCACCCACCCGGTCGGCGATCGCCTTCGATTTCGCCACCAGCGCAGCGAACATCTTCGCGGGCATCTGGGAGGCCGGAGCGGGGGCCATCCATGCCGAGAACGAGGCACTGTCCTGGATCGTGGACCTGCTGGGCTGGCCCGATTCCGCCGGCGGCACCTTCGTGTCCGGCGGAACCATGGGCAATCTGTCCGCGCTCGTCACCGCCCGGGACACGATCCGGGAACGGCGAGGGGGCACACCGGACGGGGGCTGGCTGCTGGCCTGCACCTCCGACGCGCATTCATCCATCCTCGGGGCGGCCAACGCCCTCGACGTGGGCGTCGTCGAAGTCCAGCAGGACGAACGAGGGCACCTCACCGCAGATGCGCTGAGGCCGGTTCTGGCCGAGAACCCGAACACCTTCGCCGTCGTCGCGTCGGCCGGAACGACCAACGCAGGCGTCATCGACGACCTCGCCGACGTGGCAGCAGCCTGCATGGAAGCCGGTGTCTGGCTGCACGTCGACGGGGCGTATGGCGGAGCGGCTCTGGCGGCGGCCAGCGTCAGATCACGCTTCGCCGGCATCGAACTGGCCGACAGTTTCATCGTCGACCCGCACAAGTGGTTCTTCGCACCGTATGACTGCTGCGCGCTGCTGTACCGCGATCCTCGCACCGCCCGCGCCGCACACTCCCAGCACGCGAGCTACCTGGATCAGATCGATCGGGAGGCGTGGAACCCCTCGGACTACGCCACCCAGCTGACCCGTCGCGCCCGAGGCCTGCCGTTCTGGTTCTCGTTGGCCGTTCACGGCACGGACAAGTATCGGGCAGCGGTCGAGCACACGCTGTCGATAGCCCGCGACGTCGCCGCCGGCATCGAGGCCATGCCTCACCTCGAACTGGTCAAGCACCCTGAACTGTCCGTTCTGCTGTTCCGCCGGCGCGGCTGGAACACCGCTGACTACCAAGCGTGGTCGCAGGCTGCGGCATTGGACGGGTCGATCCTGTGCGTTCCGACCACGTGGCGGGGCCAGACAGTCCTGCGGTTGGCGTTCACCAATCCCGACACCGAATCGCGGCGCGTGCTCGACGTGCTGGACGCCATGCGCTGAGGCCCACCGGTGCGGTAGTGGGGGTCCGTCGGAGGCGCTCAGCCCCGTGCCCACCGCAGAACCCGCAGAGCCCGCAGCGTGTTCCAGCGGCTCGGCCTGCCCGGGGTCTCCATGTCGAACCAGGTACGGCCAGGGTGTTTGTTCTGCAGGGTCCACGTGCCCTTGCGGCGTTTGCCGGCCAGCAGCCCGAGCGCGTCATCCAGCCGTGGGTCGTAGGTGAAGCCACGCCAGTAGTCCAACCCGCGGAGTACGTCGAAGTACCAGTAGCACGGGAACGAGAAACGCGTGAATGTATCGCGAACCACCCTCCCCGTACGGTGTGACCGGTACAGGTGATGTGCAAGCAGGAACTCCCGGCCCCGATCCCCGGCGCCGCGAGCCTGGGAATCATGACCCTCCAGCGGTGCCAGCGCCTCCAGGGTGCTCAACGTGGTGTGGAACGAAGCGTGGGTGGCGTCCTTACGGCAGTTCCACCCGCCGTCGGGCATCTGCTGGGTCACGAGGTGATGCAGGGTTCCGGGCATGTTCACGTCGGCCTCGTTGGCCATGGTGAGCATCATCGCCGTGACACACACGTCCGGCCTCCCCGACGGCCACAGCGCGAACTCACCGTCATTGCGTAGACCCTCGGCCAACAGCAGCTCGACCGACTCCGGGGCCGGCACTCCGAGTTGCTGGAGCAGCATCAGCGAGTAGAACGTCGAGGTCCATTTCGGGTCGTACCATCCGTGGGGCCAGCTACCGTCGGGCTGGCGGTGCGACAGGAGCTGGGCACCCCAGCCTTGCGACGCGACCAGTCGGCGGGTCTCGGTTCCGGACTGTCCCAGGAGGTCCCGTTCGACCTGCCATCGGATGGCCGGGTCACCGTCGAGCAGCCAGGCGACAACCTCATCCACGGTTGGGCCGCAGCTGATAGTGCGCTGCGCTCTTGATCACCGTCCGGCCGTTGGCGTCCTCGCCGTGCAGCTCGAGGGTGAATTCGGCCCGCCCGTCCGCGTCGGCCTTCTCACCGAGTTCCCGCAACCGCTGCGGGTCGATGCTCGCGGTCAACGTCACGTCGGTGCGGGCCGCGGCCGTGAAGTGCAGTTCGATCGACGCGATGATCGGGGTGTACTTGGCCGGGTCGAGCGCGCCCAGTGGCAGCAGTCCGCCAGGGAGCTCGGCAAGTGCGAACAGCGCGCCCGCGTACATCGTGCCCATGTGGTTTGCGTTGCCCTCGATGGGTACGCGCAGGGTCACCGAACCGGGCGCCACGGCCTCGACAGTCACCCCGAGCCGACCGATCGCGGGCACGACCTGGTGGACGAAATCGGTGGCCATCTGCGGGGTGATCTGCGTCATGGTTCCACCGTAGTTGGGGCGCCGGCAACCAGGGGTTGCACGTGGGGCTGGATGCGCAACTCCACCACCGGTCGGGCTACTTCGGAAGCGTCTCCAACACGTCACTGACGAACTGGCAGCTGTCGAAGGCGTCGCTGCCGTTGAACGTCCACCCCAGACGCACGATCACCGCGTCACGAGAAGGCACCATCGCCACGATCTGGCCCCAGTGACCTTCCATCGAGACTGTGTCCTGCGGAATGCCTGCAGTGTCCTTGCACTCGCCGCCGACTGGGTTCGCGGGCAGCCAACTCTGGGCGCCGTAACCTGCTCCCTCGCCGTCGGGCATCGCCTGTGTCCGGGCAAGCTCGAGCCAGCCGGGGGGCAGGACCTCCTGGCCTTCCCATTGCCCGTCGTTGAGCATCAGCTCGCCGAGGCGTGCCCAGTCCCGCACACTGGCCCACAGATAGGACGAGCCCACCCAGGTGCCGGTCGTGTCGGTTTCCAGCGTGGCGGTCTTCACCCCGATCGGATCGAACAGTGCGGTCTTCGAGAAGTCCCAGTACTGCTCGTTGTCCGGGAAATACGCCTGCACGATCTGGGCAAGGATGTTGGACACCGCGCTGAGGTATTCCCACTGGGTTCCGGCTTCGGACTCGGCGGGGTGATCGGCGGCCCAACCCGCCATGTTCGGCTCGCCGTACAGCATCTGCACGACCTGGCCCCAGGCGTCGTAACTCTCATCCATCTTCAAGCCGGCTCGCATGAACATCAGGTCTGCGACAGTGATCTGGGCGCGCTCATCGCCGCGCCACTGCTCGACCCATTCCGGTGCTTTGCCGTCGGGGAAGGCGTCGATTACGGGCGTTTCGATGTCCAAGCCGACTTCCTGGAACTTCTTGTATGCCAGCATTGCCGCGACCGTCTTGGTCATCGACCAGCCGTGCAGAGCGTCGTTGGGCTGAATGTCCTTGCCGTCCTGAACGATGAGCAATTTGCCGTCCTGCACCACTGCCACCCCGCGGGCGTTGGCTTCCAGCGGTTCGCCGGAGCCGATGAATGCATCGTCGACGACCTTCTGGAGTTTGGTAGTGTCGACGCCTGTAGTCACGGCGTCGCCCTGCGGCCACGGTGCCGGATCCGGCGCCGCGGCGCTGTAGGGAACCGCTGTGGGATCGGCCGGCTCGTCCAAGACGCAGCCACGCTTGCTGACCAGCGACGCCTGGCGCTTGAACAGGCCGAGGAATTTGCTGGTCACCGTGTGCTCGGCCTCGTTGATCTCGGTGGAGATGAGTTTGAGCGCGGGGCTGGCTGGTGTGACGTCCTGCTCCATGAGGGTCGCGGCGTCTGCGGGCCGTCCGGCAACGAAGGCGGCCGAACACACACTCTTTGCCGCCATGCCCGAGGCGTTGGACGGAATGTTCAGCCACAACAGAGCCCCAATGACCACCGCGAACAACACCACGACCAGCCCCACCAACGTGAGCAGAATTCGCTTGACCCACTTCACCGTGATGCTCCCATCGCTCGTCCCCGAGTGCATCGTGGCAGATGTGGGGGTGCTGTCGCCGGGGTACGGCGGGACATCGGTGGACCGAAGTCATGGGCGTCCCGGTTCTGGTGAGGATGCCCTGTGCGAGGTGTATCCGTCGCAGCACGCCGCGTCGGCGGGGGCCGGGCCGTCGAGGGCGACGTTGTTGGGCAGTTTGGGAGGGCGGATTCATCCAGACCCCCCAACAACACCGCCCTCAACCGGACAGAGGCCGAATCGCGGCGCAGGCGGCGACCCAGTCCTCACCCGACGGGGCCAGGCACTGCGCAGGTGGCAGAAACACTTGAGGGCGACGTTGTTGGGCAGTTCGAGAGCCCAGACCCCCCAACAACACCGCCCTCAACCGGACAGGGGCCGAATCACGGCGGAGGCGGCGGGAACCGTCGAAACGCTGACGCGTTCCTCCTCCCAAATCCAAAGCCGACGCTCCGCCCACGCCAAAGGCCCCCGGGAAAAACACCCAGGGGCCTTCGGCACGGCGGAGGCGGCGGGATTTGAACCCGCGATGGGATTTGAGTCCCAAACCCGCTTAGCAGGCGGGCGCCATAGACCGGACTAGGCGACGCCTCCGCCGATCAGTGTACGGGCGGCTCACGGGCGGGGGCCGCATGGGGTTTGCCACAATGTCGAACAGGAGGGCTGTCCGAGTGGCCTAAGGAGACGGTCTTGAAAACCATTGTGCGGTAACCCCGTACCCAGGGTTCGAATCCCTGGCCCTCCGCCACAAACACCATGATTCGCTTCGAAGCAGCCACCGCAACTGGCACCCAAGATCAGTTGCGGGTATCCGCGACTTCGAGGGCGAACGGGCGGGGAACGCCTGCAGGCCCCGTGACCAAAGGACACGGAAAGCAAAACCTCTGTGGCGGCAACGTCACCCAGGTTCGAATCCCTGACCCAGCGCCGAATCACGCTCTTTTCCGATAAGGCACGTGATGAGCTGAACCGCAGACCGCGAACGGACCGGTGGAGTAACGTCGGCACCGGCGCGCGTGAATCCCGGAGGTGCCCCTCGTGTCCGTTCCCGATACCGCTTTGCGGGCATCATTCCGCGAGCGTGTTCTTCACACGTACTCCCATCGCACCGACGATGAGCGCGAGTCCGTGCTTTACCTGGATCAGCAAACCGTCGACGAGAAACTCGCTGCGTTGACTCGCCTGTTGCCACCTGACACCGCGTTTTACTACGCGGTCAAGACCAACCCCAGCCTGCACCTCCTCACCCATTTGGCGGCCGCTGGTTGTGGCATGGACATCGCCTCGCGCGCGGAGTTGGACAAGGCCCTGGCGGCCGGTGCCGCGCCGGAGGACATCTCGTACGGAAACACCTTGAAACATCCGCGCGACATCTCCGCGGCGCACCGGGCAGGGGTCACGCTGTACTCGGCGGACTCGGAGAACGAGCTGACCAAGATCGCGGCCTACGCGCCAGGGGCTCGGGTGTGGTTGCGTACCGCGGTGCAGTCCGACGGTGCGGTGTTCACCCTCACCCAGAAGTTCGGCGCTTCCCCCGACGCCGTGCCCGATCTTGCCGCCCACGCCCGTGCCCTCGGCCTCGACGTACACGGCCTGTCATTCCACGTGGGATCGCAGCAGACGACCGCGCACGCCTATGCGACCGCACTGGCCACGGTCCACAGCTTGATCATGCAGATCCCGGCGGTCGATCATCCCTTGGCTGTGAACATCGGTGGTGGACTACCCGGCTACGGATACCCCACCACCCCGGGTCAGCCGGCCAGTCTCGACGAATACCGGGAGACCTTTCACCACTGGCATGCCCTCACCAGTCAGGTCCACCCCGAGACACCTTGGGCGGCCGAACCCGGACGTTTCCTCATCGCCGACGCCGGGATCATGGCCACCCGGGCCCTGGACGTCAATCGTCGGCCTGGCTACCCCGACTACCTCATCCTCGAAGTTGGGAGGTACTCCGGATTGTCCGAGGCCGACCTGCTGCCTCCCCACATCACCGCGCACCCGATCGACGTCGGCCGACCGCAGCCCTACATCGTCGCCGGCCCGACCTGCGACACCGCTGACACTCTGGGGGACGCCCACGTTTATCGGCTGCCCGACACTCTGCAGCCCGGCGATCCGATCCTTGTCCATACCCAGGGCGCCTACTCGCTGACATGCGCGTCGCAGAGTTTCAACGGGCTGCCCAACCCGATCGAGGAATGGCTGCCTGCGTAATCTGGCTCCTCACCGACATAGGCCTTCAGGACGTCGGATCGCCGGTCAGGTAGCAACAGGCAGCAGCAGGCGCCCGCCTGCCGAGATGCAGCGGCCTTGGTCTGGGCGAGTGTTGCGCGGTCGCCAATGGCCTGCCGTTCACGATCGACCATTTCCGATCCAGGGTGTCGTCCCCGATCTCGAAGCTTTACCGTGTCGGCACCCCTGTGCAGTTCGCACAGTCCCGGTTCGGTGATTCGGGGAACGGTTACACGGGTGCGATTCGCGCGTCTAGGGAAGCTGGGGTCAACGTGACGTGAACACGGCACTTGTGAAATGCATGCTCTGGCGCCATAATGGCTCCATGCCCAGTGTGCAGATCAAAGACGTCCCAGAACAGACCCATGCCGTCCTTCGTCAGCGGGCTGCTGCCGCACACCAATCACTTCAGGAATACCTGCTCTCGCGCCTGATCGCTGAGGCCAGCCAGCCTTCGCTGGAGGAGGTTCTTGACCGCGCCGGTGGACGCTCGGGCGGTTCGGTGCCCCTTGCCGACGCTGTCAAGGCCGTTCAGGGGGATCGTGCTCGTCGTTGACGCCTCTGTTCTGGCGGTGGCCCTCGCCGATGACGGCCCGGACGGTGATGCCGCTCGGGCCCGACTGCGCGGCGAAACCCTGGCCGCGCCGACGCTACTGGACCTCGAGGTCGCATCAGTCCTGCGACGCCAGAACCGCTCAGGTCTGATCGACGAACGTCGCTCAATCCTCGCGCTCGCCGACCTTGCCGCGCTTCCGGTGCAACGCGCCCCTCACGCGCCCCTGCTCAACCGTTGCTGGGAACTGCGCGAGACCCTCACGATGTACGACGCCGCCTACATCGCCCTCGCCGAGGCCCTTGACTGCACCCTGCTCACTGGCGACAGGCGGCTCACACGCGCCGCAGGGCCGACCTGCCAGTTCGAGGTATTACGGCCTGCACGGTGAGCCCTCAATTGCAGGCTGCGTCACAGCGAGCCGGGGCCGAGGAAGGTGCTGTGCGCGTAGGGGAACGGTAGGCAGAACCGCGGAATGCCACCGATCTGCTGGTTTCCCGGGCAGGCACAGCGCCGCCATGCCGTCCACCGAGCCTGTGATGCAGCCAATATTCAGCACTCCGAAACGCGGATCCGTCTTTGACACGCGACCTGAAGGCGCGAAGCCATACACACCTTTCTGCTCCCAGTCACAGTCGCCGACGATCTCGGAGAAGTCCGGCTCCTTTGGCGAGGTGTACTCACACGTCTCCGGATTCAGAATCCGTTCATAGTCGGCGCGGATACCAGCGATCTCTTCGGAACTCATCGGTCGCGAAAGGGAAGTTGGGCTCGCGCGGGTTTCGACACCGGCCATCCGTGCTGTACCGGTCGACCGGATCGAGGGCCGAATCGCAGACAACCGCAGTCGAGGGCTTCTTCCGTTTGCACAAGATCGTCGTACCGACAGGAACAGTCGCGGCGAATCCCAGATCACGCCCTCCAACAGTCGGGCACGATCTTCAGCCAGTCCTTCTTCGAGTTCGTGGTCGAAACAACGGCACCTTCGTAGCGACCGGGACGCCGGCGAGTTTGGCCTCGTTCATAGCGCGTGACTGGATTCAGTGCCGCCTCAGCACCCACCACACGACCAGGCCGAAGATCAGCATGCTGCCCGCGTACACAGGCATGAAGTATGGACCGGTTGCACCGGAGACCATGAAGATGCCTGCGGCCACCGGCAGAATCCAGTACAAGGCTCCGCCGAGGAAGCGTCCGCTCCACACGTTGGGCGGGGGCGGTGCGCTGTGGGCGTGACGGTCGTACGAGCTCACGTACAGCGTGTGGTCCGCGGTGGGCACGTACGGGTTCGGCTTGTCCCCCGACGCGTATTCCAAGGCAGTCTCAGCCGCCACCTTCATCGCCAGGAAAGTGCCCGGATCCCCTCCCACGTCCGGATGCATGGTGCGGGCTTTGGCGCGGTAGGCGGCCTTCACCTGGTCCGGGGTCGCTGTGGGGGCAAGTCCGAGAACCGCAAACGGGTCGGTCATGGCTCACTCAACGTGTGCCAGCCATTCCTGCCTGGTGATCGCGTACTCCACGTCTCCGAGTTCGTCGCCCGGGATGCGATCGGGCCAATCGGCGTGGAAGCGGCGCACTTCCCGCATTCCGGCTTTCTCCATCACTCGGCGAGAGGCGAGGTGCGCCACCATCGTCTCGGCGCGCACTCTCGCCGCGCCATGGGTGAACGCGTGGTCGATCAGCGCTCGGCTGCCCTCGGTGGCATACCCACGGCCCCACAGATCCCGGCGCAACCGGTAGCCCAACTCAGGGTCGTCGGGCGGACGCAGGTGGAACCATCCGATGAAGCGCCCGCCGACCTTCTCCACCGCCGCCCAATACCCACCGGCGATGAACGCGGGCAGGACTTCCCGCTCGACCTGCTCGCGCGGAGTTGCCCGCCCGCCGGTGATGAAGAACATGACCTCGGGATCGCTGTCCAGTGCGACAAGCTCGTCCAGATCGGCTGCGCAGAAACGCCTGAGAACCAACCGGTCGGTCTCAAGCACCACATCACCTACGCCGGCGGCGTGATCTCCCGCTTCAGGATCTTGCCAGTCGGACCCTTCGGCAGTCCCTCCTCGATGAACCACACGATCCGCGGGTACTTGTACGCAGCGATCCGATCGCGCACGAACTCGCCGATCTCGTCGGGGGTGGCCGTGGCGCCCGGCTTGAGCGTGATCGCGGCACCAACTTCCTCGCCGAGGGTCGCATCGGGCACGCCCACTACGGCCGCCTCGGCAACCGCGGGGTGTTCGTACAGCACCTCTTCGACCTCACGCGGGTACACGTTGTACCCGCCGCGGATGATCATGTCCTTCGCCCGGTCGACAATGAAGTAGTAGCCATCCTCGTCGCGGGTGGCCAGGTCGCCGGTGCGGAACCAGCCATCCTTGATGACCTCCGCGGTCGCGTCTGGCCGCTGCCAATACCCCTTCATCACGTTCGGGCCCTTGATGGCGATCTCCCCGATCTCACCCTCGGGCACGTCGTTCCACTCAGAGTCGATCAGGCGGAATTCGACATCGCGGATGGGAGTGCCGATGGAGCCGGCCTTCTGCTCCTTGTCGGGGTGGTTGAACGACGCCACAGGACTGGTCTCGCTCAACCCGTACCCCTCCAGCAACGCCACTCCGAATGCACGCTCAAACCCCTTGAGCACCTCCACCGGCAACGATGCTCCACCGGACACGCTGGACTTCAGCGAGGACTTGTCGTACTCGGCGTTGTCCGGATGCTGGACCAGCGCGACGTACATGGTCGGCACTCCCTGCAGGACCGTCACCTTGTCACGCTGCAGAACCTCGAGTGCCTTCGTCGGATCGAACCGTGGGATCAACGTCAAGGTCGCGCCACAGGCCACCGCGGTGTTCAGACCACACGTCTGGCCGAACGAGTGGAACAGCGGCAAACCCCCGAAGATGACGTCGTCGCTGCTGCCGTCGAACAACGCCATCGCCGTTTCGACGTTGCCGGCCAGGTTCGCATGGGTGAGCTCGGCGCCTTTGGGCCGACCGGTCGTGCCGGATGTGTACAGCAACACCGCGGTGTCATCCGGGTCGCAGTCAACAACCTCCGGAGCCGGGGCGTGGGATGCGAGTCGCTCGGAGAACGTGCCATCCACCACCTCGAACTTCGCTCCGGCAGCCTCAGCGCCGGGCTTGGCTTCTTCGGCGAATCCCTCCCACCCGAACAGGACCTTCGCACCGGAGTCCGACAAGTAGTACTCGACCTCGCGCTCCTTGAGCAGCGGGTTCATCGGCACCACGATGGCGCCTGCGCGCAGGGCGCCGTAGTAGATGATCGGGAACTGCGGCACGTTCGGCAGCATGATGCCGACGCGATCGCCGCGCTCCACCCCCAGGTCGCGCAGCCAGCCGGCCGCCAGGCTGCTGGCGCCGTTGAGCCCGGCGTAGGTCAATTCGAAGTCGTCCAACTTGATGGCGACGTTGTCGGGGTGTGCTTTCGCAGTGGCGGTCAGGTTGTCAGCGAGGTTCATAGGTCTCCTTACGAGTTGGGAATACCTTAATCAGACTCTGCGTGGTTACCCTGGCGAAATCATGAAAGTACGTGAGGCACAACCCGACGACGCCGACGTGATCGCCGGGTTGCTGTACGACTTCAACACCGAATATGCCGAGCCGACGCCTTCCCCGCCCGAACTCGCGCAGCGACTGCGTCTACTCATGGCCCACGACACCTGTGTCCTGCTGGCCGACGACGTCGGACTGGCGGTGCTGCGTTTCCGGCTGAGTTTGTGGACGCGGGGGCAAGAGTGCTACCTGGCCGAGTTGTACGTGCGGCCCGGGCACCGCGGACAGGGGACGGGGCGGGCCCTGCTGGAAGCAGCCATCGCGGAGGCGCGACGTCGCGGGGCCGACCACATGGACCTCGGCACCACCGAGGATGACGTGGCCGCCCGCCACCTGTACGAGAAGTGCGGATTCCGACGTACCGAGGGGGGCGCCGGCCCGTTGATGTTCGTGTACGAGCGGGAGTTGTGAGCACTGCGCCATCAAATCTGGGCCACCTCGACGCCGCGCGGACCCGTCTTCAAGGAATCTGCGCCCGTTTTGTGAACTTCGATCCGTTTCCTGCCATCACATCTGGGCCAATCGGGAGGAAATTCTTCACCCTCGGCCCCCATGTGATGGCGCCAGTGCCGCCAACCCGCAACTCCCCGCGACAATCCGCGCCGGGCTTGTCATGCTGAACAATGTGCCGAGCCTTCCCCGACGTATCGCGTCCGACCTCAACGCCAAACTGCGTAGCGCAGAGACAGCCGCCGCGGTCGCGCAGGTTGAAGGCAAACTCACTCGACGCCGCCGGAACAACAAGATGCAATCCGGAGCGTTCCGCGGGATGCATGTCATCGTGTACCGCGGCTACGTGGCAGACAACGTCGCGAAGGTGCGCGTGCGGGTCGTCGAAGAACCCGAACTGCCCGGCGACAGCCGCATCCCCTACTGGGACGTGATGCAGGCAAACCTGCGACGGCACGGCGCGTTGGCGATCGTCGGCGTGGATGTGGAACTGCGCATCGCTGGCAACACTGCGCACGAGGTCACCGATTCCCGCGGCTTCGCCAACTTCTCGCTTCCCGTACCGAAACTCCCAGCCGGTTGGCACGACGCCCACGCCGTGACAACGCCGATCGAGGACGGAGAGTCCGCCTCCGGATCTGGTCGGGTACTGAAACCAGCAGCCAAAGCTCCGTTCGCAGTCATCTCCGACATCGATGACACGATCCTGGTCAGCGGTCTCACCGAAGGCCTCACCGCGCTCAAGCAGACGCTGTTGCGCGATGCCAACACCCGAAGCGCCGTCAGAGGCATGGCCTCGCTGTACCGCGGACTCACCCGAGGGGTACCGGGGCCGTCAGGTGCACGCAAACCGTCGCCAGCGTTTTTCTACGTGTCCACGGGTAGCTGGTCTTTCTACGAGATGCTCCAGCAGTTCATCCAGCTTCGGGCCTTCCCGCAGGGTCCCATGTTCCTCACCGAGTGGGGCCCGACTGAGCGCTATGTGCGCCGCAGCGGCGCCGAACACAAACGGATGGCCATCCGGCGACTGTTCCAGGCCTATCCCGATACCGACTTCGTGCTCATCGGGGACAGTGGCCAGCGCGACGCCCTGACCTACGAGGAGATGGCCCGCGAGTTTCCCGGCCATGTGAAACTCATCCTCATCCGGCAGGTGGGATCGGCCAAGGACGATCGCAACGTCGAGTTGTCCAAGCACGCCACAGCTCTTCGCGGTGAGGGAATCCCGTTGTACCTGGTCCCTGACGCCGCCCACGCCGCGGACCTCGCTCATGCCCTGGGGCTGTGTGACGAGGAGACCGTGATCGGGGTCCGGATCGAGCTCGGGCGAGGCTAGCGCCTTCCGGCGGTTCGCTCAGCTCAGAAGCAGCGCTGCTTGCCCATCTTGCGCAGACCCCTGCGGTCTCCCGCGCCAAGGGTGTCAGGGCGGTCGGCCTGCAGGCGCGGGTACATCAATTGGCGCTTGTCGCGCACATGGTCCAAGCCGACCGCGTGCCCGAACTCGTGCATGTACAGGGCACGGACGACGTCCGGTGAACGCAGTTCGGCCGGCCTGGGGTCGAACGGGGCCTCCCAGTTGCTGGTGCGGCGAACGATCTCTTCGGCATCGATGACGACGTACCCGCCGTAGACCTGCAACCGGTTGCGCCGATCGGATGCCCGCCACTGCACTCCGGCCACCCCCGCGACCGGGCCTTTCAGTACGCGACGGTACCCGTAGCGCCCACGTGCCTTGGCGTTGCCGAACGTGATGATCACATCAACCTTCGCGGTCGACTCCGGCCGGGTCCGCGCGGAACGGGATGTGATCGCCCCGGCGTACCGGAAGCGCACCCCCATGGTCGTGGCCACCTCGTCGACCGCCGAGCGCCAACGGTCGCGTTCCCAGGACTTCTTCAGTCCGGCCTTCTGGGCGTAGGTGAAGTCGATGCCGTAGCGGACCACCTGGCACGGATTCCAGTAGGCGCCGGGGGTCTTCGCACTGCTGGCACTGCGGAAGAACTTGTAACCGGGTCCGTCGGCGGCAACCGGTTGTGCCGTCACGGTTGTGGAGACGATCACTGCCACGACAAGCAGGACGCTTCGCTTCGGAATCCGCACCTCTCGACGGTACGTCGCGTCGCTACCAGTTGGCGAAGAGGGCTCTGTCGGCGATCAGTGCGGACAGGCGTTGGACATCGGCACGGGACAAAAACCGCGCGCGCAACTCCAACGCGTATGCAGCCCTCCCGCTGCTCGCTCAGAGATCCACATCAACGATCAATGGTGCGTGGTCGCTGGGCGGCGGGGTGCCCTTCGTGCCGGTCTTGCGGGCCTCCCGGTCGATGAACGTCTCCGACACCGCAGCGGCGAAACTGGGGTTGGCCAGGATCAGGTCGATGCGCATGCCCAAACCTTTGTGGAAGTTGCCGCCCCGGTAGTCCCAGAAGGTGAACGGGTTGCCCTTACTGATCGTCGGCGGGAGGTCCTCCAGACCCAGCTCCACGAGTTCGCGGATCGCCACCCGCTCCGGCTCGGACACATGTGTGCTGCCCTCGAAGTCGGCGATATTCCACACGTCCTCGTCGTGGGGGGCGACGTTGAAGTCGCCGAGGATCGCGAACGGACGCGGGCCGGCGGCCGGTTGTGCCGCGAACCGGTGCAGCGCCGAAAGCCACCGCAGTTTGTACAGGTAGTGCGGGTTCTCCAGCGTGCGCCCGTTGGGCACGTAGACGCAGACCACCTGCACACCACCGCACACCGCCGAGAGGAACCGCGGCTCGGGAGGGTCGTCGTCGTTGGGGAAACCACACACGTCCGGAAGGTCGGTTACGACCTCGTCGATCCCGACCCGCGACAGGATGGCCACCCCGTTCCAGCGACCATCCCCGCGGTGCACGGCTTCATATCCCAGCTCACGCAGGTCCTCGTACGGGAACTGCTCGTCGGCGATCTTGGTCTCCTGCAGGCAGAGGACATCCGGTTTCATGACCTGCAGCCACACCCGCATCCGGGGCATACGGCTGGGCAGGGAGTTGACGTTCCAGGTGACGATGCGCACCGGCCCATTGTTCCAAATGCGCGAACTGGCCGGCAGGCGGTGCTCAGGCCGTCAGGATCGCCCAGCCATGCGCAGGCAGGCCCACCGTCTCCCAACCGTCGATCCAGCCGTTGCCTGCCAACACCTCGGTGCCACCGGGTCCATGCACAGTGACCTGCTCGTCACTGAGATTGAGCCCGACCACAAGGGCGTCGTCGCCCCACGCACTGCGGAACACCATCTGCTCATCGGCCACATGCAGCACCTGCGTGCGTGCCTGTGTGAGCCACGGATGCCGGCGGCGCAGCCCGATCAGTTCCTGATGCAGGTGGTAGAGCTGCTGGCCGAACGGCGCCAGGTCATCCGGCTGCTGCGGGAACGGGGGACGCACCTGCTCGTCGCCGCCTGGGCGGTCCTCCTTGATGCCGAGGAAACCCTGCTCATCACCGGCGTAGATCGACGGCGTGCCCCCGACCGTCATCAGGATCGCCACCGCGTGCGGGTAGTGCTGCTGGTCGGTCAGTTTGCTCGCGATGCGGGTGACGTCGTGGTTACCGAGGAACGTGAGCGGGACGAACTGATCGAGGAACTCGTTGTTCCGGCCCAACGTCCAGTCGAGCTCGTGCAAGTTGTGGTCGTTGAGCGAACTCCAGATCGCCTTCCACAACTCGTACTGGGTCACGGAGTCCAGCTGCCCTTGCGCGACGTACGCGCTGTAGTCGCCGTGGATCATCTCGCCGACGATGTACGCGTCCGGAAAACGTTCGCGGACCCGGGGCAGGACCTGCGCCCAGAACTCGGCCGGAATCGCATAGGTCGCGTCCAGGCGCCAACCGTCGGCCCCCCGTTGCAGCCAGTGGCACATCACCTCGGTCACGAAGTCCACCACCTGCGAACTGCCGTGGTTGAGGGTAACCAGATCGCGATGCCCCTCGAAGTGCTCATACTCCGGTTCCCGGTCCTCGCCCTTCCAGAAGAGGTGGAACCATTCGGCAGCCGGTGAGCCCTCCCCCTCGCGCAGCGCCTGCTGGAACATCGGGAACTGTCGGCCGACATGGTTGAACACGCCGTCCAGCAGCACCCGGATTCCACGCTCATGGGCGGCTTCGACCAGGCGCTCGAAGTCCTCGGTATCCCCGATGCGGGGGTCTATCCGGTAGTAGTCGATCGTGTCGTAGCCGTGCGACGACGAAGCGAACATCGGGCCCAGCGCCAGGCCAGAGGCGCCGAGCTCGATCAGGTAGTCCAGCCAGTTCTCCAGGCTCGGCAGACGGTGCACGACCTCGGGATCCGCAGCGGTGGGTGCGTCGAGGAATCCCAGCGGGTACACCTGCCACCAGACGACGTGCTCGACCCAGGCGGGTGCACTGCACTCACTCGAAACTGACCTGCGGAGCCGCTCCGGCGCCACCTTCGAGTTCGAAGTACTCAGCCTTCTCGGCCCGCATGAGGCCCGCCACAAGGTTGTCCGGAACGCTCGCGATCCGCGTGTTCCACTCACGAACATTGTCGTTGTAGTACTGCCGGGCGAACGCGACCTTGTCCTCGGTTTCGGACAGTTCCTCCTGCAGCTGGCGGAAGTTCTGATCGGCCTTGAGATCCGGGTAGTTCTCCGCCACCGCGAACAACCGGCCCAACGCAGAGCTCAGCATGCTCTCGGTCTGCCCCGCGGCCGCGGGCCCTTGCGCCGAGACAGCAGCCGCGCGGGCGGCGGTCACCTCCTCGAGGGTGCCCTTCTCATGCGAGGCGTACCCCTTGACGGTGCTGACCAGGTTCGGGATCAGGTCGTGGCGGCGCTGCAATTGCACGTCGATCTGCGCCCACGCCTCCTCGACCTTGTTGCGCAGGCGGATCAGCCGGTTGTACAAGACCACGCCAAGCCCGACCAGGAGGATTACGATCACAATAATCACGAGAGCCACGAGGGCAGGGTAGCGCTGATGCGGATCCCGAAGTTGAGATTGTTACTGGTGGTGCTGCTCGGCGGCGCAATTGTGGCCGGTTGGTTCGGTGTGTACCCGGTGCCGTTCAAGGACGTTTTCACCAGTTCCGGCGGCGACGTCGAAGACACTTCCATCGTCGACGACTACCGTGCCAAGTTCGTCCTCGAGCCCGACGGGCGACTGGCGATCACCGAGGTCATCTCGGTGGAATTCACCACCTACGGCAAGCACGGGATCTATCGGATCTTCGACACCGAGGACGCGCAGTACGCGAACATCGAGCACCCGGTCGAGGTCGTGTCCGTGGAGCGACGGCAGGGCGGCGATTGGGTGCCGGAGCCGTACATCGTGTCCCAGGAGGGCGGCGGGACCAAGACCATCCGGGTGGGTTCCCAGGGGCGCACGTTCGATCGTGGCATCCAGCGCTACCGGATCATCTCGACCACCGAAAACGCGTTGACCGCGCCCAAGGATGGCCCGGAGGGCGCCGGGTCGCAGTGGTATTGGGACGTCGTCGGGTCAGGTTGGTCCATGCCGATGCGACAGGTGGAGGTCCGCGCATCTGTCCCCCCGACCGTTCAGCCCCCCACCTGCGAGGCGGCAGTGCCGTGCGAGATCACTCAGGCAGACGGCCAGTACCGGATCTCGGTGAGCCAACTGCCCACGTACACCCCGATCACCATGCAGGCGTATTTCGCGCAGTCTGCCCCGGGTGCCGGGCGCACGGCCGGACAGACCTTGCTGCTGTTCGCAACGCTGGGTTTCGTGGCACTGTCGCTGTTACTCACGGTGAGGACGTTCGCCGGTTCCAGGGAACGCCGGTTAAACCCTGCCCTGCGTTTCGAACCGCCCGGGCCGGATCCGCTGGTGGCCACTTGGACGCTCGACGAGACCCCGGCAAGTCGTGGCGTGCCTGCGGTGTTGCTCAACCTTGTGGCGCACAACGTCGTCGATTTCCAGGCTGAACAACGCTCGGTGCACGACAACGACGGCCCGGACTGGATCCAGTTGACCCGTACCCAGAATCCCGTACCCGACCTGGTGGGATTCCAGGCAGCGATCGACAGCCTGGGGCTGCAACGGCCCGGCGCATCGCGCACCATCTCCAAGGGCAGCGTCGCCGACGGCAAACTTCTGTCCAGCCTCGACGGGACCGTCAAGTCCGAGGTCGACGACCGCGCCGTCAGGGATGCTTTGGCGACCCGGGTGGGTGGATCCGGGTGGGCGCTTTTGCTCATCTACATGGCGATCATCGGTGGATTCAGTGCGCTGATCTGGCTCAACGACGGGCTGGTTGTGGCGCTGGCGCTGTGGGTTGCCGCCGCCGTCGGCTTGATCATCAACCGCCGCGACACCACCCGGATCACCGATCGCGGGTCAGACCTGCGCGACGCCACCGCCGGGTTCAAGAAGGTGCTGTCCACACCGGCCTCGTCGGAGCGTTTCGACTACGCCGCGCGGGTACGGCATTTCGACGAGTACCTGCCGTGGGCGGTTGCCTTCGACTGCGCGGAAGAATGGGCCGCGTCCTGCACTCCACCACCGGGTAGCCCGGAGGCTTCGGCGCTGGCCGGCACCTCGCATCTCTACTCCTCGCCCACGAACACCTCGCGCATGTGGGCACTGTCGACCGGAGTGGTCGCGGTGGAGGCATCGGCTGTGGCCGCCTACCAGGCGACCCAGCGCTCCTCGTCCTCCGGCGGTGGTGGTGGCGGCGGCGGTGGCTCGGGTGGCGGCGGCGGGGGTTCGTGGTGAGCGGGGCGCGTGGTGGCAGCCGTTGGACTTCAGCACTTCCGTTGGAGACAGGTACATCCGTTGGAGTCCCACGGCGGGTCTATCTCCAACCCCCGTACGTTTCTCCAACCCCCGTACCCAACTCCAACGCCTGTTCGCCGCGGCCGGACGGCCAGCCAGTCGTGCGGGGGTTCAACGGCTGAACACCAAGTCCGAGACCCGGCAGGTCAGCCACCACGGCGACTCGATTCCTGAACCAACGGTGACCTCCGGCGTGGATCGGCACAAACGCTTCTCACCGTCCCGATTCCGCGCCTAGAGTGTCGTGCGAACGCCAGAGAACGAGGTAGCTCATGCATCGTGCACTGTCCCGGATCGCCGTCCCCCTCGCAGCAGCCAGTGTGCTCATCGCCGCACCTGCTTATGCACAGGGTCCTGCCAATGACGGGGATAGCCGCGCCGCTGGTGACGTGCCCGCAGCCGCCGACAACCCCGGGGCCTACGGCAAGAACGACGCCGGCGGTTTCCGCAACGTGCTGCCGCCTGGACAGAACGGGCTCGACACCCTCGGCCAGATCCTGAACTTTCGGGCTACCGGCGCCCTGCCCAAGCACTGGGCCGACCAGCAACCGCTCTATGACGGCCTGCTCTACGCCTCACCGACGTTGACCGATTCGCAGGTCAAGGACTACTACAAGGACGCGACCTTCGGCGTGAAGAAGAAGAACCGCGCGAAGACGGTCAAGCCACGCAAGGGTGTGACCATCCTGCGGGACAAGCAGTACGGCGTCCCACGCATCTACGGCAAGACCCGCAGCGACACGATGTTCGGAGCCGGCTACGCCTCGGCCAACGACCGCCTGTTCCTGATGGATGTGCTGCGTCACACCGGCCGTGCGGACCTGACCAACTTCCTGGGCGGTGGGAACCTCAACGCCGACGCGAATCAGTGGCAGAACAACGCGTACACCGAGGCCGACCTCAAGCGCATGCTCAAAGCCCCGGCCCAAGGCAGCCTCAAGGAATGGAACAAGCTGCGCAAGGACGTGAAGGCCTACGTCAAGGGAATCAACGCCTACATCAAGGCTGCCGGCAAGGACGACGCACTGCTGCCCGGTGAGTACGCAGCGGTCGGGCAGAAGCTCAAGAAATGGAAGGCCACCGACGTCATGTCCGTGGCAACGCTGTTCGGCGGCATCTTCGGCCGCGGCGGCGGTGCCGAGGTCACATCGGCGCAGATTCTGCGGGCGCTGGAGGCCCGGTTCGGCGTCGAGCAGGGACGGGCCATCTGGACCGGTTTCCGCTCCAAGAACAACCCCACCGCACCGACAACCATCCCGGAGAGCTTCCCGTACCAAACCGGTGACTCGTTCGCCCCGAAGGGCCTCGCACTGCCGGACCCCGGCACCAGCGTGACGCCGTGGAAGGTCATCTCCGGCGACTCATCGAGCTCAGCGCTGGCGGCCGCCGACGACAGCGCGTCGGTGGGGGATGCGATCCAGAAGGAGCAACTCGACGGGCACCACTCGAACTGGGAGTTGCTTTCGGCCAAGAACTCGGCCAACGGCCGTCCGCTGGGCGTGCTCGGGCCGCAGGTCGGCTACTACCTGCCGCAGGTGCTCATGGAACTGGAGTTGCACGGTCCGGGCATCGACGCCCGCGGCGCGTCCTTCCCCGGCGTGAGCATGTACGTGCAGTTGGGACGCGGCCGCGACTACACCTTCAGCGCCACCTCGGCCGGCTCGGACAATGTGGACACCTTCGCTGAGGTGCTCTGCGACGACAGCAAGTACAAGTACACGTACAAGGGCAAGTGCCGCAAGATGGAGAAGCTGGTCCGCAACCTGGCCTGGGCGCCGAACGCCATCGACAAGACACCTGCGGGCAAGGCCAAGCTGAAGGTGTACCGCACCGTGCATGGACTCGTGACCCACTACGGAACCGTGAACGGCAAGAAAGTCGCGTACGCCACCGCCCGTACCACCTACCTGCACGAGGCCGATTCCATCATGGGCTTCCGCCGGTTCAATGAACCCGACCGAATGAGTTCGCCGAAGAAGTTCCAGCAGTCGGCCTCGAAGATCCAGTTCACCTTCAACTGGGCGTTCCAGAACGCCAAGCACACCGCGTACTACCTGTCGGGCGCCTACCCCGAACGCGCGAAGGGCACCTCCCCGGACTTCCCAGTACTCGGGACCGGCAAGTACGACTGGCAAGGCTTCGATCCGAAGAACTACACGATGGACCTGCTGGCCCCCGAACGGCACCCGCAGACCAAGAACCAAGCCGTGATGGTCTCGTGGAACAACAAACCAGCCAAGGATTGGTCTGCCTCCGATCGGCAGTGGGGCTTCGGGCCGTTCTACCGCTCCAACCTCATCGAGGAGAAGTTGCAGACTGCCGTGAGCGGCGGAAAGAAAGCCACGCTTGCGCAGGTCGTGCAAGCCATGGAGGAATCGGCCACGCAGGACATCCGCGCGGCCAAGGTGCTGCCGACGGTGTTCGAAGCGATGGGCACGGTTTCTGATCCGGAACTGACTGCGGCGATCGACAAGCTCAAGGCGTGGATGGCCGACGGCGGACACCGCCGCGACCTCGACAAGGACGGCGCGTTCAAGCACACCACGACGATCCAGATTCTTGACGCCTGGTGGCCGAAGTTGCTGACCGCGCAGTTCGAGTCGGGCTTGGGCACCGAAGCCTTCAGCGAGATCCAGAACATGATCTCGTTCGGCGCCGTGTCGAGCCGCCCGAGCGCACCTGGCTTCTCCGATGGTTGGTGGGGCTACAGCCTGCAGGATCTGCAGCGCGTGCAGACCGGCGCACCGGTGCCGGGCGGCTTCCCGGTGGCGTTCTGCGGCAACGGCGACAAGACCGCCTGCAGCACGGCCCTGCAGGATTCGTTGAAGCAGGCGCTCACCGTCACTCCCGAGCAGCTCTACGGCGCTGGCGCATGCGTGACCGACCCCCAGCCCTCGTGCTGGAACGCCAACCGGGCGCGGGTGACCGCCGGGGTGACTGCCCCGAGCGTGTACCCGTTCCAGAACCGTCCGACGTTCCAGCAGGCGGTCAGCGTGGGCAGGTAGGTCCGGCCCCGAGCGAAGGGAAGAGAGCCCTCGCTCGGCCAGGCTTCCTCACGCACTGACCCATTGGTTGCCGGGTGACCCCCAGATTGCAGGCCATTCGGCAACTTGCGGGCTATCGGGCAACTAGCGGGACATCTCCACCTCAGCCACACCGCAGCGGAGGATGGGGACCGCGCCCCCACTGACCCATTGGTTGCCGGGTGACCCCCAGCGTGGGCAGCGCTATCGGGCAACTAGCGGGACATCTCCACCTCAGCCACACACCTGCGAGCGGAGGATAGGGGAACCGTCGGCCAGGCCTTCCTCACGCACTGACCCATTGGTTGCCGGGTGACCCCCAGATTGCAGGCCATTGGGCAACTAGCGGGCTATCGGGCAACTAGCGGGACATCTCCACCTCAGCCACACACCTGCGAGCGGAGGATAGGGGAACCGTCGCTCGGCCTGACGGCCTCGCTCCTCCCGAATCCGTGCTACGTGCTCCGCGCGTGAGAAGGCCCCCCAGAAAAACACTGGGGGGCCTTCTCACGCGCGGAGGATAGGGGATTCGAACCCCTGAGGGCGTTAACCCAACCCGCTTTCCAAGCGAGCGCCATAGGCCACTAGGCGAATCCTCCACCGACGATGGTACGGGTATGCCGGTGTGCGTATTCTGGTAGGGACCCCCCGTGCGGCGGCATCATGCCCAACTCCCCCAGGGCCGGAAGGCAGCAAGGGTAAGCGTGCTCTGTCGGGTGCGCGGGGGGTCACTTCACGTTCGGTTCCGGTAGCTCGGGAAGTACGCGGCCTTGCGCGCGCGCATGATCTCCCCCAACGGTCGATGCTCTGCGACGGCCGACCACGGATCGAAACGATCGGCCTCCACCACCTCGGCGTCCGCCAGCGAGTCCAGCACGAGATTGCCTACGGTCAGTTTCGGCGCCTTCCAGATCTTGCGGCCGTCCTCGATGGGGGTGCGCTCGGGATCGGTGTAGAACTGCGCCTGCAGATCCCAGCGCAGCGCACCCTTGGCAAGGCGTTGCTGAATGTCCGCGCCCCAATCCCGCCAGGCGAGCAGATTCCGGCCCGCGCCCCGGGGCTTGACGTGCATGTGCGCGGCGTAGGGGCCCCAGGCTACCGGCGCACAGCTGTGGAAGTCGGCGGTCGCGAATCCGCTGAACGGCCGCGCCTGCGCCGCCACCAGTTGGGCCATCTCCAGAGGTCCTTTGACCAGTCCATACTTCTCGATCAGGAAGCGCAGCAGCGCCACCTGTCCCCGCGCGGCCGGACCGACGATATCGGCGAAGTCCTGAGAGTCTTCGAAGCCGAACGCGGGCATGTTGATCAGCAGGAAATCCTGCCGGTCGGTGCGCTGTCCCAAAGCACCGGGAGCATCGAGTCCGCGCACCGACAGCGCGAAACCGCGGATGTCCGGCAGCGCGTCGGGCTGTGGGATGACTGCCCCGTTGGACATCCGCACGAGCACCTCATACTCGCCCGGTTCGGCGAACAGCCCGTGCCGGGCATACTCGGGAAGCACCTCCGGCACGATGAGCCGGCCCGCTAGCGCGGCAACGGGCTTGCGGTGAAACGCACGGCCCGGGCCCCGCTTTGCACTGATTCGGGTCTGCAGCGTGACGATCGAGTCCGCGAAACGTTCGTGCCTCTCCGGTTCGTCGGCTGAGATCGTCTCTGTCCAATCGGTCGCGGGAACTGTCATGGGCACAAGTGTGGACCACCGTGGCGACTCTGCTGCCTAGAAACGTCGTTTCACGGCACTCGCGAGGCCGACGAACGGCGGCTTTCCCCAGACCCGGCACCACCTGTCAGACCGTGCGCTTACTCTGGATCAGTGGCCCTCGCCCTCTACCGCAAATACCGTCCGGGACGTTTCGACGACGTCATCGGGCAAGAACATGTGACCGAACCGCTCAAGCGTGCGATCGACTCCGACCGCGTGCACCACGCCTACCTGTTCTCGGGTCCCCGGGGTTGCGGCAAGACCTCCAGCGCGCGCATCCTGGCCCGGTCGCTGAACTGTGAGAAGGGCCCGACCTCCCAGCCGTGCGAGCAGTGCGACTCCTGCGTGGCCCTGGCCGCCAACGGTCCGGGAACACTGGACGTCATCGAGATGGACGCCGCCACCCACGGCCTGGTGGACGACGCCCGAGAACTGCGCGAGCGGGCCATGTTCGTCCCCGCCCAGAGCCGCTACAAGATCTACATCATCGACGAGGCCCACCAGCTCGGTCCGGGCGCGGCCAACGCCCTGCTCAAGCTCATCGAGGAGCCCCCCGAGCATGTGCGGTTCGTGTTCGCAACGACTGAACCGGACAAGATCATCGGCACCATTCGCAGCCGGACCCATCACTACGCCTTCCGGCTGGTTCCGGTCCGGACTCTGGCCACCCATCTGGCCGGGGTGTGCGAGGCCGAAAGTGTTCCGGCCGAACCGGCCGCCTTGGCACTGGTGGCGCGCGCCGGCGAAGGATCGGTGCGCGACGCGATGTCGATCCTCGGACAGTTGGTTTCGGGGACCGGTCCGCAGGGCCTCACCTACGAGGAAGCCGTTCAGCAACTCGGCGTGACCGACTCGGCATTGCTCGACGACGTGACCGCCGCGATCGCCGCCGGTGACGTCTCCACCCTGTTCGTCCGGATCGGCGACGTGGTCGACTCCGGTCACGACCCGCGCCGCTTCGTCACCGACCTGCTGGAACGGTTCCGCGACCTGCTGGTCCTACAAGTGCTCGGTGTGGACAAAGCGGCACAGCTGGTCGACCTGCCGGAGGACCGACTGCCCGAATTGGAGCAGATGGCCCAAGGCTTCGGCCGGGCCGAACTCAACCGCATCGCCGATGCACTCTCTGAAGCTCTGTCCGAACTGCGTGGTGCCACCGCTCCCCGGCTGCACCTGGAACTGCTCATGTCCGAGGTGTGCCTGCCTGCGGGCACTGCCGATTCGCTGGACCTGCTGGCCCGCCTCGACCGTCTCGAGCACCGTCTGGACACGGTCGCCGGGCGGGTGGCAGCGGCACCGGTCGCCCCTGCGACGCGACGGGAGCCACCCGCTGCCGCAAACCCGGAGCCTCCGGTTCCATCGCCTGCAGCGGCGCCAACAGCCCGGCCCACGAGACCCACCCGTCCGGCCGCCGACGGCGAGGTCCCTGCGCCTCCAGGACCGCCGCCGTCCCCATCGCTGCAGAGCCCTTCGGCGTCACCGCGGATTCCCGGCCCACCCCCGGCGCCTTCGTCCGCTGCCGAACAGCAGCCCCGGGCGACACCCTCAGCACCTCCGCGCGACGTCCCGCTGGACAAACTGATCGCCCTGTGGCCGCGGGTTCTGGACCGGGTGAAACTCAACAGCCGCGTGGCCTGGTTGCTGGTCCGCGACTGCCAGCCGGTGTCGATCTCGAGCTCGATCCTGACTCTCACCCAGTCCAACGGCGGCGCTGTCGCAGCGTTCACCCAGGGAGGCCACGCGGAGCGCGTTCGGCAGGCGATCCTCGACGAGATGCACCTGGACCTCACCGTCGAGATGACGTTGGGCGGGGATGCACTGCCCCCTCCGGCGCACCCCGCTCCGGTCGCCGCGACCGAGCCCGAGATCATCGACGATGCGCCCGCCGACGACGACGAGGCAGTCGAGGCAACCGCGGAGTCCGGCCTGGAACTGCTGCAAAGGGAACTCGGGGGACGCAAGATCGCCGAGTTCGACACCGAGTAGGCGCCGATGTATCAGACCTCCTACGAGGCGGCCCTGCAGGACCTCATCGATCACCTCGTGCGACTGCCCGCCGTTGGACCCAAGGGTGCGCAGCGCATCGCGTACTACCTGCTCGAAGCCGAGCGCGAGGACGTCGAGGGCCTAGCGGCGTCACTACTGGCGGTGAAGGACAAGCTCACGGTGTGTGAGGTGTGCTTCAACACCGCTCAGGGCGACCGATGCCGGATCTGCCGCGACGATTCCCGTGACCCGCATGTGCTGTGCGTGGTGGAGGAACCCAAAGACGTCATCGCGATCGAACGAACCCGCGAGTACACCGGCCGCTACCACGTACTGGGGGGCGTGCTGGATCCCATGCGCGGGATCGGGCCCGAGCAATTGCACATCAAGGACTTGTACAGCAGGCTCGCCGATGGATCGGTCCAGGAGATCATCCTCGCCACCGACCCGAATACCGAAGGAGAGGCGACGGCTGCCTACTTGGGCCGCCAGTTGGCCACCATCGGGGTGTCCGTGACACGGTTGGCCAGTGGGCTGCCCATGGGCGGAGATCTGGAATTGGCCGACGAGGTGACCCTCGGTCGGGCGTTCGTAGGACGTAGGAGGATCGATGAGTGAACTACCCGGTGACGAAGTCTCCGTGACCGCACCACCCACGCCGGTCGACTCGACCGCGCACGAACTCAGCGACGAGATGGCGTTGATCGTGCAGGATTTCGTCCGTTCGGTGGAGACGGTCGCGGCTGGTGGCCTGGGCGATACCGCGATCTCGCTGTTGCTGATGCAGACCGCACAATTGGCCGCCCAAGGCGCCCGGCTCGGTGCGGTGACCGACATCGTGCCCGAGGGTCGCTACGAGCCGGACAACGGCCAGGAGCCTGAGGTGGACGGGCTGCGACTGAGCCTGATAGAGGTCTTCGCCCACGCCGACAACTACCACACCGTCGACGACCCGTACTTCCCCATGCCCGAGATCGTCGAGTCGTCGCTGTCCGATGACCTGTCGAGCATTGTGACCGACTTGCTGCACGGGCTGGGTCACTACGCCGCGGGCCGGCCGATCGAGGCGCTGTGGTGGTGGCAGTACGCCTACCTGTCGTCGTGGGGCGAGGACGTGCTCAACGCCCAGGTCGCCCTGCGTTCGATGATCTCCCACCTGCGTCTGGATCTGGAGACACAGACGACCTGAGGAACTCGACGATCGCTCCCACATACCAGGGGGCGTCATCCCTGCCGTGAAAACCGACGTGACCACCGTGCTCGGTGAGAACCAGTCGCACCGCCGGGAACGCGTTCCAATCGACCGACTCGTACGGACCCAGCGGGATCATCGGATCGTCCTTGGCGTGGATCACAAGCAATGGCTGCTGCACCGAATCCAAGTAGCGGATCGCCGAATTGACCCGGTAGTACTCCGCAGCGTCGCGCCACCCGTTGCGCGGCGCGGTGATGGCATTGTCGAAGTCGACGATGCTCTTGGCCGAGAGTATGGCCGCCCGTTCCTCGGGCGTGTAGCGAGCCGCGGGACGCAACGACTCGGCCCGCAGGCGGCGTAGCAGGAACCTCTCGTACCACCCGCCGGCGATGTGGTGCAGGTGTTCGGCACCGACGGCGAGATCCAGCGGGGCAGAAACGGCCACGCCGGCGACCACCGCCGGACTGTGTTCGCCCAACAGCTTGATGGTGGCGTTCGCGCCCAGGGAGAACCCGACCACGGCGCTGCGCCGACCGAGAGTGTCCACGACAGCGCGCAGATCCTCGGTCCGACCGCCGTGATAACTGCCCGCAGAAACCTCCCCCGACATCCCTGCACCCCGAAGATCGACCCGGGCCACCGGGAAACCCGCCGCGAGCAGCCCGGCGGTCGTGAACCGGACGTAGTCGGATTCCGCGGTTCCACCCAGACCGTGCACGATGATGACCAGCGGCTGCGACGGGTCTGCCTCATGGACTTGCACGGCCAGCCGGTCCCCACTGCCGTCCGGCAGGGTGACGACGACCTCGTCGGAGGGTGGCAGTTGCACCTTGATCGGCCGGATCCGGCTGCGCACCGTCTGCAGATGCGGATTACTCCATCCGCGGCGCGGCACGAAATCGTCCATCGCCACAGAGTAAGTCAGCAGGCGCGACCAACACTTCTACCCCTGGGACTGCCACGCGACCTTCGGCCGTGCCCGCAGCCCCGGCAGCTGCATCAAACCCGCCCGAGCAACTGGACCGACCTTGCCCGCACAAGTACAGCGTGCGAACAGGTCCAGGGCAAATATCCATACCGCCACCTGGCAATCGTCGGCGTGCCCAGGATGCCGGTTTTCCACAAGCCTCGAACACACGTAGGCTTGAGTAACAAGGAGGCACTCGTGTCAGCAGCGGTTTTCTGGCTCATCGCGGCCGTGGTGTTCGGCATCTTCGAGGTCATGAGCCTCGATTTTGTCCTCATCATGCTCGCGGCTGGTGCCCTGGCTGGCGCAGGTGCCGCGGCTCTGGGTGCGCCATTCATCGTGCAGGCCGGAGCGGCCGGAGCGGTAGCGGTCCTGGGTATCTTCGCTCTGCGACCCGTGGCCCTGCGCCACCTGAAGTCGGGGCCGACGGCGCTGACCGGCGTCGACGCCCTGGTCGGTAAGCGCGTGACGGTGCTGGAGGAAGTCACCGCCGACAGCGGGCGGGTGAAACTCGCCGGCGAGATCTGGTCGGCGCAACTGGAAGAGGCCTGGGATCCCCTGGCTGCCGGATCCACCGGCACCGTTGTCGAGATCCGCGGCGCAACAGCCATCATTCGTCCCTACTGAGGAGAAGTAATGAACGCAGCAATCACCAGTGGCATCGTCGTCCTACTCATCCTGCTGTTCATGGTCATCGTCATCGCGAAGACCGTGCGCATCGTCCAGCAGGCGCAGTCACAAGTCGTTGAACGACTGGGACGGTACAGCCGGACTTTGAGCGCGGGCCTGCACATCCTGGTGCCATTCGTCGACCGGGTGACGTCCAAACTCGACCTGCGTGAGCAGGTCGTGACGTTCCAGCCGCAGCCGGTGATCACCGAGGACAACCTGGTGGTCAGCATCGACTCGGTCATCTACTTCCAGGTCACCGACCCGAAAGCCGCCACGTACGAGATCCAGAACTACATCTGGGGTGTCGAACAGCTGACGGTGACCACATTGCGCAACGTGGTCGGCAGCATGGACCTCGAAGCCACGCTGACCTCGCGCGATCAGATCAACAGCCAACTGCGCGGCGTGCTCGACGAGGCGACCGGCAAGTGGGGGATCCGGGTCAACCGGGTGGAACTCAAGGCGATCGACCCGCCGCCCAGCGTCCAGGAGTCCATGGAGAAGCAGATGCGTGCCGAGCGTGACCGGCGCGCCGCAATCCTCACGGCCGAGGGTGTGAAGCAGTCACAGATCCTGACCGCACAAGGCGAGCAGCAAGCTGCCATTCTGCGTGCCGAGGGCGCCAAGCAATCAGCGGTACTGCGCGCCACCGGTGAGGCCGAGGCGATCAAGAAGGTCTTCGACGCGATCCACGAAGCCGACCCCGACCCGAAGTTGCTCGCCTACCAGTACCTGCAGGCTTTGCCGCAGATCGCCGCGGGCGACGCGAACAAGGTCTGGGTGGTTCCCGCGGAACTGACGCAGGCCCTGGGGAGCTTCTCTTCGGCCTTCACACCGCAAGCGCGGGACGACAAGCTCGAGGGCTAAGACCTCGAGGGCTAAGACCCGGACGGGCGGACACAACTCCGCCGTTCGGGCGCCTTGATCACGTGGTGGAAGCCGTTGTCCCCGATGTCATGCATGTTCAGGACGGACTCAGGCCACGGTTGCCGCGTGGAACAACGCGCGCGCAGACTCGAGCATCATGACGGCAGCCTCCTCGCGGCTGAGGCCGGCGACGTCGACCAGCCACACCAGCGATTCGATCCCGGTCGCCGAGCGGATCGCGATGGCCAGCCGCCGACGGTCGACCTCGGGATGCTCGCGTTTCAGCGGCTCAAGGGCATCGAGGTACCAGGCGATCGCGCGTCCACCGCGCAGCGGCGGACGTTCGCCATCGGGATCCAAGGACAGCCGAAGTGATGCTCGCAGCAGCGGCTCCCACTCGATGGTGAATGCGATGGCCGCACGGACCACGAGGTCCACACGGGCTTGCGCCTGCGCGGGTGGTTCGGCTGACAACAGTGAGTCGCGGCCCACCTCCGGCAGTGCGGCGGCGATGAGCTCACGCTGGTTCGAGAAGTACCGGTAGGCGGTTGTCCGGGAGATGTGAGCGGCTCGGGCGGCGCTTTCCACGGTCGGCGTGACGCCCTGCACCAGCAGCGCGTGCGCCGCCGCCACGATTGCCGCACGCGTGCGGCTTTTTTGGGCCGTTCGGCCGATGGCCTCATATGGGACATTGCTGACCATAATGGGATTCTAGTCCCACGAAGGAGCCTGGCGTGAGCAAGGACCCGACAGTCACAGACCCGAACCTCTACACGGTGGTCTTCGAGAACGACCGTGTCCGAGTACTGGAGTACCGGGACCGGCCTGGTGATCGAACCCATCCCCACTCCCATCCCGACAGCGTCATGTACACGCTCGGGTCCTTCACGCGGCGACTGCAGGCAGGCGATCGGGAAGTGGAGTTGCAGCTCGAGGCGGGCCACGTGCGGTGGCTCGACGCCCAGGAGCACGCCGGGGAGAACATCGGCGAAACTCCGACCCACGCCCTGTTCATCGAACTCAAGGATGCACCGCGGGATCCGGCCGACGCGGAGGCCCTCGGGCCCGCGTGAACCGCGGCGATCAGGACGCCGGCAGCGTATACCCCTCGAAGAACTCCCACATCAACCTGGACGCGTCGACCGTCTGCGTGGTCTTGCCCAGACGCGGCTCGATCGCATCCGCGATGAACGGCGATGCACCCGGCCAGGTATGGCCACCGCCACGCACCCGGTAGTACTCGACGTCGGCGTTGGCCTGACACTGCGTCCATTCCCGCAGGGTCACATCATTGCCCACCTCGTCCGTAGCGTCCTGGGTGCAGCCATTGTGGTCGGCCCACTCCTGCATCGCCACCGGTACCGCGGGCAACTTGATGTCCTCCCCCTCGGGCTGCCCGCCTCGGAAAGGGACCACCTCGTCCTTGGTCCCGTGGAAGTAGATGATCGGGGCGGGCGGGGTCGTCTGGCACGGTCGCTCGAACAAGGTCAGAGCCACCCCGCCGAAGGCCGCGAACTTCCGCTCAGGGGCGCATGCCAGCGCAAACGTCATCGCCGATCCCATCGAGATCCCCGAGGCGTAGACGCGGGTTGGATCCGCACAAGGAATCGCCGCCCCCACCTGCCGCAGGTACTCGTTGTCCCCGCCGGTGAAGTCCCAGCGACCGTTGCGGGCGTTCGGTGCGACCACCAAGAAACGGCCCTCTTCGGAGACTTGCTCAAAACCGGTCAGCAGTAGTTGCTGCTGGGCATTGGAACCCCGTCCGTGAAAAGTGAAGACCGCCGGTGACGGGTTGCGGAAGTCCGTGGGTACGTGCAGCAGGAACGACCGGTTTCCGACCTGCACTTCACGGGTACCCGGCGGCCCGGGGTCGCACGGCGGCACCTCCGTGGGGGTCGCGGAGTCTCCGGCCGTTGAAGAGCACCCCGCCATGAGCACACCGGCCAACAGCACCAACAGGATTCGCTTCACCGACCCAGTGTCTCTCACCGTCCCCGGACGCGGCGTCCGCCCGTGCCTCGGGGCAGGCACACGACCGACACCACCGAGGCGGCGAAACATGTAAACCCGCCTGCGTGCACGCCCGACCATGTGCTGTCCTTGACTCATGTCCAATCTCGCGATGTCCGTGCCGGGACTGCCGGCCGGTCTGCGGTTGACGCAGTTGTCGCGAGATCACGCCGCGGACCTCACCGACCTGGTCCGTGCCAAGGAGCTGACGTTCTTCCAGCGCTCGGAGACCAACACCAAGGAGATCCTGGGCACCCTCAGCGCCCCCGAACTCGACGGGACTCGCGGGACCGCCGGCGTCTGGGACGACGGGCGCCTGCTGGCCGCAATGCTCGCCTTCAACGGTTTGCAGCACGAGCGGGGGCTGTACCTGGATCTGTTCATCAGTCCGCACGCCCCCAACCGCCGCGGTCTTGCGACCACACTGCTCACCGCCGGGGAGCGGTACGGACAAACCCTGCCGGCGCCCGATGACGCCTATCTGAAGGTGGAGAGTTTCGGCGGGGACCGGGAGATCAGGCAGGCTCTGGCCGAACGCGGCTACGAACGCCACCGGGTTTACTTGCGGATGCGCGTGGACTTCGTCGGCGAGACTCCACGGCCCCGACCGGTCCCTGGCATCAGTGTGAAAGGGATGTCAGAGGATCTGTGGCCGGAGCTGCACCGGGTCGTGACGGAATCGTTCCGGGACCACTACGACTCCCATCCACTTCCCTTCGACCTGTTCCGCAGGGACATGATCAACGAGACCACGGACCTGGACCGCTGGCGGTTGGCCTTCGACGGGCCGACCTGCGTGGGAGTCTCAATCGGCTCCCGGCGCTTCGAGCCGGAGGGCCTGGGTTATGTGGAGACGCTCTGTGTCCTTCGGGAGTACCGCGGGCGTGGCATCGCCCGACACTTGCTGCTGGACGCCATGGCCCGAGACGCTGCGGCGGGCCTCACGGGAACATCACTGCACTGCGACGCGACGAACCCCACCGGCGCAACAGCACTGTACGAGAGCGTTGGCATGCGCCGCGACCACGAGTACGTCGCCTGGCGGACCCCCTTGCGGGGCAATAGCCTGCTGCATTAGCCGAAGCTGCGGACGTTCCGCGAATACCGATCGTGTCCTGGCACGACGATGTCACCGGGGTCGATGGGACCCGGCGGGTGGCTGTTCGCGGAGGGTCGGTTTGCCACCTCCGTGAGCTATTGATCACAATGCAAGGGTGACCCAGATCCGTGAACCCCAGGTGGACATGCAGTTACGCAGCGTCGTGGACGGGTTGGTGAACCACACCGGCGGGGCGTTCTCGCGGGAACGGCTCACGGCCCTGGTCGACGACCTGTACGAGCAGATGTCCGCCGGAGCGAAGATCCAGACGTTCGTTCCGGTTCTCGTGGGTCGCGCCGCGCTCACCCAGATCCGCGCCGAGCAGATCCAGGCCGGTGAGGTCCTGAAGACGATGCCCGAGGTGCTGATCGTCTGCCAGGCGAACGCCGGGCGCTCCCAGGCCGCCGCCGCCTTGTTCCGCTACTACGCCCCCGGGCTGCTCTATGTCGTGTCGGCCGGGGTCGCGCCGTTGGGCCACGTGCTGGAGGAGGTCACGAGCGGTCTTGCCGCGCACGGGGTGTACCTCACGGATATCCCGAAGAAGTACTCCCAGGAGATGCTGGACGTGGCCGACCACTTGGTCATCGTCGGCGAGGTGGGCGAGGAATTGCCCGCGCGGACCGGCCAGGACCGCCACCACTGGTCGGACATTCCGCAGATCGAGGATGTGCGTACAGCGGACGTACCCGACGTTCTGGTGAAGATCGACGGCAAGGTCCGTGACACGTTGGCGCAGTGGATGCCTGATCTGGAACTCGGCGACCCCGTCATGTCACGAGCCCCCGACCCGGTGTGACGCCGCAGGTCGACTATCCCTCGGTCGCTGCTGTGGGCACCCAGTCGAACGTACGGGTCACTGCTTGTTTCCAGCGGTCGAACAGCCACTCGCGGTCCCCCGGCGACATGCCCGGCTCCCAGCGTTTGCCCTCCGCCCAGTTGGTGCGGATCGCCTCCTCACTTCCCCAGAAGCCGACCGCCAAGCCCGCCGCGTAAGCCGCGCCCAGCGCCGTGGTCTCGATGACCTTCGGCCGCACGACGGGAACGCCGAGCAGGTCTGACTGGAACTGCATGAGCAATTCGTTGACCACCATCCCGCCGTCGACCTTCAAGGTAGTCAGCGGCACCCCACTGTCGGCCTGCATCGCTTCAATCACCTCCCGCGACTGGAAGGCAGCGGCCTCCAGCGCCGCTCGGGCGATGTGCCCCTTGTTGATGAATCGGGTGAGACCGACGATGACCCCGCGCGCATCCCCGCGCCAGTAGGGCGCGAAGAGGCCACTGAATGCGGGCACGAAGTAGCAGTCGCCGTTGTCATCGACCGACGCCGCCAGAGGTTCGATATCCGAGGCCTTCTCCACCATGCCCAGGTTGTCCCGCAACCATTGGATCAGGCTCCCGGTCATGGCGATCGAACCTTCCAGCGCGTAGACCGCCGGTGCGTCGCCGATCTTGTAGCAGACCGTGGTCAGCAGACCGTTCTTGCTGAGAACCTTCTCCGTCCCGGTGTTCAGCAGTAAGAAGTTGCCGGTTCCGTAGGTGTTCTTCGCCTCCCCTGGACTCAAGCATGCCTGGCCGAAGGTGGCCGCCTGCTGATCTCCGAGGATCCCCGCGATGGGGACACCGCGCATCGACGCCGGGCTCTGCACGTGCCCGTACACCTCGGAGGAGCTGCGGATATGGGGCAGCATCGTCATGGGGATCCCGATGGCCTCCGCGAGCTGCGCGGACCACTCCAGGGTGTCGAGATCCATGAGCAAGGTGCGGGACGCGTTGGTCGGGTCGGTCGCGTGCACCTGACCATTGGTGAGGTTCCACAGGAGCCACGTGTCGATGGTGCCCATCAACAACTCCCCGGCCTCGGCCTGCGCGCGCGTCCCGGGCACGTTATCGAGGATCCAGCGTACTTTCGGCCCTGAGAAGTATGTGGCCAGCGGCAACCCCGTGATCTCGCGGAAGCGCTGCTCGCCGACCGTCTGCGCGAGTTCGTCGCAGATCTCCTGGGTGCGGGTGTCCTGCCAGACGATCGCGTTGTAGACGGGCAGACCGGTGGTCTTGTTCCACACGACCGTGGTCTCCCGCTGCTGGGTGATCCCCACCGCCTGCAAGTCCGAGACGAAGAGGTTGGATTTCGCGATCGCCGCGCCCATGACCTCGCGAGTGTTGTGCCAGATCTCCATCGGGTCGTGTTCCACCCATCCGGCCCGCGGGAAGATCTGCTCGTGCTCGATCTGATCGGATGCCAACGGCATCCCGTCATCGTTGAAGATGATCGCGCGGGTGGACGTGGTGCCTTGATCGATCGCCATAATCGGCACGGCGGGTACCTCCTGGTGAACGGAATGTGGGTCAAAGGTAGACCGCCACGGGGCGTCGTTGCGCTGCCAGACCTCGATGTCCACAGCGCTGGATCGCAACGCCCATTGTGTTTGTCGGACCCCGGACGTACCGTGACTGCGGACGTCGACGAGAGGAACGACCATGCGATACCCCAACGGTCTATTCGGCTGGGTGGACCTCATGACCCGGGACACCGAGAGCGCGAAGCAGTTCTACGAGGGCCTTTTCGGCTGGACCCACACCGATCTGCCCACACCCATGGGACCGCCCTACACGCAGTTCTTCAAGGACGGGAAGCTGGTCGCAGGTATGAGCCCGATGATGCCTGGCGTGCCCGAAGGGGTCGGGGCTTTCTGGAACTCGTACGTGATCGTGGAAGATGCCGACGCGACTGTCGAGAAGGCCCGGAGCGCGGGTGGCACAGTCACCATGGCGCCCCACGACATGATGGACCAGGGACGCATGGCGATGCTCATGGATCCCTCCGGGGCGGCCTTCGGGCTCTGGCAGCCTGCTGCGCATCAAGGGGCCGAACTGTTCAACGCGCCGGGTTCGCTGACCTGGAACGAGTTGCAGACCCGCGACATCGAAGCGGCCCTGCCCTTTTACGAGAAGGTCTTCGGATGGGAATGGGTCGATGGTCCCGACTCCGGCTACAAGATGGCCACGCTGGCGGCCAAGGAGGGCGAGGACAAGATGAACGCCGGCGCCATGCCCATGCCCGACGGTGTGCCATCGCAGGCGCCCAACGTGTGGGCGGTCTACTTCGCGGTCGACGACTGCGACACCGCGATGGCCGCGGGCGAGAGCCTCGGCGGGCAAGTGTTCCTGCCCGCCATTCAGATGGGACCGGGCCGTTTCGGCGGACTGATCGACCCGACTGGAGGCATGGTGCTGGTGGGTTCATTCGCCGGGTGACAGCGTGGCCAGATAGCGTCGTGGCATGCTGCTGACTCCTGGGCTCTTCGGCTGGATCGACACCTTCACCTCCGACACGGACAAGGCGCGGGCCTTCTACGAGGGCCTTTTCGGCTGGGAGACCTACGACCGGACCGACAGAATGGGTGCGCACTACCTACAGTTCTTTCTCGACGGTCAACTGGTCGCCGGACTGAGCCAGATGCCACCCGAGATGGCCGCGGAGGGGCTGCTTCCGCAGTGGGTGTCGTACGTCATGGTCGACGATGTCGACGGTGTTTGCCAGAAGGTCCGCGACGCCGGTGGCCAGGTGATGATGGCGCCCATGGATGTCACGGATCAGGGCCGACTGGCCAACATCATGGACCCCAGCGGCGGGATGCTCGGGGTGTGGCAGTCGTACACCCATCAGGGGGCGGACGTCTTCAACGTGCCCGGATCGTTGACGTGGAACGAACTGCAGACGCGCGATCTCGCCGCGGCACTGCCGTTCTACGAAAAGGTGTTCGGCTGGACCTGGACCGACGGCAGCCTGCCCGGCTACAAGGTCGCCCTACTTGCTTCAAAACCCGGAGACGACAAGGCCAACGCAGGTGCCGAAGACATGCCACCGAACGTGCCGGAGGAGGTGCCCGCCGTCTGGCTGGTCTACTTCGCGGTCAACGATGTCCCCGGGACGGTGGAGGACGCCCTCGCCCTCGGCGGCAAGATCTTCGTGCAGCCGAGACAGACGGACACCAGTGTCGTGGCCGGCATCCTCGACCCGAATGGCGGACGTTTCATGATCGTGAGCGGCACCTAGGCAAACACCCTGTACGGCGGGCGTTAAGCCTGCTGTCGAGCCATTGACGTCCGCCCCGGGCGGGCAACGATGGATGTATGGCTGCCTTGCGACACACCGCCGCGTCGGTGGTCGCCGCGTCGGCGGTGCTGCTCACCGGCCAGCCGGGGGTGGCCACGGCCGATCCCGCGGCAGCGTCGCAGGGTCCTCAGCAGGGATTCCGAGCGGCTGCCGATATCGCAGCAGATGTCTACCGGGAAGAACGGCGATCCGTCCTCGCGCATTACGGCGAGGCGAGCCGTGAGGCGCAGGACATCCTGGCTGCGACCCTTCAGCACGCCCCGACCTCGGCACAGCGACAGGCTGCCTGGTCTCGCTACAAAGCCTCGACCGCGCAGGTCCGCGCCGAAGCCAACTCGCAGATGAAGGGTGCGCGAGAGTCGTTCAGGAACACGGTGAGTCAGGCCCGCCGTCAGTTCGGACTGGAGCCCACCGTCACCGCGGGTACCCTTCCCGGCGGACCACTATGGACGGCCCGGGAGACGGCTGGCGCGTGACCCACGCCCGGAAAGCCGCTTGCCGAGGAACGCGCGTCGCCTGCACGCTACGCCTATGAGCCGACGTGCCGCCTTGCTCGCGGCGTATGACCAGCAGCTGCGCACCGAGGCTGAGACACCCGGCGCTGTGCATATCACGCGGCTGGGACCGCTACGGGTGGCGACGTATCCGGGAGGGCGGGGGTTCGTCACCTACCGAGGTCTCGAAGACGCTGATCCTCGCGCCCTGGTGGCGCGGGTCGTCGACCACTGCCGAGCCGACCCCGAGCTCACCTCGATCGAATGGAAGACCCGCGGGCATGACCACGCTCCGGGACTCATCGAAGCGCTGACGGAACACGGATTCAGCGCCGGGGAATCCGAAGCGATCATGATCGGACAGGCTCGGTCGCTGGTCGTCGACATCGACCTTCCACCGGGAGTCACGCTGCGTCGTGTGCACGAGCCCGTCGACTTGCTGGCCATGTCCGCGATGCTTGATGAGGTCTTCGGTGACACCACTGCGATGGACTCCTTGGCCGTGATCCAACGTCGGCTCGACAATGAGGACGGCATCGAACTGTGGGTCGCCCAAAGTGATGGACAGATGATCGGTGCAGGCCGCCTGGAACCGGTCCGGGGTACTCAGTTCGCGGGGATCTGGGGCGGCGCGATGCGTCGCGAATGGCGCGGGCGTGGGATCTACCGGGCGCTGACCGCAGCGCGGGCACGGTCTGCCCTGCAGATGGGAAAGACGCTGATCCACAGCGATTCGACCGAGTACTCGCAGCCGATCCTGGAGCGTGCCGGGTTGATCAAGGTGTCGACCACCACGCCGTACGCGTTATGCCTGGATGTCTCAGCAGGGTGAGGTGGCGGCCGCGAGGATGTCGCTGACCACGCGGCCGATCGCGTCGGTCTCCAGCAGGAACCCGTCGTGCCCGAATGGCGACTCGACCACATCAAGTTCCACGCCGAGTTCGTCGGCGATCTGCTGCTGCAGGTAGATCGGATAGAGCCGGTCCGATGGGATCCCAACCACACGCGCCGGAACCTCCAACTGGCGCAGGACCTCCGGCCTGCGGCCGCGGTACACGTCGTGCAGTGCCATCGCGTCCGAGAGCGACACGTAGGTCCCCGGGTCGAACCGGAGGTTCAGCTTGTCCGCCTGATGGTCCAGGTAGGACTGCACGGCGAACCGCCCGTCGGCCAAGGCGTCCTCCCCGAGTTGGTGATCGCGGCCGAACCGCCCGGCGAGTTCACGTTCGGTGCGGTACGTCAGATGGGCGATCCTGCGCGCGATTCCCATGCCGGTCAGCGGTGCAATGCCCGAGGCGTAGTAGTCGCCTGCGCGCCAGTCGGGGTCGGCTTGGATCGCTGCGATCTGGATGTTCTGGGTCGCGATCTGATCGGCCGTCGCGGATGCGCTGGTCGCCATGACCAACGCGCCCCCGACCCGTTGGGGATGCTGCACCATCCACTCCAGGGTCCGCATCCCGCCCATGGATCCCCCCATGACCGCCGTGAAGCGCTCGATTCCCAAGGCGTCGGCCAGGGCCACTTCGACGGCCACCTGGTCGCGGATGGTGATCCGCGGCCAGCGTGAGCCGTAAGCCCGGCCGTCGGGTGCGGTCGACGAGGGCCCGGTCGTCCCCTGACAACCGCCCAGCACGTTGGACGAGAGCACGAACCATCGGTCGGTGTCGATGGCCTTGCCGGGTCCGATCAGCGCATCCCACCAGCCGGCGGTGGCTTGCCCCTCACCTGCTGGCCCGGCGGCATGGGCGTCGCCGGTGAGGGCGTGCTGCACCAGCACGGCGTTCTTACCGTCGAATTCCCCCCAGGTCTCGTACGCGACACGCACCTGCGGCAGATGGCCGCCAAGCTCGAGGGGCATTGGTCCGAGGTCGGCGAACTGCCGCCACGCAACCGGATCCCCTTCACACCATCCGCCGCAGGTGCCCATCGTTCAGGCCTCTTTCGCGGCCCGGAAGCCGGCGTCGAGGTCGGCCAGAATGTCGTTGATGTTCTCGATACCGACTGCCAGCCGGACAAGGCCCGGGGTGACACCGGCGGCCGACTGCTCCTCAGGCGTCAGTTGCGAGTGGGTGGTCGATGCGGGGTGGATGACCAGTGACCTCACGTCACCGATGTTGGCCACATGGCTGTGCAGTTCCAGGCCCTCGACGAACCGCTTGCCCGCCTCAATTCCACCGGCGATCTCGAAGCTGAGAACAGCGCCTGTTCCCTTGGGGGCGTACGTGCGACCGCGCTCGTACCACGGGCTGCTCGTCAGACCTGCGTAGTTGACCTTCTCGACCTCGTCGCGGGTGGTGAGATATTCCGCGACGGCCTGCGCGTTCTGCACGTGGCGCTCGATGCGCAGGCTCAACGTCTCCAGGCCCTGCGACAGCAGCCAGGCGTTGAACGGCGCTACGGCGCTGCCCAGGTCACGCAGCAGTTGCACCCGCGCTTTGAGGATGTATGACAGGTTCGCGCCGAACTGCGAGCCCACGCCGAGGTCGCGGGCATATACCAACCCGTGGTAGCTGGGGTCGGGCTCGTTGAAGTTCGGGAATCGCTGGGGATACTGCGCGTAGTCGAACGTGCCCCCGTCGACGATCACGCCGGCGACCGCCGTCCCGTGCCCGCCGATGTACTTGGTCGCCGAATGCACGACTACGTCAGCACCCCACTTCAGCGGCTGGATCAGGTACGGGGTGGCCACCGTGTTGTCCACGATCAGCGGGACCCCGAACTCGTGGGCCACCCCCGCGATCGCCTCGATGTCGAGGATGTCGTTCTTCGGATTGGAGATGCTCTCCCCGAAGAACGCCTTCGTGTTGGGCTTGACCGCCGCCACGCCACGACTGGGGATCGTCAGGGTCGTCCACGAACGACACCTCGATGCCCAGTTTCGGCAGCGTGTAGTGGAACAGGTTGTAGGTGCCGCCGTACAGCCTGGGGCTGGACACGATGTGGTCACCGACCTCAGCGAGGTTCAGGATGGCCAGCGTTTCCGCGGCCTGTCCGCTGCTCACCAGAAGTGCACCAACGCCACCTTCGAGAGCCGCGATGCGCTCCTCGACGGTCGCCTGGGTGGGGTTCATGATGCGCGTGTAGATGTTGCCCAGTTCCTTGAGGGCGAACAGATCGGCGGCGTGGGCGGTGTCGTTGAAGGTGTAGCTGGTGGTCTGGTAGATCGGCAAGGCCCGCGCGTTGGTGGTTTCGTCGGGGGTCTGACCTGCGTGAATCTGTTTGGTTTCGAAGGACCAGGCGTCGCTCATGGGGTTTCCTTTTCTTCAGATGTGGGTCGGTGCCTGTTATGGGTCAGCCCGGGTGCCTCACGCACCGAAAAGAAAAGCCCCGGACTATTCGCCGGGGAACGCGTGGACGTTTGCTCAGGCCCCGACGATGGAGATCATTCGGCAACACATACACATCTGCAGCGAACTCATCGTTGTGACCCTCCTTCCACGTTGATCAGAAGTTTGACACAGGCGCCGACGACTGTCGAATGCGGGGGGGTACATGCACGACAGACGCGGGCTACTGCTCGCCGACCCCAGGCCCTCGTATGTGCGGGCCACGCCTTTCGGCTTGTCGATGCCGGCCGACACGCTGATGGCGGGTCCACCGCCACCATCGAAGCGGGCTCTTCGCACAGGATCAGGACCGTACTGTCACCGAGGTGCTCCATCGCTTGAAGTTGGCCGATCCTCTTCGGTGCGCCAGGCAAGGCCCCCACATCCAGTGTCGTCCATTCGCCAGGGCCCTGCGCAAACCATCGGGTAGCAATCGGTCATCCACGAAGCAGGCGCCACTGACTTCTGGGATGGGCGCATCGCACATGCCGGCTGCGATAGGCCCTCAGTGTCAGTTTCCGGAGTCACCTGCGCCAGGCGGTAGTTGGAGCTCCCGCATCTGACCACCACAGCGGCGCATGATTGTGGCATGAGTCGCACGCGGTTGAGCACGACGGTTGACGCTGACTTGCTCGAGAGTGCGCGGAAGACATCTGGGATGCCGGACTCTGCGCTAATCGATGAGGCGCTCTCTGCGTTCTTGGCCCGTCATCGCAGAGCCGAAGTAGACGTCAGCTACTCAGCGTACGACGAGCATCCTCTCGACGAGCCAGACGAATGGGGAGATTTGGCCTCCTTCCGTCGCGCCGCGACAGCCTCGTGACGAACCTCCCTGCTCGCGGGGAGATGTGGTGGTGCGAGATGCCCGAGATAGTCGCCGCCCGGTCGTGGTGCTGTCCCGGGACGCGGTCATCCCGCGGCATCGCCGGGCACTCATCGCGCCCTGCACGACGACCATCAGGGGCCTTGCGAGTGAGGTTCTTCTGGAACCCGGCGAGGACCCGATTCCACTTCGATCGGCGATCAATCTCGACGCGGTGGAGAGCGTCTCAATCGCGATCCTTGTCGAGCGTCTGGGACGGGTTGCCGATGTCAGAATGCGGGAGATCTGCGCCGCCCTCGCCGTCGCAGTCGACTGCTCAGAGTAGGCGCTCCCCCAGCCGAGAGCAGATCGTTCACCGGCACTGTCCGGATGCCGATCGGCAAGCCGGCGCCGGCCGGCTGACGTGGCCTTGGCGGACATGGGCTCGCAAGTGCGGAGCCGAATCAGACCGGACTCGAACTCAGCCACCGCCCGGCTCGGCTCAGCGGCGGCAAATCACACACGCGGCCTGGCCCAACATCACACCTGCCAATGACGGCCGGACTTCCCGCCAAAAAGATGTGCACAAGGGCTTGACAATGCATCGAACATGTGTTCGAATGAAGGTATGGAAGCCTCCGTCATCGACCCGTTCCCGTCAGTCAGCGCCGCGCTGGCCGACGCACGCCGGCTCGACGACCAGGACCTGTGCGACGCCATCCACGACGCCGAAATGGCCCTGCGCCGCCACCAGGCGCACACCGCAGTACTGACCGCGGAACTGAACTCCCGGATCCAGGCGATGGGCTACCCGCTCAACGGCGCCGCTGAGGAACTGGCCACCATGCTGGCGATCTCCCCGCGCAGCGCCGACCACCGGATGGACACCGCCGTCGGGCTGTGTGACCGGGAACTACTGTGGGCCGCACTCTACGACGGGCGCATCGACCAGGCCAAAGCCGTCATGATCCACGACCTGCTCGCCGCGATCCCCGACCCCCGCCGCGAAGAACTCGAACTGATCGCGGTCGGCTACGCCCACACCCACACCGGCCACCAACTGCGCAAGAAACTACTGGCCCTGACCTGCCAGGACCCCGACGACACCCTGCGCCGCCAGGCCATCGACCGGCGCGGAGTGTGGATAACACCGGCCGGGCACGGCATGGCCGACATCAGCGCCTACCTCTCGGCTGAGCACGCCGAAATCTTCATGGAAGCCCTGACCAAACTCGCCGCCGCCGACGACTGCGCCGACCCCTACCAGCAAGGCGATGAGCGCACCGCCGCGCAGCGCCAAGCCGACGCCCTGGTCGGATTCCTCGACCTACACGCCACCGTGGACGTCACCGTGGACGTGGTGATCAGCGCCGACGCGCTGATCGGGGACAACGACTGGACCCCCGAATCCAAACGCCTCGGACCGATCGGCTCGCAGATCGCCCGCGACCTGTGCACCAGCCCCGACGCCCGCTGGCGACGGCTGGTCACCGACCCGGTCACCGGCCAACTCGCCGCCATGGCAACCATCAAATACCGCATCCCCGACCACATCCGCCACGCCGTCAAAGCCCGCGACCTCACCTGCCGGTTCCCCGGCTGCCACGCCCGCGCCGAATACTTCGACTGCGACCACATCATCCCCCACCCCGCCGGCCAGACCTGCCCGGACAACCTCGCCGGACTGTGCCGACGCCACCACCGCACCAAAACCTTCACCGCCTGGAAAACCCGACGCGACCCCAACACCCCCACCCACGACCTCATCTGGACCAGCCCCCTGGGCCGAACCCACCGCACCAGCGCCCACCGCTACAAACAAGACGAATAACCCGCTGAGTGGGCGGTCTGCTGCCCGAAGAGCAACGACAACTGCAGCGCGGCGCCTCGGCGATCGTGGACCTCCTGCTGGACAACGACTGGGTGGCGCCGTGCGAAGACAGCTCGCGGGCCGAGGGCTCGCCGCTGCACCGATACAGCGACACGGTGTGAGCAACCTGCTCATTGACTCTCGGTCGGCATTGAGGATCCCGAGCGGGGACGCGTCACCAGTTTGTGCGGAGGACTCCGGCGGTCCATGCAGGCCCTTCGAACACCGACCTCAGACTTCGAACAACACCGTGATCGGTCCGTCGTTGGTGAGGCGCACCTGCATGTCGGCACCGAACCGGCCGGTCTCGACCTTGGCCCCGGCTTCCCTCAGCGCTTCCACGAACCGGTCCACGAGCGGTTCAGCCACAGCGCGCGGCGCCGCCGCATCCCAGGTGGGACGGCGACCTTTGCCCGTGTTGGCGTAGAGCGTGAACTGGCTGATCACCAGCAGCGGCAATCCCAGATCCGACGCGGAGAGTTCTGCTGGGCCGGCCGGAGGCACACAGACGGCGGGCAACCGGTTGCGGTCGAACAATCGCGCACCCCAGACCTTGTTCGCCAAGCGTTGGGCCAAGGACGAGTCGTCACTGTGCGTGACCCCCACGAACACCACGAGTCCGGGACCCTCGAACGCTCCGACGACCTCCCCATGGATACTCACCGACGCGCCATCGGCGCGCTGAACCAGCGCCCTCACGATGGCCGGCGTACGACCCGACCCGCGATCCGGGTGGCGGCACCAGGTAGCGTGCGGATTTGATCGACGGTCTGCGAGGCCAGCGCGCCGGTTCCCTCGCGCAGCAGCCCGGCGGCGTCCAGGGTCGTCACCACGTCGGCCATGAAGGAGTTGACGTCCACCTTCTCCAGGACGCGCTCCATCGTCACGCGGTCGACCAGGGCGTCCATGTCCACGTCGCTGAGCACGAAGTTCATGTCCACTCGCGACAGCAGTTCAGAGGTGGTTTCGGGTCCCACGGTGGCGAGGAATTCCGCGGCTTGTTCGGCCCGTTGCGCCTGCCGATCTCGGAACAAGCGGTCCAGGTCACTGAGCCATGCGTAGAGCGCACGGATGGGGCGGCCGGTGAACTCAATGGTCGATGCGGCCGCGGACGCCTGATTGATCCGGTGCTCGAACTGGGAGACCAGATCGAACAAAGCGTTCTGGACCGCTTCGGCCACCGTTGCGGTGGCACCCGGCAGCACCGCCATCAGGTCGGCCAGGGTCACGGCCTCGGAGTCGTCGTTCGCGACTTCGTCGGCCTCGACCAGTCGTGATCGTGTGTATCCGGTCGCCAGGCCGGCCATTCCGAGCCCAAGTTCGGACCACCGCTGCATCTCGTCGAAGAGCGCCCCGCTGAACCCCGGTCGTTTCCCCATGCCTCCATGGTGACATCGTCGCCACGCAGAGCTGGTCGCCGGGCGTTCACCGAAAGCTGAGCGCGGAACTCCGTCAGTCCTTGGCCGGGAGAAGCCAAAACAACCTTTGGCTGATGATCCGACCAAGCAGAGGACCCGTGCGTCACCAGAAGGCGGCCCCCGGCCGGACTTTCGCCAGCCGTCGTCGCCGAAGTATCGAGGCGCCACCACAGCCAAGCCAAATCCCTGTGACACCCGAAGCGCTGATGGTGCCAGTAATCGTGCAGATCAAGGCGGCAGTGCAGGCCTACGCTGAGAGGCGTGTCCTTGGCCATGTCATCGTCCGCGGGGCGCAAGGTCCTGGCGGCCAGCATCGTCGCCTCCGGCATGGCCTTCCTGGACAGCACCATCGTCACCGTCGCTGCCCCACACATCGTGGAGGACCTCGGCGGCGGCTTCTCGGGTATGCAGTGGGTACTCGACGGCTATTTGCTGACGTTGGGCTCGCTCGTTCTGGTGGGTGGTGCGCTGGGGGACCTGGTGGGCAAACGGCGCATTTTCTTGACCGGGACCATCGGTTTCGCCGTGGCCAGCGTGCTGTGCGGATTGGCGCCGAACCTGCCCTTGCTCGTCGCCGCCCGCATGCTGCAAGGTGCGGCCGCGGCGCTTCTGGTTCCTACGTCCCTGGCACTGCTCAATGCGGTGTTCAGCGGCGACGACCGAGGCCGGGCAATCGGAGCCTGGTCCGGGCTGTCCGGAGTGTTCACCGCCCTGGGACCGTTCGTCGGCGGCGCGTTGGTTGACGCCTTCCCCTTCGGCTGGCGGCTCGCTTTCCTCATCAACGTGCCCCTGGCGGTCGCCGTGGTGTGGCTGGCGCGACAGGCACTGCCGGACCTGCCGGGTAACCGAACATCCGAACCTCTGATCTCCCAGTTGGACCTGGCCGGAGCTGCGCTGGCCACGGTCGGGCTCGGGCTGGTGATCGGACCCCTCATCGAGATCGACGCACTCGGGGTGCGCGCGTGGCCCATCGTGGCCTTCGGCGTGGCGCTGCTGGTGGCGTTCGTCGTCGTACAGGCGCGCCGCACCCGGTCGGGCAAACCCCCTCCGATGATCCCCCTGACGCTGTTCTCGGTGAGGTCGTTCAGCGTCGCCAACCTCGTCACCTTCGTCGTCTACGGAGCCCTGAGCGCAGGGATCTTCCTGGTCACGGTGTTCGTCCAGCTGGCGATGGGGTACTCCGCACTCGCGGCGGGGGCAGCCGGCCTCCCGGTCACCGTTCTGCTCGCCCTGTTCTCATCACGGGTGGGCGGACTGGTGAGCCGGTGGGGTCCGCGCTGGTTCCTCACGGCGGGTCCGATCGTGATGGCGCTCGGACTCATCTGGCTGAGCACCCTGGCCCCCGGATCGACCTACGTCGCCTCTGTTCTGCCGGCCATGACGCTGTTCGCGATCGGCCTGGTCCTGGTCGTCGCGCCGGTGACCACTGCGGCTCTGATAGACATCGGCCCGGCCCAGTCCGGCACCGCGTCCGGGGTGAACAATGCGGTGGCCCGGGTCGCCGGTCTCATCGCCATCGCGGTGCTTCCGGCTGCGGCGGGCATCAGCGCGTCAGGCACCGGGCTGGAAGAGGGCTTCCACGCCAGCTTGCTGATGGCCTCCGGGCTGTGCGCCGTCGGCGGGATCATTGCCGCTGTGGGCTTCCGGTCACAGAAGAACGCCCCCCAGGTTTCCTGAGGGGCGTCGCTTCCGGCTTGGTCAGGCCAGCGCCTTCGACTTCAACTGTGCGAACTCCTCGTCGGAGATCACGCCGTCGTCGTGCAGCTTCTTCGCCTGCGCGATCTGTGATGCAGGGTCGGTGTTGCCGGACACGGACTTGATGTACGCGGCTTGCGCCTTCTGGATCTCTGCGGCCTGCTCAGCTGAGCGCTCGGCCATTCCGCGGCCACGAGCGATCAGGTAGATCAATCCGGTCAGCCAGGGGATCAGTACGAGTGCGATGATCCAGACCGCCTTCCACCAGCCACTGAGCTCACGATCGCGCATCAGGTCACCGATGATCACGAAGACGAGGATGAGGTAGGCCATGAAGACGAAGGCCACCAAGATGGCCTGCAGAACGGAACCGTCCATATGTATTGCTCCTTCTGAAGAATGTGTCAGCCCGATCGGGCTCCCAGAACAGTGTACGTTTTCCTAGGGCCGCCCCGGATCACAGGGCGCGATCACTGATCGGGGATGAACCCGGAGTCCAGCTCCCACGGCCGGATCGGCGAGTTCTCAATGACCCAGGCCTGCACTTCCTTGTCCGCCCCGGTGAACACGAAGATTCCCACCAGGATGAACGACACCCCGATGAATTTGCGGAACCAGCCGTGGGGGTCCGCGGCCCAGCCCATCCGGCGCACGAACCTCTGACCGAGCAGAGCGATCACGAGGAGTGTCCCGCACAATCCCACGACGTACGCGGCCAACAGCAGCAGTCCGTAGCCGAACTCGGCCGGTAGCACCGTTACGACCACGTAGGCGTACAGCGGACTACAGCTCGAGAAGACCGGGCCCAGGGCTGCACCGGTCAAGATCTGCCCGGTGAAACCGCTGCGCTGACGGGCATCGGCCAGTCCGGTGGTCGTGCGTGCCTGCAGCGACAGGCTCGCGGACAACCGCTCCCACAAACCGGGGAACAGGCTCACCACACCCAGCAGGATCAGCAGGGTGCCGCTCAGGTAGGCCCACGTGGTCGCCGGGATGTCGATCAACGCAGTCGTCGCTTTGAGGGCCAAGGTGAACACCGCCACTGAAACGCCCAGCGACGCGGTGATCACGTACGCCCGTTTGCGGTCCGAACCCGAGCCGTTCAGCGAGCCGCCGACGATCACGGGAAGCATCGGCAGCACGCACGGGGCCAGAGTGGTCAACACCCCTGCGATGAAAGCGCCCAAAAGGGCGAGCATCAGGTCGCCTTGGCGTTGATGTCTTCAGCGCTGAAGGAACCCGTCCACTTCTTGATCTCCTCGCCGTCAGCCCCGATCAGCACGAAGGTGTGCTGCTGGGTCACGCCGTACTCCTTGCGCAGGTCGTTGGCGTTGTCGAAGTCGATCTTCACGATGTTGATGTCGTCCGGGACGCCGGTCTGCTGGATGGATTTGTCGGTCTCCTGGCAGTCGGGGCACCACGGCGCGTAGAAGAACAAGACCGTGTTGCCCTCTTGGAAGGCAGCGGGATCCTCGCGGTATTGAGTCTCGGTGACGTACTGACCGCCGGTAACCATCACCTCCGGTGTCTTCTCCATCGCGTCGGCCGAAGGGGACTCCTCCATGACCTCGGCGGGCGACTCCGCGACCGTTTCCGAAGCGGTGGGGGTTGCGGTCTCCTCCGAACTTGAACCGCACCCGGCCAGCAGCAGGGCGGCGAGGGCAGGTGTTGCGAGGGCGATCTTCTTCATGTGGTGATCCTCTCAGTGCCTCGGGGCACGTGTCTGTGGTCAATTCGGAGTGAACCCGCGCGCGGATTGGATTCGATCGGCGGGCGTCGGGGCGCACTGCGGCGCTACGGTCAGAGCTCACGCGAAGGGAACACCATGGACGAGAAGGACAACATCGAGATCGTCGAGGAATTCGACGTCGAGGTGACCGAGCAGGGCGACGTCGTCATGGAGGACACCGTTGCCGCCATCGACCTCGACACCGGGGAGGCGGTGATCGACGACATCGTGGCCGTCGAAGCCGCCGACGGCAGCGGTTTCGTCGAAGAGACCATCAGCGAAGTGGACGCCGATGGCAACCAGACGGTGCTGGCCGATGTGGTGGAGGAGTTCGACGCGCAGTAGGTTGCCGCTCGTGCGCGTGCCGCCCAGCCTGGACCGTCCTGGACGAAATCGGAGTCATCTGCGGCCTTACGGTGCAGGAAGGGCGCACCGGCGGCGTTTCGCAGCCCCCTGACCAGACGGTCTGGTGGTGAGATCCGGCGCGTTCCACCGCAGGCGTGAGAGTTGGGTACAGGCGTTGGACTTGCGCGCACACGTTGGACATCCACGGACGTTCCTTCTCCAACGTCGGTGCCGATCTCCAACGCACGTACACAACTCCAACGCCTGTGGACCTGGCCCCTCGAGACGCCGCGGAGATCCTCGAACTGGAGATCTCCCCACAGCGACGAAACCCCGTCCAACCCGTCCTACGGCAACGACCAGTCGATCGGACGTTCCCCTGCGCCACGACAGCCGCGTTGGCCCTGCTGGAAGGGCCGCGAACCGAAGAACCCTCGATGCGCCGACAGCGGACTCGGGTGCACGCTGGTGACACACGGGACTCCGTGTTCGCGCAGGATCGGCTCCACGGACTGGGCGTCGCGACCCCAAAGGATCGCCACCAGCGGGCGGTCCCGCTGGGCCAGCGCCCTGATCGCGTGCTCGGTGATCGGCTCCCAGCCCTTGCCGCGGTGTGACGCGGGCCGGCCGGGCGCCACGGTGAGCACGCGGTTCATCAGAACGACACCACGCTGCGCCCAGGGCCGAAGGTCTCCGTTGGACGGCTTCGCGACACCGAGGTCGTCGACGAGTTCGGTGTAGATGTTGACCAGGCTCGCAGGCAGGGGCCGCACGTCGGGTGCCACGGCGAAACACAGGCCGATCGCATGGCCTGGCGTCGGATACGGGTCCTGCCCGACGATCAGAACCTCCGCAGCATCGAACGGATAGGTGAAGGCGCGTAGGACGTCCGCGCCGGCGGGAAGGTAGGTGCCCTGCGCCCGCAAGAAGTCGCCCATCGCCCGGATCTGCGGTTCCACCGGGGCCAGCGCGCGCGCCCAGCCCGGGTCGATGATCTCGTCGAGCGCCTTCACGATCGGCCCGGGGTCCGGACCTCGACATGCTCATCGAGCCACGGGATCGGCTGATGGGTCACGACCACCAATGACCGGCCTTCGCTGACCTTGGCGATCGTGTCGAGCACCGCCTGCGCGGTCGGCGGGTCGAGATGCTCCGTGGGTTCGTCGAGCAGCAGGACCGGATGGTCTGCCAAGACCGCCCGCGCCAGCCCGAGCCGCTGCCGCTCCCCACCGGAGAGCGTGGCACCGTGCTGCCCGACCGGTCGATGCAAGTCCATCGGCAGTCCCACCGCCGCCAGTGCGTCGAGCAGTTGCTCGTCGGTGGCGTCCGGCTTGGCCATGCGCAAATTAGCGGCGACGTCGGCGTCGAACACGTGCGGGATCTGCGGGGTCCACAGCACCAGCGAACGAATGTCGTCGCCTGCGAGTTCAGACAACTGCCGCCCGCCCAGGCGCACGTCGCCGGAGTACTTCAGGAATCCAGCCAGCACGTTCAGGACCGTCGACTTGCCCGATCCCGACTCGCCCACCAAGCCGATGCGGTGGCCGACCGGCAGGTAGAAATCGACGCCCCCGACGGCCACCGGTCCGGTCGGGTAGGAGGCGCTGAGCCCCCGCGCGACGACCGTGGCTCCGTCGGCTGCTTGCGGCGCGGCGGGATCACTGACCGGTGGCTGCGCATCGAGGATCTCGACCAGGCGACCGGCTGCCGTGCGCACCCGGATCGCGGCCAGCGCCGAGGGTGCGAGCACAGCCACGGATTCGTACGCGGCCAGAGGCAGCAAAACAACGACCGCGAGGTTGACCCCCCATAGGTCACCGGCGCGGACCGCCGGCACCGCCACCAGGATCATCCCGATGACCGCAGCACCTTGCACCAGGATGCCCAGGGCGGTGGACAGCGCCGAGCCGACCGCGGTCTTACGCATTGCCGCCGCCAACCGGGCGTCGACGTCCTCGATGCGCCGCCCATAGGCATCGTCAGCGCCGAGCACCATAAGTTCCGGTCCGGCTTGCAGCGCGGTCAGCACCTCCGAGGACAGTTCGGCCTGCAAAGGGGCTTGCGCGGCCTGCCCACGACCCGAGGACCAGATGATCAAAGCTGGCACGGCGATCCCGCCCAGCAGCAGGCAGACGGCCAGGATCACGCCGCTGGCGGGCAACAGCCAGGCCGTCAGGATGACCGATCCGGTACCGACCAGGATCGCCGAGAAAATGGGCAACATGACCCTCAGGCTCAAGTCCGACATCGTCTCGACGTCGTCGACCATGCGGCGCAACAGATCCCCGCGTTTGAACGCGGGCAGTCCGGCGGGAGCCAGCGGGATCAGTCGCTCGTACAGAGCGACCCGCAGATCCACCAGCGAACGGAACGCGGCCTGGTGACTGACCAGTCGTTCGGCGTACCTGAAGACACCCCGGCCGATGCCGAATGCGCGGACACTGACTACGGCGACTTGCAGGAAAAGGATCGGGGGTTGCTCCCACGCGCGTGAGATCAGCCAGGCGCTTACGGCCATGAGTCCGACCGAGGAACCCAGGGCCAGAGCACCCAGGACAGCGGCCCACCACAGCCGTCCGGTGGCCGGCCGGTAGATCTCCCGCAGGCGCCGGACCGCGGGGTCGCGCAGGATCACACGACCACCCCCACGCTGAACGTGTGATCCGCGATCGCATCGATCGCTGAACGGTGACCGACCACGATGACGGTTGCCGGGACGGTTCGCAGCACGGCGAGGATCGCGGCTTCTGATTCCGGGTCGACACCTGCGGTCGGCTCGTCCAGCAGGAGCACGCGGGAGCGCCGCAGTAGAGCACGCGCGAGTGCGATCCGCCGCGCCTGTCCGACAGAAACCGGCCGGCCGCCCTCGCCGATGATCGTGTCCAGACCGTCGGGCAGGGCATCGACCCAGACCTCCAGCCGGGTCTGAGCCAATACCTCCCGGACGTCGAGGTCCTCACCCATCGTGATGTTCTCGCGCAGGCTGGTAGGCAGGAGTTGCGGACTCTGCGGCACCCACGCGATGTGCGACCACCATTGCCGCACATCGATGTCCGCGAGGTCCTGCTCGCCGATCAGGATGCGACCGGCTGACGGCTTGATGAACCCGAGCACACCGTTGAGCACGGTGGTCTTGCCGGCACCGGACGGTCCGTTGATGACCGTGATGTCGCCGGCGGGAATCACCGCGGACAGCTCAGAAACCACGTCCTTCCCGTCGTAGCCCAGCGCCACACCCTCCAGTCGGATGTCGGCTTCGGCGGCGACCAGGTCCGCGCTGCCGGTGGTCGGGGGTTCTTGCTCCATCACGGCGAACACGCGGTCGGCGGCCTCAGCCCCCTCCGCGGCCGCGTGGAAATGCTGGCCGACCATGCGCAGCGGCAAGTACACCTCAGGGGCCAGGATGAGCACGGTCAGCCCGGCCATCAACGTCATGTTGCCTTCCACCAGGCGAACACCGATCGACACCGCGATCAGGGCGACCGACAGCGTCGAGAGCAACTCGAGGACCAACGCGGAAAGGAACGTCACGCGCAGCACGCCCATCGTCGATCTGCGGTGCTCATCGCCGACCTGCCGGATCTGGCCCACCTGATGCTGCGCGCGGTTGAAGGCCTTGAGTGTGGGCAAGCCTTCGACCACGTCCAGGAAGTGGTTTCCCAGCACCGCGAGCCACCGCCACTGGCGATCGACGCGAGCCTGACTGACCCACCCGACCAGGATCATGAATACCGGAATCAGCGGCACGGTGAACGCCACGATGACTGCGGCGAGAACATCCTCGGTCAGGATTGCGACCCCGACGATCAGCGGCACGACGACCGCGAGCACCAGTTGTGGCAGATACCGCGCGTAGTAGGCCTCCAGGCCTCCCACACCACGGACCAGCAGTTGGGCGAGTTCCCCGGTGCGTTTCCCGGCCAGCCACGCGGGCCCGAGGCTCATCATGTGCCGCCAGGCCGCCATCCGCAATTCGCTCATCGCCGTTGCTGCGGTCCGGTGGGCGAGCCATTCGGCGAGGAAAGCGGTCAGCGCGCGGGCCGCGATAACGGCACCGAGCTGCACGACGGTGGGCATGACAGCGGCCAGGTCCGCGGCCTCGGTGAACGCTCGCACGATGACGCTGGCCAGTAGAAACGCCTGCGCGACGATCAACAGAGCCTGGACCGCCTGCACGAAGACGCTGGCGACGAGGAACGTGCGGGTCGACCGGGCGTACTTGAGCAGCCGCCTATCGAAACCGCGCACCCCTCAAGCGTACGGAGTTGGGGCGTGGCCGCTTGCGCGGCCGGGTGGGCGGAGGGACTTTGGACGCGGGAGGTCTCCCAGTGACCAGATCCGACCAAACTCCAACCCGAAAACCCGCCCCAGCAGGACCGCTCGGTGCCCGGCCGGGACTTAGGACGCAGGAGGTCACCCACCGACCAGATCCGACCAAAGTCCAACCGAGATACTCGCAACGGCTGGGTTCGCCAAAGCCTTACCTCGACACCCGCCCAGGCAGGATGAAGTCGTACTCCCGACGCAGCAGTCTGCGCGCCGCACGGTCGAGTCGCCGCACCCGGAAGAACAGCTCGAGCGTCGCGGCATCCTGCTTGTAGTCTCGTCGACCTCGGCGCGTGCGATCGGCTCCAGGTCGTGGGATTCCAGCCACTCGTTGGCCGCGACGATCCCCTCCGGCAACCGTCGCGTTGCACCCTCCTTGATGAAGTTGCCCAGCAGGTCGACAGCGACCAACCGCGGCGAGAAGTAGTCGTCCATGTACGTCGCGACGTCTCCCTTACGCCGGTAGTAGGCGCGCAAGCCCGGCGGGATCGCCGACAACAGAATCTCCTGGTCGAAGCGGTACCCCGAGCCGGAACGGACGAAGGGCGTGCCCACATCCAGCAGAACCGGGTCATCCGCGACGGTGAAGGACCAGTTCGACAGTTGCGCGTCGATCGCGGTCTCGGGAGTGTCCTGGTGAAGGGTCCAGACCCGGTCCATGACGACGCCGACAGCAGCCGCGAGGTCGGGGTCGGCGGCGGAGTGCAGGAGTTGATTGCCCAAGTCCTTCAACAGCGGCTGGACCAGATACACCACAGGTGGCCGGTCGCCACGTTCGATCATCACGACCTGGGTCTCGACGACCCGGATCCCCGCGTCACGGACGGTCGCTATGTACTCGTCAACCAGAGTGCAGTAGTCCTGCGCCATCGCTGCGTCTGCGAACCCGGACATGCGCTTGGCAACTTTGCCGTCCAAACCCGGCACCAGCAGGGCCGCGGAGATCTCTCCGTAGGCCAGCACGGTGACCCCGGTCGGATGGGCTGGGTCGAGGTTCGCTTCCAGACGCTGCAGGACCTGCTTCACAACGCGACCGCCGCCGCACACGCGCGATCGAACGCCGCCATCACCGCGTCGATATCCGCCTGCCCCATCAGCAGTCCCGGCTTCACTTGCAGCACGCTGCGGTCGAATCCGGCGAACATGGCCCACACGCCGTTGTCGAACAGCAGCTTCGTCATCAACATACCGCCCACTTCGTGGGCGAACTTGACTCCGATGATCAGGCCGGTCTGCCGGACCTCGACGACCCAGTCGGGGTGTTTCTGCTGCAACCGGGCGAACGCTTCGGTCCACTGCTGGATCGGCAGACCGGGCATGGCCTGCTCGGTCAGGTCGAGTACGGTCGCGGCGACCCGGCACCCCAGTTCTGCACCTCCGAAGGTCGACACATGCGACCAGCCGTCGCTCTCAATCCAGGCGCCGGCTCGTTCGCTGAGCAAAGTGGCCGCGATCGGGTAGATGCCCCCCGACAGCCCCTTGCCGGTGACCAGGATGTCCGGCACCACGCCGAAGTGATCCACCGCCCACATCTGCCCGCTGCGGCCGAGGCCGGTCTGCACCTCGTCGGCGATGTACAGGGCGCCGGTCTGGTCGCAGAACTGGCGCACCGCTGGCAGATACTCGGGATCCGGTCGGGGGAATCCGGCAGTAGCGGGTACCGTCTCCAGGATCACGGCGGCGGCGGGTTCGGCAAGGGCAGCATCGAGGGCGTCGATGTCGTTGAAAGCGACCCGCACGAAATCGGGTTCGGTGGCCAGGAAGGCGTTCGCGGCCTGCTCGTCGCCTGCGGCCAGCGCAAGCCCCGTGTGTCCGTGATACGCGTCGACCACGGACACGACGCGGCGGCGACCGGTCGCACGCCGGGCCGACTTGATGGCAACGTCGATGGCCTCCCCTCCGCCACTGGCAAAGACCGCGTAGTGGGCACCGGGCGTGACGCCGATCAGGCGTTCGGCCAGCGCGGCACGTTCCGTGCTGGGGAAATGATGGTTGCCGATGTCGAGGGTTTCCAAGGCCGTGGACAGTGAAGCGATCACATCCGGGTTGCGGTGCCCCAGGTTGTACACCCCGCCGTTGAGGTGGATGTCGATCAGCTCGCGACCGTCGACGTCCCAGATGTGGTAGCCCTGCCTGCGGCCGATCACCAGATCGATTCCGGCGCCGGTGAGGAAGCGCACGCGATCACCGCACACGTACCGCTCGGCGAGTTCGAGGGTGTGCTGCTTCCCGGGCGACGTCACGAGAGCCCCGCCAGGTCGTCCCACTTCTGCCATGCCCGCCGGTAGAGCGTGGGGACGCTGGCCGCGGGAACATCCCGGGCGGCGTCGAGCCATTCCCGTTCCGCAGCTTCGGCGGCTTCGAAGCAGCGCTTGCTGTACTCCGCGCGGTCTTGTGCGGTCTGCGCGCCTTGCCTGAAGTCGGCTTCGAGGTCGTCGCGCAGTTTGCCGTACGCCGCCATTCGCTCGGGATAGTTGCGCAGGGTCGCGCGGTGCAGCAGTTCGTGGCGCCACCACATCGTCGCCGGATCGAAGTGCTTGCCCGGTCGCGGTTGCTCAGGCAGCCCGGCGCCGAACCAGACGGGTTTGAACACTGACGTGCACGGTGCGGAGGTGCCGGTGAGCCACACGGTGATGTCATCGGCAGTGACGTGGGAGACCATCGAACCGGTCGACTGGGCCACCCGGATCGGCCCGAAGCCGGCGTGCGCGCAGACCGTCTGACCGGTCACGCCCTTGGCCGGGGTCCAGTCGGGTTCGACCGGTCCGTGATCGCGCAGCAACCGCATCGCTGCAGGTACGTCGAGGTTCCCGCGGTCGGCGTGCAGCGCGTCGGAGGTCCGGCATTGTCTGGCGGCCGAGTCGGAGAACCGCGTGTACAGGAAGTCTGAACGGTCGGTCACCGCGACGCCAGCCAGGCCTGGTGACGTCCGTTCAGCCCGACCGAGCGTGAGTCCGTTGGAGATCGAACCGGTCGAATGCACCCGGTCAGCGGCCCAGTCTCGCCCGACGGTCTCGAGGATCCACGCTTCGCTTCGGTCGGCCACGATGAAGGAGTTGTCGTAGAGCAGTTTGTGGGTGTGGCCCGCCTGGCCGTGCTGCCCGTGTTTGGCCAGCAGGCCCGTGATGACATCGACGGCTTCCTCAGCGGTGCTCGCCCGCTCGAGCCCGAGGCGCAGCAGGTCCATGCCGAGCAGACCGGGGGTGCTCTCGCGCTTCGCTTTGGTGAAGACCGCCTCGTTGCCGATGGATACGCCGTGTTCGTTGACGCCCATCTCCGCGCCCCAGATCCAGTACGGCTTGGACAGGATCACCGCGTTCGTGTGAGGGATCTGGTCGATCTCGATGTAGGTGGTTCGAACCTGGGACGACTCATGATCGGTGGCCGGCACCGCGAGCAGCTCGTGGGCTTCGTTGGGTTCCCGGTCACTATTCTTGCCGAGGATCACCGACCCGTCCCTCGTGGCGTCGGGCAGGCTGACGAACGTGTCGCACATGTACCCATTGTGCGCCTGTTGGGTCATACATCCGTTGGAGTTGCGTACTTTTCAACTCTCACGCCTGTGCGCGGCCCACACCCGTTGGAGTTGCGCACGGACGTTGGACAAACGCACAACCGTTGGACAACCACGCGCGTTCCGACACTCACGCCTGTAAACAAGTCCAACGGATGTACCCAACTCTCACGCCTGGGCGACGCCTATCCGCGGCCGCTGCGCCTGTCCCGTCGACCGCGCGGCCCAGGCTCGTTGGAACCCGGACTCGTTCCAGCGCTACGCAGCATCCCACCCCGGCAGCGCAGAACCGGAGCCCACGTCGAATGGGTACCACTGCTGATCCGCTCCGGCAGCGTGACGCGGGCAATCGGGCCATCGGCCACACGCGACGCATCGAATACCAGAGCCTGCGAACGGTCCTCGACCATGTCGATGGTGAATGTCACCAGATAGCCATCATCCTCGCCGGAACTGCCCACCCGGGGCGCCATCGCCGTCTCACTGCAGTAGACCCCTTCGGGCAGGGCGAAATGCTCCTCCCCGCCGGTCACCACGTCGTGTTTCACCAGTCCGTTGAACAAGAACCTGCCCGGGACCGCAGTCGCCGCGTACGCGTACCGGTGTGGACGCCCCCCGTGCAATCCGTTGATCATCCCGAACTCCGTGATCGAGTCGCTGAGCCGTTCCTCCTTGACCATCCCGGTCGCGAGGTTGAGCCGCCAGCGGTGCAGGTGCGTCTGCATCCCGTCCAGCGAAATGAACCGGGAAAGCCGCTCGTAGTACGTGGCGTCCGGGGAGACCGCGGGCTGCGGGTCGTCCTGGAAGAACCCGTCGAGGACGATCTCATCGCCGTCCTCGTAGGCGTTGACCCAATGCAGGACGTAGGTCGGATCGGCATCGAACCAGCGGATCTGGGCATTGGTGCCACGGCGGGGCAGAACCCCGAGCCGCAGGGGGATCTCACGATGGAACACCGGCGCGTACACGCCCTTGGACATCAGCGCCGGCTCCCAGAACATCGGGCAGTCGTTGAGGATCGCATAGTTCTGCGTGAACGCCATGTCGTGCGGGATACGCGGACCGGGCAGGTCGATCGGCTCGTAATGGACCAAGCTGTCGGTGGAGTCGACCACGCCGTAGTTGAGGAACGGCTCGTCGATGCTGTAGTTGAAGAACATCAACTCGTCGGTGTGCTCGTCGACCTTGGTGTGCGCCGAAGTCCCGCGCTGCGGTGTCCACGCCGCCTTGCCCCGCGGGTCGAGGGTCAGCGGATCCATCCGGTAGGCATCGCCGCATTCGAAGTGGCTGCTCAACGCGAACCCGTTGTGCACGACGACGTCGGTGCTCGAGGCGTCCTTGAGCATGTGCCGGGCCCCCCAGCCGGGCCGCTTGGCCTTGTCGGGCCGTTCGGCCAGTCCTGCCCACAACGGGCCGCCCTGCTGCTGTTCGGCCAGCAGCGCATCGGTGCGGACGAACTTGTTCCGGTAGAACGCCCGGCCGTCGCGGAATCCGATCAGGTGGATCATGCCGTCGCCGTCGAACGGGTGGTAGCGACCGATCGCGGGATGCACGGGGTTCTCGGTGTTGCGCAAGTACACACCGTCCAGGTCGGCGGGTAGTTCGCCTTCCACCTCGAGGTCGTCCGCCCGCCACTCGGTGTCCTGCGGCCGCCAGGGTCCGGTCCGGTACGGGTGGTCGTCATCCTCGGGCAAGGTGCTCAGCAAACGGCCGACGATCTCGATGTCCATGTGCCCAGGGTATGCGCGTCCGCGCTGGCTTGCCGCTGGTTGCGGTCAGTTGCATGGAGAACTACGTGAGGTGATGTCCGTCGCGCACCACATGCAGGCGTGCGTGTTCGATCGCGTCCGGAGTGTGGCCGAAGACGTGGTTCTGATCGCGCAGACGCTGCAGGATGCCGGTGGCCTCGAGCCGGGCTGTGAACTGCTGCGGCAACCCCGACAGGAGCACGGTGATGCCCCGGTTCTCCAGGCTCCGGATCGTGTCGGAGAGAACCGCGGCACCCGTCGCGTCCAGCGTCGTGACATGGGACAACCGCAGGATGACGACCCGGATGTCGCTCACCTCGGCGAGCTCGAGGAGGGCGGAGTGGGCGCCCCCGAAGAACAGTGCCCCCTCGAACCGAAACGCGATGATGTGCTCGTCCAGCAAGGCCCGCTCCTCGGCTGTGTGGGTGTCCGAGGACTCACCCCACGCCTCCAACGGGGTTTCAGTGAGCGTTGCCGAACCCGCCACTTGTCGCAGGGCCAACACTCCCGCGGCGATGATGCCCAGGATCACGGCGGTCGCGAGGTCGAGGACGACGGTGGCCACGAACGTGACCACGAGTACGAGCGTGTCGCCACGCCCTGAGCGCAGCAGCGCCCGCAGGCTCGAGACCTCCACCATCCGCATGGCGGTGGCGATCAGCACGCCGGCAAGTGCAGCCAGCGGGATGAGACTCACGACTCGACCCAGTGCGAGGACCACGCCCAGCAGGATGGCGGAGTGAACGATGGCCGCCAGTCGCGAGACTGCGCCGGTACGAACGTTGACAGCGGTGCGAGCGATCGCAGCCGTGGCCGGGATCCCGCCGAACAGCGGACTTGCCACGTTCGCCAGACCCTGTCCGAACAGTTCGCGGTCGGGATCGTGGCGCTGGGACACACTCATCGCGTCGGCGACGGTCGCCGACAATAGGCTCTCGAGGGCCGCCAGGGCCGCCACGGCAACCGCAGGTGCCATGAGAACGCGCAGGTCTGCGACCGCGAAGGCGGGCAGGTGGGGCGCTGGAAAGCTGGATGGCAGAGCGCCGATCGTTGCGATGTCGACATCCACGACCGCAACCACGATCGTGGCTGCCACCACTGCGATCAAAGCGACCGGGACGGCGGGCTTCAGCCGCAATCTGGCGGCGACGATCATGAGCCCGGCGACTCCCGCGGCGATTCCCACGGGTACCCAATCGGGTGCGGCCAGCCAGTCTCCGACAGCACGGATCGCCACGAGGACGACTTGCTCCCCAGCGGCCTGAACGCCCAGTGCTGCCGGCACCTGTTGCAGCGCGATGATCACCGCGATGCCCAGTGTGAACCCCTCGATCACGGGCAGCGGGATGAAGCGCACATAGCGCCCGAACCCGGCCAGCGCCATGACGATGAGCAGTAGCCCTGCGAGCAGGCCGACCACCAGAACCCCGTTGGCCCCGTACTGGGCCACGATCGGCACCAAGACGACGGTCATGGCACCCGTTGGCCCGGACACCTGCAGGTTGCTTCCCCCGAAGACCGCCGCGACCGTGCCGGCGACGACGGCCGTGATCAGGCCGGCGGCTGCACCCAGCCCCGAGGTGATGCCGAAGGCCAGCGCGAGGGGCAAGGCCACAACCCCGACCGTGATGCCGGCGATCAGATCCCGCTGTGGGGCGATCCGCATCGACCGGTAGTCGGCACTTCGCGGAAGCAAGGCTCGGGAGCGCTGGCCGATCCATTCCGTCCCTCGCCGGACCTCAGCGCCCCACCCCGCCTGGGGAGAACTCATGAAGCGTTCGCAGGCGGTCTCAAATCATCGATCAACCCACCCTGCGAGGCGGCTTTGGTCTCCAGAATCTCCCGGGCGGCCGCCAGCAGGTCCTCGACTGCCGGCAGGGACAGCGAGTAGACCACCTCGCCGCCCTCGCGACGCTTGGTGACCAGGCCCGCGAGCCGCAGTACGGACAACTGCTGCGAGAGACTAGCCGCTTCGATGTCGATGGACGCACGCAGTAGGTGCACGGGCTTGTCCCCGGCCGCGAGAAGTTCGAGGATCCGGATCCGCGCCGGGTGGCCGAGAGTGCGGAAGAACTCGGCTTTGGCTTGATACAGAGGAACGGGTATGACCCTCTCCTCCCACTTGCAGACTTACGCAACTCTGCAAGAGTACCTCTTCGTGTCCTTGCTGGGTTCAGGCGCCCCCGACCACGAAACTCACCGTCGTCGCCGTGCTGCCACCGATGTTCAGCGTCGCAACCCGCCGGGCACCCACGACCTGGTAATCACCAGCAGTCCCAGTGACCTGCCGATGCGCGTCGAGGACCATCCGGACCCCGCTGGCACCGACCGGATGACCCACCCCGATCAGGCCTCCGCTGGGGTTCATGGGGATTCGTCCGCCAAGGGACAGAGCCCCAGATTCCACCGCCTCCCAACTACGGCCCGGCGCGGTGATCCCGAAATGGTCGATGGCCATGTACTGACTCGGCGTGAAACAGTCGTGGGTCTCGATCCCGTCGACGTCTTCCACTCCGGTCAGACCGGCCCGCCCGAAAGCGTCCCGGATGGTGGCCGCGACATGCGGCATCACCAGGTCGTCGGTGCCGGCCAGCTTCGGTTCGAGCGGCAGGCCGACGGTGCGATGCCCCCAGCCCTCGATGTAAGCGGGCGCCGCCCGGCCGAAGCGCTCTGACACCAGAACCAGACCAGCCGCCCCGTCGGTCACCTGGCTGCAGTCGTTGCGCCGCAGACGTCCCTCGACGATCGGGTTGGCGACATCATCGGCTGCGAACGAGTCGCCGGTGAACGACCATTTGCGGGTCTGCGCGAAAGGATTGCGCTTGGCGTTGCTCAAGTTCAGTTCCCCGATGGCTCGCAGGTGCGCGTCGTCGAGGCCGTAGCGCCGGTCGTACTCGTCGGCCAGCGCACTGAACGACCACGGCCACACGTACTTCGCGCCCTGGGCGTCACGTCCGACCCAAGCGGCCGCACCCATGTGGTCAGCAGCGAGATCACCCGGCACGGTGCGTTCAAGCTCGGCGCCGAGGACCAACGCGACGTCGTAGCGCCCCGACTCGAGATCGGCCATGGCGGCGAGCAACGCGATGCCGCCGGACGCACACGCTGCCTCGTGCCGAGAGGCCGGTTTCCCGGCAAGCGCGGGTTCCACGGTGGCCGGCATGGCTCCGAGATGACCTTGTCCGGTGAACAGTTGCCCGAAGGCATTGCCGACATGGATAACTCCAACGTCCGCGGCGTCGACCTGCGCCGCTTCCAGTGTTCCCGCCACGACTTCGCCGAACATCGCGGCGAAGTCCCCGCCCTCCTTGGTCCAGTTGCGCGCGAAGTCCGTCTGATACCCGCCCAGAATCCCGATCACCATCTCAGCCTAAGGGCGACACCACAGCGCTTAGGCTGAAGTCGTGACCGACGTCTTCGTCCTGGACTGGATCCGGACCCCTCGAGGGAAGGCTTCTCCGAAAGGCGGGCTGCACTCCCTGTCGGCTCTGGACCTCGTCACGGGCCTGCAGCGGGAACTGATCGAGCGCACCGGACTGGCCCCGGACATGGTCGACGACGTGGTCCTCGGAGTGGCATCCCAGGTCGGTGAACAGGGCGCCGACCTCGCGCGCACCGCCAATCTGCTCAACGGCTGGCCGACCCCCGGTGTGACGCTCAACCGCTTCTGCGCCTCCGGGATCGATGCGGTTGCCACTGCCGCCGCCCGGGTCCGGGCTGGGGACTACCGCTTGGTCGTGGCCGGAGGCGTGGAGAGCGTTTCCAGGGTGCCGATCTTCAGCGACGGCGGCGCCCTGTGGAACGACCCGTCGGTGGTGAAGTCCGTGGGTTCCGTGCACATGGGGATCGCGGCCGACCTGAACGCGACGTTGGAGGGGTTCACCCGCGATCAGCTCGACGCCTACGCTGTGGAGACCCACGCGAAGGCCCATGCCGCCTGGGAATCCGGCGCCTTCGACTACAGCGTCATCGAGACGAACGACCTGGCGCGCGACGAGTTGATCCGCCCCGGGCTCTCGGCCGAGGCTCTGTCCGGCCTGGCGCCGGTTTTCGGTGACCGGCCCGACGACGACGCGCTGGTGCTGGAGCGCTTCGAACGCATCGAGCACCTGCACACGGTGGGCACCTCCCCACAGATGGCCGATGCTGCGGCGCTGCTGCTGATCGGCACCCGTGAGCAGGCCGACGCGGTGGGTCTTCGTCCGCGGGCACGGATCGTCAGCAGCACAACAGCCACGTGCGACCCGGTGATCATGCTCACCGCCGGCCAGGAGGCGATGGAGCAGGCCATCGAACGGGCAGGGCTGGCCCCGCGCGACATCGACGTCTTCGAGTTCGCCGAGGCGTTCGCCGCGCTGTGCCTGCGCTTCCGGCGCGACCTCGACGCGGGCCCCGAACGCATGAACCCCAACGGCGGCACGATCGCGATGGGTCACGCCTTCGGAGCGACGGGCGCGATCATGGTGGGGGGTTGCCTCGACGAACTGGAACGCCGCGAGGGCCGGTTCGGCGTGGCAGGTGTCAGTGGTGCCGCCGGGCTCGGCGTCGGACTGGTTCTCGAACGGTGCTCGGACTGAGGCAATCTGTCAGACGCCCGCCTCCCGCCGGCGGCGCCGGTCCAGAGTGCGCAGCACCGGCGACGCAGTCACGCCGTGCACAACGATCGAGACGAGCACGGTGAACGAAACCGTCGCCCAGAGCAGATCCGCCCGCACGAAAGCGGCCTGCCCGAGAGCGTAGGCAAGGTAGTAGAACGACCCGATGCCCCGGACCCCGAAGAAGGCGATGCTGCGCTCCTCCACCGGCCTCACGTTCGAACCGAGCATCGCCAACCAGCCCGTGACAGGACGGACTGCGAGTACGGCGACCACACCCCACACCGCGGCCTGCCAGGTCAGCGCACTCAGCAGATCCACTGCGAAATACCCGAGGAGCAGCAGCAGGCCCAGCGTGAGCAGTCGCTCGATCTGTCCGATGAACTCGTGCAGAACCCTGTGGTACTCGTCCCCACGTTCCCAACTGCGGATGGCCAGAGCCGCGCAGAAGACCGCGAGGAAACCGTAACCCCCGACCAGTTCCGCAACACCGTAGGCCAGGAACACACCCGACAGGGCCAACACGGCCTCCGCCGTCGCGGCGAATCGCACACTGTTCGGAGCGCGGAACGCCAACCGGGCGAGCAGCTGTCCGATGGCCCAGCCGACGACCACGCCGATCACGATCTTGCCGAGCAGTTCCCAGGCCACCCAGCGCCCGCCCCACTGTACGAAAGCCGCCCCCGCCAGCAGCACGGCCGCGTTGACGAACGGGAACGCCAACCCGTCGTTGAGCCCGGCCTCGGAACTGAGCGCGAACCTCACCTCATCCTCACTACCCGGATCGTCGGTGGGCTCTCCTACCTGCACCTCGGAGGCCAGCACCGGATCGGTTGGCGCCATCACCGCCCCTAGCAACAGGGCCCCGGCGATCGGGATCCCGATGAGACCCCAGGCCAAGACCGCCGCCGCCCCGATGAACAGCGGCATGCCGATGCCGAGTAGCCGCCAGGTACTCGACCAGCCGCGCAGGCTCAAAGGCCGGTCCAGGGCAAGACCCACACCCATCAGCGCGACGATGACGCACAACTCGGTGGCGTGCTCGATCACGCCACGGTCCTTCACCAGATCCAGGGTGGCGCCGCCGGGGATGAACGAAGCGACCAGACCCGCGAACACGAACAGCATGGCCGGCGACAACGGAAGCCGCTGCAGCACCCTCGGGAGCAGTGCCGCCAGTAACAGGGCGATCCCCGCCAGCGCATACCCGGCGGGGATCGCGAAGGAATCCACGACTAGCCGGTCATCCGGCCCGCGAGGGCATCCCGAAGACGGTCGACCATGCCCACCCCCGGTCCGACGATCTTGTGGAACAGCTCGCTGTGCGGGGCGCTGGGATGCGGCCGGGTCGGGGCGACCTGCTCGGCCATTTCAACCTTGTCCCGCAAGTCGATCAGGACGTCTTCGGGCACCTCCGCCCGCAAGCGCGGGAAGTGGTCGTTCTCTTCGTCGGCGACGTGATCGGCAGGGGTCTCCCGCAGCGCGGCGACGACCTCGGGCCACTGCTCGTCACCTGGTTCCAGCCCCTCGAGCCGCTTGAGCAGTTCCTCGAGTTCCTGGTGTTCGGAGATGTCGTGTTCGACTGCGGCGTCGCCGTCCTCGAGGTGTTCGCGCATCGCCGGGTACACGTACATCTCCTCGGCCACGGAGTGGCGAACCAAGGAGGCGGTCAGCCGATCGGCTAGTTCGCGGGGGTCGTGCTCCTGCTTGTCCTGACTGCTGAGTTCCTCGAGCATCTGTTCGGCTTCGTGATGTTCTTCGGCCAACAGGTCCAACACATCCTCAGTCGCGTGTTCGGCATCGCTCACCATGGCCTCCAAGAGTTCGTGTGACGGCGGGTTTCCCTGATCAATTGCCCGGATCCGGCCACGGCATACCGGAATGGACCGGTGCAGCGGGGGTAGAGGGCGGCACCCGACTGAGAGGAGCGAGCATGTCCTACCAACAGCAACCTGGAACCACTCGCGCGACCGCTGTCCCGCAACCGGTGCAGCAGTACGGGTCGGAGGCGAAGACGTCGGCAGCAGCGGCGTTCTCCGTGGTCTTCGGGCTCTCGGCCCTGCTCAGCGTGCTGACGGTAATCCTCGGGCCGCTTGGTCTCGTGCTGGGACTCATCGGACTGATTCTCGGCATCGTCGGAATCAGCATGGCCAAGCGGCCCGGGGTGACTGGGCGAGGGGTCGCGATCGGTGGTCTGACATTGTCCATCGTCGCCCTGGCACTCGGTGGTGTGATGGCCGCGGGTGCCACGTTGTTCATCAACGATGAGCAGGCCGTCGACCGCCTCGAGCAGCAATTGCAGGACTGGCGCGACCAGTTGCCCGAGGACGTGAACATCGACGTGAACCAGTAGGGCGAGTGCTGAATGCCCCGACTGCGCCGAGCCGATCCGGCGAAACCTGGCTGGACCCGGCGGCGGTGCGGTCGGGGCTTCGTCTTTCTGGACCAGCACGGTCAGCGGGTCGATGCGTCGGGGGCCGAACGCTGTCGGGACCTGGTCATCCCCCCGGCCTGGGCAGAGGTGTGGATCTGCCCATGGCCCAACGGCCACATCCAAGCTGTCGGCACTGACGAGGCGGGCCGCCGCCAGTACCTGTACCACCCGGACTGGCGCGCCGCGCGCGATCGCGAGAAGTTCGATCACATCGTGGCATTCGGGCAGAGTCTTCCCGCTGCCCGCACCCTGGTCGCCGAGCACCTGCAACTGCCGGGGATGCCCTTCGAACGGGCCCTGGCCACCGGCTTCCGTCTGCTGGACCTCGGTGGGCTTCGGGTGGGCTCGGAAGACTATGCCCAGGACAACGGCAGTTTCGGGCTGGCCACGTTGCGCTGCGACCATGTGAGTACCCGAGGAGGCACGGTCCGGTTGCGGTTCACCGGAAAATCAGGCAAAGAACACGATGTCGTCCTCGATGATCCGCAGTTGCTGACGGCGGTGCGGGACCTGCGCGTGCGACGTCGATGCGAGGAACTGCTGGCCTACAAGTCGGGCCGCAGGTGGTGCGACGTGTCCAGCCAGGATGTCAATCGGTATCTCGCCGACGTGGGCGTCGCGGGCACAGCCAAAGACTTCCGGACCTGGCAGGCAGGTCTGCGGGCACTGGCCAGTCTCAGCGCGGCAGATCCTCGGGAGTCTCGCCAGCGGGCCGTGCGCCAGGCGATCGCGGACGTCGCCGAACATCTCGGCAACACGCCAGCGATCGCACGGTCATCGTATGTGGACCCGCGGGTGGTACAGGCATTCCTCGAAGGCCATGACCTGCCTGAAGTGGCCTCTGAGTCGCTGGAGCACTGGGAGCCGGCGCTGCTGGAGCTTCTGTCCTGAGCGGCGATAAGCGGGCTCCTTGTCGGACCTCAGTACACACCTCATGAGGAATCGGAGGCGGCGTTCTTGCGTTCCTCGGCGATGCGGGTCCCCTCGTCGGCCATGTCCTCATCGGCCTCGATATCCGGCTGGTCATTGCTGGGGTAGGCCGACTGCGCGTCGTGCGCCCGTTGCGCCAAGGGCCCAGAGTCACTGGCCAGTTCCGGCTCATCGGCCGCAGGATCTCCGGTGAGGTGCTCCGGGGTGTCCTCGGCAGGCGTGCGCTCATCCGGGGCATGCCGGCTGACCACCGGCTCGGAGGCGTGTTCCTGCGGGTCGGATTCGTCCTTGGGACTCATGGTCTCGGATCCTCTCGATGGGGCCGGCTCGGGCTGACTATTGCTTTCGGGACTGGTTGCACGCTCGCGAGTCAGCCATCCGGCGGCTGCCCCTGTAAGGCCCGCACCGGCGATCAGCAGCATGAAACGCGGTGTGGACTCGAACCACACCTCCCAGCGGCTCGGTTCGCGGCCGAAGCGGCGACCGAGTTGCTGTGCACGGTCACTGATTTCGTGCCCGACGCCGCGTGCACGTCTGCTGAGATCTTCGGCAACCTCGGTGACGGGGGTGAGGTCCTGGGAATCCACGAAGTTCTGCACATTCGCGACCACGTCATGGGTCTGCGAGGCCACCTTCTCGCGCACCGTATCCACGAAGTCGGGCAAGCCCAACTCCTCAGTCCGATCGCTGATCTTCTCGGTCAGCTCGCTCATGAACTCCCTCTCGGTTGGTCTCTGCGCGGCCCACGCCTTGCGGCCCCGACCTACTGCTTCTCATACCCCGTGGGCGTCACGGCATACGCCCGCGAGCGCGCGGATGAGCCGACAGGCCACGGGTACACGCGCACTGACGGGGCGCACAGTGCGCCGAAGCAATCACAGGAAGGACGCCACATGGATTCCGAGACGTCCATCTCAGATGAGGCAGTGGAGCGCGTCACCGCAGCCGTCAAGAAGTCGGCCGGGACTGCCACGGGCAACGAAGCCTTGCGCCGCGAGGGTGAGTTGCACAAAAAAAAGGCCCAAGCACAGCGGCAGGCTCGCAAGCAGAACGCCCGGGCAGCCGTGACGCAGGACGTGGCTCAGACGCGCGAAGAGGAACGGGAAGCTGCCACCCGACGAGCGGAGTTGCTCGCGCAGAAGCAGGCCGAACAGGAAATGACCGAGGTTGATCACGAAGGCCACGCAGCCGAGCAGACCGTCCAGGAGCTCACCGATCAGGGCAGAGCCGCCACCCAGATGAATCAGCGGCGCAAGAAGCAGGCTGCCCAGCGCACCCGCAGCACCGCGCAACCTGAGGCTGCCCAGCGCACCCGCAGCACCGCGCAACCTGAGAAGGTGGCGCGCGATCAGCAGGCCTCGAACCCGCGCCAGAAGGCTCACCACGAATCCGGTGACACCGGCTTGGCCTACCGCGTCATCTCCTTCGGCCTGGATGTGGCGCGGCTGCCGCTGACGGTGGTGGAGAAGATGACCGGGAAGCAGAACTCGGACTGGGCGCCTGCAACAGGTTTCCGCGCCATCCGGGCCGGCGTGCTGCAGGTGGCCGCCGGGCTGCTGCGCAACGAGGACCTCGCCCGGGCAGGTCTGTCCGAACAGGCCGCTGCGAAGAACAGGGCACGCAAGGCTTCAGATGGAATCGGCAAACGTCACCGGACCGATGCCCTGTCGGCCGCCAGTGATCAGACCCGGGCTGCGGCCGCGCGCAAGCGGGCAGTGCGCAAGGCCGAGAACGTGGTGGACATCGACGAGAGGATCGAGCAGTCCAAAAGGACCCGAAAGTCGTCCTGAGCGTAGAGCTGGGAGGCAGCCGCCACTGCCTCCCAGCGAGCCGGGCGGAGGGGGACGTTCCGCCCGGCGGGGTCCGCGGGACATGGGAGCCCGGCGGACGGTCTGTAGGTCATCCAGGCAACGTGTACCCACCGATCGGTGCGAGCACTTCGCCGGTGTAGTACGACGAGAGCCGGTTGCTGGCGAAGAAGACGAACGACGGGGCGATCTCGTCGGGCTGGGCGGCACGACCCATCGGGGTGTCGGTGCCGAAGCCCTTCACCTTGTCCTTGTCCATGGTCGCTGGGATCAACGGCGTCCAGACCGGACCCGGCGCCACAGCGTTCACGCGGATGCGCCGGTCCACCAGCGCTTGTGCCAACGAATACGTCAAGGAGATGATCGCACCCTTTGTGGCCGCGTAGTCCAACAGGGTCGCGTGGCCGCGCAGACCCGTGACAGAAGCGGTGTTGATGATCGCCGAGCCTTCGCGCATGTGTTCCAGAGCCGCCTGGGTGAGGAAGAAGTTCGCCTCGATGTTGACCGCGAAAGTACGTTGCCACTGTTGCGGCGTGAGGTCCTCCGGGCGTTCCACCGGGTTCTGGAACGCAGCGTTGTTCACCAGCACATCGAGGCGGCCGAACTCGTCGACCGTTTGCGAGACGATGGAACGCCGGTGGGGGTCCTTGGCGATGTCCCCCGGTATCGCGATGTAGCGCTGTCCGGCCGCCTTGACCAACTCGCCGGTCCTTCGGGCGTCGTCGTGCTCGTCGAGGTAGACGATCGCAACATCGGCCCCCTCCTTGGCGAAAGCGACGCTCACCGCCCGCCCGATGCCACTGTCGCCTCCGGTCACGATCGCAACCTTGCCAGCGAGCAGACCGGTGCCCGCGTAGTCGCGCATCTCGTCGCGGGGATCCTGCAACATCTGCTCCTCCGACCCCGGATACGGAATCGTCTGCTCAGGATGTTCGTGGTCGGTCATGTCTTGTCCATACCCTCGCCGACAATGGACATACGTCCGGTTCGTGCGTTTTGCGTCTCCGTTGGCGAGCACGGCAGCCGCATAGCAACCGCCCATCCGGGTAGGTCCCACCATGAACCGCCCACCAGATGAAGCCGCCCTACCGGCGCGACCCGACTCTTTTTGGGGACCGGTACACGGGATTCCGGACTCGGACCGTTTGTCAGAGCATCACGAGGTGATCGTCGTCGGTGCCGGCATCACCGGGATGTCCACCGCGTTGCTGCTGGCTGAACGCGGGGTCGATGTGGCTGTGATCGACGCGCGCAGGATCGGCAGCGGGTCGACCGGGCGCTCGACGGCAAAGGTGAGTGTCCTGCACGGCACCCGGACCGGGCAAATCCGTCAATCACACGGTGAGCAGACCGCCCAGGCGTATCTCACAGCACAGTTGCGCGGGCAGGACCTCGTCCGACGGGTTGCCGAGAAGTCCGGAATCGTGGACTGGGACGTGCGCGATGCGTGGACCTACGCCACGTCACCGAAGTCGATTGGACAGATCCAGCGCGAGGCGGCCGCGCTGTCGGAATTCGGGATGGACGCAATGCTGGCCGAACCGGTCGAACTGCCGTTCCAGACATCGGCCGCTGTCTGCCTGCCCGAGCAGATGCAGATCAACCCGGCGCAGTACCTCGCCGCCCTGCACGGGTCTTTGACCGAACTCGGCGTGCCGGTCGTATGGCCGGAGCGGATCGCGTCGATCACCAAGACAAACGGGCGGCTGCATCTCACGTCCACGCCAGGCACGGACGTGAGCGCCGACTGGGTCGTCGTCGCGACGCTGCTGCCTTTCCCTTTGCGCACGCTGATGTTCGCCACGACCAAACCCGCCCGCTCGTACGCTCTGGCAGCACGTGTCGACGGCGACCTCCCACAGGGCATGTACCTGTCCGCCGACTCCCCGACCCACTCCCTGCGCACCGCCACTTCGCAAGCGGGCGAGGAGTTCCTCCTGCTCGGCGGCAACGGACACCCCACTGGACGCGGAAATCCGACGAGCCGGCACGTAGAGGCTCTGGCCGATTGGGCCCGAGAGCACTTCTCCGTTCGAGAGTTCACGCATCGGTGGGCCGCTCAGGACTACACCAGCGCCGACCAACTGCCTCACATCGGTGCTTCACCACTTGGCCCGCCCAACGTGCTCATCGCGACCGGATTCGGCAAGTGGGGATTCACCAATGGTTCGGCGGCTGCGCAGATCCTGAGCGGGATGATCGTGGACGAGGTGCCCGATTGGGCCAGACCGTTCGCACCGCGTCTGCCGAACAGTCTGTCCGGGTGGAAGACGCTGGCGATGAACAACGCGGAGGTCGCCGCGACACTGGCCTCCGGATGGGTGCTGGAGCCTGGCAGGGGATCAGTCGCGTCCGGTCGGGGCGCGGTGCGTCGAGACCTGCCCCACCCCGACGCTGTCAGTGAGGTCGATGGCACCCGTCGAGTGTGCAGTGCGGTCTGCACCCACCTGGGCGGAATCGTGCGCTGGAACGATGCCGATCAGAGCTGGGACTGCCCCTTGCACGGGTCGCGTTTCGCACCTGACGGAGAGGTGATCGTGGGTCCCGCGGTGCACAGCCTCGCGGTGGAGGACGGCTGACGGTATTCTCATGGCCGATGATCGGCAATCGTGGAACCCGGGGTCCGCTTGCGACGACCCTGACAGCTGGGGGGAGGTGGTCAGCGTGAAGGAGCCGTCCTCCGGTTCGTCCAGCACGATTGGTTTCACCGTCGGATTCACGATCTTGGTGATCCTGGCCGTTGCGGTGGCCGAACATGAAGCCACCCTGGTCAACACCATGGGCATAGCGGTGGTCGCCGCGGGCCTGTTCCTAACACCCTGGCGGACCGTGATCGTCGCCGTGGTGGCGACCGGACTGGCCCTGACGCTGGTCGTCACACTCGATCTCGACCACCCCTGGCTCAGGGTCGGCAACGTGGTACTGGCCTCGCTGCTCGGCATCGCAGCGTCCTGGGCACTGGACCAGCGCGTGCGGAGTATCAACACCCTGCGTCGAACCCAGGCCCGCGTTTTCGCGAACATGCCAGATGCCGTGGCGGTCCTCGACGACTCCGGGCGTTTGGTCCGGTCCAACCAAGCCCTCCAAGCACTGGTTCCACCGGCCCAACAGGGACAACGCCTGCACCCGGCGATGCACCACGTGTTGGCCGATGGACGCGACTGCCCCGGTGGTTGCGCCCTGGACGTACCGCACGGCGTGCATGCTGAGCAGGCCATCGGACCCGTCCCCGACGAGACCATCTCGCCCAACGGTTCGCCGATCCATATCGAATACACCGCCGGGCGCATCGACGACCACCTGACGGTTGTGACCCTGCGTGATGTCAGTGACCTGGTAGCGGCCGAAGAGGATCGCCGGGCATTGCTGGAAGAAGCCGCCCGCGAGCACGAGCAGCAGCACGTCGTGCAGATGCTCGGCGCACCCGGACAGATGGATCTACCGACGACACCCGGGCTCGAACTGGACATGTGGAGTGTTCCCGCCGGCCATGGGGCAGCGACCGGTGGCGACCTCGTCGATGTCTCGCAGCTACCTGACGGCAGGGCCCTGGTGATGGTGGTGGACGCGCTCGGAACCGGCGTGCTGTCGGTGCGGGACGCCTGGAAGGTCATCTACGCCAGCCGAGCGCTGATGATGTCGGGCGTGCAACTGGAGGACCTCGTCGCGCGCACGGCGGCCACGCTGGCAGGGGACTCTGAACCAGCACGTGCGTCCCTGTTGGCCGCAGTGGTCGACCCGGCTACCGGCGCTGTGGAACTGGCCACGGGCGGACATCCCCCCGGCCTGCTGGTCCACTCGCGCGGAACCAGTCAGTGGCTGGAGGCCGTGGGCCGAGGAGTCGGTGCTCCGCAACCCGGTTCTCAGACCGTCGTCAGGACCGCCATGGAGCCCGGCGATGCGTTGGTCGTCTACACCGACGGGGTAGTCAACTCCACCCGCGACATGGTCGAGGGCCTTTCGGTTCTGCGCGCCTCGGCGACGGCTCTGCGTAACCGGCCCACCGCCGGTTGGGCGCGGGGCGTCATGGACGCGGTGCTGCCCGGCGGAAACGCCAAATCCGATGCGACCTTGCTGGTAGCGAGGCTTGCGCCGCGTCAGCTCTGACCCGGGCGCCACACGAGCACTACCCGCTGACCCAGACGCACCGCCCGGATCAGACTGCCCGGGATCCCCCATGGCACTGCCGAGGGTTCGCCCACTGTCGCGCTCCACGAGCCACCCGCGCGGACCAGGGTGCCCAGAGACTCGGCGGTGCCATCGTCGGCCAAGGACGGCCAGATCTCCAGCAGTCGGCGTCCGATCCACGGTCCGGCGTCCACCGTGGTGGAAGCGTCCTGTACCACGAAGTCGTGGCTGGATCCCTGCGAATTCGTGATGGCCTCCAACAACAGCCACGGATCCAGATGAAGCCGCAATAGCGTGTTGAGCCAGTCGAGTTCCGGGTCGGTCGCCGCCACGTTGCGCATGAGCAGTGACCCCACCCGCTGAACGTGCTTGGTGATCCCATGCTGGCGCAATTCGTCGAACTCCTGCGGCTGGGACCACATCAGTCCCACGACCCCGAGGACCGAGCCGGCGTCTTCCACTGGGATCGTCGCGATGCCCTCGTAGCCTCCCGACCGCACACTGGCCAACGCGGGGAACTGAGCGAATCGACTCTGCCGATCACCGAAGAACAGCGCCCGGTTCTCCACCACGGTGACTACGTAGGGGATGTTGGTGGACGGTGGGATGCTGCGCCACGGGCTGATCAGGTCCCCAGGCACACCCACCTGACCCACGAAGCGCAACGAGTCGTCTGCGCTGCTGCTGTACATGGTGACCGCCTCGACCCCGTACGGCTCAAGGATCTCTCGCAGCAGCTCAGCGGCCTCATCACCTTGCCGGGTCGACCCGGCGACGGCGTCCATCATCGCCGTCACGACCCCGGCCCGAACGTACGGCTGCTGGCGCAGGGCCTTCCACGTCCCGGACGTGGCCTCGGATACCGGCAGTTGCTCTTCCACCAGTGCCTCCCCCACCGGCACAGCGTCATCGTCCGCCTCGGGGATGGCAACGCCCACGATCGTGGCCGCGACTTCGACCACGCGCACGTTGTGCTGCTGCGAGGTGGTTCGCAACTTGTCGAATGCTTCGTCCAGGGTTATCCCGTGCCGCTCCACGAGTACCCCCTTGGCCTGCTCGATGACAGCACGCACACGCGCCGACCGCCGCAGGTCACGGATCTCCTTGCTCAAAGCAGTGACCGTCTCGGCCAGTGCCGGACTGCTGGCGGTCAGCGGTTCCCCCCCGCCGATGGATGACATGTCAGTCACCTTGAGGTCCGGAGGATTCGGCGAGGTCCAGCAGACCGGCGATTCCCAGGATGACCCGCAGATTGGCGGACATGCCTTGCAATGAGATGTGGGCGCCGCCGGCGTCGGCCCGGCCCAGCACGGAACTCAACATGTCGACGGCTGCGGGCTCGAGAAAGCGGCAGGCACTCAGGTCGACGACAAGCTCATCCACCTGGGTCGGCATCTGCAGGGACGCCTGTTCCTTCAGGGAGTCGGCCACCTCGTGGCCTACGTCGCCGACCAGGACCAAGCGGGCTGAAGCGTGGTTCACGCTGAAGGAGGAATCGGTGTCAGTAGCGTCCTGCACCATTGTGCACTCCCTTCCCCGTGTCTCCCAGGACGTCCGCGGATGCCATGCGATCCAGGACGGCGGCGGCTACCGGTACGGCGTCGACATCACAGATGTGACTGATCGCAGGATAGCAACGTCCTGGGAAAGGGTCACCTTCATAGCGCTGATCTGCTGGTGGCCAGCGACATCCTCATCGGCCCATCAGCAGTGGGTCAGCAGGTGGGCGGTCGGCCTCTACACCGGTTGGAACGGCAGCAGGACCGTGGCCGCGGGACTTTGGACAGATCGCGCCTCCCGGTGACCTGAGACGACCAAAGTCCCCCGCAGCGCCCGGCTCCCTCACTGGCCGCCGGGGCCGACTCCTGCGACACCGGTGCCTCAGGGGGGTCAGGCGACGGTGTGCACTTCGAAACGCAGGCCCAAAACGTTGGTGACAGCGCTGGGATCCTCGGCAGACTCCTGCAGGACGATCTGCAGATCGGTCGCGACATCGTCAAGATCCTCGAGGTAGTCTGCGGCATCGAACGGGGCATACTTGCTGTCTTCACGCATGGTTCCGGCCCTCCTCGCTTTGGGGATCTCCCAGCAGTCTGAGTTCTATACCTGCGGTGCCTGCCGTCAGCATGGCCCGTGTCGCACAGCACGAGGCCAGGCGACGAGGGTCATCACCTCGTCGCCCGGCCCAGTGGACGCTCTACATGGTTCAGGCGGCCGTGCGCCGGCGTTCCGGATCGCCGGCGCGCTCGGCCTGCTGGACCCACGACTTGGGCAGCGGCACGTCGTTCATGACGTGGTCACGCAGCGCGGTCAGCGTACGGGTGATCAACCGCGACACATGGACCTGCGACAGGCCCATTCGCTCGGCGATCTCCGACTGCGTGTGCTCCCCGTAGAAACGCATCAGCAGGATTTCGCGTTCGCGCTCGGGGAGTTTGTGCAGTGCCGAACGCACGGCCTCACGCAGTTCCACATATTCCAGGTCCGGGTCGGTGTCTCCGACCAAGTCCCCGAAGGCCTCAGCGCCGTCCTCGCCCATCGGGTGGTCCAGCGACTTCGAACTCATCGCCTCGCCGCGCGCCTGCATGGCCTGCAGCACCTCTTCCTCGACCAGGCCGAGTTCATCGGCCACCTCAGCCGGAGTCGGGTCCTGTCCACGGGCCACACGCAGTTCGTCGGAGGCCCTCTGCACCTTCAGCGTCGCCTCTTGCAGGCTTCGCGGAACCCGAGCGGCCCACGCATGGTCGCGGAAGTGACGCCGCAACTCCCCGAGGATGGTCGGCACGGCGAAGGAGTGGAACTCGTTGCCCAGCTCCGGATTGAACCGGAGGCGGCACGCACCAGGCCAAGGGACGCAACCTGGATCAGGTCGTCGAGGCGCTGACCCCGACCCGCGTAACGGTGGGCCAGTTGGCGTGCCAGCGGCATGTACTTGAGCGCGAGGGCACTGCCTTCCGGGGTGAGCCGAGGGACGACCTTCGTCTGCTCCTGCACCAAGCCGGCGTACTGACGGTAGATCCCCAACAGCCGCTGGCCAACAGCGGGCTGCTCGTTGAGAGCGCGCACACGCACCAACGAGGAGGCTCCCATTCCGCGCCGCCGCAAGTCGTCGGCGAGCAACTCGGACACGATTGCGCCCAGCGTGCGGGGCCCGGTGCCGGGTTCGACCAGAAGACCGGTCGCCCCGGGCACGATGTGATCCAGATGGGCCTCGACCGCGACCGCAACCGACGGAACCCCGTGTGCGGCGGCCTCCAGCACGAAACCGCCGTGACGGGCGCCTTCGGTTCCTGCCAGCAGCAGTGCCGCGTCGCGCCACATGGCCTGGCGTTGTTCACCGCGCAAACCGGGACGACGCACCAGGCGCTGCTCGACGCCGAGGGCTCGCGCCTGTTGAATCAGCTGCGCCCACCGATCGTCGGACACCCGCCCGAGGATGACCAAGCGGTTGTTTCCCCAATACGGCATGGAGTCGACGACGCGGGACAGCTCGTCGCCGCTGCACAGGCAGACGACGTCCTCACCGGTCCTCGCTGGCGCGTCCACTGCCGGCTGAGCCAGCGCGATGACGCCCGGGCTGGCTGTATGCGCGCCCAGCTGGCGCCAGACGTCCTGCTCCGGAGTGGACAATGGGATGACGGCATCCACCTGCCGGGCCAGTCGCGCCTCCACCTCGGAGGGGACGGGACTCTCGTCGAAAGTGCTCACCACTGGCAGACCGTCCCGGCGGGCAGCGAGAGCAGCCATCGTGGCGACCAGGCCGACCGTGTGCACGATCTGCGGTGGCTTGTTCTCCCACTGGCGTTGCAGCTGCTCAGCGCAGGTGGCAACGGCATGGGAGAAGTCGCCGGTCAGCCCGACATCCTCCACGACCTCGGCTCCGGCGTCACGCACGGTGCGTACCAGGGAACGCACCCCGCTACGTGGGACATGGGAAAGTTCGGATAACGGGCGGGAAACTATGTGGATCAACATGAAGACCTCGCTCAACAGCATTCGTTTTGGCGGTGATTGCGTGAGCGACGCGGCCTGCTTCTGAAGCGCACGTCGATGGGTGCGTGCCCACTTCTAGGGCTTTCGCTGTACAAAGGTTCGCGGCCCGACTTTCTTGCAGGCCCTGCGACAAATGCGCCACTCTGCTGGACGCACGCATCACGTTACACGCATCGCAGGGCAGAAGTAAACCCCTTTTCACGAGATTGGATCAATTCACCGATGACGAGAACGAGCCTCGAGGGCTTCCTGCAACTGGGCCTGCGTCATGCTCGATCGGTGCTCCACGCCAGCCCGTCGGGCCATCTCGTACAACTCTGTCTGCGACCGGCGGCGCCTGGAACCGGGGTCACCGTTGCGCAGATTGGCGTCGCGCCGCATGCGGAAGACCTTTCCCATCCGCCTGCGCGCATTGAGCTCCAAAGACTCGACAGCAGGCACAACGAACTGCATCTCTGCATCCACCAGATCCTCGACGGCCCGCACAAGTTCATCGGCGCTGATCGTGTTCGCTTCGGCCGCCTTGCGGATCTCCGCGAACTCCTGCGCCGGCCAGCCGTTGGCGGTGCTCTTCTGCGCGGCGGTCGGATACACCTCCGCGGCCGCAGCAAGCACATGAGCCCGCAACGCCTTCTGCAGATCCGAGGGCGGATCGTGGAATCCGCGACTGGTCCGGCCGCAGCGCGCAGCGAGCTCCCTGAGCCGCCGGTGCTCGGAACGCAGCACGAGCGCGATGTCCACAGCCATGACAGTTGATACCCGGCAGACTGTTGGGCATACCCGCGCCGCGTGTGTCACGCTGACGCTCATGCCTACCGAACGCGATGAAGAGCAGGCTTCCGTCGACGAAGCCCTGGAACGCGAGACCCATCACGAGAAGACCCGGGACGCCGCCCACGAACAGGGCGAGATCCAGAAGCAGACGCGCGAGCACGACCTGGACGGTTGAGTTTCGCGGGCTCTCGACGCCACGCCGACATCGTCATAGCGTGGTCGGTGTCGGTCAGGAGGCGCCATGTCTTTCACCATCGCCGTCGTCGGTCCCGCGCAGGCCTCACCGGATGAAGCGGCTGCCGCGCAGCAGGTCGGACATCATCTCGCGGCCGCCGGACATACCGTGCTCACCGGAGGTCTGGGCGGGGTGATGCAGGCGGCCTCACGTGGCGCGGCGATCGCTGACGGGACGGTCGTCGCCATCCTCCCCGGTATGCACCGGTCGCAGGCCAACCCGTTTGTCACGGTGGCCATCCCGACCGGCCTCGGCGAGATGCGCAATGCACTGATCGTTCGGTCTGCAGACGCCGTGATCAGCATCGGGGGAAGTTGGGGGACGCTCAGCGAAGTGGCTCTGGCAGTGCGCACAGGGGTCCCGGTGGTGATGCTGCGAGGGTGGGACCTTCCGAAGGCCCCGTGGTCGCCACGACCGCCCGGGAGGCGGTGGAACTAGCTGTCGCGCTCGCCCAGCAATAGGGATGAGCTAGAGCATCTCCTCGGGTACACCGATGGCCCTCAGCACCGTGTCTGAGTCACCACCTGGGTGACCGGTCCAGCGCAGGATGGACAGGAAGTCCGGCTCCTCCAGGTGGACGTGGTCCTGCCGCCTGTTGATCACGTCTTGTTCCGGGTAGGTCATGTGCTCGAACTCTGCCCCACACCGCAGGCAGATCGAAATCCATACGTACTGGCCCTGATCGTCCTCGCCGAGGGCGTCGATGAAGTCGTTTCCGGTCACTGAACAAGGTAGTTGCTTTCGAGTTCTGGGGCGCCTGCTCCACCGAACACACGAGAACGGCAGGCCGCCCCTCACGCCTGCCGTTCTCGCAGCGGGGTGCTAGACCCCGATCTTCTCCCCTGTTGTGCCCTCACCGGGCAGATCCAGCGAGCCGTGGTCGGCGTTGGTGATCTGCGACGGGGATACCCGCTTGCGGAATACCCAGTAGGTCCAGGACTGGTAAGCCAAGACGATGGGTGTGAAGATGACCGCGACGATGGTCATGATCCGCAAGGTGTAGTCAGAGCTGCTCGCGTTCCAGATCGTCAATGACAGCGCCGGATCGTTGGACGCAGGCATCACGTTGGGATACAGAACCGAGAACAGGAACGCCACCGCTCCGGCCAGTGTGATGGCGCTGAACAGGAACGACCAGCCCTCCCTGCCTGCCCGGTTCATCGCCAGGCCCGCCAGCCAGCAGAGTGCCGCCACCACGACCAGGGCCCATGTCCAGGCCTTGTCGCTGTAGGCAAGTTGGGTCCACAGCAGGAAGATCACCGCGATCACCGTGGCGACCAGTCCGATCTGACCCGCGAGCTTGTTGGCCCGGACCCGGATCTCGCCGTCGGTCTTGAGCGCCAGGAAGATCGCGCCGTGCGTCATGAACAGCGTCAGCGTGGTCAGCCCACCCACCAGGGCGTACGGGTTCAGCAGGTTGAAGAACCCGCCGTCGTAGAGGCTGTTGCCCTGTTCGCCGAGTCGCATCGGGACGCCGCGCACGATGTTCGCAAACGCCACGCCCCACAGCAGCGCCGGCACGAACGAGCCCACCACGATCGCCGCGTCCCAGCGCTTGCGCCAGGTCGGGTCGGAGCGCTTGCTGCGGTACTCGAAGGCCACACCACGCAGGATCAGCGCCACCAGGATCAGCAACAAGGGCAGGTAGAAACCGCTGAACAACGTCGCGTACCACTCCGGGAAGGCCGCAAAAGTGGCACCGCCGGCGACCAGCAGCCACACCTCGTTGCCGTCCCAGACCGGCCCCAGCGTCGTGAGCAAAGCACGGCGTTCCTGCTCGCTCTTACCGATCACTGGCAGCAGGATGCCGACGCCGAAGTCGAAGCCCTCGAGCACGAAGTAGCCCATCCAGAGAACCGCAATGAGGATGATCCAGATCTGTTGGAGTTCCATGGTCATCTCCTCAGTAGGTCACCGTCAGCGGGCGATCCTCGCCCAGCTTGTCCGGATACGAGTGCTCGGCCGAGTCGGGCGGGCCGATCTTCACCGCCCGCATCAGCAGCCCGACCTCGACCACCGCCAGCGCGCCGTACAGAAGCGTGAAGACGATCATCGAGGTGAGCACCTGCGCAACTGTCACGGTCGGACTCACCCCGAACTGCGTCTGCATCAACCCGAAGACCACCCAGGGCTGCCGGCCCATCTCGGTGAAGATCCAGCCCGTGGACGAACCCAGTAGCGGAAGAATGATGCTGAACAGCGCCAGCCTCGGGAACCATTTGGTGGTCGGGATCCGGTCCTTGCGGGTCACCCAGAGCATCCAGGCCGCGATCAGGGCGCCGAGTGCACCGAACCCGATCATGAGCCGGAAGTTCCAGTAGGCCATCGGGATGTTCGGCCTGTAGTCCCCGGGCCGAACTGCTCCTCGTACTGCGCCTGCAGGTTGTTGATGCCCTGCACCTCGCCGTCCCAGCTGTGCGTGGCCAGCAGCGACAGGCCGTGCGGGATATCGATGCTGAAGATCGGCTCGGACCCGTCGAGGGTACCGATCGTGAAGATGCTGAACGGGGCCGGCGCGGCGGTCTCGTAGAGGGCCTCGGCCGCGGCCATCTTCATCGGCTGGACCTCGACCATCTTCGTGGCCTGCGCGTCGCCGGTGATGCCGGTCAGGACGAAGGCGACCAGCGCGGTGATGGAACCGAGCTTCAGCGTGGAGCGCACCACGTCCAGCGAGCGTCCCTTGAACAGCAGCCACGCGGAGATGCCCGCAACGAACAGCCCGGACACCAGGAAGGCCATGGTGATCACGTGGGTGAACGTGATGATCGCCAGCGGCTGCCCCAGCACCTGCCCGATGTCGGTCATCTCGGCGCGCTGGGTCTGCGGGTTGATCTCGTAGCCCACCGGGTTCTGCATGAAGGAGTTGGCGGCCAGGATGAAGTACGCACTCAGCACGGTTCCGATGGCGGCCAACCAGATGGTGGCCAGGTGCAGTTTCTTCGGCAGGCGGTCCCAACCGAAGATCCACAGGCCGAGGAAGGTCGACTCCAGGAAGAACGCCAGCAGGCCTTCGATGGCCAGCGGCGCCCCGAAGATGTCGCCCACGAACCGGCTGTAGTCACTCCAGTTCATCCCGAACTGGAACTCCTGCACGATGCCGGTCACCACCCCCATCGCGAAGTTGATGAGGAAGAGCTTTCCGAAGAATTTCGTAGCTCGCAGCCACTTCTCATTGCCGGTCCGGTACCACGCGGTCTGCATCCCGGCCACCAGGAACGAGGTTCCGATGGTGATCGGCACGAAGAGGAAGTGATAAACGGTGGTGATGGCGAACTGCCAGCGCGAGAGATCAAGGGCGTTCATATTTCAGAGTTTGACGTAAATACCGTGTTAAATCTAGCAACGTAAGCCTTACCTAAACCGTCGCTACGGGGCGACGGAACAACTGATTCCGCACAAAAACGGGCATTACGACACCCATACGCCCCGGGGACGTCGGTGTGAGACTGGTCACACGCTGCGGTATCACCCCGTGGACGGCGGTTCTGGTGCGGACGGCACCTGATTTTCCCCGTGGCGACCAGAACCCCGCGGCCCGACCTAGGTCAGGACATCCAGCACCCGGTCGTTGGCTTCAGCGGGCCCCACCGTGATGCGGATCCCCTCCTCGGGGAACGGACGCACCGTCAGGCCGTGTTCCTCCAGGCGCCCGGCGACGTCGAGGGCGTCGGGGCCGGGCAGCCAGACGAAGTTCGCCTGGCTGTCAGGCACCGGCCACCCCGCTCCCCGCAGAGTCGCGATCATCCGATCGCGCTCGGCGACGGTTTCGTCCACAGCTCTTCGCATGTGCGCAAGGCCCTCCGGCTGTAGGGCACTGACCCCCGCGGCCTGCGCCACGCCCGACACCCCGAACGGGGTGGCCACCTTGCGCATCGCCGAGATCACCTCGGGTGCCCCCACCCCGTATCCCACCCGCAAGCCCGCAAGCCCGAACGCCTTGGAGAAAGTCCGCAGGACCAGCACATTGGCGTGGCGCTGGGTCATTCCAGGGCCCGCACCGCTGCCGGGTCTTGTACGTATTCGTGGTACGCCTCATCCACGACGACCAGTAGGTGTTCGGGCACGTTGTCCAACACCCACTGGACCTCGTCGTGGGTGAGCGCCGGGCCGGTCGGGTTGTTCGGCGTGCACAGGAACATCACACGCGTGCGATCACCGACCGTCTCGACCATGGCCTGCACATCGTGGCGGGCCTGCGGTGTCAGCTGGACCTGCACCGACTGGGCCGAACTGATGGCGGTGACGATGGGGTAGGCCTCGAACGAGCGCCACGCGTAGATCACCTCGTCACCGGGGTCTGCTGCGATCTGCACAGCGTTCTGGCACAACGACACCGAACCGCAGCCCACGCTCACCTTCTCGGTGTCTGTGTCCAGGTGTCCGGCCAGAGCCGCGATCAGATCCGTACTGCCGGGATCGGGGTACAGGTGCACCGCGCTGTCGGGCAACGTCTCCAGGACCGAAGGGTGGGCGCCGGCCGGATTCTCGTTGGACGAGAGCTTGTAGCTCAGCAGGTCCGGGTGGGCCTGCGGACGCTGTCCCGCCTTGTACAACGGCAGATCGTCCAGCATCTGGCGCAATCGCACCTCACTGCACATCACGGACTCCTCGCGTAGATACCAGTAGCGTGCCATTCGTGACGCTGCGTGCCCGCATCTGGACCCTGCTGCTCGTGGCAGTGGTCCTGGCGCTGGTCGCGGGCGCCGCCGTCAGAGCCGGATACCTCAACGTGTCCCGTACGACCACCGCTGTCGCCGAGCGGCTACAGCCTGCATCCGATGCGGTCGCGGTGCTCAACAGCGCCCTGTCCGAAATGGACAGCGGGGTCAGTTCCTACGCGCTGACCGGTGACTCCTCGGACCTGAGCACCTACGTGGAAGGTTCGGCACGCGCGACTGCCGCCTTCGCCGAACTCCGGCCACTGCTCGCCGGCGACGAGAACCTGTCACAACTGCTGCGGGAGACGCGCAGCGCGACCTCGATCTGGCGTCGGCAAGGCACCCGGCCGATCGTCAACGCCACCCGCAGCGGCGATCGTGGACAGGCGCGGGATCTGGTGCGGTCGGGCACCAGCCGCAACCTGTACAACGACGTCCGGACCTTCACCAACTCCCTGGACCAGCAGATCCGCGATCAGGTCGATCGTGCCGTGATGCAGCAGGAGCAGGAATTCATCCGACTGTCGACCTTGCTCAACGTGTCCGCGCTGGTCACGCTCGGGCTGCTGGCCGTCCTTTCGCTACTGCTGCTGCGTGGTGTCCTGCGACCGTTGAAGGAGCTGCAGGCGCAGATGCTGACGGTTGCCCAGGAAGGCAACCACGAGACTCCGATCATCGCGTCCGGTCCACCGGAACTGCGCGACGTGGGCCAGGACGCCGAGAAGATGCGCCGGGAACTGGTCACCGAGATCGACAGCGCGCGGCAAGCCCACGAGGGCCTTGAGCAGCAGACCCCGGTCGTGGCCGCGATCCGCGCGGAACTGGCCGACAGCCACGACACCAGCGTGCCCGGCATGGACCTGTCCGGTGTGCAGCAGCCCGCGCAGGGAGTGATGGCCGGGGACTGGTGGAGCGCGCAGGTGCTGCTGGACGGCCAGATCGCCCTGACCATCACCGACGTTTCCGGGCACGGGCCCGAGGCAGGCATGGAGGCCCTGCGCCTCAAACACGTCGTTGAACTGTCACTGGCGCAGAACGCCGATCCGGCGCTGGCGCTCAAGGCCGGAGCAGACGGCTTCCGCACCGCCTCCCGCTTCGCGACCTGCCTGATCGTCGTCATCGAACCGCAGACGGGGTTCCTCACCTGGGCCAACGCGGGCCATCCGCCGGCATGGCTGGTGACGCCGGCGACCACCACCGAGTTGGTCACGACCGGCCCGCTGCTCAGCGTGCTGGGAGGAACCTGGGCCAACCAGCACTCGCATCTGGAGATCGGAGCACTGCTGCTGATGTGGACCGACGGGCTGACCGAGTCACACGACGGGCAGGGGGAGGAACTCGGGGAGTCGGGTCTGGCCGAACTCGTCGAGGAGGCCGTCGGCACCGAGGAGACCAGCGCCGGTGTCGTGCAGCATCTGCTCTCGGCGGCCCGTGCGAGGGCCGTGGACTGGCGCCGCGACGACGTGACGCTGATCGCGGCGCGACGGGTCTGAAAGTCCGACCGCTAGGGTCGCAAGTAGACCCAGGGGAGGGACCATGTTCGCCAGAACAACATTCATCGCACTCATCGGCGCAAGCGCTCTGCTGACGGGAGCGTGCGGATCGGACGACGCCGGATCGACCACCTCCCCGGCCGCGACCACTGCGGCGGCCACCACCCCCGCGCCGACCGCCGAACCGACGATGATCCCTGCCAAGCAGTGGTCCAAGCAGGTCAATCGTCTGTGCCGACAGGAACAGGCAGCCGCCGGAGAGGTCCCCGAGCCCGACGTGGAGGACCCGGCCTCGGTGGCGGCCAGCCTCGCGCAGCTCCAAGAACTCGTCGCCCAGCTGTCCACCGACGTGCGTGCAGTCGGCGTACCCGAAGAGAATGCCCAAGCGGCCGAGGAGCTGGCTGATCTTTACCAGCAGGCCGCCGACATCTTGGCCGAGAAGGGACCCGAGGGCGACCTCGAAGCGGTCTTCGCCGAGGTGAACGCGCTATCGCCGCAGATCAATGCCGCCGCGCAGACGCTGGGCGTCGAGGACTGCGGCGGCTGAGCCTGCGCCGTGCTGCCGGACGACTGAGCCGGGCTAGTCCGCGATCAGGCCTGCGTCCGGCGACACCCGGGCCACATCGCCGAACTGCTCGTGCAGAGCAGCGACCTCACCCACGATCACGATCGACGGGGCAGCCACCTGCTGTAGCCGAGCAGTCTCGACGACCGTTCCAAGCGTCGCCGTGACCGTTCGCTGGCGTGGCGTCCAACCCCGCTCGACGATGGCGGCAGGGGTGTCCGGCCCGCGGGCGCTGAGCAGCACGTCCGTCACCATCTGCAAGGACCGAACCCCCATCAGCAGCACGATCGTGATCTCCGGTGGAATGGCCGCCAGGTGCTTGACCAGTGCGGGATCCTCCCCGTGGGCGGTCGCGACCAAGAAGCCCGTGGCCATCCCGCGATGGGTGACCGGAATGCCGGCTGCCGCGGGTACGGCGACTGCGCTGGTGATGCCGGGCACCACCTCCACGTCGATGCCCGCGGCCAGGCACGCAGCCAATTCCTCCCCGCCGCGACCCAGCACGAACGGATCTCCACCCTTGAGCCGGACCACCCGGTTTCCCTTCGCGGCTTCGTCGACCAGGATCGCGTTGATGTCCTCCTGGCTGACCGCGTGATCGCCGGGCGATTTGCCCACGTGGATGATCCGGGCGTGGGTGAACGCCAGGGCCGCCCTGGGCGCCAGCCGGTCGACGACCACGACGGCGGCGGCTTGGAGCAGGTTGCGGGCTCTGATCGTCAACAACTGCGGGTCCCCGGGACCTGCGCCGACCAGCGCCACACTCCCAGCCGATGGTCGGGTTGACCGCAGGTCCGCTTTGGCCATTGCCTCGGTGAGTACCGACGCAAGGATGCGCGCGCGCTTCGGATCGCCACCACCGCTGACCGCGACGTGCACACCATCGGGGCCGGGAACCGAAGTGCCGGTCCACGCCGGGGACCGCTGAGCGTCCGAAGCGTCGACGCACCAGGTGCCGCACCGTTCGGCCTCGGCCAGGACCCGGGCATTCACTTCGTGGCTCGCGCACGCCTGCACCAGCCATACCCCGTCGAGATCCTCCGGGAGCCACTCGCGCCGTTGCCATTGCAGGTCGGTGCGTGCTGAGATCTCGGGGACCGCCTGCGGCGCGACCACCGTGACCACGGCGCCTTCAGCGCACAATGTGTCGACGCGGCGGGCGGCGACGGGTCCGGCGCCGACCACCAGGACGCGCTTGCCCGCCAACCGCAAGAAGACCGGATACACCCCTCGATGCTACGAGCCGGGATTCGGCACTGCCCGACTGCAAACAGCCTCAGCACACGCGGCACACGGGCCTGGCAACCCCTACGCTGATCGACGTGGACCTCGCCAGTGCGACTCTCACCGGATTGGGACTGGCCGCTGCCGCCGGACTGAACGCCTACATCCCGCTGGTGATCGTGGGCTTGCTGCAGTTCTTCGACTGGGTCGACTTCGGTCCCCCCTTCGACGAGCTGGCGAACCCCTGGGTGCTGGGCGTGCTGGCCGCGCTGCTGGCGGTGGAAGTGCTGGCCGACAAGATCCCGGCCGTGGACACCATGAACGACCTCGTGCAGACGATCATCCGGCCGGTCGCTGGGGCGGTCCTGTTCGCGGCCAGCACCGGCGCAGCCACCGACATCCCACCGGCCGTCTCCTTGATCGCGGGGCTTCTGACAGCGGGCACCGTCCACGGAACCAAGTCAGCGATACGCCCCGTGCTGAACGCGGGTACCGGGGGTGCGGCCGCGCCGGTGGTGAGTACCGGGGAGGACATCGCCTCCACTCTGATTGCGTTCGCCGCCATCCTCGCGCCGTTCCTGGTCCTGATCGCACTCGTGGTGTTCATCTGGCTGGTGGTGCGATGGCGCCGGGGCCGCACGGCCGCACGGGCAGGCGGGACCTGAGGGCTACGTTGCTTCAACCACGAGGACCGGGTTGCCCGGCTGCCACGCATCGTCACTGGTCAACGTGACCTGGGTGCTGCCGCCGGCTGCGACCTTGCCGGTGCTACCGGTGGCGACGGCTACCGGTTCGCCGTCGATGTAGTAGTAGACAGTCAGATCGGTGCTCGCAGCCTCATCGCCGGAGTTCACGACAGTGCCATCGACTGTGAGTTTGCCGTTGTCCTGCCCGATCGAGTACTGGCTCAACAACCAGTCCCCAGAGCGCAACTGGTTTGAGCCGGGGAAGGCAGGGGCCTGGCCGGCATCCGGTGCCGGCGCCTCCTGACTGGTGTCCGGGGACGTCGCAGTACCGCCGGAATCCAGTGCGCGGAACCCGACGAAACCGACCACCAGCGCCAGTAGCGCCGCCAGCGCGATGACTACGGGTTTGCGCCAGTCGGTGCGGTTGCTACGCGCAGCAGGCGTAGGTGCCCGGTAGACCGGCGCAGGGGCCACAGGTGGCGCGACCGGTTGGACCGGCGCGATCGGCTGGGTCGAGTGGACGTCGTTCGCGTGCAGATTCACCGTGCTGTCGGCGACCTGTTCGTCGGAAAGGCGGCGGGCGATGTCGAGTGTCTCGCGGGCCGTCGGCCGCTGCCTGGGATCTTTGGCCAGCAGGCGCTGCAGCAGGGCCGCGCGAGTCGGGTCGATCCCTGCCAGATCCGGATCGTTGCGCTGGATGTTGACGAGCACGGCGACGGTCGCGCCTTGCCCGAACGGAGGCCGACCCGTGGCGGCGAAGGCCAGCAGCGATCCCAAGGAGAAGACGTCACTCGCGGCGGTCAGCGAGTCCAGGTTGGCCTGCTCCGGCGACAGCCACGCGGGGCTGCCCGTGACGATCCCGGTGGCGGTCAGCGATGCCGCGTCCTCCGGGTGGGCGATGCCGAAATCGATGAGGACCGGTCCGCGCTCGCTCATGATCACGTTCGCCGGTTTGATGTCGCGGTGGGCGATGCCGTGGATCTCGAGGACGGCCAGCGCCTGCGCCAAACCGCGCGCGAGTTCCCACCAGCGCTGTGGACTCAGCGGACCCCAGATCGCCACCGCGTCGCGCAGGTTCGGACCGGGGATGTACTCGGTGGCCAGCCACGCCGGCGTTCCGGCGATGTCCTCGTCCAGGAATCGGCTGATGTGGGTGTCATGGACCGAGCGGAGGACCTGGGCCTCCCGTTCGAAACGGGCCGCCACCTGCGGGTCGTCCAGCAGACCGGGGCGGACGACCTTGACCGCCGCGATCTCATCGCCGCATACGGCCCGGTAAACCACCCCCATGCCGCCGGAACCGATCCGCGCCTCAACGTCCCATTTGCCGAGCTTGCGCGGGTCGACAGCCGTGAGTTGCGCGGCTGGCGAGCCGTTGAGCATGGCAACTCCTTGGGTCGAGGGGACAGTTCCAGTGTACGTGCGCATACAAGACCCCCAAGGCCCTCGCCCGAGGTGAGAATCGTCACCCCTGGCAGGTGGGGCACCAGTAGGTGATGCGGTCGTGGGGCGGTGTGCCGACGCGGCCCGAGCGGATCGGACTGCCGCACACCCGGCACGGCTGGCCGACGCGTTCGAAGACGGCCATCGCCGGTCGGCGCCCGGTGACGCTTGCGCGCATGGACTCACGGATTGCTGCAAGTGCCGGCGCAAGGTCGGTATTGCCGGTGTTCGCGTATGGCGAGGCCCGCGCGATGAAGGCTGCCTCAGCGGCCCACATCGTGCCCAGTCCAGCTATGACCTTCTGGTCGAGCAGCGTGTCCACGACGGGCCGCAACGACGGCAGTTCCATGCGTGGGTCGAAATCGTCGGCGAGGATGTCCGGGCCCAGATGCCCGATCCACAGCCTCTCCCGAGCGGTCGCCGCAACCTCGACCATGGCCAGTCGCACGCCGATGGCCGCGGTCTGTTCGGTGCGCAGGACGACCCGGATCTGGTGGTAGGGGCCAGTTCGCAGATCGGCCGCTCCGGTCACCCACTTGCCCTCCATCCGTCGGTGGCTGTGGATGCTCAGTCCGGCATCAGTGCGCGTCAACAAGTGCTTGCCGATCGCCACCGTTTCGACCACCCGTTGCCCGGTCAGGTCGATGGTCGCGAACCGTGGCACCCGGAAGTCGCTGGCGACCAGGACCCGGTCGCGCAGCGCCGCATCGAGGGCCAGCGCACTGCGCCGCACTGCGTCACCTTCGGGCATGTGTCCATGGTGAGGGATGACCTCGGTTGGGGTCGGAGCAGGCGTCGAGGGCGAGGTTCCCGCGGTTGAGGGCGACGTTGTTGGGCACTTCCGCCGCGATTACCCCCCAACAACGTCGCCCTCAATCGTTCGGTGCGCGCATGACCTCCGACGAGGCGTCATTAGGCTGAAAACTGCCCCACGCCCGGCAATCAGGAGGCCCCGACATGCCCTACCCCCATCTACTGGAACCCCTCGACCTCGGCTTCGTCACCCTGCCGAACCGCGTGCTCATGGGATCCATGCACGTGGGCCTCGAGGAAGCTGAGGGCGGTTTCGAGCGGATGGCTGCGTTCTACGCCGAGCGCGCCCGAGGCGGGGTAGGACTGATCGTCACCGGCGGCATCGCCCCCAACGAACAAGGCCGACCCTGGCAGATGGGTGCGGCACTGACCACCGAGGAGGAGGCCGAGCAGCACAAGGTCGTGACGTCTGCGGTTCATGCTGAGGGGGGCCGGATCGCTCTGCAGATCCTGCACTTCGGCCGTTACGCCTACCACCCCGAGTTGGTCGCGCCGAGTCCGATCCAGGCACCCATCTCCGCGTTCACCCCCCACGAGATGACGGTCGCGGACATCGAGACGACCATCGACGATTTCGCCCGGTGTGCCGCCTTGGCCAAGGACGCCGGGTACGACGGCGTCGAGATCATGGGCTCCGAGGGTTACCTCATCAACGAGTTCATCGCACAGCAGACCAACCAGCGCACCGACGCGTGGGGCGGCAGTTACGCCAACCGCATGCGTTTTTCCGTGGAGATCGTGCGTCGGGTCCGCGAACGGGTGGGCGACGACTTCATCATCATCTTCCGGCTGTCGATGCTGGACCTGGTGGAGGGCGGCTCGACCCTCGACGAGGTGATCGAGTTGGCGCAGGCGCTCGAGGCCGCGGGCGTCACCATCCTCAACACCGGCATCGGGTGGCACGAGGCCCGGATTCCCACGATCGCGACCAGCGTTCCGCGCGGCGCCTTCACCTGGGTGACCGAGCAGCTTAAAGGCAAGGTTGGCATCCCCTTGGTGACGAGCAACCGGATCAACACCCCGGAGGTGGCCGAGCGCGTGCTTGCCTCCGGCCAGGCGGACATGGTGTCGATGGCGCGGCCGTTCTTGGCCGACCCGGACTTCGTGAACAAGGCGGCTGCCGACAAGGCCGACCGCATCAACACCTGCATCGCGTGCAACCAGGCCTGCCTGGACCACACCTTCCAACTGAAACTGACGAGTTGCCTGGTCAACCCGAGGGCGTGCCACGAGACGGTGCTGGTCATCGAGCCGACGCAGAGCAGTCGCAGGATCGCGGTGGTGGGCGCTGGGCCCGCGGGTCTGGCCGCGGCAGTCACGGCGGCTCAACGCGGACACGACGTGACGCTCTTCGACGCCGACGACCGGATCGGTGGCCAGTTCAACCTCGCCGCACAGATCCCCGGCAAGGAGGAGTTCACCGAGACCCTGCGGTACTACCGCAACGCGTTGATGGATACCGGTGTCGAGGTGCGGCTCGGTGCCCGCGTCGGGCCGCACGAGCTGACCGGATTCGACGAGGTCATTTTGGCCACCGGGGTCACCCCGCGCATCCCAGACATCCCGGGCATCGACCACCCGAAGGTGGTCAGCTATCTCGACGTCCTGCGCGACCACGTCCCGGTCGGCAGGAGCGTGGCGATCATGGGCGCCGGCGGGATCGGCTTCGACGTCGCCGAGTACCTCACGCAGTCTGGGCCCAGTGCCACCGTCGAGCCGGACCGCTTCTACGCGCAGTGGGGCATCGACGCGACCCACAGCAACCGCGGCGGGATCGTCGAACCCAAGCCGGAGCCCGCTGCCCGCGAGGTGACCTTGCTCCAGCGCAAAGAGACCAAGGTCGGTGCCGGGCTCGGGAAGACCACCGGCTGGATCCACCGCACCGAACTGAAGAAGCGCGGTGTGCGTATGGTGCCCGGCGTGACGTACGAACGGATCGACGACGCGGGTCTGCATGTGAACGTCGATGGAACCGCGCAGGTACTCGACGTCGAGACGATCGTGGTGTGCACGGGACAGGAACCGCAGCGCGCACTGCTCGCGGAACTTGAGTCCGCCGGCGTTTCCGTGCAGGTCATCGGGGGCGCGGACGTCGCAGCCGAACTCGACGCCAAGCGCGCTATCAAGCAGGGCACTGAGGTGGCCGCGGCGTTGTAGGCGCCCTACGCGCTCAAGGGCGGCGTGTAGCCCGCTCCACGCGCTCGAGGGCGACGTGCAGCCCGCTCCACGCAGTCGAGGGCGACGTTGTTGGGGGGTAATCGCGACGAAAGTGCCCAACAACGTCGCCCTCACGCTCGAGCAGCGCCCTCAACCTCCGAACCCGGACCCTATGCGTTGAGCGTCCGATACGGTTCCCCCGTGGACGCACCCCGAGACCAAGCGCGAGCAGCGCTGTTCGCCGCCCACCGGTCTGACCGCGACGCCCTCACCCCCCACGGTGGCGTCGTGCGCCTGGTCGCGCACCGGGGTTCGGGCCACGAGCACAACGACCCCGGCGGGCCTCCAGAGAACACACTCGCGGCCATCCGCTACGGCTTCGACCACGGCGCGGACGCCGTCGAGGTCGACGTGTGGCGCACCGCGGACGGGGTGGTGATCCTGGCCCACGACCGCACCACCGACCGGACGACCGATCACCCGGGCCTGGACTTAACGCGCAGCGAATACGCGGATCTGCGGCGCCTCAGTGCGGGCGCATGGAAGGACCGTCGGTGGCAGGACCTCGTGATGCCGCGACTGTGCGAGGCCGCCGCGCTCGTGCCTGAGGGCCGCAGTCTGGTCGTCGAGGTGGTGGAAGGCCCGCAGGTCGTCTCAGATGTCCTCGCCGCGACCACGCTGCCCGACGACCAGGTCGTTTACATCTCCAAGAACCTCGACACGGCCGGCGAGCTCAAACGTCAGTCGAGAAGCCGGGTTCTTTGGATCGTCGACACGGTGCCCCGCTGGCAGATCGGTGGCTGGGCTCAAGGGCATCGACGGGGTCCGGACAGCGAGCGTCACGGCTTCGACGAGCACGCGGACGCCGAGTGGCTGGTCGCGCAGGCGCTGCAACGCGGACTCGACGGGCTCGACACACTGTTCAGCTACCCGCCCGGCCTGCCGACCACAGTGATCGATGCCGGGTTGCTCTGGATGGTCTGGACCGCCAACGACCCGCGCGCGATCGAGCAGTGCATCCGCGACGGCGCTTGGGCGATTACCACCGACAACACCGGGCGGGTCCGCGCGTGGATGGATGCTGCGGGAATCGCCACGGCATCGGTGGCGGAAGTGAACTTCTGAAACCAGCAACGAAGTTTGCATAGCCTTACTCATACCCCCGGGGGTATAGTCTCCAGTGTGCGGAACTGTGCAGGTCGTGGGGCACGCGAAGGCTCTGTCCAGCCCGTCCACGAGCCGCGCACAACATCTGCTGGCCGGCGTTCACTCTCGCTGACCGTCGAGCAACTCGGAGGTTGAGTCATGGCACGAACAGTCATCCTGGGCGCCGGCATCGCCGGCCACACGGCGGCGCTGCATCTGCGCCGGATGCTGGGCAAGGAGCACGACGTCGTGGTCGTATCCCCGAACTCCAAATGGAACTGGATTCCGTCCAACATCTGGGTGGGCGTCGGGAAGATGGACAAGAAGCGAGTGACCTTCCCGCTTGCCCCCATCTACGCGCGCAAGGGCGTCGAGTTCCATCAAGCACTGGCCACGGAATTGCACGGTGAGGGCAGCCCCGACCACCCGCATCCCTATGTGACGGTGCGATACACCGGCCCCTCGCGTCAGGGAAAGACCGCGAATCTCGACTACGACTTCCTCATCAACGCAACCGGACCGAAGCTCACCTTCGAAGCGACGCCCGGACTCGGCCCGCAGGGCAATTCGTGGTCGGTCTGCACCGCCGAGCACGCCGTCGAGACCTCCCAGGCCCTGCAAGACGTCATCGGCAAACTGCAGCGGGGCACACCGCAGACACTGCTCATCGGGATGGGCCACGGAACGTGTACCTGTCAGGGGGCCGCGTTCGAGTACACGTTCAACGTCGAGCACGAACTTGTGCAGGCGGGGGTCCGCGACAAGGCGGAGGTCATCTACATCACCAACGAGGTCCAGCTGGGCGACTTCGGGATGGACGGCATGAACTTCGGCACCAAGGACGGCGTGGTTCCCAGCCAGATGTTCACCGAGTCGTTGTTCAAAGAACGCGGCGTGAAGGCGATCATGGCCGCCGCGGTGGAACGGGTGGAACCCGGCGTCGTGCACTACGAGCAGCTCGACGGGACCAAGGGTGAGCAGGCGTTCGATTTCGCGATGCTGTTGCCACCCTTCCGTGGCGCCGACCTGAAGGCGTTCGACCGGGAGGGCAACGAGATCACCGATCAGGTCTTCGCCCCCAGTGGTTTCATGAAGGTCGACGCCGACTACTCGCCGAAGCCATACGAGCAGTGGAAGCCCAGCGATTGGCCCAAGACGTACCAGTCCGTGAAGTACGACAACGTGTGGGCCGCCGGCATCGCCTTTGCGCCTCCACACCAGATGTCCAAGCCGCACAAGACCCCTAACGGGACCGCGATCGCCCCTGCGCCACCGCGCACCGGCATGCCGTCCGGGGTGATCGGCCGGGCGGTCGCGAAGACCATCGCTGAGCGAATCAAGCACGGCGATCGCGGCAAGGTGCACACCGCATCGATGGCAGACATGGGAGCCGCCTGCATCGCCTCGGCCGGCACCGGCTGGCGGCAGGGGCAGGCCGCCGCGATGACGGTCTACCCGATCATCCCCGACAAGGAGAGATACGGCGAACAGGGCCGCGACACCAAGGAGACCTACGGTGAGATCGGCCTGTCCGCGCACTGGATGAAGGTCATGCTGCACCACCTGTTCATCTACAAGGCCAAAGCCCGGCCCCTCTGGTACCTCATCCCCGAATAGGAGTCGACATGGACAACGTCACGACCTTCCCCGAGGCGCACGTTCCGGATGAGAAGGAACTCAAGTCGCGCAAGAACGTTCTGGTTCAGGGCATGCGCTTCGCGGTGCTGAACCTGAAGATGATCGCGATGATCAACAAGGGACACCACTAGGCCGTTCTTGGGCTGTGCATTTGCACTCGCTGTTTTGTCGTACCTCTGTTCTAGGTTTGTGGGTATGGACATTGACATCGATGTGGACCAGTTCGATGGGCTGGTCGAGGGGATCGACGCCGCGGAACTCGCGGTGCGTGCCGCGGCCGCCGGACGTTTGGAGGCGATCTACGCGCTGCATCAGGCGTTGCCCACCGACCGGTATTCCGCGGCCTGTGACGCGCTGGTCGCCGAAGTCGCCTGCAGCCTGAACCTGTCACACCGTTCTGCGTGGCGACTGTACGACGAGGCGTTCATGATCTGCCAACGCCGCGGGCTCCTCACCGCCCTGCGCACCGGGGACATCGACTTGACCCGGGCGAAACTGATCGCCACCTTGCTACCCACCAGCGACCTGCAAGAACGCTGGGAGGCCGACGCGATCGACTACGCCGGGTCGCACACGACGTATCAGGTGCGCCGCTGGTTACTGTCCCGGCTCCCCGACGGCGACGACAAAGCCAAGAAGACCGCGTTCGAGGACCGGCGTGTCGAGATCACCGCCGACCGCGACGGCATGACCGACCTGTACGCCTACCTGCCCACCGAAGTCGCCGAAGCACTGTTCACCGCCCTGGACACCCTGGCGCGCACCAACACCGTCCCCGACGACCAGCGCACCCTGGCCCAGCGCCGCGCCGATGCGGTCGCGGACCTACTCGACGAGCAGACGGTGGTGAAAACCACGGTGGCGGTGGTCCTGCCGACCTCCGGGATCGGCGCCACCGTCAACGGCTGCCCGCTGCCGTGGACCAACGCCTGGCACCTGGCCTGCCGCACCGACCCGACCTGGTTCGCGTGGCTGGCCACCCCCACCGGCCGGATCATCAACACCACCCCCGGGCAGTACCGCATCCCCACCGCGCTGGCCCGCACCGTACGCGCCCGCGACCAGCACTGCCGCTTCCCCGGCTGCAGCGTGCCGGCCGCGCGCTGCGACCTCGACCACACCATCCCGCACCCCGACGGCGACACCACCGCGGACAACCTGCACTGCCTATGCCGACGCCACCACCGCATCAAACACCAAACCGGCTGGCACGTCGTCAACATCGGCGACAACGAACTGGAATGGACCAGCCCCGCCGGACGCACCTACCGCACCAAACCACCCAACACCCTCGACCACGCAGCGTAAAACCCGAGGACCAACTGCCCCGAAACCCCGTCCAGCCCCCCGCTGGACGGGCGCCTCGGCGCGCCTGTGATTGGGTCGCGGATATCCCCTGCGTGGCTCTGCTCCGAGCCGTGGGGGCGGAGGTACAGCCTGCACCAACAGCCAGGCACGATCGGTCACAACGCAGATGACGGACTTCGCCCTGCTCATCGCCGAAGTGACTTGAATGCTCAGCACTCGCGCCCATGAGGGGCCGGCCAGCAGGCACCCGGCGAACTGGAGGAACTCCGCGGCACTCCACCGCATCGAAAACGTCGCCTTCGTGTCCGCGCAGGCCCGCGTCGTCTGCTCATGCGCCGACACGCTGGCGTTTACCGTGTCCGAGGTAGACCGACATTCGCCGACTGAGTGGCCCTGCGACGTCCAAGACCGGGCTAAGCGATATCGGCCAGGAACCTGTCCATCGCCATGCCCGTGCTTTCCTCGCCTTCTGGCACCGCGGCGTACACCCGTTGCACGAAGATCGCCAGATCAGCCCCGTCACACGCCAACATCGCCACTCCAGACGCCGAACTCAACGTCAACGTCACCCGCCCCCGGCCAGCCGGGGCCACCATCACATCTCCGCCGCCTGCCGGCGCGTACAACCCGTCACGCAGCAGCTCTCGCGCGAACGTCCACAACACCTGCGTGCCCCCGGCGGTGAACACCGCCGATACCGCAAATGGACCATCACACCGGAAGATGAACTGCGCAGCCACAATCTCGTCCCGGCCGACCAAGGTCGTCGACACCACCTGCGTCACCTCAGCACCAGACGAACTCATCAACAACCTCCATCTCCGCCCCGAAAGACCACGAACCTGCAACTCCACGAAGTCCGGACGCGTGGACCCCAAACGCGCAATGCGCGAACTCGTGAACGCCCTTGCGAAATCTCACAGCCATTTCCCCAGCTACCCCCGGTGCATATCCACGAAGCGTGAGTAGTGCCCCTGGAACGCCGTGACCACAGTGGCGGTCGGCCCGTTGCGGTGCTTGGCCACGATGATGTCGGCCTCCCCCATCCGTGGGGAATCTTTCTCGTAGGCGTCCTCCCGGTGCAGCAGAATCACCACGTCCGCGTCCTGCTCAATCGATCCCGACTCACGCAGATCGCTCATCATGGGCTTGCGGTCGGTGCGCTGCTCGGGTCCACGGTTCAACTGGCTGATCGCCACCACCGGCACTTCGAGTTCCTTGGCGAGCAGCTTCAAGGCGCGGGAGAACTCAGCAACCTCCTGCTGACGGGATTCCACCCGCTTGCCCGAACTCATCAACTGCAGATAGTCGACGATGATCAGCCGTAGATCGTGCTGCTGCTTGAGACGGCGGCACTTGGCCCGGATCTCCATCATCGACATGTTCGGGGAATCGTCGATGAACAGCGGTGCGTCGGACACTGTGGACATGGTGTTGACCATGCGGGTCCACTGTTGCTCGTTGAGGGAACCGGACCGCATGTGATGCAGCGGCAGTTCCCCTTGTGCCGACAACAGCCTCATCACGATCTCGTTGCGGCTCATCTCCAGGCTGAAGATGGCACTGGTCAGTCCGTGTTTGATGCTGCAGGAGCGTGCGAAGTCCAGGCCGAGGGTGGACTTTCCCATCGCGGGACGTGCCGCCACCACGATCATCTGCCCCGGATGCAGCCCGTTGGTGAGCTTGTCCAGGTCGATGAAGCCGGTGGGGATACCGATGATGTCGCCAGTGTGGTTCTGGATGGATTCCAGTTCGGTGTACACACCGTCGAGCAGGTCGGACAGCGGGGCGTAGTCCTCCGCGGTCGTGCGTTGGGTGATCTCATACACCTCGGCCTGCGCCCGGTTGATGAGGTCCTCGACCTCGCCCTCGCCGGAGAAACCGGTCTGCACGATGCGGGAACCGACTTCGACAAGCCGGCGCCGCATGGACGCGTCGCGCACGATCTGGGCGTAATAGGACGCGTTGGCGGTCAGCGGCGGAGAGGCCACCAGAGTGTGAAGGTACGGGGCGCCCCCGATGCGCTGGAGTTCCCCGGAGGCCAACAGACCCGCGGAGACCGTGATCGCGTCGGCAGGCTCTCCCCGGGCGTACAAGTCCAGGACGATCCGGTACACGGCCTGGTGGGCCGGGGTGTAGAAGTCCTCCTCGCGCAGGCGCTCAACGGCATCGGCGATGGCGTCCTTGCTCAGCATCATCGCCCCGAGCACACACTGCTCGGCCGCAAGGTCCTGCGGCGGCACACGTTCGAAGGAGGCCGGTGCGGCAGGCGACATGTCCAGGCTCATGCATCAGTTGTAACCACCGGGTACGACAAAACGGCGTCGATTCGCCCGTGTGGTTCAGATGGCTGTGGACGACCAGGTGTGTGGCCTGTGGAACCCCCTCACCACAACATCTTCACAACCTGTGGAAAACCTGGGATGAGCAGACTGCCAGCATCGCCGAACATGCCTCTGATCAGGGATTTCGGCCTGCGGCGAACTGTGGACGAAACTCGTCGCTAGGCCTGCGGAAAGCGCCTGATCAGGTATTCGCGAAGTCCCGGTATGGTGTCGCGGACCATGGTCACCACGTCATCGAAGTCCGTCGCGGTTCCGTAGTACGGATCCGGTACATCCTGGTCGTCGGCGTCCGGGTCGAAGGCACGGATCAGCACTGCGTCGTCGACGCCCATCTGTTGAAGGTCGTCGAGGTTTGCTTGGTCCATTGCCAGGACCAGATCGGTTCCGGACAGCGCTGCGGCACTGGCCTGCCGGGCACTGTGGTCCAGGGCGTAGCCGGCTCTGGCCAACGCATCGAGCGCTCTGGGGTCGGCATCCTGGCCGATGTGCCAATGCCCGGTGCCCATGGAGTCGACCTCGACGTCCAGGTCCGCCAGTTCGGTGGCCAACACGGCTGCCGCGATCGGTGAGCGGCAGATGTTGCCCAGGCACACGGTCGTGACGCGCAGGGTCATGTCAACTCCCCGATGACTGCCAGCTGGGCCTCGCAGCCCGCCGCCAGTCAGACCGATACGACGTGCAGGGTCACGGTTGCGATCACATCGGGGTGCAAGGTCACCCGCACCGGGTAGTCACCCAGCAGCTTGATGTGCCCTTCCATCTCGATCGAGCGCTTCTCGATCAGCGGTCCGCCAGCGGCCTTGATCGAATCCGCAACGTCGGCAGCGGTGACGGACCCGAACAACCGGCCCTGCTCGCCGGCCTTGGCCGTGAAGGTGACGGTCAGCGCTTCGAGTTGCTCACGAACCTCGTCAGCGTGCTCACGTCCGCGAATCTCGCGGGCGCCGCGTGCGCGCTTGATCTGGTCGATCTGCTTCTCGCCGCCCTTGGTCCACGCAATGGCGAAACCACGAGGCACGAGGTAGTTGCGGCCGTAGCCGTCCTTCACCTCGACCACGTCGCCGGGAGCGCCGAGGTTGTCGACATCTTGAGTCAGGATGATCTTCATGGTGCTCCTCAGCGGGCCGTCGACGAGTACGGCAGCAAGGCCATCTCGCGGGCGTTCTTGATCGCCTTGGCAATCTCGCGCTGCTGCTGCACGGTCACGCCGGTGACTCGCCGCGCGCGGATCTTGCCGCGGTCGGAGATGAACTTGCGCAGCAACGCAACATCTTTGTAGTCAACCGTCTCGACGCCTGCGGCTTTGAGCTGGTTGGCCTTCTTCTTGATCGGCTTTACGGGCCGAGGTGGCTGTTTGGCCATTGTGGTGCTCCGATGTGTCGGGCCCGGCTGGTGAGCCGGAATGGGTTAGGGATATTCAGTTTGAGTCGGGATCAGAAAGGTGGCTCGTCGACCGCGCCGCCCCACGAGTCGCCGCCGCTCTTGCCGCCGGCCGGGGCCCCCCAGGGATCGCCCCCACCGGAGGCCGCCGATGCCGACTGGCCGCCGTCGGAGGTGCCACTGCGGGTGGTCTTCTGGATCTTCGCGGTGGCGTAGCGCAGTGCAGGTCCGATGTCGTCGATGTCGACTTCGTACACGGTGCGCTTCTCGCCCTCACGGGTTTCATAGGAACGCTGCTTGAGCCGTCCGATCACGATCACCCGAGTGCCCTTCGACAGGGACTCGGCGACGTTCTCGGCGTACTGCCGCCACACCGTGCCGGACAGCCAGACTGTCTCGCCGTCCTTCCACTCGCCGGTAGCGTTGTCCCGGCTGCGCGGTGTCACAGCGATACGCACACTGGCCGCAGCCACCCCCGAGGGGGTGAAACGCAGCTCCGGATCGGCAACGAGGTTGCCCACCATGTTGATTTGGGGTTCACCGACCATTTCAAGACCTTTCCGTCAAGAGCGAGGGATCGCTGGCACAACAGTGACGCGGGGGTACGACAAGTTCACCGTTTCAGGCGGCGCGGCGCAGAACCTTCGTGCGCAGCACTGCCTCGTTCAGGTTCAGCTGACGGTCCATCTCGGCCACGGTCTGCGGGGTGCAGGTCAGTTCCAGCACCACGTAGATCCCTTCGGCCTTCTTCTGGATCTCATACGCCATACGACGGCGGCCCCAGATGTCGATCTTGTCGACGGTGCCCTTGTCCTGGCGGATGACGTTCAGGAAAGTCTCGAGACTTGGCTGAACGGTCCGTTCCTCGAGATCTGGATCGAGGATGATCATCACTTCATAGGGACGCAACTGCGACCACCTCCTCTGGACTCATGCGGCCACGGTCTCTCCGTGGCAGGAGGTCATTGAGCGTCTGCGCAGTCTCGGTGACCGCGCCTATTCAGGGTAACCGATAGCGCGGATCGCTGGGTCCGCCGGTGTGGAAAACCCTTCTCCGGTTGCCTGCGCTCTGCTGGACGGCTGGTCGTGAGCTCCGGTGTGTTCCACCGCAGGCGTGAGAGTTGGGTACCGGCGTTGGACCTCTGGCGTTGGACGACCACGGGCGATTTGTCTGTCACATCTGTACCGATCTCCAACGTACGTACCCAACTCCAACGCCTGTGGACGTTGCCCGCCCCCCCGGAGAAGCCGGACGGATCATCGGATGCCCCGAGGCGGCCCAGCCGCGATTTCGCAACAGCGTCCGGTCGGTCGTCGGCTGCCGCGTCAGCCTCGCGGCATCGGCGACCCACCGGCCTGCACCGACGCTGGCCTAGACTCGACTCCCGTGACCATCGCCGTGCGCCCCATCTCCGCGGACACCCATCTGGCCTTCGTCGAGGAGCAGCCCTCGGTGTCCTTCCTGCAGACCCCGGCATGGGCGGGCGTCAAGGCCGAGTGGCACTGCGAGTCGGTGGGCTGGTTCGACAACGGTGACCTCGTGGGAACGGCCCTGGTGCTGTACCGGCAGGTGCCGAAGGTCAAACGCTTCCTGGCCTACATCCCGGAGGGTCCGGTGCTGCCGTGGGACCGCGCTGTCACCGATCTGGCGGCGTGGCTGCAACCGCTGCTCGACCACACCAAGACCAAGGGTGCCTTCGCGCTGAAAATGGGTCCGGCCGTGGCCACCCGCAGGTGGCGCGCCGAAACGGTGAAGGCCGCCATCGCCGACGACGAGGTCACCCGACTGGGCGACGTCCCCGCTGACGACGAAATGGCCACCGGACTTGCCCTGCAAGAAGCCTTCAAGAAGACCGGTTGGCATCAGGATGCCAGCGGCGGAGCCGGCTTCGGCGATGTCCAGCCGCGCTATGTGTACCAGCTCCCGCTGGCGGGGCGCACCGAGGACGAGGTGTTCGCCGGCTTCAACCAGTTGTGGCGTCGCAATGTGCGCAAGGCCGAGAAGAGCGGGGTGGAAGTGGTCGCGGGAACCCGTGATGACCTGGCCCTTTTCCACCCTGTCTACGTCGAGACCGGTGAGCGCGACGGGTTCACGCCGCGCGGACTGTCCTACTTCCAACGGATGTGGGACGCCATGAACGCCGAGGATCCGCAGCGGTTGCGGCTCTACCTGGCCCGCCATGAGGGTGAAGTGGTGGCAGCGACGACTCTGGTGACCGTCGGCGACCACGCCTGGTACTCCTATGGCGCTTCCACGACGGCCAGTCGAAACGTCCGGCCCTCCAACGCAGTCCAATGGCGCATGATCACCGACAGCATGGCCAGCGGCTGCTCTGTCTACGACCTGCGCGGAATCAGCGACAACCTCACCGCCGGGGACCACCTGCTGGGCCTGGTCCAGTTCAAGGTGGGCACCGGGGGCTACGCCCAGGAATACGTCGGCGAATGGGACCACGTGCTGCGACCCATGTGGAACAAGGCCTACGACGTGTACCGAAGCCGCCGGTAGGTCCGGCGCGCGGGCCGCCCTTGCCCTGTCCGCACGGTCCGCGGATGTAAGACTGCTGCGGTGACCTTCACGCTGCACGTCGATGGGCCCGCCTGGCGTGAGCACACCTCATCGGTGCGCGACGCCCTGCGATCAGCGATCCGCGGTGACACCGGCATGTCGCGGCTCGGCGACCTGGTGCCCGTCGCGAAGGGCAACGGCTACGGCCTGGGATTGCGCCGGCTGGCCGCTGAGGCCACGCGGTTGGGCGTCGACCGGCTGGCCGTGGGCACGGTGTTCGAGATTGCCGAGGTCGCCGAAGCGTTCCACGGCGAGATCCTGGTGATGTCCCCCTGGGATCCACGCGACACCGTTGCCGCTGCCCGTTGGCGCAATATCGACTCCTCGGCTGTCGCTGCCCGAGTCATCCGCACCATCTCGGACGCCGAGACGGCCAAACGGGCACCGCTGGAACTGCCACCGGGCAGTCGCATCGTGATCGAGGGCATCACCAGCATGCGCCGGTTCGGGATGCTCGAGAACGAACTGCTGTCTGTCGTCGGCGCGCAGGCGATGCAATCGGCACTGGCGCAGGGTCGCCTGCACATCGAGGGCCTCGCGTTGCACCTGCCGCTGGCAATGCCCGAGGTCCACCACGTATCGGCGACGAAACTCCCGCGCGGCACGAGTACCAGAGTGATCGAGGTACAAGGGTGGGCCAAGACCTGGCGGGCAGCGCTCGAGGAGCTGCTGCGGGCCGAGGTGCCCGTGTCCGAGAACGCCAACTCGCTGTGGGTCTCGCACCTGACCGACGACGAGTTGACCTCGTTGCGCGGGCTGGAACCCGACGTCGCCGTGAATGCCCGGGTGGGCACCCGGCTGTGGCTCGGCGACGGGCAGACCCTCTCGGCGCGCGGCACGATTCTGGCAGTCCATCCGGTGGGTCGCCGCTTCGCGGTGGGGTACCGGCAACGCAAGGCCAGCAGCGACGGATTGCTGCTGGTCGTCGGTGGCGGGACGTCCCACGGCGTTGCGATGGCCGCACCCACACCCGCGGCCTCCCTGCGCCAGCGTGCCATCGCCGCCGGTACCGGGGCTTTGGAAGCCACCGGGCGCAGTCGCTCCCCGTTCCAATGGGGCGACAAACTGCTGTGGTTCGCCGAACCTCCGCATATGCAGGTCTCGATGCTGTGGCTGCCTGACTCGGTACTGCGCGAGGGTCTGGCCAACGGGCTGCGGAATCCCGCGGTCGGGGACACGTTGGACTGCCGCGTACGCCACACCACGGCTCTGTTCGACGCCGTGCTCGACGACGCATGATCTCGATCCTGCCCAGCCGCGACGACCGCGTCGTCGCCAGCGGCAGCGAGGTGGCCGGGGGGCCGGCGGGGACTCGGGTGCTGCTCGGCGCCACGTGGTGGAACGTGTTCCGAGTGCTCATCCTGATGACCGCCACGGCCGCGGCGGTGGGCTACCTCAGCAAGTACTACTGCCTGATCAACGGCTGGGGTGAGGGCAAGTACACGCACCTGTGCTACTCGGACATCCCGCCGCTGTACTCCTTGCGGGGACTGGCCGACGGCGCGATCCCCTACATCAGCGACCTCCCTGCCGACCAGGTGCTCGAGTACCCGGCGCTGACCGGGGTGTTCGTGTACCTGGCGGCCCGGTTGACCCCGGCCGGCAACACGGATTGGTTCTTCGACGTCAATGTGATCCTGCTGCTGATCTGCTGGCTGGTCGCAGTCATCGCGACTGCCCTGGCTCAGCGCAGCCGGCCGTGGGACGCGGCCATGGTCGCCCTGGCCCCGGGCATCATCCTGGCCGGCACGATCAACTGGGACCTGCTGCCGGTGGCGCTCGTCGCCGTGTCCATCGCACTGTGGGCCCATAACCGGCCGACCTGGGCCGGGGTGTTCCTGGGACTGGGCATCGCGGCGAAGTTCTACCCGCTGCTGCTGCTCGGGCCGATGTTCCTGCTGTGCTGGCGTGCCCGCGCATGGGGCGCGTTCGGCCGGTACCTGGGAGGCGCGATCGTCGCCTGGTTGGCCGTCAACGTCCCGTTCATGTTGGCAAGTTTCGACGGATGGTCCCGCTTCTACACGTTCAGCCGTGAACGCGGCGAGGACTTCGGATCGATCTGGCTTGCGCTGACGACCGCCGGGCGCCAGGTCCCGGCCGACCAACTCAACACCGTCGCCACCGGACTGCTGCTGCTGGCGTCCGTGGGGATCGCGTTGCTCGTATGGCGGGCTCCGCAGGCCCCACGCGTCGCACAGGTCCTGTTCCTGGTCGTAGCGGCCTTCCTGCTGACGAACAAGGTGTACTCCCCGCAGTACGTGATCTGGTTGATCCCGTTGGCCGTGCTCGCCCGGCCCCGGTGGCGCGATCTGCTCATCTGGCAGGCCGCCGAAGCGGTCTACTTCGTCGCCGTCTGGCTGTACCTCGCCGGTCTCGACGGCGACGACGCGAAAGGGCTATCCCGCGAGGCCTACGCGGTGGCCATCGTGATCCACATCGCAGCAACAGTCTGGTTCAGCGGGATGGTCGTTCGCGACATCCTGCGCCCGGCCCACGACCCCGTGCGCAACGACGGGGCGGGGGTCGAGGACCCGCTCGCCGGACCGCTGGCCGTTATGGGCTCGCGGCCGGTTGCGACGTCGGTGGGGGCGCCACCTCAGTAGGGGGCTGTCTCGGGGCCTGCGCCGGAGCAGTCGTCGCCGCCGGGGCCTGGGTCGGCGTCTGGGTCGGTTGCGCAGTCGGCGACTCGGTCACCTCGCCGGAGGGCGTGATCTCGTCGGTCGGCAGGCCCGACGGACTCTCGGACACCGAAGTTGTCGGGGAAGGCGCCACGGTGGATCCGCCGCCACCCACCCACTCGCCAGGCATCTCGAAGGTCTCCACCGGCAGGCCCTCCAGGGCTCCCCGGTTGAACGCCGTCCACATCTGCGCCGGGAACGAACCACCGGTCACGCTGGACAGACCCCCGGTCCCCTCCAACGTCACCATGTTCCCGTTCTTGTCGGACTTGGCCATCATGACCGCGGTCGACAACTGCGGGGTGTAGCCCACGTACCAGGCGGACATGTTGTTGTCCGTCGTGCCGGTCTTGCCGGCGGACGGACGTCCGAGGCCCAGCGCCGTCGTGCCGGTTCCGACGTTGACGACCTGCTGGAGGGCGAAGTTGACGTTGTCCATCACGGTCTGGTCGAACTCGCGCTTGGTGTCGACGTCCAACTCGTAGTCGGTCTGCTTGTCGGGGGTCTTGACCTGCTTGATCAGTTGCGGGTCGGCACGCTCACCGCGGGCGGCGAATGTCGCATATGCGTTGGCCATGTCCAATGCCGTGGGAGATGCGGTTCCCAGGACCGTGGTCGGATCAGCCTTCAGTCCAGTGGTGTCGCGCGGTACGCCGGCCTTGATCGCGGCCTTGCGCACGTTGTCGGTTCCGACCTGCAGGCCCAGTTCCACGTACGGGGTGTTGATGGAGTTCTCCGTGGCCTTGAGCAGGGTGACAGTGCCGTAGCTCACGTTCCCGTAGTTCTGCAGGGTGTAGCCCTCGATCGTGCGCGGGGAACTGCCGTCCCACGTCGAGTACAGGCCGATGCCGTCCTCGAGCGCCGCGGTGAGGGCGAACGGCTTGAACGTCGACCCTGCCAGCGCCGTGGACTGGGTGGCGTCGTTGAGCTGGTTGCGCAGGTAGTTCTTGCCGCCGTACATCGCAACGATCTCGCCGGTGCCGGGTCGGACGCTGGCCAGGCCGATACGCAAGCCCTCGGTGTTGTACGTCGGGCCGTAGTCGCGGACCGCGGCGATGGCCGCATCCTGCGCCTGCTTGTTGATGGTGGTGGTCACCCGGTAGCCGTTGAGGTTGATGTCGTCGTCGGTATAGCCGAGGTCCAGCAACGCCAAGCGGGCGCTCTCCAGCAGGTAGCCGTTCGGGCCCTTGAAGTAGTTGTACGCACCGCTCCACGGGATCGGCTCCGGGAACACCAGCGCGTCCGCTTCGGACTGAGTGAGGGCCCCGGTGATCACCATGCCGTCCACGACATAGTCCCAACGCGTGCGCAGATCGGCCTGTCCCTTCTTGCTCGCGTAGAAGGAGGGCGCGCGGATGATGGCCGCGAGGTAAGCGGACTCGGCGGCGTCGAGCTTGGAGGCGCTCTTGCCGAAGTAGGCCCGCGACGCGGCCTGGATGCCGTAGGCGCCGCGGCCGTAATAGATGGTGTTGAGATAGTCGGCCAGAATCTCGTCCTTGCTCGACTGGGTCTCCAGTTTGACCGACAGGACCAGTTCCTTGAACTTACGGCTGAACGACTGCTCCTGCGACAGGTAGGCGTTCTTCGCGTACTGCTGGGTGATCGTCGAGGTGTCCTGGACTGTGCCGCCGGTGATGTTGTTCCAGGCTGCCCGGGCCAGGCCGCGCGGGTCGAAACCGCCGTGGCTGTAGTAGCCGCGGTCCTCGGCCGCGAGCATCGCCGCCTGCATCTGCGGGGAGATCCGATCCAGCGGAACACTCGTGCGGTTGGCCTCCCCGATCCGGCCGATCTCGGTCTTGCCGTCGTCGTAGTAGACCCGCGTCGTCTGCGCCACGGCGAGGTCGTTGGGCTTGGGAATCTGGGTGGTGGCCACAGCGATGCTGAGCCCGATGAACGCGACGACTATCAGGGTGACGAACGTCCCGAGCAGCAGTTTCCACGAGGGCAGCCATCGGCGAAAGCCGGAGCGGCCGGCCCGCGGATAGTCGATCCAGCGCCGCCCCTTCTTCTTCGCAGGAGCCTTTGTTGCCATGTCCGTATCCTCGTTCCTTACTGATGTCTAGTGTCCGACGTCGCGCGGCGCGCCGTGGTGCCGCCCCGGCCGTGTGTCGGATCCCCCGGTGATCAGGCCAGCGTTTCCCCGCGACGGGCGCGCAACGCAGGCCGCGGCCGCCCGTCACCCAGCACGTAACTGCGCAGCCGGAAGTGCCAGTGGCAATCGGGGCACACCTCGACCTCGTCGACTCGGAACTGGCCGTGTTCGCCGGCCATCTCGTCGATCTCGGCCAGCGAATGCTGACGCCCCGTGAAGTCGCCGAGTTCGTCCCCCCACGTGTAGCGCAGCATCACCATGTCCTCACGGTGGCACCACGGGCACTTCTGCTCCACGGGCGTGCCGTGGTGCTTGGCTGCCCTCAGCAGGTCCGGATGCGGGTCCAAGTTGTCGCTGGCGCCCGTTGCCACGAGCACCAGGCGGCCCAGCGCCCGCCGGCGTTCAAGGCTGTAGTCGATCACCCGGCGCGGCTTGCGCGGATCGGCCACGTCCTCCGGTTCGGCGAGTTCGGGCCGGGCACGCGCGGGTTTGCTCGGTGCACCCAGCACCTTGCTTCCGCGCACATTGCCCTGCGCTCGCATCTCGACCATAGGTTCCAGGGTAGGCCGAAACCGCTGCCTGTGCCGTGTGCTGTTAGCAACCTCACGACCTCGCAGATCGTGAGGCGGGACACACCGCAAGTTGCTTGCACTTCAACGAAAGTCCACTTACTGTTGAACCAGTCAATATATCGGGTCGATACATCTTCTCAATAGGAAGGAGCTCACGGTGGCGAACACCAAACGGACACACGTCCTGCAGTTCGCTGTGCTGGGTCTCCTGCATGAGGGACCACTGCACGGCTACGAATTGCGCAAGCGCCTCAACGGTGTGCTCGGCACCTTCCGGGCGATCTCCTACGGTTCGCTGTATCCGTGTCTGAAGGACATGCTCGCAACCGGACTGATCGCCGAGGACGGCCCGGCCGACGCCGGCGCTCCCGCCCTCACCGGCCGCCGTGCCCGCATTGTGTACAAGCTCACCGCCGAAGGCAAGGACAAGTTCCAGCAGTGGCTGGCCGACGCCGGCCCTGACGCTTACGAAGACGACCTGTTCGGCGTACACCTGGCCTTCTTCGGCCGGACCGACCGTGACATCCGACTGCGGATCCTGCTTGGCCGCCGCAACCGGCTCGAGGAGCGCATGGCGACCTTGCGCAGCAACCTGGCCAAGCGCCGCGAACGTCTCGACGAGTGGACCTTGACCCTGCAGCAGCACGGTCTGGACAGCGTCGAGCGGGAAGTCGATTGGCTTTCCACCCTCATCAATCAGGAAATCGACGGCACCCCGCCGTCCACGAAGTCGACCGGCACCGAGCCGGCGAGTAAGTAAGGAGAACGAATGTCCATTCGTGTCGCCATCGTCGGTGTCGGGAACTGCGCCGCCTCGCTTGTGCAGGGCGTCGAGTACTACAAGAACGCCGACCCGCACAGCAAGGTGCCGGGGCTGATGCACGTGACGTTCGGGCCGTACCACGTCAACGACATCGAGTGGGTGGCCGCGTTCGACGTCGACGCCAAGAAGGTCGGCCAGGACCTCGCGCACGCCATCACCGCGAGCGAGAACAACACGATCAAGATCTGCGACGTGCCGCCCACGGGCGTCACGTGCAGCGGGGCCACACCTACGACGGCCTCGGCAAGTACTACCGCGAGATGGTCACCGAGTCCGACGAGGACGCGGTCGACGTCGTCGCCGCTCTGCGTGAGACGCGGGCCGACGTGCTCGTCTGCTATCTGCCGGTGGGGTCTGAACAGGCTGCGAAGTTCTACGCGCAGTGCGCCATCGACGCGGGCGTCGCCTTCGTCAACGCGCTGCCCGTGTTCATCGCCGGCACCCCCGAATGGGCCAAGAAGTTCGAGGACGCCGGCGTGCCGATCGTCGGCGACGACATCAAGTCGCAGGTCGGCGCCACCATCACCCACCGCGTGCTGGCCAAGCTGTTCGAGGACCGCGGCGTGACCGTGGACCGCACCTACCAGCTCAACGTCGGCGGCAACATGGACTTCATGAACATGCTCGAGCGTGAGCGCCTGGAGTCCAAGAAGATCTCCAAGACCCAGTCGGTCACCTCGCAGCTGGTCGGCGACATGCCCGCCCGCAACGTGCACATCGGCCCGTCGGACTACGTCGCGTGGCTCGACGACCGCAAGTGGGCGTTCGTGCGCCTCGAGGGCCGCAACTTCGGCGACGTTCCGCTGAGCCTGGAGTACAAGCTCGAGGTGTGGGACTCCCCGAACAGCGCCGGCATCATCATCGACGCCATCCGCGCGGCCAAGATCGCCAAGGACCGCGGCATCGGTGGCCCGATCCTGTCGGCATCCAGCTACTTCATGAAGTCGCCGCCGGTGCAGTACAGCGACGACGAGGCCCGTGAGGCCGTGGAGGGCTTCATCGCCGGCACCGTCGAGCGCTGAACTCACCTCAGCCAGGGCCCGCTCCCCTTCGGGGGCGGGCCTTTTGGCGTATTGAGGCCCCGCCGCCTCCGAAACTTGGCACCGGCCCCCGCGGTCTGCCCACTTCGCGAGGCCCATATGACCATCAAGCGGATATATCGGGCAGCATTTCCTCACAAAGATGGCAGATTCGGGAATCTCAATTCAGGCAGTGCCCAGTTCGGGAGGCGCCCGTCCACAGGGTCGTCGCGCGAGGCCCGGCCCGGACAGGACTTGGGTTTGCTAGAGGCATGCCCGACTTCGCTGGGGCGGGCCTCATCGCCGGCACCGTCGAGCGCTGATCTCACCCTCAGCCAGGGCCCGCTCCCCTTCAGGTTAGGGACTCTCGGCCTCCGAAACTGGGCACCGGCACCCGCGCTCTGCCCACTTCGTGAGGCCCAAACCACCATCAACCGGACACATCGGGGACCATTTCCTCACAAAGATGGCAGATTCGGGAATCTCAATTCAGGCAGTGCCCAGTTGAGGAGGCGCCCGTCCACAGAGTCGTCGCGCGAGGCCCGGCCCGGACAGGAATTGGGTTTGCTAGAGGTATGCCCGACCACCTACACACCCCCTTCACGCGAGCAAACGCGATGGAAGCAGGCATGAGCGCCTGGCAATGGCGCAGCCTCACCCAGTCAGGCCAACTGGTGAGACTGGTGCGCGGTGTCTACGTTCAGTCGATCCCCAGCGACGACCGTCTTGCATACCTTCAGCGGGTGGCCGCGGGGCTGATCAAGCGGTCCAATCACTACGCCGTCGGGGCCAGTGCGCTGGCCGTGCACGATCTGCCCAACCCCTACTTCCGACAGTGGACGAACCTGCCCGTTCTCCTCGCCGGAAAGAAATCGCGCCCCGCTCGAGGCATCCGCCGGGCAACCTTCGCCCCGATCGATTCCTCATGGGGTCCGGTCACCGATCTGATCGACACCGCGGTCACCATCGCCGGCGAACTACCGCTACCGCAGGCACTCATGGTCACCGACGCGGTGGCACGACGCATCGCCGACACCACGGACCGCTTCGAGCTGGCGTCCGAACGCTGCCGCACAGAGGTCCGGCGGCGCCTTACCCACACCTTGGACCTGCCTGCTCTGAAGCTGGCGAATCCCGCCGCTGAATCACCGGCCGAGTCCTTCTACCGCGGGCACATGCTGCTGCGCCGGCTGCCCGAGCCCAGCTGCGGCGTACCCATGCGGGGCCAAAGCGGCGCTCAGTATTTCATCGACATCCTCCTGGAGACACTGGCGATCGAGGTGGATGGCCGGATCAAGTATCAGGGCCCGAGCGGCGTGCAAGCGCTCGTCGACGAGAAGCGGCGTGAGGACGACCTGCGGGCAACCGGGTTGGAGTTCCACCGACCGTTCGCGAAGGAAATCTACGCAGATCCCGCGCATGAGATGGACCTGCTGCTCGACAAGTGCCGGGCAAGCGGGCTGTGGACACCCGGGCCGCTAGCCTTACCCGCGTGACCCACCCCCTCAAAGCCGCCCTCGGGTCACCGCTCTACCGCAAGTTGCTCGCCATCCGGCTGACTGGCCAGGCCGGTGATGGCATGTTGCAGTCGGCGCTGGCGACGTTCGTACTGTTCTCCCCGGAGCGACAAGCAAGCGCCAGCGCGATCGCCGCGGCGTTCGCCATCCTGGCCCTGCCGTACTCGCTGATCGGTCCCTTCACCGGGGTGTTCCTCGACCGCTGGCACCGCCAGCGGGTTCTGCTGTGGGGCAACATCGCACGTGCGATCAGCATGCTCCCCGTGGTCTACTTCACCGCACAAGGCGACTCCGGGCTCGGCCTCGGGGTGAGCGTGCTGGCAGCCATCGGGATCAACCGGTTCGTGCTGGCGGGCTTGTCCGCCGCTGTGCCACTGACGGTCCCCGAACCCAGCCTCTACACGGCCAACGCGATCGCCCCGACCGCCGGCACCATGGCCGCGGCGGTGGCGGCTTTCCTTGGGGTCGGACTCCGGCAGGCCCTCGGCGGCGGCGACACCGGGTCGGTGGTGGTCCTGTGCATCACCGCGGGGGTCTTTGTGGTGGCTGGACTGCTGGCGACCCGCGTCAAACGCGGCCAGTTCGGTCCGTTGCCCGGCGAGCACGCGCAGTCGGCGCGGCAGGTGGTCCGGGGTTTGGCCGACGGCGCCACCCAGTTGTGGCATCGCCATCCGGCCCGCAACGCGATCGTCATGGTCAGCGCCCAGCGCATCGCGATCGGTGCGGGGACCATCATCGCGGTGCTGCTGCTTCGTCTGCACATCAATCCGCCGGAGGAGACCGACCGGGCGCTCAACGAGCTCGCGCTGATGCTGGCGGCCGCGGCGGCGGGTGCGCTCCTGGGTGCGGTTCTCACCCCGTACATGTCAAGGCTGATCGGTCCCATCCGGTGGACGTCGATCTCCTTTCTCATCGCCGGCGTGGTGAGCTGGTGGGCGGTCGCGACTGCCAGCGTGATCTCGCTGATCTTCGCCGGACTGGTGATCGGCTTCGCCGGGCAGGTGGCCAAGGTCTGCGGCGACACCCTGGTGCAGGAGTGGATCGATGAGGGTAACCGCGGGCGGGTGTTCGCCCTCTACGACGTGGCGGTCAACGTGGCCCTGGTATCCGGGGTGGTGTTCGTGGCGTGGTTGGACCCCCTGGCTGAGAACGCCAACCTCACCGCCACAGCCATCGGCGTGGGCATGATCGCCAGCGGCTTGCTGTATCTGCGAACCCGGATCGGCCCGACGCCGCCGGTCTCCTAGGAACCCTGGGACTCCCACCAGGCAAGCAGCGCTTCTGTGGCCTCCTGCTGGGACATCGGACCGTTGTCCATCCGCAGTTCGAGCAGGTGGTTGTACGCCCGCCCCACATCGCGGCCCGGACCGATCCCAAGGATCGACATGATCTGGTTGCCGTCGAGGTCCGGGCGGATGGCCGCGAGTTCCTCAGCCTGCGCCAGGATCGAGATCCGCTGTTCGAGGTGGTCGTAGGTCCGCTGCAACGCCGCCGCTTTGCGCCGGTTGCGGGTGGTCGAGTCGGCCCGGGTGAGTTTGTGCAGCCGTAGCAACTGGTCACCGGCGTCGCGGGCGTAACGGCGCACCGCCGCATCTGTCCACTCCCCGGTGCCATACCCGTGGAACCGCAGGTGCAGGCCGACCAGTTTGGTGACCTCGTCGATCGTCTTGGAGTCGAAGCGCAACGCCTGCATCCGTTTGCGCGTGATCTTGGCGCCGACCACCTCGTGGTGGTGGAACGACACCCCACCGCCGGGTTCGAGGCGGCGGGTCTTGGGCTTGCCGACGTCGTGCATGAGCGCGGCGAACCGCAGCACGAAGTCCGCGGCGATGGCCGGTTCGTGGGCGGTCTCCAGATGAATGGCCTGATCCAGAACCGTGAGGCTGTGCTCGTACACGTCCTTGTGCCGATGGTGCTCGTCGATCTCGAGGGCCAGCGCCGGGACCTCGGGCAGGAAACGCTGGCACAAGCCCGTGTCCACCAGCAGCTGCAGGCCGGGCCGCGGCGCCGGCGACATGATGAGTTTGACCAGTTCGTCACGCACCCGCTCGGCGCTGACCACGTCGATGCGTTCGGCCATGTTGGCCATGGCGTCGACGGCCTGCGCGTCCACACTCATCCCCAACTGCGAGGACAGCCTCGCCGCGCGCATCATGCGCAGCGGGTCGTCGGAGAAAGAGTCTGCCGGCGCGCCCGGGGTGCGCAGCCGTTTGACCGCCAGGTCCAGCAGGCCGTCGAAGGGATCCACGAACTGCCACTGCGGCAGGCGCACGGCCATGGCGTTCACCGTGAAATCCCTGCGGCCCAAGTCGGAGAGCAGGTCCGCGCCGTACTCGACCTGTGGCTTGCGAGACTGCGCGTCGTAGCGGTCACTGCGGTAGGTCGTGAACTCCAGTCGCATCCCGTTCGACTCCGCGCCGATGGTGCCGAACCGGGCACCGACGTCCCACACGGCATCGGCCCATGGCCTGACCAGCGCGATCACCTGCTCGGGGCGGGCGTCGGTGGCGAAATCCAGATCCTCCACCCCCCGGCCGAGGATCGCATCGCGCACCGAGCCCCCCACCAGGTCCACCTGGTGCCCCGCTGCTGCGAACATCTGTCCGAGTTCGTCGAGCACCGGCCGGTCGCGGCGCAACTGCTCAAGGGCCGCGTCACGTGCGGCGTGCAGAACCTGCATCTGCGTCGCGGACCGGGTCATTTGCCCCAGGCTAGTCCCCGTGAGTCCCCGGTTCGCGGGTAGTGCCGCGCCGCGACGACACGGGGTCCGTGGTCGCCCGTCACCCCCCTTCGCGCGATTGCGCCTATCCTCGGACTCATGCCCCACCCGTCACCCTCGCGGTTCAACCTGCGGTACGTGACGCGGTCGCGCGCCACCGTCGACGAGACCAGCGCGGGTGGTCTGGTGGTGCGACGCGACGACAAGGCAGTGCAGGTCGCGCTGATCGCGCGCTACGACCGGCGCAACCGGCTGGTCTGGTCCCTGCCGAAGGGTCATGTGGAAGAAGGGGAGACGGTCGAACAGGCGGCACTGCGGGAAGTGCTGGAGGAGACGGGACTGGTGGCCTCGATCGTTGCCCCGCTGGGGGTCATCGACTTCTGGTTCGCGGTGGAGGACCGCCGCATCCACAAGACGGTGCACCACTTCCTCATGCGCTACGACTCGGGCGTCATCTCCGACGAGGATCCGGAGGTGGTCGAAGTGCAGTGGGTCGACTTCGAGGAGGTGCCGGCGCGCTTGGCCTACCGTGACGAGCGCCGCCTGGTCGCAAAGGCCCGCGGCATGCTCGGCGAGGTCTAGTGGTCAAGGCGATATCGGTACTGGCGGTTGTTCTGCTGATGCTGTTCGGTGGGACGGTCCATGCGAACCCGCGGCAGACACTGACGGACTCCGTGGAACTGAGCATCACGACCATGCGTCCGCTGAATCCGCAGCCCGGCAAGACCCTGCGCATGAGTGGGCGGTTGCGAAACACGTCCAGCGACACGATCGCCTCCATCCAGGTGCGCCTGCTGCTGTCCACGACGCCGATGGCCACCCGTTCGGAGATCGCCACTGTGACCGCCGGGGCAGCCGATCGCGACGGACCGCCGACGCTGGCAGTCAGCGAACCCATCGCCCTGCTGTTGCCGCGGACCAACGCGGACTGGTCGCTGGAACTACCGCTGGACGACCTCCCGCTGATCTTCCCCGGGGTCTACGTGGCCGGCTTGGAGGTGATCGGCACCGGCACCGACGGGGTGACCCAACGGCTGGGCCTGACCCGGACCTTCCTGCCCTGGTTCCCGCAGGGGTCGGTGACGCCGGTGAGTCTGGCGTGGCTGTGGCCGGTGACCTCGCGTCCCGATCGGGGCCTCGCGGGTCTTCAGTTGAGCGAGCAGACGGCCGCGGAGATGGCTGCCGGAGGTCGCTTGGACCGCATCATCAACAACGCAGGTGATTCCCGGATCACCTGGGTCTTCGATCCGTGCGTTCTGCAGACCGCCGAGGACATGGTCGACGGGTACTCCGTGGCTACCGGCCCCGCCTCGTCGCAGTCGACCGCGGGCGCGGGTGCCCCGGCCGCCGAGCAGTGGCTGGCCGCGGCACGACGCAGCGCATCCAAGCAGCAGTCCGTGGCCACCCCGTACGCATTCCCCGACGCGACGGCCCTGCAGAGAGCCGGTATGGACAAGACGGTTACGCAGTCCACAGCCACGGCTGCCGCGGAGGTGGCCGCATCGACACGCGCCAGTGTCAGCGGCGTGCTGGCGTGGCCGGCGGCCGGGATCACGACCCCCTCGACCAAGCGCACCTTCCGCGAGGCCGGGGCGACCAGCATGCTGCTGTCCGATGCCACCCTGCCGTCCGGGTTGACATACACCCCGGACGGTTTCACCACGTGGGGCGGGATGCCGGTCGTGCTGGCCGACTCCGGGCTGTCGGCCGCCCTGGGCGCCCCACAAGAGACCCGCGGCCAGGGACTACTCGCCCGCCAGCAGTTCCTGGCCGAGGTCGCCATGACCAGCGGCGAACTGCCCGACGTCCAACGCAGCCTGGTGGCCGCGCCCGACCCGTTGTGGGCGCCTCGAAGCACCTTCCTGCGTCAGACATTGCGGGCGCTGGACCAGGCGCCGTACGCCCGGATCGTGACGCTGCAGGCGGCCGCCCGGCAGGCCACCGACGTTGCCCGGACCCGCGTGCTGTACTCCCCGGACCAACGCATTGGCGAGTTGTCCCGCGACTACCTGGCGCAGGTCCAGGTGCAACAGCGAACGGCTCGCCGGTTCCAGTCGATCCTCAACGAGCCCGCGGGGCTGGGTTACGAACAGGCCGTCATGCGGCAGACCTCAGCGGCGTGGCGCGCTGATCTCACCACCGGCAATGCACTGGTGCGAACGGTTTCCGAACAGTTGGCCAACCAGACCGATCAGGTCAGGGTCGCCACCACGGGGACGTTCACCTTGCCCGGCGACAGCGGCAGGATCCCGGTCACCGTGGCCAACGACCTGCCCACAGACGTAACGGTGGGGATCCGGTTGCGCTCCGACGAGCCGGCGCGTCTGGTGGCTGCCGACATCGCACCGTTCGAGGTTCCGGCCGGCCGCAAGGTGAGCCTGGAGGTCGAGGCACAGGTGGTCGGCTCCGGCACCTTGCCGGTGAGGCTTCAACTCACCACCCCGGCCGGGCGCAGGTACGGCGAACCCGTGACCGTCCAGGTGCGCACCACGGCCTACTCCCGCGCCGCGGCCTACGTGGTGACCGGCGCCTTCGTCATCCTGGCGTTCCTGCTGGCCATGAACTTCGTGCGCCGGCGCCGCGCCGCAGACGACCACTCTGCGCAGGCCGAACCCCGATGAGCACCAGTGAACAGGCCGGAGTGCTGCGCTCCAGCGCCCTCATGGCTGCCGGCACGATCACCTCGCGGGCCACCGGCCTCATACGGGACATGGCGCTGGTGGCGGCCATCGGTTTCGGCACCCTGGCCGATACGTACAGTCTGGGCAACTCGCTGCCAAACATCATCTACATTCTGGTCGCCGGGGGTGCGCTGAACGCGGTGTTCATCCCGCAACTGGTCCGGCACATGAACAACGACGAGGATGGCGGTCACGGTTTCGCCAACCGTCTGCTGCGCGTCGTCACGCTGATCACGCTGGCGCTGACGATCGCGGCCGTCCTGGCCGCGCCGTGGATCGTGCAGTTGTACGCCACCAGCGAGTACTCCGCCCGCGAGTTCGACCTCGCCCTGGCCTTCGCCCGGTTGTGCCTGCCGCAGATCGTCTTCTACGGCCTCTACACGATGTTCGCGCAGGTGCTCAACGCCCGCGGGCATTTCGGTTCCCCGATGTTCGCGCCCATCGTCAACAACGTGGTCGTGATCGGCGCTGCCATCGCGTTCCTGCGGGTCGCCGGCGACACGGTGGACGTCTACAGCATCACTGACGGCGAGGTGGCCTGGCTGGGCATCATGACCACGCTGGGTGTGGCACTGCAGGCGCTGGTCCTCATCCCCGTGCTGTTGCGCTCTGGATTCCGCTTCGCCTACGTCAAGGGGCTGCGGGGATTCGGGCTCGGTCACACCGGCAAACTCGCGATCTGGACCATCGGCTTGGTCCTGGTCAACCAGTTGGGATTCCTGGTGGTCACCCGCCTGGCCACACTGGCCAACGTCCTCGCCTCGCGCGCAGACGTGGTGGCCCAGGGTCTGACGACCTACCAGAAAGCGTTCCTGATCTTCATGCTTCCGCATTCGGTGATCACGATCTCGATCATGACCGCCCTGCTGCCGCGGATGAGTCGCTCGGCAGCCGAGCAGGACTTCGCGAAGGTCGGCGCGTTCGTCGCCGACGGAATGCGACTGGTCGGGGTGCTGATCGTGCCGGCCGCTGTGTGCCTGGGAGTGGCCGGCCCCATGATCGCCGGCGTGATCTTCGGTTTCGGTGCCGGTTCGGGTGCCGCCTCCAGTTATGCCGGTCTGGTGGTGATGGCCTTCGCCGTGGGCCTGTTGCCGTTCTCGCTGTTCTACGTGCTGCTGCGCGGCTGGTACTCACTGGAGGACACGAAGACCCCGTTCTTCCTGACCGTCGTCTACAACGTGCTGATGGTCGGTGTCTCGCTGCCGCTGTTCTACTGGGCTGCGGTCGAGTTCAAAGTCACCGCGCTGGCTCTGGGGTACTCGGTGGCGTACTGGTTCACGTTCGGCCTCGCGTGGATGGTGCTGAACCGCCGCTTGGGGCACCTGCAGGCGCGACAGACCGCCTGGGTGCTCGGGCGGCTGCTGATCGCCGGGGCAGTGGCCGGCGTCGTCGGTTTCGGCGTCAATCTGGCTTTCACCGCTTTCGTGTCGAATTTGCAGGATGAGGTCGTGCCTCTGGGATTCGTGGGGATGCCCGGGTGGGCTCTGGTGGCGACGCTACTCACGTGCTCGGTTGCGGTCCTGGTCTATGTCGTGGTGGCTCGGCTGCTCAGGGTCCGCGAGATCTCGCAGGCCTGGTCCCTGGTGTCTGAGAAGCTGCCGTTGGGGCGCCGGGGCTGAACTTGCGGGTCGGTGTTGGAGTTGGGCACACGCGTTGGAGTCCGGCACAGCCGTTGGACCAAGAACGGCCGCGCAACTCCACCGTCCGTGCGCTTGTCCAACCCCCGTACCCAACTCCAACCCCTGTCTTCGGACCGAACGGCGGACCGGCGCGTTGCGAATCGGCAAGCCATCCTGACTTACTCTGGATTGTGTGACCACCCATGACGCGGCCCGCGCCTGGGCACAGCGTTACGAACTGATCGACCTGGTCACCCATGTCCAGGCCTCGCGCATGTGGCGCGCCTACGACAACCGTTTGCGCCGGACTGTGGGCCTGCGCATCCTTGATGCCTCCGACCCCCGGATGCATGAGCTGCACCGGGCCGCGATCCGCGCGGCACACATCACCGACCGTCGCTACGCCAACGTGCTGGACGTGGTGGGACCCGAGCCCGACGGGGAGCTGGTCATCATCACCGAGTGGCTGCCGTCGCTGGCCCTGCCCGAGGTGTTGCGCGAGCCGATGACCCCCCATGCTGCGGCGACCACGGTGGCCCAGGCCGCGCGGGCCATCTCCTCGGCCCATTCGCAGGGCGTGACACACGGACGGCTGCGGCCAGCAACGTTGATGATGTCCCCCGACGGCAGCGTGCGACTACGTGGTCACGGCGTGGACGCCTGCCTGTACGGGGTGGAGCCCGACCTGGAGCCGGTTGCTGCGGACATCCACGGCCTCGGGTCGTTGCTCTACTGCTGCCTGACGGCTCGATGGCCGTTCGACGCCGAAGTCGGGATGCCCGTGGCCCCCCAGCAGGACGGCCGGCCGGTCCGCCTGAGCTATCTGGTCGCCGATGTGCCCGACGACCTGGGCGACGTCATCGACAAGTGCTGGCAAGGCGGCTACGACCAGGCGTCCGAGGTCGCCGCAGACCTGCGAACGGCCGCCGACAAGCTGGCGGGAACGCCGATCGCCGACCCACGCACGACCCGGCGCCGGCGTGTGCTGGCAGGCGGTCTGGTCGGAGCGCTGACCGGCGTGGCCGTGCTGATGGGCCTTGCCGATGCGGCCAGTCGACCGGGGGATCCGGTCACGGCACAGACCCGCGCGCAAGGGGTGGCGGCGCTGGTTCCCTCCGTGCCGGCCGATGAACGGCGCTTACCGATTGTGCGGGCCAAGAACTACGACCCGTACGGGGCCGACGGCGAATTCTCCAGCCGGGCACGGCGTGCCATCGACAAGGACCGGCTGACCGCCTGGACAACTTTTACCTACTACGACCCCTTCCTGGGCGGAAAGCCCGGCATGGGGATCTCCGTGGATCTGGGCGCGCCGCGACCCATCACCACCGTCGACCTGCGTCTGATCGGGTCGAACAGCAACCTACGGGTGATGGTCGGGAACAAACGTTT
>JADKAV010000009.1 GCA_016719135.1 Micrococcales bacterium | reverse complement strand
GGCGGGTGAGCCAGCGCGGCCGAACATTCAGGCCCGGCGCCAGCGCACTGCGGCCCTCTGTGGCGTCTCACCAGTCTGCGTGTCCAGCGGGAAAACCACCGCGATCCGACTGAGACGGAACCGGCAAGCCAACAGTGCACTGTTCCGCATCGCAGGTGCCGCCGTCGCACCGCCCCAGACCGGCCCGTTTGCGCGGTCCCGTGGTCGCCGGGGACCGGGACACCGCGACGAGAGGACCAGCGCTACTCGACCCGCAGGACTCGTCCATCGATAGTTGTCAGTAGCAGTTCACCGAAAGCTGTCAGCCCGAACGACGTCACACCCCTGGCGGTGCCGATGCTGATCTTCTTGCCACCTTTGTACGCCCAGATCTGCCCGCTGATGAAGTCGCCGAACACATACCAGCCGCGCAACCGTGGTAGATCACGGCCTCGATAGACGTACCCGCCCGTTACGCTCTCGCCGGCGGAGCGACCGTACGCGAGCACGGGTTTGCGAACACTGCGTCCGGAGCAGTCATCCGCATTGAACCGGCTGCGCGCCTCCCAGCAGGACCACCCGAAATCGCGCCGTGGTCCATTGACGGACATCCGATCGATCTCCTCGAACGCGTTCTGTCCGACGTCACCGATCCACAGTCGCTGCGTGACGGGGTCGATGCTGAACCGCCAGGGATTGCGCAGGCCGGCTGCGATGATTTCGCGTCTCGCAGATCTGGGGTTGCCGCTCGGGATGCAATACCGCTTCTTGCAGGTCGGATCGATGCGTAAGATCTTGCCCCGCAGGTCGCGGAGGTCACCGGCCGCGCGATACGGGTCGCCGCTGCCGCCGCCATCACCGGTCGAGATGTACAGCAGGCCTTTGTGCAGAGCCAACTGCCCGCCGTTGTGATTGGTGTAGCGGGGGTGTTTGATCCTGATGATCTTGCGCTCCCCGCCGCCCTTGCGGAAGCGGGAGACCTGCAGCGCACCCTTCGAATCGGTGTAGGCCGCGTAGAACCTTTTCGTATCGAGACGGACCATGGACAGAAGCCCTTGTTCGCCGTCGGTCGATACCGGGATCCGGAACCACGTCCGCTTCTTCCCCGATGGCGTGACCTTGACGATCCGGCCCGTCTTCTCGGTGACGAAGAGGTTTCCGTTGGGCGCTGCGACGACACTCGTGGGCTGTCCCAGACCCTTGGCGACCTGTTGAAGATCCACCGGCCCAGGAGATGCGGCAAGCGTCGCGGCAAGCAGGGCTACGGCAATCATGGGGCTCAGCGTAGGCGAAAGGCAGCCCGCTGAGAACGGCCGCCCACGGCTCGGACTCAGTCCTGAGGAGGCCCTACCTTGATCACCACGAGTCGTTCTTCAGTCATCTCGTGGATGGCCCAGGCCGGACCTTCACGTGTGTTGCCGGAGTCGCGCAGGCCTCCGTACGGCATGTGATCAGCTCGCCAGGTGGGGACCTCGTTGATGAGAACTCCGCCGAAATCGAGGTTCCGGGCAGCGTGCAAGGCGGTGTTGATATCCGAGGTGAAGATCGCCGCTTGCAGCCCATAGCGGGTGTCGTTGGCCTCGGCAAGTGCGTCCTGGAACCGCGTGAACCCACGGACCACGACCACCGGCCCGAACACCTCGTTGGCGCACACGTCGTCAGCCGGATCGGCGTCCACCAAGACCGTCGGTCGCACATGACCCTCGGCTGTCATCTCCCCGCCGATCGCGACGGTGGCGCCACCGTCGACGGCGGCGTCGATCCAGGACTTGACCCGGTCGGTGTTGGAGCGGTCGATCAGGGCCGAGACCTCAGTGGCCTCATCCAGCGGATCTCCCACGACCAGGCTGCCGACCTGCTCCACGAGGGCTGCGACGAAGTCATCCTTGATCGATTCCTCCACCAGGATCCGCTGGGTGGAGATGCAGGACTGACCGGCGTGAGCGAAACCTGCCAGCCGGACCGCGGTGGCCGCACCCCGCCAGTCGCCATCGGCGCGGATGATCAGCGGGGAGTTGTTGCCCAGTTCCAGGCCGACCCGTTTGCGCGGGGCGCTGGCGCGGATGGACCAACCGACCTCGGGCGACCCGGTGAACGAGATCACCTCGACGTCGTCGTTGCGCACCAACGCGTCACCGATCACCGATCCAGGTCCCGGCACCACACTGAGGTACTCCATCGGTAGACCGGCCTCGAACAGCACCTTGGCCAGGGCCAGTGCCGACAGCGGAGTCTGACTCGCAGGCTTGTTGACCACGGCACAGCCTGCCGCGATCGCAGGGCCGATCTTGTGCGCGACGAGGTTCAGCGGGAAGTTGAACGGGGTGATCGCACCGACGACGCCGATCGGGACCCGTAGCACGAAACCGAGGTGATCCACCCCCGCGGCAGCCGCGTCCATGGGGATCAGATCGCCGGCGAAAGTGCGGGCCTCGGCAGCACAGAATTGCAAGGTGGACACCGCACGCTGGACCTCGACGCGCGCCTGCTTGATCGGTTTGGCGGCCTCCCGTGCCAGATCAGCGGCGATGTCCTCAAGTCGTTCGGCGAGCAGCACGGCCGCCCGGTCCAGGATCGCGGCGCGTTCGTGCGTGGCCAACGGTGCCTGCCGCATGGCGGTCTGCGCGACCTCGACGGCGGCGTCGACGTCTGCGGCGCTGAAGGACGGGATCTGTGCGATCACTGCGTCGTCGAACGGGGAGCGAACCTCACGGGACGACTCGCCGGACGTCCACCGGCCGGCCACCGGATACTCGATTGTCATGGCCTCAGACTATGCGGGCCGCCGGTGTGGGCCAAGGGCTCTGGCTCCAATCGAGATGGTCGCCGAGAGGACCGGCAGAATCCAGTCGCTCGCCGACGATCAGGACGCGGCAACCGGCGCCTTGTGCGCGTTGCGCCGCCACCACAAGAACGTGCCGACTCCCAAGAACACCTGCGGCACCCAGGAACAGGCCCGCCAGACCAGCGTGGCCGCAAGTGCATCGTTCTGGTCCAGGCCGAAGGCCACCAGCAGTGCGGTCAGGGCGGCATCGACGGTACCCAGACCTCCGGGCGTCAGCGGGATCATCGTGCCCAGCCGCGAGATCGCGAACGCGGCAAACGCCTCGGCGGCGGTCAGCCCCGACGAGCGACCATCGGACACCGCCCGGATCGCCACGAACAGGATCAAGAACTGCCCGAAGACCATGCCCAGATTCGACAGCGTGATGGACGCCCAGTGTTTCGACACGACGCCGACGATCTGGGATCGGAAGTCCAGGACTTCCTGGACGACGTCCACCTCCTTGTGCATGCGGTGAAGGATCGGGTTCGCGAGTTTCTGCCCGATGCCGCCGATCTTGCGCGCAAGTTCCTCGCTGCGCAGGATCAAGGCGAACACGACGATCGTGGCGATGATCGCAGCCGCGCCCACCACGGCAGCGGTGATGTACTGCTGCTCCCCCTCGCCGGTCAGGTACAACAGCGCCACTCCCAGGAAGGGCAGCCCCAGCGTCATGAAGACGCTCCAGACGCTGGTGATCGCGATCCCCGTACTGGCCGCCGCTGAACTGACTTTGTAACCGGCCAGCATCGCGTACTGGACGCCGAGGCCGACGGCGCCACCGGCGGGAACAGCGTTCGAAATCGTGAAGGACGTCTGTCGGACCACGAAGGCGGGCCGATACTTCAAGCCGGGGATGGCCGCCATGAGGGGGAAGACGTACACCCAGATGTTGACGATGATGGCCACGATCAATGCGGCCTTATCGACGTTGTTCATCGCCTGCACGGAGTCCCAGGCGTCCGAGTAGTTGCCCAGTTTGGGCAGGATCCCGGCGAAAACGATGACCAGCGTGACGATCGTGATGGCCCCAGCGATCAGGCTCTTCTTCTTGTCGAGCTTCGGGATCTCCGGCTGGTCGGGACCGGTGGTCTGTTCTGTCACCTGCTCACCGTGCCATATCCAGGTCCCATACCCGAACACCGCCAAGAATGCCGGCGAGATTGGGCACGATCGTCACGTCGTCTGCGAGGGACAGCGTCAGTTTCTTGGCGTTTCCGCCGCCGACGTACAACCGGTCCCAGGCGAAGACCGGTCGCAGTCCATCCACGGTGGCGAGGATGCGCCGCGACCATTTCTTCGGGCCGATCGCCTTGAGCTGCGCCTTGCCCATCCACGCGTCATAGGTTCGGCCCTTGCGCACCGGGGCGTGTGACAACTCCAAGTGCGGCGCGAGCTGGCCGTTGTCGTAGACCGCACACCCCAGACCGGTGCCGAGCGTGAAGACAACCTCCAGGCCCCGCCGTTCGATGACCGCCGCGCCCTGGACCTCCGCGTCGTTGAGCACACGCACCGGCGTGCCGAAGACCCCTTCCAGCGCCGCCGTCGCGTCCCAATTGCGCCACCGTCGATCCAGTTCCGGGTCCTTGTGCGTGTAAGGACCGTGGAGGTTCGGGTAGTGCGGGGTCGAAACCACCACGCCCCGACGGATCATGCCCGGCAACCCCACGGTCACCCGGTCGAACTGCGGCATCTGCCCGGCGATCTCCTGCAGCACTCCCACGAAGCGTTCGGGCGGCAAGGGGTACGGCGTCTTGATCCGCACCCGCGGCGCGAGCAATTCGCCCTCGGCGTCGAGCACCGACCCCTTGATCCCGGAGCCGCCGCAGTCCAGACTCAGCGTGCGCATGGGGTACAGACTGCCCGAAGCACCGGCACGGCGCCTGTTCGTGGCCCGATCAGGCCGGAGGGGTCGGTGGCGGGCTTGTTGCGGGGCCCGGCATACGCCAGGCACTGACGATCTTGGCAAGAGCTGTGACCAGGAACAGTTGCCCGACAATCGCCTCCAGCACGGCGACGGATTGGCCGGGGTTTCCCGCAGGCACCAAGTTCCCGTAGCCGGTCGTGGTCAATGTGATGAAACTGAAGAAAAGGAAGTTCGCGTTCGTGCCCTCGCCGGTCTCGCCGAAGAACGCACCACCTCCATTCAACGCGATGGCACGGAAGGTGAACGCGAACATCATGCCCAGCAAGAGGTAGATGGCAACCGCTCCCAATACCGTGCGCAGGTCCACGATCTGCAGGCGTATCAAGTGACGAATGATCACTAGTGGCGCGATCATGTACGCCAGCGCACTGAAGAGCGAGATCGCCTTCTCGGCGGTGCTATCGACATCGAGTACGTGCCCGAACACTGCAGCGGCAATGGCTGCCAGCCCGACGCCCAAACACGCGATCCCGACCAGTCGCTGTGCCCGGTACGACTCCGAGGCGGAGAAGACCAGCCATAGCGTGACGAGTTGGAAGAGCATGACAACGGTGATCCCCAACGTTCCGTCGGCGCCTACCGAGGTCACGTAGGACACGATGATCAGGACGATCACCCACCCATAACGGTTGGCGGCGCGTGTCCCCGCTAACGGTGCCACGCGCACTCTTTAGAGCCCCGCCATGTCGCCCGGGCCGAGAATCCCCTGTGCCGCGTTCGCCCCAGCCTTCGTGGGTGAACCGCGCAGGATCCGCTCGAAGACGACAGCGATCATCGCACCGACCAACGGTCCCACCAGGTATGCCCAATACGCAGTGAAGTCCCACCCCACTAGAGCCGGCGCCAGGGAACGCATCGGATTCATGGAGGCGCCGCTCACCGGGGCTCCCCAAACGGACACCAGACCGATGTAACTGCCCACTGCGATCGCCCCGGCAATACCGATGTTGCGGGCCCCGGTGGCGGTTCCGAGGATGACACTGACCAGACCGAGCGTGAGCAGGCCCTCCATCAGCGCAGCCGTGCCGGTACTCACCCCCGGGCCCGGCAGCGTCGCACCAGCCATGATGTCCCCGAACACCCATTGCAGGAACAGACAGGCCAAAACGGCCCCGACGAACTGCGCAACGATGTAGCCGGGGACGCGCAGCCAGGGGAAGTTGCCCCGGGCTGCGAAGGCGAGGGTCACAGCGGGATTCAGGTGGGCACCGCTGATGGTTCCCATGAAGAAGATGATGCCCATCACCATCATGCCGGGAGCCAACGCTTTCATCGCCAGCGTGAGATCCCCGCCGAATGCCTGCGCGCCGACAACGCCACCTCCGGCGGCCACGACGACGAGTAGGAACGTGCCCCACGCCTCGCTGAAGAGCCGTCGGTACTCCAGACTGGAGTCATCGAACCGCTGCTGGTCGATGTCGGCGGCACGAAACCGGCGCTCCAGCCACTCGATTCCTGGCTCACCGGCACGATCATTGGTGCTCATTCCTCCAAAGTGGCCTCCGTCGCGTCCCGGGGCAAGCACCCTGCACCCGTGTCGCTAGCTTCTGCGGACCAGGTCAGTTTGTTCCAACTCGGAATCGACGCTTTCGGACATACCGCCCCCCGGCGTAGGGTTCAGATGAACGCTCGCGAACAAGGGAGTCACCATGTACAAGTCAGCGGTCGCAGTCACCCTCGGTGCCGGCCTGGTCGCCGGACCCCTGCTGGTCGCCCCGGCACAAGCCGCGCCGATCCCGCGCAAAGCGATGGCGCAGGCAATCCAGAGTCAACTGCGCGACGAGTTCAATCAGAAGGCGAAGATCCGCTGCCCGGCCAAGAAGTGGAAGAAGGGCAAGGTCCTGTTCTGCAAGGCCAAGCGTCCTGACGGTTCGAGGTACCGCATCAAGGTCACCCTCGGCAAGCAGAAGTCGTTCAAGTTCAAATGGCTGCAAGTGCCCTGATCCCCGGACACAGCAGCACCCCGGCTACCTCTCGGCGGCCGGGGTGCTGACTTTTGTGAAACCTAGAAGGCGTCCTCGGACAGCTCCATGATCTCCAGGTTGGTGGTCTTGGCAGCCAGGAGTTCACCAGCCAGCAGCGGCAGCCGGTTCTGCGCGAACCACTTCGCAGCCGCGACCTTCCCCTTGTAGAACTCCACATCCTTGGCCGACGGGCCAGCCTCGAGCGCCGCCGTCGCGACCTCGGCTTAGCGCAGCAGCAGCCAACCGATGACCAAGTCACCACAGGCCATCAGCAGGCGGGTGGTGTTCAGCCCGACCTTGTAGATCTCGGGCAGGTCCTTCTGGGACTCCATCGCCCAGCCGCCCAGCGAGCCGATCAGGCCCTGCACATCTTCAAGCGCCTTGCCCAGCAACTCGCGTTCGGCAGCCAGCTGGTCACCGTCGCTGGTGTTCTTCACGGTCTCGGTGATCTCCGCTGCAACCTTGGTGATCGCCTGGAACTGGTCGCGGACCATCTTCCGGAAGAAGAAGTCCAGACCCTGGATCGCGGTCGTGCCCTCGTAGAGGGTGTCGATCTTGGCGTCGCGGATGTACTGCTCGATCGGGTAGTCCTGCAGGTAGCCCGAGCCGCCGAGCGTCTGCAGCGACTGCGCCAGCATCTCGTACGAGCGCTCGGAGCCGACGCCCTTGACGATCGGCAGCAGCAGGTCGTTGATCCGCTCGGCCATCTCGTCCTCGCCGCCGGTCAGACGCGCCTGGGCGACCTTGTCCTGCCACATCGCGGTGTACATGACCAGCGCACGCATGCCCTCTGCGTAACTCTTCTGCAGCATCAGGGAGCGACGCACGTCCGGGTGGTGGATGATCGAGACCCGCGGTGCGGTCTTGTCGAGCATCTGGGTCAGGTCCGCGCCCTGCAACCGGTTCTTCGCGTAGTCCAGCGCGTTCAGGTAACCGGTGCTCAGCGTCGCGATGGCCTTGGTGCCCACCATCATGCGGGCGTACTCGATGACCTTGAACATCTGCGCGATGCCCTCGTGTACGTCGCCGACGAGGTAGCCGATGGCCGGCTCCTTCTCGCCGAAGGTGAGCTCGCAGGTGGTGGACACCTTCAGGCCCATCTTCTTCTCGACGTTGGTGACGTAGACGCCGTTGCGCTCGCCGAGCTCACCGGTCTCGATGTCGAACATGTACTTCGGCACGACGAACAGGCTCAGGCCCTTGGTGCCGGGACCGCCGACGCCTTCGACGCCTTCCGGCCGTGCCAGGACCAGGTGGATGATGTTGTCGCTCATGTCGTGCTCAGCGGAGGTGATGAACCGCTTGACACCTTCGATGCGCCAAGTGCCATCGCCGTTGTCAAAGGCCTTCGCGCGACCGGCGCCGACGTCGGATCCAGCATCGGGCTCGGTCAGCACCATCGTGGCGCCCCACTGCTTCTCGACCATGAGCTCGGCCATCTTCTGCTGCGCCTCGTTGCCGAGGTTGTAGAGGATGCCGGCGAATCCGGGTCCCGACATGTACATGAATGCGGCGGGGTTCGAGCCGAGCACGAGTTCGGCCACGGCCCACCGGACGCTGGGCGGGCAGTTGATGCCGCCAAGCTCCTCGGGCAGCTCCAGGCGCCAGCCCTCGGCGTCCATCAGTGCCTGGTAGGCGGCCTTGAAGTCCTCGGGCATCTTCACCGAGTACGTGGCCGGGTCATACACCGGCGGGTTGCGGTCGGCGGAGGCGAATGTTTCCGAGAGCAGGCCGGTGGCCAGCGCGTCGGTGTTCTTCAGGAAGTCCTTGGCGGTCTCGACGTCGATGTCCTCGAACGGTGCCGTGCCCATTCGCTCGGTCCCGCCAAAAACCTCGAACAGGTTGAACTCGATGTCTCGCAAGTTGCTCTTGTAGTGGGTCACCGGTGTCTGCTCCCGTGTTAAGCACCGCCCAGGGCGGGACGAGTCGTGTTACCCGTCAGTAACTAATAATGCTACTCGTCGGTAACTTACGCAACCCCGGCGGGGTATTCACAGCGACTGCGGCCCTGTCCAACCAACGATCTATTGGACGGCCACCGCGCCGACTTCAGTGGCGGTGATCACGCCACCTCCAAGGGCGACGGCATCGGCTCCCGAGGCCTTGCAGACCACATCGACCCCGGTGTTCCCATCTGTGGTCAAAGTGCCGGTGAGGCTGACGACCTCCGACTCGTTGAGATCGACGGTCGCCCATCCCGGCTTGCTGGTCAGAGTGCCGACTGCCGACTTGAACTCGCAACTCATCCCGGTTGTGCCGCCCTGCGTCCGCAGCAGTGTCGCCTGACCAGCGAGGACGTAATTGCCAGCCGGCAGCGACAGCGAGGCCACCGTCTTGCCCGTTGACGGTACGACAAAACCGATCCAGGGATTCGTGGAGTTGACGTACGCCTTGCTGGGGCCGATCGGTCCCTGCGCACCCGCCGGCCCTTGCTCACCCTGCGGCCCAGCCTGGTTGAAGGTGACCTTCTTCTCCTTCTTGGTGCACGTCTTGCCCTTCTGGGCGTTGATGAAGCGCACCTTTCCGGTCTTCTTCTTCATGCACGCGGTGATGACTCCGGTGTTGGAGTCGGGAATCTTCGTTGGGGCCGATGTTGCGTTCGCGATACCCGCGGCAGCCAGACTTCCGGCTACGAAGCATCCGACCGCAACCGCCCATGGTTGCGTTGTCACTGTGCTCGCCTCCTTCGGCTACTTCCACGCTATTGCGCTGCGCTGCGACGCGGAATGGATCGGACGCGACTGCAACGCTGCCTCCACCGAACCGTGTCCAAGCCTCCACAAAGCCCGTGGGTCGCGACCCCGCGGGCGACGTTGTTGGGGGTTCGGGTCCCGAGTGCCCAACAACGCCGCCTTGAGGGCGACGTTGTTGGGGGGTTCGGGTCCGCGAAGTGCCCAACAACGCCGCCCTCGATCGACCCCCACGCTGGGGGAGGGCAAACAGGGCCTCCGCATTGCCCAAGCCTCCACACAGCCCGTGGGTCGCGACCCCGCGCTTGAGGGCGACGTTGTTGGGGGGTTCGGGTCCGCGAAGTGCCCAACAACGCCGTCCTCGATCGACCCCCACGCTGGGGGAGGGCAAACAGGGCCTCCGCACAGCACACTGAACCCATGTGCCGCCTCTTCGGAATCAACGCCGGGACCGCGCAGGTCCACGTCGACTACTGGCTCGTCGATGCCCCGGACAGCATCCTCACCGAGAGCCACCGCAACCCCGACGGAACCGGCATCGGGTGGTTCGCCCAGGGCCCCATCGCACATGTCGACAAGCAACCGGCCAGCGCCTTCACCGACTCAGGGTTCAGCGGCGATGCGAAAACAGTCACCGCCCGCACCTTGATCACTCACATCCGCGCGGCCACCACCGGACACGACGCGCTGGAGAACACGCATCCGTTCGTCGTCGACGGCCTCGTCGTGGCGCACAACGGCGGCTTCGGAGATCTACCAGCGGTGCAGGCGCAACTCGGCGACCTCATGGATCAGGTGCATGGCGACACCGACTCCGAGCGGTACGCCGCCCTGATCGCCAAGTTCACCGCCGACCATGACGGCGATGTCGGGGCGGGACTGGCAGCGGCAGCCAACTGGCTGGCCGACAACGTGCCGATGTACTCGCTGAACTGCCTGGTGGCCACCCCTGGAAATCTGTGGGCGCTGCGCTATCCCGACCAGCGGGCGCTGCACGTGGCGCGACGCCGGATCGATCCGAGCACTGGCGCGGCACTGCGCACGCAGTTGACCGAGCACACCGTCCGTACCGACGAGCCGGTCGAGGTGGTGATCGTCGCCAGTGAGCGCATCGACGGCGGGCAGGACTGGCGCATGCTCGAAGCCGGGGAACTGATCCATGTCGGCCCGGACCTGTCCATGACCTCGAGGCTGGTGCTGGATCACCCGCCGGTCCACTTGCATCTACTGGATGAAGCGGACCCGAACATCGACACCTTTTGACCCGCGGCGGTGGCGCCCCACCCACGCAGCCGACTAGCCTTTCGGCCATGCCCGTACGCAAAGTTGCCCTGCTCACCGCAGGTGGTCTCGCCCCGTGTTTGTCCTCGGCCGTCGGGGGCCTGATCCAGAAGTACACCGAGGTCGATCCGAGCATCGAGATCATCGGCTACATCAACGGCTATCACGGATTGCTGCTCGGCAATTCGGTGCAGGTCACCCAGGAAGTCCGGGACAAAGCGCCACTGCTGCACAAGTTCGGTGGCAGCCCGATCGGCAACAGCCGCGTGAAGCTCACCAACGTGAAGGACTGCCTCAAGCGCGGCCTGGTGCAGCCCGGCCAGGACCCTCTCCAGGTGGCTGCCGAGCAGCTCACCAAGGACGGCGTCGACGTCCTGCACACGATCGGCGGTGACGACACCAACACCACGGCCGCCGACCTGGCCGCCTACCTGCACGACAACGACTACGAACTCACGGTGGTCGGACTGCCCAAGACCATCGACAACGACGTCATCCCCATCAAGCAGTCGCTGGGCGCATGGACCGCCGCGGAACAGGGCTCGATCTTCGCGCAGAACATCATCGCCGAGCACACGTCCAACCCACGCATGCTGATCATCCACGAGGTGATGGGGCGCAACTGTGGGTGGCTCACCGCAGCCACCGCGGTGAAGTACCGCGAGTGGCTGGACCAGCAGGCGTGGAACCCGGGCATCGGACTGGACCGGCGCGGCTGGGACGTCCATGCTGTCTTCGTGCCCGAGATGGCTTTCGACATCGCCGCCGAGGCGCAGCGACTGCTGGCAGTCATGGACGAGGTCGGCTGCGTGAATATCTTCCTGTCAGAGGGGGCCGGTGTGGCCGAGATCGTCGCCGAAATGCAGGCGCGCGGCGAAGAGGTCGGCGCGACGCGTTCGGGCACGTGAAGCTCGACACGATCAATCCCGGCCAGTGGTTCGGCAAACAGTTCGCCGACATGCTCAAGGCGGAGAAGACCATGGTGTGGAAGAGCGGCTACTTCGCCCGGTCCGCGGCGGCGAACGACGAGGACCTGGCCTTGATCAAACAGTGCACGGACCTCGCGGTGGACGCGGCGCTGCGCGGCGAGTCCGGCGTGACCGGCCAGGACGACGACGCCAACGACGAGCTGCGGGTGATCGAATTCCCACGCATCCGTGGCGGCAAACCGTTCAACATCGATCAGCCGTGGTTTGAGGACCTGCTGTCCGGGATCGGCCAGGCGAAGGGCTCCAAGGAGCACGTCGAGCACTGAGCGGCGGCGCGGCATGACTGCCGAACTCGATCGCAATCGTGCGCTGTGGACGATCGTCAACCACCGATACACCGATGCGGCCGCCCGCTCGATGTGGGACCGCGACGGTGTTCGGTGGGGGTTATTCGGCGCCTCCGAGAGCCGGTTGGCGACCCTGCCGGACCTCGCCGGATTGACGGTGGTCGAGTTGGGTGCCGGTACGGCTTTCTTCTCCGCAGCGCTCGCCCGGGCCGGTGCGCACCCCATCGCCGTTGACCTCAGCCAGGAGCAACTGGCCACAGCCCAGCGCTGTCAGCAGGAGACAGGGATCGTGTTTCCGCTGATCCAGGCCGACGCCCAGGCCGTGCCACTACACGACGCCTGTGTTGACCTGGTGGTCAGTGAACACGGTGCGAGCGTGTGGTGCGATCCGGATCTGTGGGTGGCGCAGGCCGCGCGCATCCTGCGGCCGGCAGGACGCCTCGTGTTCTTGGTCAATAGCGTGTTGTCGACGCTGTGCGTGCCCGATTCAGGGCCAGCCAGCCAGACACTGCAAAGACCACACGCGGATCTCGGCCGTATGGTCTTCGACGGCGTCGAGTACCACCCGAGTCACGGCGACTGGATCGCGATCCTGGGCAAGCACGGCTTCTCCGTACTGGCATTGCACGAACTGACGGCAGGCGAAGACGCGCAGGATCCCGAGTTCTACGACATCGCCGATTACCGTTGGGCCAGCCGCTGGCCGGCTGAAGATCTCTGGGTGGCCCAACTGTCGTGATTCCCAGTCCGGGACACAATGCGTACGCTCGGTGGCGTGAACGATCCTCAAATGCGCGCCTCGGACGCCGACCGGGACAAGTACACCGCCGTGCTGCAGGACGCCTTTGCGGAGGGCCGCCTGACGCGCGAGGAGTATGACGAACGCCTCGAGGCGGTGTACCTGGCACGGACCTACGGCGACCTCGAACCGTTGGTGGCCGACCTCCCGGCCCACAACCTGCCGGCGCCTCGGCCATCCTCGGACATCGTGCCCGCGTCATCCTCGGGCGCTCCGCTGGTCGCCGTGTTCAGCGAGGTCCAGCGCAAGGGTCCGTGGACATTGGCGGAGACCTCGACGATGGTGGCGGTCTTCGGAGCGGTGAGCGTCGACCTCACCAAAGCCACCCTGGAATCCTCGGACGTGACGATTCAGGCTTTCGCGGTGTTCGGCGAGGTGAAGGTCCTCGTCCCTGAAGGGATGCATGTGGACCTGCACGGCACCGGCATCTTCGGGGCCTTCGAACGCAAAGGCGATGTGCCAGACCTTGCGACAACCGCCCCGCGGGTGCGGATCGGAGGGCTTGCCCTGTTCGGCGCGGTGACCGTGAAGACCGTCCGGTCGAAGTAGCTACTCGCCTGAGAGCTCGTGGGCGAGTTCCTTCTCGTCCTCAGTGGTCAGCGAGGTCTTCAGCAGCGTGCCGCCGTAGGACTTCATCGCCTCGGCGAACTTGTCCTCGGTGATCTTCGAGGCCATGATGACGACCGCGGAAGTACCCGGCTTCATCATGTCGCTGACCTGCTTGCGGAACTCATCGTTTACCCCCGACTTACCCATCTTGCCCATCAACGCGCCCATGGCGCCGCCGAAGGCGAGGCCGAAGAACGGCACGAAGAACAGCAGGCCGATCAGCATGCCCCACAGCGCGCCGAACGCGGCACCCGAGGAGACCAGCTTCGCCGGCGTCTCGACGTGGTTCTTGCCGCTCTCGTCCTGCGTGACAAGAGCGAGTCCCTCGAGTTCCACGATCATGTCCTGTTGCAGGCCGATGACGGTGTTGTACGCCTGCCTGCCCGTTGTCTCGTTGTCGTATCCGATGACCAGCAGCTCAGCCATGGTTTGCTCCTTCTTCTCGTGGTCCTTTGCAGTATTCGTCGCGGGGCCTCGGTCGGGATCACCCGAAGTGGGGGAAGCAAGGGGGTCGGCGGGGCCTGGCCTCCCGAAGTGGGCACCGCGGGTCGGTCCGTGCCACCTTCCGGTGGAACAAATGCCCCGTATCAGGATACTTCGGGCGTAGAAACCACCAAAAGATGGCAGATTCACGAATCGACGATCGGGCAGTGCCCAGTTCGGGAGGTCAGTCGTCGGGCAGGTGCGTGCCGCCGCGCACTGCCACCCCCAGCCAGCCGATCACCCACGCCCCGGTGATCACGTGCATCACCTGCAGTGTGAGCGGAAGGCCCTGGACCGACGCCAGCAGGATTCCCACCCCCGCGATCACCACCCACACCGCGGGTCGCTTGGTCACCCTGGCCGCGACATACGCAGCGAACGCGGCCAGCACACCGACCACGGTGCATACAAGAACCACGCTCAACGCGCGAACAGGTTGTCGGTCTTCGACTGCAATCAGCCATGACCGACTGCTGGCGACGGTCAGGACCACGAGGTTGCACAGTGCCGCGCCGACCGCGGCCGCGAGACCAATGCGCACAAGATAGGCCGCGGTGACCGGCTGCGCCCGGGGTGGCGGATCGCCGCCCAGTCTCCTCAGCTCATCGGCGTCGAAACCCACGCCGCGAGTGTGTCATGCGGTGCCGCGAGCCTCACAGCGGCGGGAAGACCGTACCCGTGTTCTCCTCGGACTCGTAGATGTCTGCCGGCGGACCGACGATCATCGGGTCCGGGGTGCCGACGACATCGAGGTTCTTGTCGGGGTAGTCGACGCGGTTGAGCACCCAGCGCATCGCTTCGAGCCGGCCGCGCTTTTTGTCGTTGCTGCGCACGACGGTCCACGGCGCGAAGTCGGTGTCGGTGTACCAGAACATCGCCTCCTTGGCGGCGGTGTACTTGTGCCAGCGGTCGAGGCTGGCGAGGTCCATCGGGCTGAGTTTCCATTGCCGCACGGGATCGATGCGACGGATGGTGAAACGGGTGATCTGTTCCTTGCGGGAGACCGAGAACCAGAACTTGATCAAGATGATGCCGTCACGTACCAGCATCTTCTCGAACTCCGGGGTCTGCCGCATGAACTGGGCGTAGTCCTCGTCGCTGCAGAAGCCCATCACCCGCTCGACGCCGGCGCGGTTGTACCAGGACCGGTCGAACATCACGATCTCGCCCTTGGTCGGCAGGTGCCGGATGTAGCGCTGGAAGTACCACTGGCCGGCTTCGCGCTCCGAGGGCTTCTCCAGGGCGATCACGCGCGCACCACGCGGGTTCATGTGCTCCATGAAGCGTTTGATCGTGCCACCTTTGCCGGCAGCGTCGCGGCCTTCGAAAACCATGACGATGCGCTGGCCGGTCTCCTTGACCCAGCCCTGCATCTTCAGCAGTTCGATCTGCAGCAGCCGCTTGGTGAACTCGTAATTGTGGCGAGTCATCCGGTCGGTGTAGGGGTAACCCTCGCGCCACGTCTCGACCGGCATCCCTTCCGGGCCGATCAGTACGGGGTCGTCGACCTCGTCCCACGTGCCGGTGGCCGTCAGACCGTGGCGCTCAAAGGTGTCGTCTTCGAGGTCCTGCAGGCTGGCGATGATCTCCTGGAGATCCATCACCGCTTCGATGTCGAGGTAGTGGTCTTCGCTCACCGTCCCATTGTGGTGGGCAGCTCAACGCGCCGCTGATCATGGTCGGTGTAGTCGAATGAGCGGTGTCCGGGCAGCGACCACTCACCCCTCCCGGTTGGCCACCCGCGCCTGCACCGACAGGATCCAGCCCACCAAGTCCTTGTTGATCATCGACTCGACTTTGCCGCCAAGCGGCCACGGCACCCCCGAGGTCTTGGTCTCGGTGACCACGACGTACTCGACGTCGTCGCCGTTCTGCGACAGACTGGCCCGCCCGGTACACGTGGCTGCCGGCCGGCCGTGCAGTTCGACCCGGATGTCCCCGTCGGGGTCGGAGTGCTTCCACTGCTGCCACCAGTCCAGCTGCACCTCCTGGGGCAGGAATTTCTGCGCCAGCGAAGGGATGCCTGCGCGGTCGGTGCGGAACGCCCACGGCATGCTCGCCTGGACCGCGTCGGTGTCGTCGGAGATCTCGATCTGCCCGGTGTCGACGCCCACCTCCGTGGCGAAAGCCTGCAGAAAGGCGTGCTGGCTGAGCAGCTGCTGGACCGCCTCCACCGTCGTGGACTCGATGACTGCGCGATGTTCCATGGATCGATTGTGCACGTTCGCGGCGTCGATCGCCGCCCGTCGGCCATCTGCACGACCCATGCGCGGGTGCATGCGACCATTGCACCGTGGAGTTGAGTCGTCGGCAGATGCTGCTCGCCGGAGCGGGTCTGGTCACGGCAGGGTGTGCGGCCCCGTCGACCACGCAACCGGCCACCGAAGCGGAAGTCACGAGCACCACGCCCACTCCTACGGCCACCCAGACCCCCACGAGCCGGTGGCGTGCGGGCAAGATCGCCCCGGCCGCACTGCTAGCGGCCTATGCCAACGACTCCGTGCAGTCCGGCCAACCGTTGCAACTGCACGTGTCGGCGGCCGCCCCCTGGAAAGCGAGCATCTACCGGATCGGCTTCTTTGGCGGCAAGGGCGGCACGAAAGTGGCCGAGACCCGCGGCGACAAGCGCCTGTTCACCGGCAAGCAGGTCGATCCGACGACCCGGGCTGTCTCCGCTGGCTGGCCGGTCGTCACCGAGGTCGACACGACCGGATGGACCTCGGGGTTGTACACGGTGGTCGTGCGCACCTCCGACGGCGGGACGAACATCCCGTTCGTGGTCCGGCCGGCTTCCGCCGAAGGGAAGGTGGCCATCCTCGCGGCCAGCATGACCTGGCAGGCCTACAACATCTGGGGCGGGGCCAGCCTCTACAAGAATTCCGCCGGTGATTTCGGTGGCCGGTCCTACGCGGTCTCCTACGACCGCCCTTACGACCACGCACTGTGGGGCGCACCGATCGCCATGGGATTCGACATTCCGGTGGCCCGGTTCGCCGACGAGGTGGGCATCGATCACGTGTGGTTCAGCAACGCAGATATCGCCCGCGATCCAGGCCTGCTCAAAGGGGCCGTGGGCGTGGTATCCACCGGGCATGACGAGTACTGGCCGCAGTCCTACCGGCAGGGTCTGCTCGACGCCCGGGACTCCGGCTCGGACCTCGCATTCCTGGGTGCGAACGCGGGCTACTGGCGGGTGGGCCTGAAAGGCGATGAGGTCTACTGCGCGAAGGACGCCGCTGTACAGCCGAAGAACATCCGGTGGCGCGACCTCGGCAAACCCGGAGTCAGCGGTGGTGGGGTGCTGTACGACGCGTTCCCGGTGGCGGGTCCGATGGTGGTGCGGCAGCCGGACTTCGTCCTGTTCGACGGGATCCGCACGAAAGCGGGGGCCGAATATCCCGGCCTGGTCGGCATCGAGTCCGACCGGTACTACCCGGGCCATCAGACCCCGTCGGATATCGAGGTGCCGACGCTGTCGCCGATCACCTGCCGCGGAAAGGGGACGTGGTCGACGATGAGTTACTACTCCGTGGGTTCCGGCGCCAACGTCTTCGCGACCGGCACGATGAACTGGACACGATCGCTGAACGGGCCCAGCGTGAAGAAGGGGATCACCGCAGCATCCGCGGATTTCAGCCGCGCAGTCACCGCCAATCTGCTGGAAGGCATGGCCGACGGTTCGCTGCCGGCTGCCTCCCGCGATGTGCCCAAACTGCCTGACTACAACACGTCCGGGGCGGCATAAACCCCTACGCCCAGCCCCCGTGGTGCGGGTGGCCGCAGACGTGCAGTCCGGAGTGCCCCGCGGGCAGGTAGCACGAGCACCGTGCCCCGTCGTGGTCCATTCCGGACGGCCGATCGAAGCACAACGCGATGGGTAGCGAACTGCTGAAGGGCCCTTGGGCCGATGAGACCGTGTGGCCCTGACGTGAGGCCATCTTGTGTGACGTCATGGTGGTTCCCTGCCTTTCTGTTTCGCTTCGATAGGGCTGGTGTCGCCGGACTACACCACGTCCGGCGTTGCGTAGGACGGGACGATCGAGGCCAGCACGCGGCGGCCCGCGGCGTCGACCAGGTTCCTGCCCAGCCGGATCACTCCGTGCAATGACGTGAGCTTCACCCGCGGCACCGAAGAGGTCTCCACGATCGGCCAGCCGCGCTCCACGGCGATCTCCCGCAGTTCCGGTTCGGGGTTGACCGCAACCGGGTGTCCGACGGCTTCGAGCATCGGCAGGTCGCTGGCCGAGTCCGAGTAGGCGAAGCACTGGGCGAGGTCGTATCCGCGCTCCTGCGCCAACGACTGCATCACCTCGACCTTGCCTTCGGCGTAGCAGAACGGGCCCACGAGCTCGCCGGTGTAGACACCCTGGTCGTCGCGTGCGGCAGTTGTCCCGACCCCGTCCTCAAGCCCGGCGGCCATGGCCAGCCGCGACACGATTTCGGTCGGAGAGGCGGAGATCACGATCCGGTCGGCGCCGCTGTGCTGGTCGAGCACCTCGCGCATCGCGGGGGTAATCGATGCGACCAAGTCGTCGATGAAGTGGTCGCCAAGGGCCTCGACATCAGAAGCCTGGTGACCCTGCACGGCGCGCAGGATCCGGTCACGCACTTGGGCGGACCGCTCGTCGGTGGCACCCTTGAGCAGAAAACTCAGCCCGTTGCGCAGGTCCTTGGCCAAGTCGGTCTTGCTGATGAAACCCTGCCGGAAAGCGGCTTTGGCGAAAGGGATGTTGGCCGAACCGGGAATCAGGGTCCCGTCGAGGTCGAAGAATGCGGCTGTCGTGTTCATGTTCCTATCGTCCCCATAATCACGGCCCAGTAGTAGTGGCGCAGGACCACACATGGGCCGCATTGATTGTCATACGATGACAAAATGCAGCCCTGGGGACATCTGACCGAAGAACTCGCCGCCGATCTGCGGCCCGCACTACCGGCCGTGGTCACTGCGACGGTGAACGCGATCGCCGAAGGCGTGCCCGCCTACGCCGGAGCCCTTGAGAGCGAGATGGGCCCAGTCGTGCGGCAGGGCACCGAGATCGCGCTGACTCGCCTGCTCGATCTTTTCGGCACTGACAGCCCCGCCCTCGATCCCCGTGCGCAGAGGTTCTACCGACGCATCGGCACCTTCGAGAGCAAACAAGGCCGGACCCTGGAGGCGGTGCTTTCGGCGTACCGGATCGGCGCCCGGGTGGCCTGGGAGAACATGTCCGCGACAGCCGTGGCCTGCGAGGTCGACACCGCGGAACTGGTGAGCCTGGCCGAAGCCATCTTCGTCTACATCGACGAGCTCTCCGCGGCCAGTGCGCAGGGCCACTCGTCACAGGCGGGGTTGCGCGACGTGTTGCGATCCCGCCTGGCACAGGCACTGCTCGATGGCAAGGCCCTCACCGACCCAGTCGGTCTGCAGGCGGCCGCCGACGCCGCGGGCTGGGTGTTGCCCGAGCGGTTGGCCGTGGCCGTGGTCCCGATCGCGTCCGGACGCGAACCCACCGCCCCCCAAGACGTGCTGGCGCTGGTGGAGGGCCAAGAAGCCCTGGCGATCCTGCCCGACCCGTCGGGCCCAGGGCGCCGACAAGCCCTGGAACGTGCATGGGAGGGATCGCAGGTGTTCGTGGGCACAGTCCGGCCGCCGGCCGAGGCTCCCATCTCACTGGCGCATGCCCGAAGGGTGCAGCGACTGGTGGCGCAGGGCAGGGTGCCGGACACCCGGGTCGTGGCCGCGGCGGACCATCTGGCCGAACTCGTCGCCGCGGCTGACTCCGAACTGCTGGCAGAACTTGCATCCCGGGTCACCGCTCCTTTGGCCGACCTGAAGCCCGCCAAGCGGGAGGCGCTGGAGCAGACGCTGTCGGCCTGGCTCGCCTTCCAGGGAGACCGGCAACGGATCGCGGAGTACCTGCACGTGCACCCGCAAACCGTCTCCTACCGGCACCAGCGCTTGCGCGAGCTCTTCGGGGACGCATTGCAGGATCCGCACGAGCGACTGGCCCTACAACTGGTGCTCGGGCTGCCACCGACGACGTGATCCCACGGGCCGGCGGGAGTTGCTGCGCAGGCGTTGGAGATCGGCACACACGTTGGAGATCGGTACAGACGTTGGAGATCCACGGCGCGTGCAACTCCAACGGATGTGCGTTTATCCAACCTGTGTACACAACTCCAACGCCTGCGCGGGGCGGGAGAGTCGGGGCACCGCGCCGGGGCACAACTCCAACGCACCGCGCGGGGCACAACTCCACGCCCGCGCCAACGCAGGAGTCGAGCGCGCAGTGTCGTAAGTCGCCTCCCACGCCCGCGAACACCGCGCCCGCAGCAGCCTGCCCAACCACTGGCACCCCCACAACTTGACCGACAGGCACCCATTCGGCCGACGAACTGACCCCCGTTATTGGTAGGAAGGGGCTGTGTCTACTACGAATCCGCCAGACGTGGGAGAGCAGTCGACGGGGAAGTCCCCGCTGGGGCGCATGCCGAGCGGCAGCGTCAACGCCTGGATCGGCAAACTCGTCCTCCTGGGAATCATCGATGTTTTGGGCCTGTGGGCGGTCCTGAAGGCCTACGGCGCCAGTTGGTGGCTCGCGGTCGGCTTCCTCACGATCGTGCTCGTCATCGCGAACATCACGTACTTCCGCAAAGGCGGGCTGCCGCTGAAGTACATGTTGCCCGGACTCGTGTTCCTCGTGGCCTTTCAGCTATACCCGGCGGGCTACACGTTCTACGCCTCGTTCACCAACCTCGGCACCGGGCACTTGATCTCGCAGGAGGAGGCGCGGGCCTCGATCCTGGTGCAGAACGAGAAGCCGGTGGCAGACGCCCCGAGTTTCGATGTGCGCCCGATCGTCAAGGGCAACGAGGTCTCCATGCTGATCACCGATCCGGAGACCGGCACCGCGCTGATCGGCACGTCGGAGGGCACAACGCCGGCCCCGGATGCCGAGTTCACCGGTGCCACCGCGACCGCGGTGCCCGGCTACGACACCCTCAACCTGGGTCAGCTGACCGGCGACCCCCAACTGGATCAGCAGTGGCGCGACCTGGCGGTGCCGTGGGATGTGGAGCAGGGTTACAACCTGCGGCAGTCAAGCCCCACTCGCGGTGAGCTGCGGCAGTCCGACTTCGCGTACGACCCTGAGACGGACACGTTCCGGGACACCGCCACGGGAGCCGTTTTCTTCGCCAACGGCAGCGTGGGCCTATACACCACCGACACCTTCGACCCCGACAGCACCAACCGGCAGAACGAAGGCCAGTTCCTGACCCCGGGGTGGCCGGTCGGAGTGGGCTTGGACAACTACACGACGGTCCTCACCGATCCGGGTGTGCGGTCCAACTTCATGCCTATCTTGATCTGGTCGTTCGTGTTCGCGATCGGCACGGTGCTGATGCAGTTCGGTTTCGGGCTGCTGCTGGCACTGGTGATGCAGGACAAGCGGATGAAGGGCCAGCGCTTCTACCGCCTTGCGTTGGTGCTGCCCTACGCCCTGCCGATCTTCATGACCGCACTGGTCTGGAAGGGCATGCTCAACCGGGACTTCGGCATCATCAACCAGATTTTGGGCGCGAACATCGACTGGCTCGGTGATGGGACGTTGGCCAAGTTCTCCGTCCTGCTGGTCAACTTGTGGATCGGCTACGCCTACATGCTGCTGGTGGTCACCGGCGCCCTGACGGCGATCCCGCAGGATCTCAAAGAGGCCGCGTTCGTCGACGGCGCGAGTGCGTTCCGGGCGTTCCGCACGATCGTCCTGCCACTGTTGATGGTCAGCGTCTCGCCATTGCTCATCGCGTCGTTCTCGTTCAACTTCAACAACTTCACGCTGATCCAGTTACTCACCAACGGCGGGCCGTTCGCCGGCTCTCCGATCCAAGGTGGACAAACGGACCTGCTGATCACGTATACCTACCGCTTGGCCTTCGGAACCAATGAACAGCTACTCGGTTTCGCCTCGGCGATCTCGATGATCATCTTCATCATCGTGGCTGGGGTCTCGGCCTACAGCTTCCGATTGACCAAGCGTCTGGAGGAGATCAAGCAATGAGTACCCAGACCCCCACCCAGGACAAGACCAAACTGCGGGCCGCACCCCGGATGAGTTTCGGTCGCTGGATCACCCAGCTCGGATGGCGCCATGCGATCACCATCGCGGCGGTGATGTTCGCGCTGTTCCCGATCACCTACATCATCGGTGTCGCCCTCAACCCGGTCGGATCCCTGTCGTCGGCGTGCCCGCCCAGCAAGACGGGTATCTCCGCCTTGAGTTGCCTGGTGATCCCGCAGACGGTGAGTTTCGAGAACTTCAGCGCTATCTTCAACGACCCTCGTCTGCCCTACGGGACCTGGTTCGTCAACTCGCTGACCGTGGCGCTGGTGGCTGCGATCTTCTCAACGTTGATGTCGGCATCCGCAGCCTTCGCATTCAGCCGACTGCGCTTCAAGGGACGTCGTCCGGGCCTGCTGTCGCTGGTCCTGCTGCAGATGTTCCCGCAGATCCTGGCGATCACGGCGATCTTCATCCTGATGACGAAGATCTCGGAGGTCTTCCCGCAGTTCGGCAGCGGGACGGTGACCGGGCTGATACTGATCTATCTGGGCGGCTCCCTGGGCGTCAACACCTACCTGATCAAGGGCTTCTTCGACACGGTCCCGATCGAGATCGACGAGTCCGCGAAGATCGACGGCGCCAGTCATGTGCGCATTTTCTTCGGCCTGGTGCTGCGCCTTTCGGCGCCGGTCATGGTCGTGGTGTTCTTCGTGACGTTCACGTTCGTCTTCAACGAACTGGCGATCGCACAGACCTTGCTGCCGAACACGACCGACACCACCCTGGCGGTGGGCATGCAGACCTACGTGTCGGGCAACCTGCAGGAGTGGGGCAAGTTCGCCGCGGGTGCGCTGCTGGCAGCCATTCCGATGATTACGGTCTTCGCCTTCACGCAGCGGTACCTGGTCACGGGCCTGACCTCCGGAGCCGTCAAGGGCTGAGGCCGGGACGGGCAATTCGCGCACGCACAAAGATTGATCAAGCATTCAGCCGTACCTTCATGCGTGCGCCTCACCCGCTGAAGCGAGCGCACCGGTCAGCCACAGCGCCAACGCCGATCATTTCGCGCTAGCGTGGCGACCACAAGAACCGGGATGAAACCCGGCCGGCAAGCCAATCGGAGGGCGCTGTGGCCAACGTCGCATTCGAACACGTGGAGAAGGTCTACCCCAACGGGTTCCACGCGGTGCAGGATCTGAACCTCGAGATCGAGGACGGGGAGTTCCTCGTGCTCGTCGGCCCCTCCGGCTGCGGTAAGTCCACCGCCCTGCGCATGATCGCCGGGCTGGAGGACGTGTCCGACGGAAAACTGATCATCGGCGACCGCGTCGTCAACGACCTCTCCCCGCAGGACCGCGACATCGCCATGGTGTTCCAGTCCTACGCGCTCTACCCGCACCTGTCGGTGGCCGACAACATCGCCTACGGCCTGAAGATCCGCAAGATGTCCAAGGATGAGATCGCCCAAAGGATTCAACGGGCCGCGGACATGCTGGAGCTCGGGCCGTTCCTGGACCGCAAGCCGGCCATGCTGTCCGGTGGTCAGCGCCAGCGGGTGGCGATGGGCCGGGCAATCGTGCGTGATCCCGCAGTGTTCCTGATGGACGAACCGCTGTCCAACCTCGATGCGAAACTGCGGGTCCAGATGCGCGCCGAGATCTCCTCAGTGGTCCACGACCTTGGCACCACGACCGTCTACGTCACCCACGATCAGGTCGAGGCCATGACGATGGGCGACCGGATGGCAGTGATGAAGGCCGGGCTCTTGCAGCAGGCGGGCCCGCCGCAAGAGGTGTACGACCACCCGAACAACATTTTCGTCGCACAGTTCGTCGGTTCGCCGCCGATGAACATGGTCAAGGGCAGGCTCTCGCAGTCCGGTGACGGGCTGTCCGTGCACGTCGGCGACAAGGACCTGGTGATCCCCGCTTCTGTGCTCGACGAGCGGGCCGGCTTGCGCAAGTACATCGGGCGCGATGTGGCCGTCGGGGTACGCAGCGAGGACATGGAGGACGCCAGCCTGACCCCGGACGCCTCCCAGGATCGGCGCCTTAACGGCACTGTCACCTTGGTGGAGGCACTCGGTTCGGAGATCGTCGTCCACTTCAGTCTCAAAGGTGACGCGGTGGTCACCGAGGACACCAAACTGGTGGCACAGGAGACCGGTGACGAAGCCCTCGACACCGGACCCGCTGGTGAGGTCCGGTGGGTCGCCTCCTTCTCGCCGCGCTCGCGGGTCCGCCGCGAGGACCGGGTGGAGATCACCGTGGACATGGAACGGGTGCACTGGTTCGACCCGGACAGCGGCGAGGCCATCCGGGGCTGAAGGGCCCCGCGCTTGCGACCAGAAGCGCCGAACCGCACCGGTTCGTTCCCCCTCGCCGGGTGAAAGTCACCGATTGCTAGTCCCTGGACTGCGCGGAACGCGTGTTCGCGTGCGTCCGTCGTGTGTCTCCGATACGTTGATCTCAGTCTGGTTGCGTGCGCTATCGGGGATGCAACGCGGACATGAAGGACCCACCAACGGGAATGGAGTGCAGATGCACAGCATCAAACGAGGAGTGGCCCTAGCCGCCACCCTCACACTGGGCTTCGCGCTGGCCGCTTGCGGCAGCGACGACGGCGGTTCGGGCTCGGAGGCCGAATCCGGCAGTGCCCTGACCATCTGGGCCGATGAGAAACGGGCCGGACCGATCGGCGAGCTCGCGCAGACCTGGGGCGACGAGAACGGCGTTGACGTCACCGTTCAGCAGGTCAACTTCGACGGCATGAAGGACCAGTTCGTCCAGCAGGCACCCCAGGGCCAGGGCCCGGACATCCTGCTCGGCGCGAACGACTGGGCCGGAGAGTTCGTTGACAGCGGCCTGGTGGCACCGATCAACCTGGGCTCCAGCCGCGACAGCTTCGTCACCGCGTCGGTGAACGCCTTCACCATCGCAGGTCAGACCTACGGCGTGCCCGTGGCGACCGAGAACATCCTGCTGTTCCGCAACACCAAGCTGGCCCCGGACGCTCCGACCTCGCTGAATGAGATGGGCGACACGGGACTGCAGTTGAAGAAGGACGGCAAGACCCGCTTCCCGGTGGGCCTACAGGTCGGTGACGCCGGTGACGCCTACCACGCGTTCCCGTTCTTCTCCGCCGCCGGCGGCTACTTCTTCGGCGGTCCGGACGCCGAAGGTAACTACGACGTCCAGGACATCGGTCTTACCAGCCCCGGTGGCATCGCCTGGGCAGAAGCCTTCTCCGACTGGGGCAAGCAGGGCATCGTCAAGTCGACATTCGTCGGTGACGACCTGACCAATGCCTGGGCGCAGGGCAAGCTCGCCTACTGGATCACCGGCCCGTGGAACAAGACCGTGGTCGAGGACGCCGAGGGTGATGGCGTGCCGTTCAGCGCCGAGGGCCTTCCCACATGGGACGGTTCTGACAGCCCATCGATCCCGATCGTCGGAGCGCAGGGCTTCTACCTGAGCCAGAGCTCGCAGAACGCGACCACGGCACAGGCCTTCCTGGACGCGACTCTGAACACCGAGTTCATGGACAGCCTGTTCGCAGCCGACCCGCGCCCGCCGGCGTGGAAGGACTCGCTGAGCGCGGCACAGGACGACCCGATCATCGCGGCCGTCGCTGAGTTCGGCACCGACGGGTTCCCGAACCTGCCGTACCCGGAGATGGGACCGATGTACGAAGAGGTCGGCCTTGCCGAGAAGAACATCCTGGACGGGGCCAACCCCCAGAAGGCGATGGAAGAGGCGCAAGCCAACGTGGAGCAACGCATTCAGTAGCCCCACGCGCATGACAACGGAAGACCCACTGACCGCACCGGGCGGCAGTGGGTCTTCTGTTGTTCCGGGGGAACGGCCATGGTGGACCGACGCGGTGTTCTACCAGATCTACCCCCGCTCCTACGCCTGTGCCGGCAGTTCACAGGGAGTCGGCGACCTACGAGGAATCATCGATCGGCTCGACCACGTGGTGGGGCTGGGGGTCGACGCTGTGTGGCTGTCCCCGGTGTTCTGCAGTCCTCAGGTGGACCATGGCTACGACGTCAGTGACTACTACGCGATCGACCCGATCTTCGGCACCATGGCCGACTTCGACGAACTGCTACAAGCCGCCCACGACCGGGGGCTGCGGGTGTTGCTGGACATGGTCCCGAACCACACCTCGGACCAGCATGCGTGGTTCACCGCCGCGGTGGCGGCTGGGCGTGGGGCACGTGAACGCGACTGGTACCTGTTCCGCGACGGCCGCGGCGCCGATGGTGCAGTCCCTCCCACCGATGTGCTCGGATCGTTCACGCAGACACCGGTGTGGACCCGGGTCACGGAGCCCGACGGCACGCCCGGGCAGTGGTACTTCCACCTGTTCACCGCCGAGCAACCGGATCTGAATTGGCTGAACCCCGCCGTGCTGGCCGCGTTCGAACAGATCTGGCGCTTCTGGCTGGACAAAGGCGTCGACGGGTTCCGGGTGGATGTCGCAGACCATTTGACCAAGGATGTCGACCGCAACGATGTGCGGTTCGGCAACGACCTGTTGACCCATGACGCGGACAACCGCACCCACGAGGTTCTGCGCGCGCTGCGCTCGACGCTGCGAGGTTACGAGCACCAGCCAACCGCGATCGGTGAGATCTGGTCCGGCGGTGCCTCGTACAGCAGCGACGACGAGTTCCCGCAGACGTTCGGGTTCCCGATCCTCAAGGCCGGCTGGGACGCTCCGGCGCTTCGGGCTGCGATCCAGGAGGTGCTGGCGGACACCGAGCCCGTGTGGGTCATCGACAACCATGACACCCCGCGCAGCGCGAGCCGGCTGGGTCCGGCACGGTCACGGGCGCTGACCCTGTTGATGCTGGGCCTGCCGGGCGCAGCGTGCCTGTACCAGGGTCAGGAACTCGGTCTGCCGAATGTGGACGATCTGCCCGACGAGGTCCTGGCCGACCCGGTGTGGCAGCGCTCCGGCGGTACCGATCGTGGCCGTGACGGCTGCCGCGTGCCACTGCCGTGGTCCGGCTCACAGCCCCCGTTCGGCTTCTGCGACGACGAGGTCGAGCCGTGGCTGCCCCAGCCGCCGCAGTTCGCCGGTTTCACCGTCGAAAGCCAACGGCGCGATCCTACCTCCACCTTGGAACTGACCAGGCGGTGGCTGGGTGTGCGCAAGCAGCTGGTCGGGGCGGGCTTCCAGTGGCGCGACGAGGCGCCGGACCGGGTGCACTTCCAGCGCCCGACGGACACCGGGACCATCGACGTGTTGATGAACCTCGGGGACACGTCCATCGCTCTGCCGCCCGGGAGGATCCTGGCCCACTCCGATCCCAAGCCGCCGGATGGCTGGCTACCGCCGGATGCTGCGGTCTGGTGGGAGGTCTGATCAGAGCGGGTCGACCAGATACCGCTGGATCGTGGGCCCAATGCTCGCGGCAAGTTCTTCAGGGGTCAGAGCGACGACCTCCGGCAGCTGCAGGAAGTACCGCGTGAAGGCCAGCCCCGCCATCTGGGTCATCACGAGCGCGCTGCGACGGTCCGCGTCGTCGTCGACCAGTCGTGCCACAGCCACTTGCACCGAGTCGTGCAGAGTCTGTTGCATCACTTCCCGAGCCACCTCGTGGGAGGCCGCAGTGCGCAGCATCCCCAAGAAGTGCTGACGGACAACAGGCGTCTCCCACGCGCCGACCATGGCCCGGACCAGGGCCTCTCCCATGTGATCGGGCTCACTGTGGCCCACCGACTCCAGCACCACCGCGGGATCGACGGGAAGTCGCAAGGCCTCGGTCAGCAGCCCCACTTTTGAACCGAAGTAGTGCGTGATGAGCGCAGGATCCACCTGCGCCTGGCCGGCGATGGACCGCATACTGGCCCGTTCGTAGCCGCTGTGCGCGAACTGCTCGCGTGCCACGTTCAGGATCCGTGCGCGGGTGTCCTCGTCACCGGGACGGCGGCCCCGGGGCTTCATGTCCGCGCCAGCATGGTCATACGTTCCTCGATGGTCGCGGGTACCTCGTGGCAGGCCGCCTCGATCCCTTGCCCGGCGAGCAGTTCCCGCACGACCGGCAGATCGGGATCGATCACCCGCACATCCCGCCCGGCAAGGTTCACGGCCAGCCCCGCGGCACTCAGCACGGCGAAGACCCGGGCCCAGTCATCGGAGGCCACTGCTACGGCGGTGGTCCCGTCAACGATGTCCGCCTCGGTCCCCTGTGCGACCAGGCGGCCCTGAGACATCAGCAGCAGGCGATCACACTGCTGCGCCTCCTGCATGTAGTGGGTCGTCACCAGCACGCCCACACCGCGCTGGGACTGCTCTCGGATCTGGTCCCACAGCCGCGCCCTGCCCAGCGGCTCCACACCAGAGCTCGGCTCGTCGAGCACCAGCACGTCCGGCCGGTGCTGCAGTGCACACAGAAAGGCGACCTGCCGGCGAATGCCCAGGGGCAGATCCGACACCAGCCGGTCCCGGGTTTCCCGCATCGGCCCCTCCGGTCGCGCCGGTGGGCACCCGAATGCCTGCGCCGCGAACTCGAGGTTCTCCCTCACGGTGAGTTCGGCGTAGAGACCCAGGCCCTGCGGGACGTAACCCAGCCGCTCCCGGCCGGCCCGGCTCGGGGGGTTGCCGTTCAGCAGCGCGTGTCCTGCTGTGGGACGCAGCAGGCCGAGCAACATCCGAATGACCGTGGTCTTGCCCGCCCCGTTGGCCCCGAGCAGGCCCACGACCTCGCCGGGCGCGACGTCGAAGGTGACCTGGTCCACTGCGGTGAACGCGCCGAAGGTCCTGCTCAGCGCCTGCGCCTGCAGCAGAGGCCCGCTCATGACCCCACCTCTTGACGAAGTGACGCGACGATCGAGACGTCCTCGAGGGTCAATGCGGTCGTGGTGCTCCCTTTCGGTGGATCGTCGGGCCACCATTCCCGGTAGCCGGTGCCGTGGCGCCACGCGAACTGCGGGCGGGTGGGACTGTCGGTCTGCACGATCACGCCAGGATACGACGACACCACGTCCTGAGGGGACCCCGACAGCAATGCCCTGCCGCGTTCCAGGACCAGCACTGATCCCGCCCGCTCAGCCTCGTCCAGGTAGGTCGTGGTCAGAACCACCGCTGTTCCGCGCGCCGCAGCTTCACTGATCAGACGCCACAGTTCCACCCTGCTGACAGGGTCCAAGCCGGTGCTCGGCTCGTCCAGGATGAGCAGTTGCGGTTCGTGCAGCATGGCCAGGCAGAAACCGAGCTTCTTGCGCATGCCTCCGGAGAGCTGCCCGGCCAGCCGATCGCGCACGTCGGACAGTCCCGCACGGGTCAGCAGGTCGTCGGCGCGGGTGGTCAGCACATCGGTGGCCAGCCCGTAAGAACCCCCGACGAAGGCGACGTTCTCATCGACGCTCAGCTCGCTCCAGCTGCCTGCTCCGGCAGGCATGAATCCGATGGTGGACCGCGCCGGTGAATCCACGGATCCGGCCTCGATCGGGACCAGATCCACCAGAGCCTCGAGCAGGGTGGTTTTGCCAGCCCCGTCCCCGCCGACCACCGCGGTGATCTGTCCGGGCGGTGTCTGCAGACTGACAGCGTCGAGGGCCAGGACGTGCCCGAACCGCACGGTCAACTCGTGGGCACTCACGCGGACACCTTCGGCTTCGACCGACGGCCGTCGCCGGGGGCCAGGTTCCGCCGGAACCGCAGGACCGCCCCGGTGAAGATGACCACCGCCATGATCGCGAGCATGATCAGCGGGAACCACAAGGCATCCAGGGGTGCCCCGCGCAGCATGACGCCCTGCGACACCATCGTGAAATAGGTCAGCGGCAGGAAGTAGCTGATCCAGCGGACCCCCCACGGGATAGCCTCCAGCGGGAAGATGAAACCGGACAGCAGGATCTGGGGGAGCAGGAAGAAGAAGGCGGTCTGAATCGCCTGACCGACGTTCTGCGAAATGGTCGAGACGAATACGCCAAGGCCCAGAACCACGAAGAGGAACAGGCCGGCACCGATGGCGAAGACACCGACACTGCCGTTGAACGGAACGTCGAACAGAACCATGCCGAGCACCGTGACCAGGACCATGTCCAGGGTGGCGAGCAGGAAATAGGGCAGGATCTTGCCGAGGATCACGGTGCTGGGTTTGATCGGCATGACCGCCAGTTGCTCGATGGTGCCGGTTTGTTTCTCCTTGACCATCCCGATGCTTGTGATGATGGTCCCGATGAAGGTCAGGATCAACCCGATGATGGCCGGCACCATGACCCAGCTGGTCTTCAACTCGGGATTGAACAAGATCTCGACGGTGACCTGATCGCCGAGGCGGTTGAACGCCGCTATCGATGTCTGCGCGGTGAACAGCGACGACCCGTCGATATAGGCGACCGGCGGCTGCTGGCCGGTATCGATGGCCACGTCCACACTGTCACGCTGTAGCAGATCCTCGGCGGTGGCGGCGTTACCGCCGGGGTCCACTTCAACGACGTCGAAGGGTGCCTGCGCAATCACCTCGACCTGTTGGGCCACCTGTTCGGCCTGCGGCCCGACGGTCGCCGTGGGCACGTTGTCGACGGTGAAGTTCGCCGCGTATCCGAAGACGACCAGTAGCAGGACCGGCATCCCGATCAGCATGCCCATCGTTCGGTGGTCACGGCGCAGTTCCCGGAACTCTTTGAGGATCATGGCGCGCATGGATTTCAGATTACTCCGCATGTTCTACAGACGTTGAATTATGGGATGAGTGCGAGGATTCGTGCACTCCATGGCGCGCCGGCGCGGCTAGCTAGGACGAGTCGAGGTGCAAACGGGCGGTGCGCCCGTCCCAGACGACAGGGTGGGATCGCGTACCGCCCGATGATCACCATCCCTGGCCGTTTCTCCGAGTCCGCCTCGGCGGTGCGCCACGGTTGGAGCAACTGTTACGAGAAGGTGGCCCGAGGGTCCCATTCATCTGCGAAATACGAAGGGGCAGTGGGCGCGTCGAGTCCGCGCACGCACGGGAGAGGTACACGCCACTGAAGGCGATCTGGCTCGCGCTCCAGTCAGTTCAGTCCCGGAATCGGTAGCCGCTCTGCCGGTCACGGATGCGTTTGACGTAAGCCTCGGTCTCACGAAACGGCGGGATACCGTCGTAGCGCACCACCTGGCTCCACCCGGCGTTGTAACCCGCGAGTGCCAACTCAATCTCGTCGCCCTTGATGCCGGAGGTCCGGGCTTCGAAGATCAGGAAACACATCAGTCGCGCTTGGGCATCGATGGCTTCCTCGGGGTTGTACGGCGAAGCGACACCGTCGCCGTCCAGATCGCGTCCCCAGACCGCCCAAGTGTCCGGGATGAACTGGGCGATCCCTTCGGCCCCCGCGGGGGAGACAGCATCCGGGTCGAATCCCGATTCTTGATCGATCTGCGCGGCGAGCAGCTTGGGCGTGAGTTCCGGACACTCCTTGGCCGCCGCGCGGATCGACTTGCGGTATTCCTTGGGAACCGTGCGCTGGAACTCCCCGGCACACCCCGCGAGCACCGCGGTGGTGGCCAGCAACCCCACGATGCGCCGCACTCGATCATCGTAGGTCGCGGAACGCAGGCCGGCTGCGGCGCGTCGGCTCCGTCACGCCTGCACGTCGGGCAAAGCCCGCTCTTTGCAGCCGCCACGTGTGGGCGGTCGATGATTCACCACAACGCGCAGCGCATGGGAAGAGGGTGGTGAGCGGTAGGACTCACCACCCTCTTCGGGTGAGGGCTAAAGCGTCGGGAGGAGGACGCCGCTGATGCCGTGGACTACGGTGTTGTCGGTCTCGACCGCGTTGATCTTGCTGCGGACGACCGAGTCGTTGAAGAACTTGCCATCCTTGTCACCTAGCAGGATGACGGGGAATCGGGCACTGCGCGACAGGACCGTCACGCGCAATTTCTCACCGTTGGCCATTGAGATGCGCTGGCTGAACGGCCCTGAGAGCACGTCCTTTCCGGTCACTTTGGCGTTCGGCACTACGTGGTACAGAAGGACCTCGGTCACGGTGGGGATGCCCAGCCCAGCGATGGCCTCGAACACGCGCTTCTCGTCAACCTTGGCGGAGAAGCGGTAGTTCTTTCCTAGGAGCCCGAGGTCGTTGGCGAGGGCCTCGAAGGCGCGGTCGTTGGGCGCGAACAGGGTGAACTTGTCCAGACCCGCGAGGGTGTTCGTGGCGCCTGTTACAAGCGCCGCCTTCGTCACAATGTCGAAGTCATAGGGATTGTTGTCGTTCGCCGTTTCGACCGGGTCGTTGTAGGTCGCTGTCAACTTTCCGAGGAACTCGTTCGTCTCGTCGGAGGAAAGTGCTGCGGATGCTGGAGCGGCCAATCCGATCGCAAGTCCGGCAGCGGCAAAGGTGGCGACGGCGCCCGCGCCGATACGTCGAATGAATCCCATGGTGAAAACCCTTCAGACCGGAGCGGGCCCCGCGCCGCGCTCTACATGCAGGTAATCGCGACTTGAAGGCGATCTGGATGCAACGTTTTCGAAACTCTTTCAGGCGGAGCGATGGATGACGGGTTTACGCGGAATGCGCCGTTGACGTCGCTGGCGCTGTGACAGTCGCACCGCCCACCTGCTCGCAGCGGGGGTTACGGTCTGCTCGAGGCGGGACACCCGTTTGCGCACAGCCCGCTCGGTGCCGACCTCCACCAGGCGGGAGTGGCCGTGCTCGACAAGCTGGCCGTAGTAGCGTCCGGCCGCCCCCGGCACCTTGAGCGCGATATCCAGGGCCCCGAGCGCGGCGAAAACCGGATCGGGCAGTTCGGCCCGGCTGATGCGCCGTCTGAGAGAACCCAACACTCCTTCATGGTCAGTCACGTGCGAGGCATTTCCCGGCAGCGACACTGCCTCCTGCTACTCCACGTAGCCGGCTGCTTCAGTTCGCGCCGCATTCCGGGGCAGGAAGAACGCCGCCAGCAGGCCCAGCGAAATCAGACCTGCAGCCACGAACCCGACACCCCGGACTGCGGTGGCGAAACCCTCTGAGGCGCCCTTGAACAAGACGTCTCCGTCGGGTTGCTGAGGCAGCGCCACCACGGCCGTGCCAGCACTCTGCTGAACGGAGGTCGTGACCTGGACGGCCGCCTCTTCGGAAACCCCGAGGTCGGTGAGGTCGCCCTTGATCCCGCCGAACCCGGTGATCAGCACCGCTCCCAGCAGCGCGGTGCCGATGGCCGCGCCAACCTGTCGTGACGTCGACTGCACGGCAGAGGCCTGCCCAGACTCGGCGATCGGCACCTCCGACAGGATCACCCCCGCCAACTGGGCAGTCGCGAAGCCGACCCCAGCACCATAGATGAACAACCCGGGGGCCATCGCCCAGCCCGTGACGTCGACGGAGATGATCAGCGCCAGCCAGAGCACACCGATCACTTCCAGTGCCATGCCCAGGCGGAGCACAGGGACCGGGCCGAACCGTTTGGCCAAAGGGGCGCCGAGGCCACTGGCGAGGAAGGAGCCTGCGGCCAGCGCCAGAAGGATGACGCCGGTCTCCAACGCGTCGTAGCCGATGACCGACTGCAGGAACAACGGCAGGATGAACAGCAGTCCGAACTCGCCGAGACTCACCAGCGCCGCTACCGCATTGCCCATGCCGAAGGTCTTGATCCGGAACAGGCCGAGGTCCAGGAGCACGATCTGTCCTGCGGCCTTGCGCCGCCGTTCAAGCCAGACGAAGCCCAGTAACAACAGCGCTGAGAGGACCAGCGATACGAAGGCCGGTGATACGTTGTCAAGCGGCCAGGTGAATCCGGCCGCCTCGAATTGCTTCTTCGGCCTGAACCAACCGTAGTTCTGGCCCTCGATCAGGCCGAAGACCAGAGCAGCCAGACCGAGTGTCCCGAGCAGTGCGCCGGGAACATCAATGCCTCGGCGGTGGGTGGTGTCCTTGGTCTCGGGAACCATCAACAGAACACCGATGAACACCGCGAGGGCGATGGGCACGTTGATGAGGAAGGCCCAATGCCACGAGGCATTGGTGGTGAGCCACCCACCGACGAGTGGCCCCATGGCGGCCATTCCGCCGATCGTCGCGCCCCATACTGCGAATGCGATCGCCCGGTCTTTTCCGCGGTACACCGCGTTGAGCACCGACAGGGACGACGGCAGGATCATCGCGGCGCCTATACCCTGCAGGCCCCGTGCCCCGATTAGCGCGTTGGAGGATTCCGAACTCGCGACCAGCACACTCGCCACGGCGAACAGCGTGACACCGCCTAGGAACATGAACCGCCGACCAACGATGTCCGACAGTCGTCCGGACAACAACAGAAGTGACGCGAAGACCAACGAGTAGATCGAGTTGACCCATTCGGCGTCTGTAGTAGTCAGGTCGAGGTCCTCGACCATGGTCGGGATTGCGACATTGACGACCGTGGCGTCGAGAATGATCATGGCGACCCCGAATGCCAGGAACAGCAGCGCCACCCAGCGCTTGCGTCCTGTCAACGCCGGATACTCGGTGCCAGGCTCAGCGGTCATGGGCTTCTCCCTCGGTGTTTGCGTCGTAGAGCTCAAGCAGCGCGCCCTCGTGGGGTACGCCCTCGCGTGTGTAGATTCCGGATTCCACGATCTCGATCGTCGTGCGGTACATGCGCCGCAGGCCTTCCGGTGTGAGTATGTCCGCGCCGGTGGCCTGCTGCACGGCACCACTGAGCAGGAAGGGCCCCAGCCGAAGCATCACCAGAATCGCGGCGCGCATGTCCGGATCGACCGTCGGCTTCACATAGCCTCTCGCTGTGTTGGCCTCCAGCGACTGCTTGGTCAACTCGACGATTCGGGCTACAAGATCGTTGGCTGCCGGGGAATCCTCGCTGGCCTGCTTCATCAAATAGCGCATCAGCGGCGGAGCCTCATCGGTGACACCACCGAACTGCGACATGGCCTCCGTTGGCTGTCGATCGCCAGCCCGCCGGATCATGCCCTCGAAGAAGGTGAACGCGTACTCGTTGCAGGCCTGACGCAGGCCGTCCTTCGAGCCGAAGTGGTGCAGGACAAGCGCGGGCGATACCCCTGCGTCCGATGCGATGACCCGTACCGACGTGGCCGCAAACCCTCCGGTGCCAAAGCGGTTCAAGGCCGCAGCGCGTATGCGCGCCAGAGCCGTGAGGTCTTCGACTGAATGCACGTTCAGTACATTAAACGCTGGGTCAGCCGAGATGCGCGTCGGGCCGGGCGGCCCCGTTGTTTCAGGGGGGTCCTCTGGTGTGGGTGATGACGGGGATGGTGTGGGTGTCCATGGTGATGGTGTAGTGGCCGTGGTGCAGGTCGTTATGACATCTCGAACAGAGGAGGGCCAAGTTTGAGAGGTCGGTTCTGCCGCCGTCTTTCCAGTGGATGATGTGGTGGGCGTGGCAGTGCCGCGGGGTCCGTCCGCAGCGGATGCAGCCGCGGTCGCGGGCGATCAGCGCGGCCCATTGGGCCGCGGATGCCCGGCGTCGCCGGCGTCCGAGGGCTAGGGGGATGAAGGTGCCTGTGCGTTTGATCCCGAAGATCACCGTGCACACCGCCGCGCACGACAACAGATCGAACGATCCGGCGCCCAGGGGGGTGCCGTCGACCAGGGTGGCGTTGTCACTGGTGGGCAGGTTCTCCAGGTCCACGAGGATGGACACCGCGGACACCCCGCCGGGGTGGGTGTTGACCGCCGCCGCCTTCGACATGTCGGTCAGGGCATCAGCGCGGCGTTGGGTCGGGGTGGTGGTGTCGTGGGTGTCCGGGGGGCGGGTGAACGATGCCAGGGTTTCGGCCAGGATCGCCCCGTCGACCTCGTCGAGCATGCCGGTGATCGCCCACATCCCATTCGCGCGGGCGGACAGGCGCAGGGAGCGTTTGGCGCGTTGCTGATCCAGGCTCAGGTCCAGGTGGGTGGGGTTGTCGGCCTCAGCGGCGACCTGCAGTACCCGGCGCACCTCCGAGGCGTCGGTCAACTTCGCCAGGCCGACGATCGCGGCCTGTTTGCTGGTGAAGTCATCGATGGCCGGGGCGTGGGCCAGGATCTGATACACATGCAACCCCGAAATACTCCCGGCAGCCCAGGCATCCTTCACGACCGGCAGGTCGTGCAGGGCGTTGGCGGTGTTCACCATCCCCGACCCCACCGCCACCGGCGACCCGGTGGCGATCGCCACCAGGGACCCGGTGGTGCCTGCGCCCAGAACCCGGGAATCCCCGGCAGTATCCGCGGCACCGGCCAGACCGGTCAGATACGCCTCGATACGGTTACGCAGCCGTGCGGTATGCCGCATCGCCGCGGCGCGTTCCTCCGCACACAGCAGGTCCGGGTCCGGCAGCGCATCTATATCGTCGTTGATCTGGTCGAACCCGGCCGGGGCGACCGTGGGCAAACTGGCGCGAATCCGGGCCCGGCGGTGCGCCGCCCGCGACACATCAAAAAACGACGACGACGCAGCAGTAGACGTAACGGCCATAGGACACCCCCGATCGACACAAGAACCTTGAATGTCGTATCGGAAGGGCCGGTGCCCCACCGCGACGTCGCTCCACGAGCTGACGAAAACCAACTACCAACTACCTGTTTCGAACCGTAAACCCAGGGTCCGACATCCTCCCCGAGCTACTGATTCAGACCGTAAACCCAGGGTGTGACATCTTCCCCGGACCACCTGTTCGAACCATAAACCCAGGGTCCGACATCCTCCCCGAACCACCTGTTCCGAACCATAAACCCGGGGTGCGACATCTTCCCCGACCTACCGATTTCGAACCATAAACCGGACCCACGACATCTTCCTCAACCAGTTGCTCGCACCATAGACCGGACCTAAGGCACTCAGCGACTACGCCGTTGACAGCGGCCACGACCGTGGCCTGTGGCACGCGTCCATCGCCTCACTGGCGATCACCGACAGTCGGTTCGCGGGCCGACTCATCGAACACAACGAAGCCTCGACGCCACACGACGTCGAGGCTTCGCCACAGAGTCAGGGGTTGAGGATCTTGGCCTTCTCAGCCGCGAACTCCTCGTCCGTCAGGATGCCTGCCTTGTTGAGCTCGGCCAACTTCTTGAGTTCCTCGAACTTGTCCGTCTCGCTCGGGGCAGGCTCGGCGACCGGCGCGGCGGCGGCCTGTTGTGCGGCAGCCTGCTGTTCGGCCGCAGCCTGTTGTTGCTCTGCGGCCTGCTGGTCCTTCGCGCTCATCTTGTTCGACACACCACGGCTGACGGCCGTCGCCGTGCCTGCGACAACCGCAGTACGCGCGACTGTTCCAACCAGGCCCGGGCGGCCCATTCTTCTCCTGCGCATCTTCTACTCCTCTTCCAGTGCTTCGATGGCTGCTACGACAGTTTCACGGGGGATCCGCAGGTAGGAGATCACTTCTCCGCCGGAACCACGAACCGCGGCGGCGAGGCGCGAGGCCCAAGTGTTCTCCCACACGACAACCATCGCCGACGAATTGGGGTCCAGCCCCTCGGCCATACTCATCAGGTCCTCGTCATTGAGCAGATCCAACTGCGATTCGCTGATACCCGCGAATGCGTCGGCCACCTCAGCATCCTCCACCTCGATGAAGCCGGCGTTGCCATCTGCGTCGCGGGTCAGGAATGCGAGGTCGATGATACGCACGGTTCCCGACTGCTGGAGTTCCGCAAGGGCCGGTGCGACCTCGCCGTTGAACCGGTTGCCTTCGAACAGTACGACGGCAACGTCGACCGGACCGACCGAGTCCGGATTGGGGATGTCTGCCATAGGGATCCTCTCGTGGTTGTCACTTCGGTATATCGCACCCATGGATGCAACACCAGGTGAATTTTCGCATCACTGTTGACATCAGTGATGACATTGGTGATAGCATCCTGGGATGCCAAGACGATCCTTGACGCCGGACGACTTTGTCGAAGCCGCGCTCGCCATTGCTGCGCGGGCCGAACCGGACGGGCTATCAGGCAGGGTGATCGGGGACGAACTCGGAGTCGACAGATCGGCCGTGTGGCGGCATTTCTCCGACCGCGACGCACTGCTCAGGGCAGTCGGTGATCGGCTCATGCAGCTGGCCCTGCAGCAGGTTCCGGCGAATCTGGCGCCACGGGAACGACTCAGAGCCGCCGGCCGCAACGTCGTCGAGACCTTCGTCGCCTACCCCTACGTGGGGTCGCAGATCGCCAGTCGAACGCTGCAAGGACCCGGCGAGATGGCGATGGTGGAATTCACGCTCGATGCGATCCGTGAGATCGGGGTCCCGCACGACTTGGTCGCGAAATATCAGAGGATGCTCGCCGACACGATGCTCTCCTACGCCAGCATGCGGGCGGCTCTTGCGCTGCTCCCCGCAGACATCCGTGCCGCTGACGAGCAGGCGTGGATGGGTCTCTATGCCACCGCCCCCGCAGAGCAGTACCCGGCGATCGCGGCCCATGTCTTCGACCTCGCAGTCGTGACGAACGACGAGATCCTCGACAACCTCATCAATGCCCTGCTGGCCGTCGTGGACAGCGTGATCGAAAAATCAACTGGAAGAGAAGAGTGATGCCACAAACCGCTACCCCCGAAACCGTAATGCCCAAGCGTCGACGCTGGCCCCGCGTACTGCTGGTCGTCGGGCTCGTCCTGATCCTCCTGGTCGGTGTGGCCTACGTCGCCACCGCGGTCATGCGGGTCCCAGCGCCGCACAACATCATGACGCTGTTGAACACCGCCCCGTCTCAGCAGGGCGAACTGCTGCCCTCGCGCACGATCCCCGCCTCGCAGAACCCCACGACGTTCGAACAGAACACGGACGTCACAATGCCGCAGACCGTGCCGTGGAAGAACGAGGAACTTCCGCTGAATGAGGTACTCGGCTTGACGAACACCAACGCCTTCGTGGTGCTTCACAACGGCGAGGTCGTCGACGAGTGGTACGCCGAGGGCGTCACCCCCGAGACCCGGTTGTCGTCCTGGTCGGTTGCCAAGTCCATCGTGTCACTGCAGGTCGGCCAGGCCATCGCCGCCGGCAAGCTGTCCGAGGATGACCTGCTGGTCGATGTCGTGCCGGAGCTGAAGACCGGTGGCGACTTCGACACTGTGACCATCGGGGATCTGCTGGACATGGCATCCGGCGTGGACATCCCGGAGAACTACAGCGAGCTGTGGCCTTTCACAGGTACCGCCCGGCTGTTCTTGAGCGAAGACCTGCCGTCGTACATCAAGGCCCACCGCGAGTTGACCTATGAACCGGGCTCGCAGGCGACCTACCGCAGCGTCGACACGCTGCTGCTGGGCATGGTCCTGGCTGAAGTCGGTGGCGAGCCCATCTCCGATCAGTTGGCGGAGAACCTCTGGGCTCCGATGGGCGCGCAGGACTCGGCGACCTGGAACCTGGATCGCGAGGGAGGCATGGAGAAAGCGTTCTGCTGCATCAACGCGACGGCCATGGACTTCGCCCGGGTTGGTCAGATGGTGCTCGACGACGGTGAGGCCAACGGTCAGCAGATCATCTCCAAGGAATGGATCGACCGCATCTCGACTCCCGCGAAGAACTCGGTCCTGGACTGGGGCTACTCGGCGCAATGGTGGCACTTGCCCGGCAACGATCAGGATTTCTCGGCCATCGGGATCTACGGCCAGTACATCTACGTCAACCCCGAGGATGACACCACGATCGTGAAGCTGAGCGACTATGGCACTGAGCAGGACGAGCTTGAGACGGTCAACATGATGCGCGCCATCGCCGCGGATCTGAACGACCAGTCCTGAGAAGCTCCCGGGGCACGCCTGACCCTCTTAGCATCGAGGGCGGTGGCCACGGGTTGAGGGGGCGGCGTTGTTGGGCACTCCGGTCACGGAACTGTCCAACAACACCGCCCAGGTTGATAGACGCCCCCGGCGCTTCCTTCCCGGGCCGCGGCTACTATGGCTACAGGCGCCCGTAGCTCAACGGATAGAGCATCTGACTACGGATCAGAAGGTTAGGGGTTCGAATCCCTTCGGGCGCGCCAGTTCCCCCACAAACCGAGCGGCATCCCGCTCGTGCGCGTATCGACTCGCGGGTCAGCCCTTGGCGATTGCTGCGATGCATCGGAGGGTGAGTTCAAGCTGCGACCTGGCGCGCATTCATCGATGCTCATGGCTGATGATCGTGCGGCCGTGGGCACCGGGTGAAAGCACCCGACACCCGGACTGCAGGATCTGGTCCCTTCGGTCGACTCTTTGGACTGAACGCACAGCGCGTTCCCACGCTATGGTCGGGCCGTGCCGCAGTTTCACCGTCTGCCGAACAGGCTGATCGAGGATGACACGGTTGCCGCTGCGGGTGCTCAGACGGCCAGATCGGTCTCAGGACGGTTCGGTTCATGATCGCCCGCTACCGCTTCGTGCTGACCAATCGCCCCTATCTGTTTCTGTTGTCCTCCTCGGTCATCTCCGAGGCCGGTGACTGGGCCGCCCGGCTGGCGCTGACCTGGTTGATGTACACCCTGACCGGCGCGGTGCTCGCGTCGGCCGCGGTGCTCGTCGTCTCGGTTGTTCCGGCCGCCCTGATTGGGCCTTGGCTGGCTGCGGCGACCGCCTCCTGGTCGCATAGACGCGCCACCATCCTCTGCGATGTCGCCCGTGCCGGCTTCTTCGCTGCCGTCGCCATCCGTCCGTCCCCTGTGCTTGCCCTGGGTGTGGCAGGTGTCGCCGGGGTCGTGTCGGTGGTTTTCGAATCCCACCGCTCGGCGTGGCTCCCGCATGTCACGGGCACAGATGCTCTCGGCACGGCGGTGTCGTTGGCCCACGCGCTCTCCGATGCCACCGTCATCATCGGATATGCCGCCGGCGGGATCCTGCTCGGCGTTCTGGGGGTTTCCGGGGCGCTGTGGGTGAACGCCGCCACATTCCTGGCCTCCGGGCTGCTGCTGACCGGTGTGGGACGCGCACGCAGTGTCGAGGATGGCGATGAACGGCCGGTAGGCCTGCTCGCCGCCTGGGCCGCCCTGTCCGCCGACCGCTGGCTGCTGGGCATCGTGGCACTGGCCACTGTGTCGGTGGCCGCGGCCACCAGCATTGAGGCGGTCGCTCTTCCGGTTCTCACCTCTGCGGGAATACCGGTGGGGGCCACCGGCGTGGTCCTGGCCCTGGGCGCGGGGGTGTCGCTGGCGATCACTTTGATGCTCCCCGGCCAGTGGACGCATCAGCGCGCCGGCCGCTGGATCGGCGCGCTGACCGTGGTCGCGTTCGCCGGTGCCGTCGTGGGCCTAGCAGTGGGTCACCCCCTTGCCGCGGCTTGGGCGGTGGTCATCACAGGTCTGGCCTACGTGGCGCTGGTGCCCGCCAACGTGCTGGTCACCACCACGATCCCGGCGCACCTGCGTACCTCGACGTTCTCGCTGCTCACCGCTGCCCTGGCCACTCTGCAAGCACTGATGGTGGCCTTGGCCGGCGCAGCCGTCGATCGTGGCGGCATAACCGGGCTTGTGTGGTTCTGTGCGGCTGTCGCGACCCTCGGGGTGCTGCTGGCCACACTGAATCTGCGACTGGCCCCGCAGCGAACAACCATCCCGCTGCACGACAGCGCGCCTTCGTGAAAGCCGCGAACCCCGTCATTGACACCCCGGCCGCGTATCAATCGACCCCGTTCGCGGTGCCGTTTCCGTTAGCTCGCAGTGGATCCACCCCGTACGGCTCGGGTACGAGCTGCACGGTGCTGGTGTTTTCGTCGACTTCGACGGACGTCGGTCGCAGGCTGTGAAAAGCAACAACCATGGCGGGGTCTTCACCGGGCTGTCCGTCAGCCACCACGCGCCCAACCTCAAGCGGGATGGCATCAGAGCTCCCGACGATGCGCAAGTAGTTCGCAGTCGTAGCCACCTCGAAGCGGAATGCGCGCAGCAGCGAGATGGCGGCCACCCCCATCACGATAGAAGCCGGGATGGCCGTCACGATGGCAGCAGTCTGCAATGCGATCAAGACAGCACTGCCGCCAGCGAGGTCAGCGTCGACCACGGCAGGCCGTCGAGCAGGATGAACAACGAGGTGCTCGTGTCGACGACCCTTTCTGAGGCCATGTCTCCGGTGAGCAGTTGCCGTAGGATCGCGCTCTCGCCGAACACCGTGAACCACAGCGTCGACACCAGAGTGGGAGCCACCAGGACACCGAGCACGAACTCGCGGATCGTCCTGCCTCTTGAGATGCGCGCGATGAACATGCCGACGAACGGCGTCCAGCTCATCCACCAGCCCCAGTAGAAGATCCTCCACGACGACAGCCAGGCGAGCGTCCTGCGTCACCCCTTTGACGCAACTCGACAACTGCGTGAATCCATCAATCTTCGATGACGTCGAGCCCTTGTTCACGAAGCCGCGCAAGGCCGTCCAGCATGCCCTGCAACGCTTCGGGCGAATGACCCTGCCATTCCTCCAACTCGGCGATGACACGCAGCGCGTGGCGGGTGCGGTAGGACCTGGTGGGGTTGCCCGCAAACCGCTTGTTGGTCACATTCGGGTCGTCCTCGAACGGGCCCATGGGTTCGACGATGTAGATGTGACCGCGCTCGGGACTGCCCTCCAGCGCGGCTGCCAACTGCGCTCCCCAGGCAGCGGTTTCCACCAGCGTCGTGAAGTAGATGTTGTTCGACACTCGTCCCTGCTGGAAGTTGGACGTGTAGCCCGGGACAAGCTCGGTGCCGTCGTCGAGGGCAGACTTCGTGCCGTGGTAGAACGGGCCGGCCACCTCGTGACAATTGTCGTAGGTGATTGGCGTGTGCTGGTCCTGTGAATCGTCGATCTCCAAACCTCCTGCCTCAGAATGCGTCACGGGTGTCATCGCCTGGACGTGGCGGCCTTTACGACCATCGTGGCAAAGGCGGCTCCGACCTCCCAGCTGCGACGCTTGTACTCGATCCAGTTGCGCTCGGTGGCTGCGCGAAGTTCATCGACGTCAATGCCTTCCTCGTCTATGGCGTCACGGTACGTACCGAGCCATCCATAGACAACCGACGGATTCGCTTCGATGTGGAACTGGACCCCCCACGCCGAATCGCCCACCCGGTAGGCCTCGATCAGGTCGCCAGCGGTCGCGAGCACAGTGGCATCGGGCGGCAGATCGAAGGTGTCGTAGTGCCACTGGAATGCGGGGAACTCTTTACCGAGCGACCCCAGCACCGGATCGGTTTCGGCGTGCGACGTCATGGTGACGTCATGCCATCCGATCTCTGTCAGGGGCGATTTACGGACCTGACCCCCGGCTGCTCGTGCGAGCGACTGCGAACCGAAGCACACCCCCAGGATGGGCACACCGCGTTCAAGCGCCCGACTCAACAGTTCGAGCTCATTGCGTATCCAGGGCACCGAGGTTTCGTTCGTCACGCTGGCCAACGCTCCCATCGACACCACTCCTGCGAACTCGTCCAACGGCCAGGGCGACTGCTCGTCATGCCAGGTGCACCATGTGTCCACCTGCAACCCGGCAACGATGATCGGCGGTGCCAGTTCGTTGAGCGCGTCATCGAGGTCGTGCTGGATCACGAGCAGTCGTGGCGTGTTCACCCCGCCAGCGTAGCCACGTGATGGGCGGCGCGTGCGAAGCTGAAACCGGGGCCGAGATCTGTCTTGCGAAGTGCCTGAGGTTTCGCCCACCACCAACTCAGTCGGTCCCGGCATCCCCTGTCGGAACGCGGCCGGACACCTCAGCCGATGTCGCGGCGGAAGGTGGTGAGTCGTCCGATCGCTGTGAACACCACCGCGTAGGCCAGCAGGACCAGTACGCCCTGCCAGGGAGCAAGTAGTTCGGCGAGCCCGGAACTGACGTACAGACTCGAACCGGCGATCGCCTCGCCCGCCGCGCCGGGCAGGAACTTCGAGATCATCTCCGTGGCGTCGAACTGGGCCAGCAGGATCCGCAGCAGGGGCTCGACGAACTGCGTGAACACCAGCAGGACGACGATCGCTGCGACCTGGTTGGTCAGCACCGAGCCGAACCCGACCCCGACGAGGGACCACACGACCAGCGCCACCACCGACAACGCGATGGTGCGCTGGATCTGTGGGTCGGCAAGGAACGTGGGTTCGCCCAGGGCAGCGAGGGTCACGGCCCCGCCGAGCACCGTGCCCAACACCCCGGCCAATGCCACGACGAGAGCGAATGGAAGCACTGCGAGGAGCTTGGCCGCCAAGACCCTCGTCCTGCGTGGTTCGGCCAGCAGGGTGGGGGTTATGGTGCGGTGCCGGAATTCGGTGGTCACCACAAGAGCTCCGAGCACGGCCGGGAATATGTAGCCCAACGCCACTGCCAACGTGTAGACCGACGATGCCGTCGACTGCGGGTCCAGGACGAACGAGTCCGACCCCGGCGCCACACCCGCTTCGTCGGCGGCCCGCCGGCTCACGGCGAATGAGGCGGCCATGATCCCAGCCATCACCACCATGTAGGCGAACATCACTGAGGCGTTGATCCACCAGGCGCGGGTCGTCGTGATCTTGCGCACCTCGGTGCGAAGGGCGGCGATCATCGGACTGCTTCCGGTTGCCGCGGCGACGTCGTCAAGCTGAAGAAGAGGGATTCCAGACTCGTGCCGGCTGGCGACAGTTCGTACAGTTCGAGTCCGTGCCGGAACGCTGCCGCACCGACCTCCCGGGGGTGGCGGTCGTAGACCACCGCGACGCCGGCGGCATCAAAGCGGGTGCTCGGTTCCCACCCGGCTTCCCGGACGAGCCTGGTCAGCCCGTCGGTGTCCGGGGACACGATCTTGACCGCAGGCCTGGCCATGGCTTCCAGCTGCTGCAGCGACGAGGCATGCACCAGCCTGCCCTTGGCGATGATCACCACGTCATCGACCGTCTGTTCCACCTCGGACAGCACATGCGAGGACACCAGAACGGTGCGACCCTCCCCTGCCAAGTAGCGCAGGAACTGCCGCAGCCAGGCGATTCCTTCCGGATCAAGGCCGTTCGCGGGTTCGTCGAGCAACATGACCTGCGGATCGCCCAGCAGTGTCGTGGCCAGCGCCAGCCGTTGCCGCATTCCCATCGAGAATCCGCCCACCCGCCGGTCTGCGGCGTCGGCGAGTCCCACCATCGCGAGCACCTCGTCGCAGCGGGACTCCGGGACACCGACCTCGGGTGCGTAAACCCGCAGATGATCACGTGCCGAACGGCCCGGGTGGAAACTGGCCGCCTCCAGCGCTGCCCCTACGTGGCGTGCCGGGCGGGGGCGCTGCCCGTACGGAATCCCGCCGATCGTGACCGAGCCGGCATCGGGTGTCGCCAAACCCAGCAACAGGCGCAAGGTGGTCGTCTTGCCCGCCCCGTTGGGTCCCAGGAATCCGGTCACCCGTCCGGGCGTGACGGTGAAGGTCAGGTCATCGACAGCCTTGAGCGCGCCGAAGGTCTTCGTCAGACCGGTCACGTCGACCGCCCCATCCGCGGGATCGAAGCGCGGGCGGGCTGCGAGGTTGGGAGCGCCGTTCACTGCTTCATTGTTGCAACTGACTGAGAGGACCGTCCGGTCTCCCACGCGTGAGACTTAAGTACATGCGTTGGAGATCGGTACATCGGTGAGAGATAGACCGCCCGTGGATGTCCAACGCCAGTGCCGTTGTCCAACCGCTGTACGCAACTCCAACGCCTACTCGACCCGGCCGCCCGGCTTCACCCAACACCTCGGCTCAAGCGAGCAAGGCCCGCAGAAATGGCAGCGGCGGCAGGGCTCTGATCACCGCGGCCACATCTGAGCGGCCCGCACCACCGTCGAGGAATCGGACGACACTGTCGACCGGAGCGCGCGTGAACAGCGACAGGAATGCCTCCTCCAATTCGGCTGCCTCCCGGGTCAATGCCTGCAACCAGATGCGGTCGAGGATCACCTGCCACCAGGGATCGGGCTCAACGGCGAAAGGGTGACCACACGTCCGCAGTGAGTGGCGTATGCGTTCGGTATCGGCGAGGATGCGGGTCACCGCATATCCCGTGGAGGCACGTACGCGGCCACCCCGCCGGCCGATCGCCAGGATGTGCCTTCCCTGTCGACGCCGTCGGGACGGAATCAGCAAGGTGGTGCCGCTCTCCTCTGCGACCTCTGTCCAATCAGCCGATCCCAGCAGACGGGTCGCCGCCGGGACGGGGTCTGGCATTTGCGGGGACGCCGACATCCGGACTGCCATCACCATGGCCAATTGCGAGGCGACGGGCAGTACGTAGGTGAACGCGAGATCCGGACCGTCATCGGTGGAAAAGTCCAGCAGTGTCGCGCATCTGGTGTCGATCACCTGGCCTGCGGCTCTGACCCATATGCCGCGGAAAGCCTGCACCATATGCGTGGCCCGACCCCGAGCGGCTCCCACAGGCAGCCGGGGCGGACGGCTGTCATAGACCCATCGGCCGGTGAAGACTGTGTCACCGACGCGCACGCAACCACAATCGGTTCCGTCCCACACCAAATCAACGGCCTGCTGCAGAAGCGTGACCCGGGAATCTTGGCTCACCTTCCCGAACAGTTCGGCGCGAGCGCGATTCCACGACACTGCAACGTAACGCGCGGCGTTGAGCGTCGCGGACGTCTCCTGCCCCCGTCGATCGACCACTTTCAGACGATTCCAGGAACCTACGGCCCAACGATCCAGAATCGTCGGTCGAGTGGACCAGTAGGCATACGTCACTGACCGATCGTCAGCCGGCCGTGGATCAACGACGAGCAGTCGTCGGACCCCTTGCGTGTCCAGGAGGGAATCTGCCAAGAGCAGGCCGGAGAGTCCCGCGCCCACGATGATGTGGTCGAAGTCAACGGTGTCTCGGCCTGGCACGCCACATGCTTACCCTGTGTGGGCTCGGGAATGCACTCTTCCTACCGCCGCACACGCTGAGACTTGGGTACAGACGTTGGAGATCGGTACATCCGAGAGACATGGACGGCCCGTGGATGTCCAACGCCTGTGCGGTTGTCCAACGTCCGTGCCCAACTCCAACGCCAACTCGAGGTTCAGTCAGCAACCGACCGCCGAAACACCCCACGTGGCTTGAGCAACGACTAAGCAGCAATAGTGGCCGTCATGTGGGGTGTGCGCCATCGACTCGTCGCGGCATGCGTCTGCCTCGCGGCGATTCTCAGTGCGTCCCCCGCATCACACGCGGACGAGGGCGTTCTTCGGATCATGCCCAGCGGCGACTCGTTGACGCAGGGGATCGAGGGTGATCGGACCTGGCGCTTCTGGCTCGACCAACACCTCACCGCTCACGCCGTCCCGCACGACTTCGTGGGGAACATCCGCCGCACCGCGTCGTTGGATATGACCAGTGACGATGAGGGCTACCGGCCAGGCATCGCCTTCGACACCGATCACGATGGATGGGGCGGGGCAGAGCTACTCGGTTCCGAGGATGCCTTCGCCTTCCGGCTGTGGGCGAACCGTCCCAACGTATGGATCCTTCAGCTCGGCACCAACGACATCCGCTACGGCAACGCCGACGCCCAGGCCTTGGTGGCGGCAGCCCAGCGGGCCATATCGACAGCCCGGAAGGTGAATCCGAGCATTCGCATCGTGCTGGTGACAGTTCTGCTGATGCCCGACCCCAACGATCAGAACCCGGTTCGCTCCGCCTTCAACGATGGCCTGGTGAGCCTCGCCCAGTCGCTGAGCACCGCGGAATCCCCCGTGACGGTCGCACGGACGGACCTCGCCGTCGATCCCAGCGTCGGCACGCACGATGGCGTTCACCTGAATGCGCAAGGGGAGTACGACTACGCAGCCGCCATCTGCGTGGCTCTGGCCGAACTGGGCCACGTCGCTGTGATGCCCGCATACCCAGTGCCCGGCGATCTGTCACCGGTGACGCCGGCGCAACTGCGCAAGCAGAAGCGCACGCCGTACGTGTCCTGGCCACACGTTTTCTCATCCGACAACTACCGCCTCGAGTATCGACCCAACCGGCCGAAAGAGCCGTGGCGGACCCTCACGACGACGATATTCAGGACGCAGAGAGTGGCCCGCGCCCTGCGTGAATCCGGCGGGTCGGCGCAGTTGCGGGTGCGCTGGCGCCGCGGTGACACCACGTTGGCCGTGAGTGTCCCCGTCGTGAAGCGGATAGGGGACTACCGGCTGCTGATGGTTGCCGGATCGATGCGAGGTGCAGCCCAGCGCGGCTGAGACTCATCCCGGCGTTTCGCCAACTCCCCGGCCCTGACGCAGATCTCGAATGGTTGCTCAACCCGAGCTGATCCACCGGGCCGCGGCGTCGAACGTGTCCTCGGGTGTGCTGTTGAAAGCAATGGCCGCACCCGGGGCACATCTGCGTACCAAGTTGATGATCACCTCGAACAACTCGAGCTGCTCCGGTGCGCTGCACACCCCACCACCGACCACGACGCACTCCCACGGTCGGCTCAGCAGCGCCGCGGTGATCACCATTTCCTCGTCATCACTGCCATTGAGTCCGACGAGGCAGGCCTGGACGCCGACACCGTTCTCCTCGAATCGGACCAGACCCCGCTCGATCGCATCGCTCACCGGCTTCGGATCCCAGGGGCCTGGAACGCGATACGGGTCAAGGCCGATGACCAGAACTCGGGGAGGCAACGACGTCACAACCGCACACTATGGCGACCCGCGTTCGCTCAGCCAGCCCATCCATATGTGCTCAACGACCGGGGCTGGCAGTGACACACTCGGCACATGCCTGACGATGACCAGACCCGACGCCTCCTCGAGCGCACCCTGCACCACGCCCTCGACTACCTCGACGGCATGCCCGAACGACCCATCCCCGCGGCCCAGACCACCGAGGAACTGGAGCAGGCCTTCGGCGGCCCCCTTCCTGCCGAGCCCAGCGATCCCCTCGAGGTCATCGACGAACTCGTTTCCGCCGCCGATCCGGGACTGGCCGCACTGGCCTCACCGCGCTTCTTCGGCTTCGTCGTCGGTGGGGCGTATCCAGTGAGTGTCGCGGCGGACTGGCTGACCAGCGCCTGGGATCAGAATGCCGGGCTGCGTGAGGTCACGCCGGCTCACAGTGCGGCGCGGGAGGCCGTGCAAGCGTGGATCCTGGACCTGCTGGGCCTGCCGGCAACCGCCACCGTAGGCACTGTCACCGGTGGCATGATGGCCAACTTCACGGGCCTGGCAGCCGGGCGGCACGCGGTACTCGCACGACATGGTTGGGACGTCGAGGGGTACGGCCTGCAGGGCGCGCCACACGTCACCGCGATCGTCGGCGAGGGCCGTCACAGCACCATCGATCTCGCGCTGCGGTATCTCGGCCTCGGCGCGCCGACCGTCGTCGCCTGCGACGGGCAGGGCCGGATCCGCATCGACGCGTTGGCACAGGCCCTGGCTGCGACCGACGGCCCGCTGCTGGTCGCCCTACAAGCCGGCGAAATCCACTCCGGCGCGTTCGACGACTTCGACGCGGCCATCGGCCTGGTGCACGACCGCGGCGGGTGGGTCCACGTAGACGGTGCGTTCGGTCTGTGGGCGGGCGCCTCGGATGCGACCAGACACCTCGTGCGGGGTTATGAGCGTGCCGACTCCTGGGCGACGGATTCCCACAAGACCCTCAACGTGCCGTACGACTCAGGCCTGGCGATCGTGGCCGATCCGGTGGCCCACCGCGCCGCGTTCGGAGTGAACGCCCCGTACTTGATCCAGAGTCAGGGCGCGCCCGATCCGTTCGAACTGACCCCGGAGTTTTCCCAGCGGGGCCGGGCGTTCGTGCTGTGGGCGACGTTGCGCACACTGGGCCGTCGCGGGGTGTCGGACCTCGTCGAAGGACTGCACGACAACGCCGTCGCTCTGGCCGACGGCGTGCGCGCGCTGGGTGGCGAGGTGCTCAACGACGTCGTGTTCACCCAGGTCTCCACAGCATGGGGGGACGACGAGACGACCGCCGCGGTGGAGCGCGAGTTGGTGGCCGATGGGCAGACCTGGATGACGGGTTCGACCTGGCACGATCGCCGGGTGCTACGCATCGCGGTCAGCAACTGGGCCACCGACGCCGAGCAGGTCGGCCGCACGCTCGAGGCGCTGGACCGCGCACGGCGGGCCGCGGGTTTCGCCTCTTGACCGACCGGGCGGACCCGGCGCACACTATCGGTCGTGACAGCTGAAACCCCCGCCCCCACGGTGTGGCCGACACTTCGCGCACACGATGCTCGAGCACTGATCCGCTTCCTCGTCGACGCCTTCGATTTCCGCGAGGTCGTCGTCTACGGCGAGGGTGACCACGTCGCCCACGCGCAACTGGCCGGCCCGCTCGGCGGAGGCGTGATGCTCGGTTCCCAGCGCGAAGGCGACGACGCGTGGCCGCTGCGGCCGGGGACGTTCGGGGCCTACGTCGTGGTGGACGATCCCGATGCGCTGCACGACCGAGCCGTCGCCGCAGGGGCTGAGATCGTCCAGGCGCCGCACGACACCGACTACGGCAGCCGGGAGTTCCAGGCGAAGGACCCCGAGGGCAATCGGTGGTCGTTCGGCTCCTACCGCGGGGAACCTGTCGGGGGGTAGTGGCCGCTGGCGCTGCACTGTCGACATGAGGGTCCCGATGCATCTGCCCCCACCCACAGGCGTTGGACTTGGGTACACACGTTGGAGAAAGGCACGTGCGTTGGAGTTGGACGGGCCGCGGTTATCCAACGGATGTGCGGTTGTCCAACGGCGGTACCCAACTCCAACGGCTGTCCAGGCGGTCGCGGCGAAAACCAGTCCAAGCTCGGGACCAGCGTCGTGCGGCGCCGGTGCTGCTCGGGATATGAAGTTGGACTCGGCGCGACTAGCCTTGAGGTATGAACGATCCCGCCTGTTCCACCGACGCCTGCGCCACGAACATGGGTTTGATCCACCTGAACGCTGGCGATCTGGTCGGTGCGTATCGCTACTTCGAGCCGTTGGCCGAGCAGGGTGACGCCGATGCTGTCGAGCATCTCATCGACATCTGCCAGCGGGCCGGCGATGTCGAACGGGCGTCGATGTGGAGAGGCCGGCGGCACTGAGTCAACCGGGTCTGTGTTCGACCGGGCCGGGTAGACGCTGGATATGAGTGATCGACTGACGAAGAATCAGGTCGTGCCCTCTCACGCTCAGCGAAGCGGTGCCGACTTCGTGCGGGTCATGCTGGTGATCCTGTTCGCCGTTCTGCAGCCCCTCAGCAGCCTGCTCGCCAACTTGTTGCCAGGGGATCAAGCCACGACCGGCGAGGTGTCGGACCGCTACTCGCACGTGCTGACCCCTGCGGGATACACCTTCGCGATCTGGGGTTTGATCTACGTGGCGAGCCTAGGTCTGGCGGTCTACCAGGCGTTGCCTTCCCAGCACACGCGCGCAGTGCACAGGGCGACCGGTTGGTGGCTGGCTGCAGCATTCGCCGCCAGCACCATCTGGGTTCCGATCTGGGTCAGCGGGGCTCTGACCGTAGCGCAGTTGGTCATCATCACGCTGGTGGTGTGCTTGGCGGTTGCACTAGGCAGGCTGACGGGAATGGGTCCCGCATCCACCCAGGCAGAACAGTGGCTGCTTCGCCTGCCGGTGTCGGGCTACCTGGGTTGGGCGACGATCGCGACCGTGGCGGGAGCGGGAACAACCGCCGAGTGGTCGGGGATTTCACTGTCGGATGGGGCAACGACCGCAGCCGCTGTGGTGGCCCTGCTCATCCTCGCCGCGCTGGGTGCGTGGATTGCCTCCCGGGTGCTCGCCGCGACAGGTTTCGTGCTGCTCCTGGCCTGGGGCCTGGTGGGTGTGGCTGTGGCCACGCCGCAAGCTCTCGTCGCCGCTGCCGCGTTATTCGCGGCGTTCCTGCCGATCGTCGAGATCGCCGTGCGGGCCAGTCGATCGGAACGTCCGGGAGCGGTACTCCTCGGGTAGGCGCCCGGTCAATCGGACCTCCGTTCGCGAGGTCTGGTTGACGAACGGAATTGAGGCCCCAGATGGGGGCCCGACTCGCGCAGGACTGCACCACCAGCGACCATTGGAAGGTGACTTCCGACCTGTCGTGCGATGTGCTCGTGGTGGGTGCCGGACCTGCCGGGTCCGGGACCGCCGCCTGGGCTGCACGCCACGGACTCGACGTGCTGCTGACCGACGCCGCGACCTTCCCGCGCGACAAGCCGTGCGGTGACGGGTTGACGCCGCGGGCGATCGCCGAACTCACGCACCTCGGCTTGGGCGACTGGCTCGAGGGGAGGGCGGTCAACCGCGGCCTGCGCGCCTCGGGCTTCGGCCAGACGCTGTACCTGCCCTGGCCGGGGGGATCGCTACCCGATCACGGCGGTGCCGCGCCGCGGCTGGAACTCGACGCGCGTATCCGCCAAGTCGCCGTGGACGATGGCGCCCGGACCCTGCAAGGCGCTCGCGCAATCGACGTGAGGCGCTCGGGCTCACGGGTCGAGGCGGTGGTCTTCAAAGGCCCCGCTGGAACGTTCGAGGTCACGTGCCAACGCCTGGTCATCGCCGACGGCGCACGCTCGCAACTGGGCCGGAAGCTTGGGCGTGAATGGCACAAATCCACGGCCTACGGGGTTGCCGCGCGCGCATACGTGAAATCGGGGCGGGCCGACGACGAGTGGATCTCCTCACACCTGGAACTGCGCGGCACCGACAACCAGTTGCTGTCGGGATACGGCTGGATATTCCCGCTCGGCGACGGCGAGGTGAACATCGGCGTGGGGACGCTGGCCACGGACAAACACCCGGCCGACGTCAACTTGCGCCAGCTCATCTCCCACTACGCGCAAGGACAGCGCTCGGACTGGCAGTTGCACGGCGACCTGCGGGACACGTGGTCGGCGCTACTTCCCATGGGCGGAGCGGTGTCCGGCGTGGCCGGGCCGAACTGGGTGCTCGTGGGTGACGCCGCCGGTTGTGTCAACCCGCTCAACGGCGAGGGCATCGACTACGGCCTGGAGACCGGCCGCCTGGCGGCCGAACTACTCGCGCAGCGGGTTCCGGTCGACCTTGCGTACTTGTGGCCACTGACCCTGCAACACCACTACGGACCGGCGTTCTCCATCGCACGGCGCCTGGCCGGGCTGCTCACCGTTCCCGGATTCCTCCCGAAGGCCGGGCCGGTCGGCATGCGCTCGCAGTTCCTCATGCGGATCGCACTGCGCGTGATGGGCAACCTGATCACCCCCGAGGACGGTGACACGGTCGCGCGGATCTGGCGGGAGGCGGGCCGGGCTTCGGTGCGGTTCGACGACCGGCCGCCGTTCAGCTGACGAAGCTCTCTATCCGTGCTGCCTGAGGTCCCGGCGGTTGAACGCCGGGAAGGCCAGCGCCAGCAACACCAGCGTGATCGCCGTGAGGATCCCGGCATCAGTCCAGTTCATGCCGTTGATCATCGGATCGCTGCCCAAGTAGTAGTGGAACGGCGACAATGCACCCCATCCCGCATCGCTGAGTTCGGCCAAGGCGTTCACCACATGGGCAACGACCGCCAGGCCGGCTGCGACCACAGCCCCTGTGCGCACGCTGCCGGTGGCCGCGCTGACGAGCAGGGCCAGTGCGCCGAACAGCAGACCGATCAAGGTCAGCAGAACCGACGTCGCCAGGATGTTCAGGTAGCTCATCCCGAGTCCGCTGATCGCATTGCCGGCGGCGATCCCCGCGAACGTCGCAAGGCCGACCGCGCCACCGAACAGGACCATGGGTACGGTCTTCTCGGCCAGCACCCGCGACCGGGAGACCGGGTTGGCCAACAGCAGCCCCATCGTGCGGTCGGCTTCCTCCCCGGCCACGGCCTTGGCACCCAGCAGGATGGTGACAACCATGACCGCGATCGGCGCGACGAGTCCGAGGGTCTCGATCTGGTAGTACCCCTCCGGAGTCGTCAGGTCGCCGCCGCCGAAGAACGCGAGCATCGAGTCCGGCAGTGACTCGCCGAGGTCCAGCAGCACGGTGTCGATGGACGTGTAGATCGGTCCCATCAACACACCCATCACCAGGAACATGGCCGCCGCCACGACGAACAGCAATCCCTGGTGCTCCGAGGCGGTCTTGACCCAGATGCGCGAGACCCGCGCCGAACCCGCCAGCCGATCGGCGACTTGGGCCGATACGGGGTTCTCCCGAAGTGCGTCGATCAGGCTACGTCCGGTCGATCGCCCGCGCAGATCACGGCGATTGATCCCGATCAAGGCCGCCGCGAACAGGGCCGCAATCGCCACGCTCAGGATTGCGATGTGTGCCCAATCCACGCCGTTGAGCAGAGGCTCACTTCCCGACAGGTAGTACCAGGGGAAGAACTTCGCAAAGCCTGCCAGCGCGTCGACCAAGGGCAGCAGTCCGACCGCGAAGAAGGAGATCACCATGACCCCGGCGGACGCGGCCACCGCGAGCCCGTACTTGCCGGTCCAGGCTCCGATCGCCAGGGCCAGGAAGCCGTAGACCAGCGTGTTCATCACCAGATGCAGGGTGTACGCGCCGACCTGTAGGCCTGCGATGTTGACGTCGAGCAGCTGTGGCGCCAGCGCTCCCGCGCCCCACAGGACGACGCCGCCCAGACCGATGATCAGCAGCAGCGCGGCCGTCTTCGATACCAGGACGCCGGTGCGGCTCTTCGGGTTGCCGAGAAGCACCCCGAGGGTTCCCGCACGCTCCTCGCCGGCGATGTAGCCGGCACCCATGGCGATCGCCAGACCGCCCAGGGCCATGGCTCCGTAGGAGTTGTAGATGGCCGAATACGCAAGCGACGCGACGTCGGCGTCCTCTGGGATCCCGATCAGCGATTGCAAAGACGCGGGCAGGTCGGTGTAGATGCTGATGTCGAGGTCGCGGTAGGCCGCCATGGCGAACAGCAGCAGGACCGACAGGCTGACGACGGTGATCGCCGCGCCGCGCCAGCGATCGAGCAGCGACTTGCTGAAGACTGTCGTCAGCATCAGAGCGTCACCGCCTCGTCGTGGTAGTAGGTCAGGAAGACCTCTTCCAGGTCGGCTTCCTGCGTGGAGATGTCAACCAGGCCGTACTTGTCCGTGACGGTCTTGAGCAGTGCGTCCATCGTGCCTTCGTAGGACAGTTGCACCCGCCGGTCCTCGATGAGCACATCTCGCACGCCCGGGACGGCTTCCAGAACGGCGGCCTGCGGGTGGGCGTCGAGTTCCAACTCGACCTTTCGCAGGCCTTTCGCGCGCAAGCCGGACACGGTCTCGTTCGCGATCAACTTGCCGTGCCGGATGATGCCCACCCGGTCGGCCACCCGCTGCACCTCCGACAGGGTGTGGCTGGACAGGAAGACGCTGGCCCCCTGTCCGACGACCTCGCGCATCATCGTCTGGAACTCCCGCTGCACGAGCGGGTCGAGACCGCTGCTCGGCTCGTCCATGATCAATAGTTGCGGCCGGTTCATGAACGCCTGGATGACGCCCACCTTCTGCCGGTTGCCGGAGGACAGGTCCCCGACCTTCTTGTCGAGCTGGGCACCGAGGCGTTCAGCCAGTTCGTCGACGTAGGACCACTCGACTCCTCCGCGGAGGTTGGCGAAGTACGTCAACGTGTCCTTGCCTGTCAGGTTCGGATACAGGGCCAGGTCCGAGGGCAGATAGCCGATGTGCCGACGGATCTCCACCGACTGCTTGTGGCAGTCCATACCGAGGATCGAGGCGTGTCCCGCGGTCGGGCGGATCTCGTCCATCACGGTGCGGATGGTGGTGGTCTTGCCGGCGCCGTTCGGCCCGAGGAAGCCGAAGACCTCGCCGCGGTGGACGTCCAGGTCGAGTTCGATCAGCGCCTTGACGTCCCCGTAATGCTTCGTCAGACCTTCGGTGTGCAGCGCAATGTCTTTCATGCTCATCCCTTCTGTGCGCTGGGGGGCGCGGTTGATTCGTGGGCAACGGCGTGTTCGGCGGCGGCCGCGGTCAGCAGGCCCTGGGCGTAGAGCTCGAGAATCGGCCTGGCGTAGGGCGACAGGTCGGCATCCGGGGAGGTCAGGTCGACCCCGAGCAGTCGCTCGAGGTGCCGGTTCATCGCCAACGCGCCGAGGCTCCACAGCATGAGCACAACGGCCCGGCTGCGGGGATCGGCCGACGGTTTGATCAGTCCGGAGTCCACACCCTGTGCCATGTAAACCTCAGCGTCCGCGGTGAGTTCGTCGATCAGGCGCGCCACTTCCGGGGAGTCGTCGTGCAGTACGGCGGCCAGGTACCCCAGCATCGAACCCATCTCCGCCTCGCGCAGGGCACCGAGGAAATCCAGTCCGGCGCCGGCCGCGACCGCCTTCTGCTTCTGCCGGCGGATCTCAGCCGCGACGTGTTCGTCGCACGCGCGGCGAAGGCCTTGCATCGACCCGAAGTGGTTGATGACCGATCCCGCGGACAGTCCGGCTCGCTGCGCCACGGACCGCGCGGTCATGGTTCCCTGCTCGGCGACCAGTTCGATCGCCGCGTCCCGCAACCGCGCCCGGATGGTCCGGTCGTCGGGAGGCGGTGTGCGTGAACGCATGTTCACCATTGTATACGTGTGTTCACAACAGGTTCTGCTGCCAGGTGTGCTCGCCCGACTAATCGTCGTTGGTCGACGTCACCTCCGCCCTGAAATGCAGCGGCACAACGATCCACAGCACGACCACCACCGCGGCGAGTACACCACTGATGACATGCGCGGCGAGGTAAGTGAACAGGTAGGCGATGACGATCCAGATGGACAGCAGCATCGCCAGCGCCAGCAGCGCCAGCCCCGCCATGGCGAACCGGTGGGTGACCCAGACCAGCCGATCCTTGCCGCCGAGCCGGAAGGAGGTCCGGTGGACCACCACCGGGGCCATGAAGCACAAGGACGAGCACGCGGCGGCCAGCAGTGCCGCAGTCAATACATAGGAGAAGACAGTCGATTCGTCCGGAAAGGACCCTGAGAAGGCCAGCGTGAGCAGGAATGCGAAGAGGATCTGGACTCCGGTCTGAGATACCCGCAACTCCTGCACGAGTTCGGAGAAGTTGCGATCAGCGCGCTCAGACGGCGACTCGTCCCGCTCATCCTGCGACGTGGGGCGAGGCTCGCTCATGGTCCACCTGCGCGGCGGGGCCGGTGCAACCCGACGACCATCGAACATCTCCTCGGCTCTCGCCAGCATCTACCCGGACGCCGCCTGCCCATACGGTCGCTATTCGGGCCAAGCCTTGCTGAGGTCCCGGCGGTAGGTGATCAGGCCCACCCCGTTGATCGTCCAATCGCGTTGCGGGGTTCGCAGATAGCCCAGGCCCTCGTACAGTCGCCGTGCTTGGGTCATGTTGGGCTCCGTGGTCAGGACCACCGCCTGCATTCCGCGCTCTACGGCCAGCTTCTCGCACCACCCCATCAGCGCCCGGGCCACGCCCTTGCCGCGCGCGGACGCGACCACGCCGAGCATCCGGACCTCCAGCTCGCCCGGCCGCGCGATGTTGGCCAGATGTGACGGTGCCTGAGTGGCGGTCGCTGTCCCGATCGCGCGGCCGTCATCCTCGGCCACCAGAACCGTGGCGCCGGCAATCCGGGCTTCAGCGTCGAGCAGTTCAGCGACGTAGGAGGGCGACCGCTGCGGATCGGCCCAGCCACCACCCACGTAGACCTCGTGGATGATCGACCTGACGACGGGCGCGTCGTGTGGCGTGGCCGTTCGGATCTGCACGAACCCATTCTTCCGGTCGGTGTCAGGATGGATGGATGCGTATCGGACTCGCCCTCGGTGGCGGCGGACTGACGGGAACCGCGTTCCACGCCGGGGTCCTCACGGCGCTGGCCGATCACTTCGATGCCCGTGAGGCGAAGATCATCGTCGGGACCTCGGCGGGGTCGACGGCTGCCGCCCTGATGCGCAGCGGTTTTCCACCGAAGGACTACGTCGCGCGGGTGGCCGGGCTGCCGATGTCCGCCGAGGGGAAGGCCATCCTCGGCGCGATGCCGCCTTTGAGCGCAGCCGCGGAACCGACACCCGGACCCCGCCGACCCGCGTCCGCGGATCTCTCGCGAGCGATCCTCAAGCGCCCTTGGAGATACCGTCCGGGAGTTGCCCTGTCAGCGCTGCTGCCGGCAGGCACCCGGCCGATGGATCCCGGGGCGCAGCGGCTGCGGTCGCTGTTCGAGGCCTGGCCGCAGGCCGCCATGTGGTTGATCGCCGTGGACCTGCAGAACGGTCAGCGGGTCGCGTTCGGCCGTGATGCGCAGGCGTCCGTGGGGGACGCAGTGGCGGCCTCGTGCGCAGTACCCGGCTACTTCGAACCGGTCGAGATCGCGGGCAAACGGTACGTCGACGGCGGTGCGTACTCGATGGTCAGCCTGGATCTGCTCGCCGGGCAGGGCCTGGATCTGGTCATCGCGTCGGCGCCGCTGTCGACGGCCGACTGGCTGGCCAGGGATCCGGGCAACGCGCCGCGCGTGGTGGTGCGCACGCAACTGGAGCGGGAGGCGCGCAAGGTCCGCGCCGGTGGCACTCGGGTGCTGACTGTAGCCCCGGATGCGCGGATGCGAGCGGTGATGGGCACCAACTCGATGGTCGTGACCAAACGAGCGCCGGTCGCTCTGGCCGCGCGGGAGTACGCGAACGCGGTGTTCCGTCGGGAACTCTAGGATCTGTCACTCGAGCAGGGCAAACGCGCTCTCCTCTTCCATCGCGTTGTGCAACCGCAGTACGCCATACAGCCCGTAGAGGGTACGACGCAGGTCGGTGATGGTCTCGGCGTCCACCTGCTCCTCGCCCAGCAGGCGGTGCAGTGCAGCGACGTGGTGCTCGATCTCGGCGTGACTACGGCTGAGCGCCCCCACCGTGTCGGCACCACCGGTGATGCGCTCGAGCGCCGGGACCAGCTCTTTCTCCTCCTGTCGCTCATGCGGGAGCAGGACCGTGTCCAACGAGGTCAACAGCTCGCGCACTGGCTCGACCGGACCGTCGTCGTCGAGGCTGTCGGCGACGTCACGGACCCGCTCAACCAGACTCAGCGTCGATCGGTGGTCGTGCGCGAGGCGGGCCAGGATCTCGGCGTCGTGCGCCCCGATCCGTCGGGCCGCGCGCGGCTTCAGCAGACCGACGCGAAGCGCCCAGGCCATGGCCAAAACGTCGATGCCCTCTTGCAGAATGGCGCCTGCGGCGGGCGGCAGAAATCCCAAAGCCGCCGCACCCATCGCGACAAAACACAGGCCCATCCCCAGCCAGGCCGCCTGGGTGGCCGTACGCCGGGCCGCACGCGAGATGCCCACGGCCTCCCCGAGCCGGTCGATACGGTCCACCGTGAGGACCACGTCCGCAGCTTCGGACGAGGCGGTGGCGCCGCGAGCGGCGAGCGCGACCCCGACCGACGCAGCAGCCAGCGCAGGGGCGTCGTTGATCCCGTCGCCCACCATGATTGTCTTTCCCCGGCTACTCTCCTCCCGGACCACCAAGAGTTTGTCCGCCGGTGTCTGATCCGCCCACACCGCATCGACGCCCACGATCCGTCCGATCGAGTCCGCCAACTCCGCGCGGTCACCGGTGACCAACACGATCCGTTGCATACCCTCACTGCGCAGCGCGCGCACCATGCCGGGCACATCTGCGCGGATGCGGTCGGCGAACAGCAGCGCCGCAACTGGCCGGTCATCGACTTCCACGAAAGCGATCAACGACCGGTCCAGATCCGCGCGCCGCTGAGCCCGGTGAGCCCAAGCCGGCTTCGGCCCGACCAGAATCCACTGCGGACTGCCGACCCGCACCGCGTGGCCGTCGACCACGCCCTCGATACCGCACCCATGGACCTCGGTGGCCGAAGCGGGCAGGCGCACCTCGATGTGCCGCTCCCGGGCCGCGTTCACAACGGCCGTGGCCACGACGTGCGGGGACACCTGCTCGAGGCTGGCGGCCAGGCCGATCACGTGCGCTTCGTCGATGTCAGGTGCGGTCAGAACATGGATGACTTCGGGACGACCGGCGGTCAGAGTACCGGTCTTGTCGAACAGCAGGATGCGGCCGTCCGCCAGCTGCTCAAGGGCCGCGCCACCCTTCACGACCACTCCTCGCTTGGCGCACTGCGAGACCCCACCGATGATCGCGATAGGCACTGCGAGCAGCAGTGGGCACGGGGTGGCGACCACCAGTACGGCGACCGCCGCCACGGCGAATCGTTGTACCACCAAGCGAAACCGGCGATCGCCAGCGACAGGGGCACGAACCAGAACGCCAACCGGTCGGCCAGACGCACGAACGGCGCAGCACCGGTTTGGGCTTGGTCAACCAACCGGATGACGCCGGCGTAGGTGCTGGCTTCGGCTGCAGCGGTGGCGATCATGCTGGTGGAGTCCCCGACGTTGATCACGCCGCTGCGGACCAGCTCGCCGGCAGCACGATGCACGGGCAGCGCCTCCCCGGTCAAGGCGGACTCGTCGAAGGTCCCGGCGTCGAACAGCCTTCCGTCTGTGGGGACGATGTCACCGGAGGCCACGACGAGTCGGTCACCTACCCGCACCTGCTCAACAGGGACCTGGCGCACCTCGTCGCCTTCGACGCGTCGCGCAACCCGAGGTGCGCGCTCGGATAGCAGGCTCAGTTCCCGGCGTGCGCGTGCGGCAGCGCGCTCTTCGAGGTACTGACCCGACCCCACCATCACGGTGACGATCGCAGCCGCGAGGTACTCGCCGATCAGCAGCGCGCCCACGATGGCCAGCAGCGCCAGAACGTCGACGCCTCCCCTGCGGGCGAGCAGGCCTCGCGTCACACCGATGAACGAGGCGACCGCACCGAGGACTCCTGTGGCCAGCCACAGGCCATCGCGGGCCTGTGGCAGCAGCAATCCGGCGAAGAACATCGCGGCCGATACGGCCAGTAGAGCGGTGCCCGATCTGCGCATGGAATTACCTCATCCGGCTTCTTCCAGACTAAACCGTCTGCGGGCGCCGCGTGTTCCCGTCGCGGTAGCGATCCCAGTCGCCCGGTTGTTGCCGTGGCGACGGCGGCCTCGACCCGTGCCGTGCAGCCTCGAGATCGGCGCACCGGTGGACCCACGGCGCGGCTCTCCGTGCGCTTGTCCAACGTGCACTGCGGTGCCCGGACTCTTGTGCGTCCGGTACCGGAGCTTGCCGTCTGACTGCCGCTTCCCGCCAGTGCAGCGGGTCGCGTGACCAAATCCGCGCTTCCTTCAATCTGACTGACCGTCTTACGGTGTGCAGATGGACGTGGCGAAGATGATTCTGGTGACAGGCACTTGTCTGGTTGTCGGGGCAGGGGTGCTACCCGCTCAGGCCGCCGCACCCACGAAGCTTCCGCCGGGCTCGATCAAGCACCAGAACTCCAAGTACTGGAGTTGGTTCGCTCCGCGCAGTTGGACGTCAGTGGACAACGCCAACGGGATCACGATTACGTCCGGCGACCTGCGCAAGGGCATCGACATCGGGGCGAGCAGCTTGCCCTGTGCGGCCGGTGACTCAGTCACGGCGTCGGTGAGGCGCCATTTCTCGCAACAGCGCCGGTTCATGCGACAGGAACTGCGTAAGTCCTGGCGAGGGTTTTCGATGAAGCGTTCGCGGATCCGGCAGTTGCCCGAAAGCGGGTACGGCCCCTTGTACTTCCGGCAGGCATTGCGCGTCTCAGGCCGGATCGATGGACGCGCGTACCGCGGGCGCGTCAGCATGGACTACTCCCTGGCCAACGGCCCAACATATTGCTTCTACCGCAACCAGGCGTTGTATGTCCCGGCCGCCGGTTTTCGCCAGTCGATGCGGGAACTGCGCCCGGTGCAGGCGTCCATCTCCTACTTCGGCCCCGGGATTCCCCTGGGAGTAGGTCGTTCGGCCCCGGGACTCCGATGGCCGCCGGACGTCCGGTCAGTCACGCCGGATAACATTGGTCCATGCCGCCACTCTCGCCCGCGGCAAGTACCCGCCGCCCATGCTCCACCGCAGCCGCGAAAACCCGTGCCGCCATCGGGTAACCGCCCTGCGCGTGCCCAGAAGTCGTGGCAGCACCTGCGCTGTGGCCCGAGCATCTCCTAAAGCGGTATGGGGGCCGTCAATCGTCACACCCGCCCACGCACACACAGTCGCCAGTCTGTGGTTGGGCGTCGGGACGAAAGACTGCGCCAGCGGCAGGGTGTCCAGCGCAGGGATAGCCGGGGCAGCGATACCAGCTCGCGCGAACTCCGCGCTGAGAAACGCATCCTCGAAAGGGGCGTTGTGCGCGACGACTACCACTGCCTCGAGCCACGCCAGAACCGAGGAGGCGATCTGCCCGAAGGTGGGCGCCCGTGCTGCCATCGCTGTCGAAATCTGATGCACGCCGACCGCACCTGTCGACCGACCGGGGTTCACCAGCGTCTCGTAGACTCCGAGTTCGCGCCCGGCCGCATCGATGCGGACGATGGCTATCTCAACGATCCGGTCCGCCCCCCAGGCGTCGAATCCCGTGGTTTCCAGATCCACGACCGCGTAGCCCCCACCTGCGAGTCTGTGGCGCCCGAACCGCGCCGGATAACTGAACATCCCCCACTCCAATCTGTCTGATGTAAACCGTAGGCGGGGGCTATGACAAGAGCACATGTTTCGCCCTCCGGCAGCGGTCGGGTGCATAGGCCCCAAGTGTCGACAAGGACCGTGTCCTTCGCCGATGGGCAGCCGCTATCGCCCGACGGCGTTGTTGGGTTACGTCGTCGGGATTGACCCGCCGGCATTGGTGACTGCTTCATGTCCCGCTCGCGCGCGTGGCCGGGGTAAACCGGCCTTGGCTCATGGGTCGTGCAGGAACGTGTCGTAGGTTCGCCCCCGCGGGCTCGTCCAGCGCAGATGCCCCCCGCCGAGTGCTTGGACCCGCCAGTTCGCATGCGTCTTCAACCGGTGGTGATACCGGCACAACGGCGCCAGATTGTCCGCACACGTGCCCCCGGCCGGATACGCCACCACATGGTCCAGATCACACTGGGACGCCGGGCGCCGACACCCCGGGAACCGGCAATGCCGATGCGTGGCACGCACCCACCGGGCCAACCCCGGTGCCGGCCGATACCCACCCGAGGGCTCCGGCACCACCGTCAAGTCGATCAACGTCGCATCCACACAACGCAACTTCGCGGCGTGCCCCGGACTGATCGGACCGTACCCGGCCAACTCCTCACCGCTACTGGTCTGCAACACCGTGACCGGAATCAGGGTGCCCACCGCCGTGCCGGTCATCAACCCCACGAACGCATCCGCGTTGGCAACATCCCACGGCGCGTCGATCCCCGCGGCCGCGGCCCGCAACGACGCCCACACCGCTTGGGCCTCCTCCGCACTCAGGTACGCGCTGATCGTGGCCATCCCATCCGGGTCAGCCCACAACCGCACACACCGCTTCTTCACCCGCGCACGGTGCTTACGATCCGCGGCCGCCGGATCGATCCGGGCGATCCGCCGGGCCAACCACGCCCGCACCTGCCCACGGGTATGCGTCATCGCGTACTCCACCGCCTGCCCCGCCAGCCACACCCGCACATCCGCGGCCAGCTCACAGGTGCCCACCATGATCTCCCGGGCCCTGCCCGCATCGATCAACCCACGCTCCAACGCCTCGAACACCCCGGGCAGATCCTCCCACCAGGATGCCCGCCGGATCGATCCGCTCCCGGCAGCACCGGTCGACCACCGCAACGCCGCCGCCGCCTCCCCAGTCGCCGGATCGATCATCCCGGCCGGTGTCATCCAGAAACGACGGCTGCTCACCGCCCAACATGTGCAGAGCCTGCAACTGCCGGGCATCAACCCACGCCTTGACCCTCTCCGCAGCCACCACCACATCCAACGCATCCCCACCGGACAACAGCAGATCCAGCGCCGCCCCCACATTCTCGTCCATACCCCAAGTATCAAACAGGGGTACGACAAAACAAGAAGACAAGAATCCACAGGTCAGGGGGCGGCGAGCTGAAGCACTCCGTCGTCCCTAGCCAGCCGGGAGTTCAAGGCCCAACAAAGCCCTGCCGTGCACCGCCACAAGATCCGGGGCGAGACTGGGCCTGTGATGGATTCACTGGGGAATGTACAAAGCGTCCTGCTGGTCGGCGGTACCTCCGAGATCGGACACGCGATTCTGACGCGGTTGGCGCAAGGCAACCGGCTTCAGCGGATCGTGCTGCTCGGTCGTAATGAGCAGGCCTTGGAGACCGTCGCACAGCGTTGGCGCGACGCCGGCGTCGAGACCTCGGTGGTAGTCGCCGACCTCGCCGCAGAAATCGATGTGCCGGTGCTCACGAGCCGTTGCTTCGAATCCGGAGACATCGACGTGGTCATCATGGCTGCCGGCATCACCCCCGACTCGGAGGTGGAGAGCGACGCCGAACTGGTGCGCAGGGTCGCGATGGTCAATTTCGTCAGTCAGATGCAGCTTGGCACCGAACTCGCCAGAGACTGCGACTGCAGGGCCACGGGGCGCTGGTCGTCCTGTCGTCGGTGGCCGTGGAACGCCCCCGAGCCGACAACTACGTGTACGGCGCGACCAAGGGCGGTCTGGATGCGTGGGCCAACGGCTTGGCGGACGCTCTGATCGACGAACCGATCCGGATCCTCGTCGTGCGCCCAGGCATGGTGCGCACGCGCATGAGCATCAGGCACAAAGAAGCGCCGTTCACCTGCGACCCCGAAGACGTCGCGGAAGCGGTGGCGAAGAACCTTCGCACGGGCCCGATCACGGTGTGGGTCCCCCCGCAACTACGCATCCTGATGAGCGGCCTGCGGCACGCGCCCCGGCCCGTGTTCCGCAAGGCCTCCAAGATGCGCTGAAGACAGGGACTGAATGGCCTCTGTAGCCAGAGGCTGGCAGAGTAGCCCCCCATGAGCGCCTTTCCGCCTGCGTGGGCTTCGGTGGCCACCGGGAGCAAAGTCGCCGTCGTGCTTTTCGTGCCACTGATCGCCGCCGCACTGATTGTGGGCGGCGACGCGATACTGCCCGCCGTGATGGGTCTGCTCACGATCACCGCCGTCCCTTTCTGCACCACCCGTCAGAGCGCGATCCTCATCGCGGGGGCCGTTCTCACCGGGTACCTGGCGACCCTGGCTTACGGCAACCCACTGGCTGTCGTATCACTCGTGACGCTGTCGTGCATCGTCGCCGGCCTGATGAGCAGGCTGTCCGCGGGAGTCTACGGACTGGCACCCATCATCGCCGCGGTGCTCGGCCTCACCCAGCCGCAGACGACGGCGCTCACCGCTGCTTTGGTGATGGCCGCGGTGAGCGTCTACGTCGTCGTGGTGGTCGCCCTGCTCAAGCTCCATGTGGATGCACAACCTGTTCCGTGGGCCGTAGCCATACGCCATGCGGTGGTCATGGCAATCGCCTGCGGCTCCGCCACGGCCATCGCTGTGCACTACGACTGGCCCAAGGCCTATTGGCTGGTGATGACGCTGGCGATCGTCCTGCGTCCATATGCGACCGAGTCGCTGACCATGAACCGCCACCGCGTGATCGGAACCCTGGCAGGGGCGATCTTGGCCGCGCTGCTATCGCCCTTGCCGCGTCCGGTCCTGCTGCTGTCGGCGGCTGTCTGCATGGCACTCACGTTGGCGTATCTGCTCGAGAAGAACTATGTCCTGCAGGTCACGTTCATGACGCCGATGGTGATCTTCCTGATTTCGTCGGGCTCAGTCACCGACACCTTGTCCCTGGATGCGCTTCGGGTCATCTACACCTTGGCAGCGGCGGTACTGGGCGGTCTGGTTTCGCTGGCCCTGGTGCGACAGGCCGACGATGACACGGCGGCAGTGCCCTGATCCGCCACGGCACGTACTGACACCATGGCGCTGTGCTGATCCTGCTCCCACCGTCGGAATCGAAGCGGGCGGCGACTCGTGGAAAGCCGCTGGACCTCAACGCGTTGAGCCATCCCGCACTGACCACGCGCCGCGAGCAGATCCTGCGCGCCCTGCAGACGCTGTGCCGCGACGATCCCGCCACTGCCATCGAGATCCTCGACCTGGGTCCCACCCAGTTCGACCTGGTGGTCGGCAACACCCACCTGGATGCTGCGCCGGCAGCGGCGGCCAGTTCGGTGTACACCGGGGTCCTCTACGCGAGCCTGGACTATCCGAGTCTGAACGGCCAGGACCTGCGTCGGGCCAACCGGCGCCTCGCGATCGTGTCGGCCCTGTTCGGCCTGGTGCGCCCGACCGACCGGATCGTCGCCTATCGCCTGTCGGGCTCCGCGCGGCTGCCGGGGATCGGACCTCTGCCACGGTTCTGGCGGGAGGCCGTGTCCGAGGAGATCGGGACGGCGCCGGGTGTGGTCGTCGACATGTTGTCCTCGCCGTACGCCTCGATGGTGAGGCTTCCGGCGTCCGCGTTGACGATCAAGGTCTGGCAGCAGGACGCTGGACGTCCTCGCACGGCCGTGAGCCACTTCAACAAGGCCACTAAGGGGGAACTCGCGCGTCTGCTGGCCACCGTCACGCCTGAGCCTCGCACGGCGCAGCAGGTCCTGTCGGTCCTGCGCGCAGCGGGCTGGCGGGCCGAACTCGACGGGTCGCGGCTCGACGTCTGGATGCGTGGGTGACTCTGCGGCACGAGGGTCAGTCCGGGTCCACCGCCGGCACGTAGTCGTGGCCGCCCAGCCGGTCGATCAACGTCGCGAGTGCGACCCTCAGGTGCTCGGCGTCGGGAAGCCCTTCCAGTGCCTGCTCGGCCCGGTCCTGCCGGGTGGCATGCCGGAAAGCCGCCCTGCCCGATTCGGTGACGGTGATCAGGGACCGTCGCCGATCCGCAGGGTCCTTCTCACGCGTAACCATGCCCATGCGCTCGAGCCGGTCCACGGTCTGGCTGATCGTCTGCTCCTCGACCCGGGTCGCCGCGGCGAGTTGGCGTTGCGACATGGAACCGCCTTGCACGAGGGCCAGCACCCCGAAGCTGGCATGTGTCAGGTGATACGGCCGCAGGTCCACCGCGATGTCGTGCTCGACCAGCCGACTGGCCGTGATCAGCAGTCGGCTCAGCGGCCACTGCTCCACGGGCACATCACGTTCGGCGGTCACGCGCACAGGCTAATCCATACCTCAGGTTGCTGACTATCAGTAGGTGAAGTAATTCATCTTTCGTGACTTCAACTACTTCGACGGTAGGTCCGGACACGCCGTCGCGCATCCGGGGGCGCGGATGAATCTCGCCCTCGTCGAAATGCGCCGGTCCAAATTGCGGTTCGGACTGCTGGCCGGTGCGGTATCCCTGCTGGTATTCCTGGTACTGCTGCTGACGACGCTGTCGAACGCTCTGGTCAATTCGATCACCGGCGCTCTGAAAGGCGTGGACGCGGTGGTCCTGGTCTACTCCGATACCGCACGCGACAACCTGCAGGCCTCCCGTCTGCAGCCCGATGTCGTCGATCAGGTCGGCCAGGTCGACGCGGTGACCGCCGCCGGTCCGGTCTCTGTGCTCACCACCTCGGCATCCCTGCAGGACGGCACCGAGGATTTGCAGGTGTTCGCCTTCGAGCCGGGTCTGCCGGGAGCGCCCACCGGCTTGTCCGAGGGCCGGCTTCCACAAACCGCTGGCGAGGTCGCCATGGACGGGGGCGGGTACGCGATCGGCGACACCCTGGACCTCACTGCCGCAGGACAGCAGGCCACCGTGGTCGGACTTCTGCGCGGCGCCCAACTGAACGCCTCCCCCACGGCATACATGACCCAAGACCTCTACGGCGAGATCGTGCGGGCGACCAACCCGAATGTCCCCTTCGTGCCGGTCAACACGGTCGCCGTCGCCACGAACGGTGATCCGGCCGCCGTGGTCGCGGCGATCGGAACGCAGGTCCCCGGGACCAAGGCCTACACCCGTGACGACGCAGTGTCTTTGATCCCCGGCGTGGGTTCCATCTCACAGACCTTCGGGATCCTCGTCGGGCTGACCTTCATCATCGGTGTGGTCGTGATCGGCTTCTTCTTCCTGATCCTGACCGTGCAGAAGATGAAGACGTTCACCCTGCTTCGCGCGATCGGCGCAGGCACCGGAAAACTCTCTGCAGCAGTCGCGGTGCAGATCACGGCGGTCGTCCTGATGGCATCGGCCATCGCCGTGGTGCTGACTCTTCTGGCAGTCCGCGGTCTCAACTCCGGCATCCCGGTCTCGCTGTCCCCCGGACTGGTGATCAGCACGGTGTTGGCCGTGCTCGTCTTCTCGCTGGTCGCAGGATCGCTCAGTATTCGGCGGATCTCCAAGATCGACCCCTTCACAGCGGCAGGTGCCCGATGATGCTGGCTTTCGCCGAAATCCGACGCGGCCGAGGGCGCTTCGCCTCGATCATCGCGGCGCTGTCCCTGATCGTCTTCCTGGTGCTCACGCTCGGTGCGTTGGCCGACGGCCTGTTCTTCGGGGCCACCGGTGCTGTGCGCTCTACTAATGCCACGGCCTACGCGTTCAGCCCCGACGCCAAGGGTTCCTTAATCCGCTCGAGCATGTCCCCCGCGCAGGTGGACGAGGTGCGCAATGCCCCGGGCGTCGCGCAGGCCACAGGTGTGGGCGTGCTGCTGACCGCCGGTCAGACCCCCGACGCTGAGTACGACGTCGCGATCTTCGGAGTCGACCCGCAAGGTGCGGGCGTGCCGACCACGGTGTCCGAAGGGCGTCTGCCGGAACCCGGCGAGAACGGTGCCGCGGCGGTGGACCAGAGTCTGATCGACGAGGGCGTCTCCCTCGGCGACTCGATCAGCGTGGGCAGCACATCGGTCGAAGTCGTAGGTGTCGTGCGCGACGCGGCCTACCAGCTTCAGCCGACGGTGTGGACCTCGATCGACACCTGGCGAGCGATGCGCAACGAGGTCCGCCCTGAGTTCACCGGCGTGGCCGACGACGTGAATGCGGTAGCTGTGGTCACCGACACCGGCGTGACTGCCGAACAGGTCCAGGCCGAGATCGGCGATCTGACGGTGCTGAGTGCCGAAGACACCGGCCTGGCCATCCCCGGCGTCGAGCAGCAGAACTCCACCCTCGACGCGATCATCTACACAGCGCTGGCCGTTGCGGCACTGGTCGTGGCACTGTTCTTCGCCCTGGTCGTCCTCGAGAAGCGCGAATTGTTCGCCGCCCTGAAAGCCTTGGGAACGCCCAACCGCAAGTTGGGGGTCGGCGTGATCCTGCAGGCCCTCATCGCGTCGGCCATTGGCGTGGTGATCGGGGCATTGGCCTCCCGCGGACTCGGCGCGATCGCCCCGGCGGAGGTCCCCACGTTGTTCCGCACAGAAACCCTCGTGACCATCACCATCTTCACCCTGGTGGCCGGCGTCATGGGGGCTGCGTTCTCCCTGCGCCGTATCGCCCGCATCGACCCTGCCACCGCCATCGGAGGAACCCTGTGACCGAGCACATCGAGACGTTCGTCCCGCCGCACCCCGACGAGCCGGGACTCGACCCCGCCGAAGACGCCGCCGCCCACACCGACGCTATTCTGCGCGTCGACACGGTCAGCAAGGTCTACGGCACCGGTGACAACGAGGTCCACGCTGTCAGTGACGCGACCATGGCCGTCGACCAGGGTGAGTTCGTCGCGCTGGTGGGTCCGTCGGGATCCGGCAAGACCACGCTGATCTCGATGATCGGCGGGCTGCTGTCCCCGAGCTCGGGAACGATCGCACCGATGTCGGCGGGCTGTCCAAGCGCGACCTGACGAAGTTCCGCGCCGAGCGGGTCGGCTTCGTCTTTCAGGCGGCCAACCTGGTCCCCTTCCTGACCGCGCGCGAAAATCTGCTGTATGTCGCGACACTGCAGAAGCGGATCGGGCGCAAGGAGGCACATCAGCGCGCCGACCAACTGCTGGAGGAGCTCGAACTGTCCGGCAGGGCCAAGAACGTGCCCGAGCAACTGTCCGGCGGCGAGCGCCAGCGGGTGGCCATCGGCCGGGCGCTCATGAACGACCCCGACCTGATCCTGGTCGACGAGCCGACCGCCGCCCTGGACACCAAACTCGGCCGGCAGGTGGTGCAGTTGCTGGCCCGCGAGATCAAGCAGCGGGGCAAGACCGGCATCATGGTCACCCACGACCTGCGGATGGTCGAGTACACCGACCGGGTCTTCGAGATTCTCGACGGCGAGTTGACCCACGTGGAAACACCCAGCGCGTTCTCGCACTGATCGGGGCTCGGGAGAGCTACCGGACCCGCACCCGCTCGCCGTCTCGCGCGACGACCGCCAGCCAGCCCAACTCCTGGCCGATGCGCCGCGCCAAGGTCGCTGCCGCGGCCGGTTCACCATGGACGACGTACACGATCTTGGGTGGCGCAGCAGCAGAACCGAGCCACGTCAGCAACTCGTCGCCGTCAGCGTGGACGCTGAATCCTTCGATGTCGACGATCTGTGCGTTCACCGGGATGTACTCGCCGTGGATCTTCACCTGCGCGGCGCCGTCCACGAGGCTGCGACCACGGGTCCCCACCGCCTGGTAGCCGACCATGACCACGGAATTCCTGGCGTCGGGCAGCATGTGTTTGAGATGGTGCAGGACGCGCCCGCCGGTGGCCATCCCGGATGCCGAAATGATGATGCACGGGTGCGCCGGGTTGTTCAATGCCTGGGATTCGGCTGCTGTATGCGCTGCGTGCACGTGGCGATCCTCAAGGAGGTCCTCGGGCAGATCCGGGCGCAGGTCACCGCGCGATTGGCCCAGCGCGTCGCGGTACACCTGCAACCCCCGAAGCGCCATGGGGCTGTCCACGTAAACCGGCACCGCAGGAATCCGGCCGGCGCGCAGCAGATCGCCGAGGGCCAACAACAGCAGTTCGGTGCGGTCGACCGCGAAGGCCGGGATCACCACCGACCCTCCCCGGGCGACCGTGGAGGTGATCGCGTCCGCGAGGTCGTTCGACGGGTCGGACATGTGCACCCGGTCCCCATAGGTCGACTCCACAACGATCGCATCTGCGGCAGGCGGCGGTGGCGGCGGACGCAGCAACGGATGGTTCGCCCGACCCAGATCGCCGCTGAACACCACTGTGCGTCCCGCAACGGTGATCACCGGTGAGGTGGATCCCAGAATGTGACCTGCGGGCACAAGCCGCACCGAGATTTCATCGGCGACGGCGACGGACGCGTCGAAATCGACCGTTCGGAACAGTGGCAGGGTCCGCTCAACATGGTCGAGGTCGTACAAGGGTTTGGGTTTGCTGTGCTTGGAGAAGCCGCGACTGCTCGCGTACTTGGCGTCCTCTTCCTGCAACTTGGCGCTGTCGCGCAAGACGATCTCAGCCAATGCGGCGGTATCGGCAGTCATGAACACCGGCCCGTTGAAGCCTTGCCGCACCAGCGCCGGCAGGTATCCGCAGTGATCCAGATGGGCGTGGCTGATCACCGCTGCGTCGAGGCTGGGCACCGGCAGGCCCAGGGAATCCCAGTTGCGCCGCCGCAAAGCTTTGAGACCTTGAAACAGGCCCGCATCGATCAGCACCTGCGCGGTGTCCGTGCGGAGGAGGAACTTGCTGCCGGTCACCGTGCCGGCCGCCCCGAGGAACGTCAAGGAAACGTCCATGGCTCCATTATCCTCCCGGCTGTCCGCTCCGACGCCTGCGAATCCGTTGCGCGAGGCCATCGGGGACCACCGTGTCGGGATCCTGCAGACCCTCGGCCATCGCGTCGCGCACACTCACCAGGGATGCGTACAGCGGTGGGCAGGTCGGGCAGATCGCCAGGTGACGTTCCACGGCTGCACTCGTGGTCGTCGGCAGTTCACCGTCCAGGTAGGCGCTGACGTGCCGGCGGGCGTCCCAGCACCGCAGCGGCACCCGTGAGGTGGCCACCCGGCGTTCGTGGCCGCGGGCCATCGCCGACACCAGCATCATCCGCCCCCTGCGCAATCGCTGTTTGGTCGCCGGGAGGCTCAGGTCCATGACGTCAGCGATCTCGCGGGAGGTCCATCCATGCGCGTCGTGCAGCACCACAACACTGCGATAGGCGACCGGGATCCGCACCAACGCGTCCTGGACCTCCTCGGAGGTCTCAGCGCGGGCCACCACGACCGCCGCATCCACGGTGTAGTCGTCCTCGCGCCACCGCTGCTCGACCTCGAGTGCGAGGTCGTCGCTGGGTTCTTCGCGGCGGCGGCGGTAGAAGTCGATGGTGGTGTTGTGCGCGATCCGGAACAACCACGACCGCAAACGGTCCGAGGATTGCAGGGTGTCGGCCTTCTCCAAGGCCTTGACCAGGGTCTCCTGCACAAGATCCTCGGCCGTTGCGTCATCGCGGCTGATGGAGCGCACATAGCGGTAGAGCGAGGGGGTCTGGTCGGGGAGTAATCCCGCGAGTTCCGCTGCGTCCACCGAGAGCAGGCTACCGCTGCTGCGGAACCTTGCAGGTCGACATCCCGAACACGCGGTACAGCGGGCAGAAGCCGACGGCGGCGGTGACGAGCATGACTGCCCCCACCACGGCCAGGATGATCCCGCCGACACTGCCGATCCCGACGGCGAAAGCCGCGACGAAGGCGACAACGGCGATGACGACGCGGATGATGCGATCGGTGGACGATTCGTTGGTGGTCATGTGATTCCTCCTAGGTCTCACCCCTAAAGACGCATGAGGGACCGAAAGGGATACAAGCCCCAGGGATTTAGCACGGCGTCACAATGAATTCTGCCGAAGGCTGGCGTGGCAGGCACTACCCGTCAGGTCGCTATCGCGACACCATGAATGTATGAATGCCGAAGAACGCAAAGCACTGGCCGCCAGTACCGGCAAGGCCGTAGAGGAGATCACCACCACGGTGGAGGACACCAGTCGCATCGGCCGGCAACGGGTCCGGCGCGCTCTGGGTTCGCTGGGTTCGCTGGGCACTGCCCCGATGGATCTCATCGACACCCACCAGAGCGGCGTCTACGCGCTGGTCCGTGGGGCAACCCGCGCGACGGCCGCACTGGCCGGGGATCTGGCACATCGAACCGCCCCGGATGACGCTGAATCGGCGGTTGCCTCCCCTCGCTGGGCTCCCCACGTCGCGGCGGCGAGCGCCGCTTTCGGCGACCGCTTGGACCCCGCTCTGACGACCTCCATGGGGCTGCGTGCGCACGGATCGCCAATTGACGTCGCCGACCTGTCCAGCGCCGACACGCTCATGGTGTTCGTCCACGGCCTGGGCGCGACCGAACTCCAGTGGAGCCCGGAATACCTGGACCTCGGTCCGCACGTACTCGTGCGCTACAACAGCGGTCGACCCATTGCCGACAACGGCGCGGACCTGGCCCGCTTGCTTGAGGACGTCGTCGTCGCGACCGGCGCGCAGCGTCTGGTCCTGGTCGGGCACTCCATGGGCGGCCTGGTCGCCCGCAGCGCCATCGCCCAGGCGCAGGACAGTCAGTGGGTGCCGCTCGTGAGCGATCTCGTCACCCTCGGCAGCCCGCACGCCGGTGCGCCGTTGGAGAGGTTCGCGGCGCGCTCACTGGCGATGGGCCAGCGGCTGCGCTCGGCCGAACCGATCATTCGCCTGGGTCAACGGCGCAGCCAGGGGATCAAGGACCTGCGATTCGGGGCGATGAGTCCCGGGGACTGGCATGGGGAGATCGACACCGAGTTCATCGACAACACCGCGGTCATCGAGTTGCCCGACCACGTGCGTCATCACGCCGTGATCGCGGTGTTGGCACCGGTGGTCGGCGACGGCATGGTCACACCCAGCAGTGCCTACCACCGCGGGGCGCGGTCCAGTGTTGTGCGCGGCGGTCACCTGTCACTGCTGGCCCACGACGAGGTGACTGATCTACTGCGCGAGGTCTTGACGGCCTGAGTGCAACTCATCGAAAGCGACGCAGGTCAATAATCGAAGAATGGCTATCTTCGACGTCGCGGTCATCGGATCCGGTTTCGGCGGCAGCGTCGCGGCGTTGCGGGCGGCCCAGGCGGGTAAGCGGGTGGTCGTGCTCGAGCAGGGCCGACGGCTGGCCCCGGCGGATCTGGAGGCCGGCGCCAAGAGCACACGGGCGCTGCTGTGGGAGCCCGCACTCGGCCTGCATGGCTACTTCCGCCAGACCCTGCTGCGCCATCTCACGATCGTCGGCGGGGTGGGTGTCGGCGGTGGTTCCATCGTGTACGCCGCGGTGATGCTCAAGCCGAAGGACTATGCCGGACGGGGCTGGACCGCAGCGGGCATCGACTGGGCCACAGAACTCGAACCCCACTTCGCCGAGGCTGCCCGGATGCTCGGCCGCGAACGCAACCCGCAGCGCGGGATCCAGGACCAGTGGCTGCAAGCGGCAGCCGAGCACATGGGAGTCGGCGAGACCTACGGCGCCACTTACCAGGGGATCTCATTCGCCGACTGCATCGCCTGCGGGCAGTGCATCACCGGCTGTCCGCACGGCGCCAAGAACTCCACCGATCTCACCTACCTCGCGCAGGCCGAGGATCTCGGCGCCCAGATCCTTGCCCTTTCCAAGGCGCACATCCTGGTTCCGGTGCACGATGGCTGGCGAGTCGTTGTCCGCAATCCGTTGACCCAGCAGGTCTCCAGTGTCGAGGCCAAAGAGGTCGTTGTGGCCGCCGGGGTCCTCGGCACGGTGGAGTTGCTGTCGGCGTGCCGCGACCGCTGGAAGACGCTGCCCGAACTGTCGTCGATGCTCGGGCGACGGGTCCGCACCAACTCGGAGGCGTTCTCCGCGATCCTGCATCCGCCTGGCACCGACGTCACCCACGGGGCCACGATCTCCAGCGACTTCTACCCGAACCCGGACACGCACGTCACGAATAACCGTTTCCCGAAGTCCTACGGATTCATGCGCTGGTACCTCAGCCCCTTGGTCAGCGGTGACCGGCGGCGCGAGACCCTGCGCGCGATGCTGACCCAGCCGGAGGTGGCCTCGGCCAACGCTCGGGCGAAGGACTGGCACAAGCGCATCACGATCCTCACGGTCATGCAGCGTGCAGACAATGAGATGGCGTTGAGCTATCGCAAGGGCCCGCTGGGCTGGGCGCTGCGCTCAGAGATTCCCGCAGGCGTCGATCCGGTGCCGGTGTCCTTGCCGGAGGCCGATGCCGCGGGCAGGGCGGTCGCTGAGGTGAGCGGCGGCCGCGCGTATGCGACGGTGCTCGACAGCCTCCTGGGCATGGGTGCGACAGCGCACATTCTCGGAGGTGCCGTACTCGGGCCGGATCCGGACAGCGGGGTGGTGGACACCGATCTGCAGGTCCACGGATACCCGGGTCTGCGGGTCATGGACGGATCGGTCATGCCGGAGAACGTGGGCGTGAATCCGTCGTGGACGATCACGGCGATGGCCGAGCGGGCCTGCGCTCGATGGCTCGGTGGATAGACATGATTTTCATTGCAGGAAATCAATTACGTCCGTAGACTGAGGACATGGGATTCTCAACGTGGGCCAAGCAGGCCCAGAAGCTGGCGTCACAGCACTCCGACAAGCTCAACGCAGGCATCGACCAGGTAGCGGAGAAGGCGAAACAGAAGGCCCCGGACAAGATGGGCCACATCGACAAGGCCGCGCAGGCCGCGAAGAAGGCGATGGGGCCCAAGTAGATCGCTGCGGATGCGAACCTTGATCAACTCCGCTAACTTCAGGATTCCGCCGATCATAGGATTCCGACAGGGGCCGCGGAGCACGCTGAGAAGGCGGCCGACGTGGTCGATCAGGTCGCCGAGAAGGTCAAGAACGTCGCGCCCGACCAGGCTGAGGGCCTCGTCGACAAGGCCGCTGATGCCGCAAAGGGCGTCCTCGGCCAGCAGTAGCAGTGCAGCGTGCCGACCTCGGGCGCTAACCCTCGTGGTGGCGCGTCAACACCAAGGTCGGCACGCGCGACGCCCGCAGGATCTTGAACGTGGTGTCGCCCAGGAAGACCCGGCGCAACAACCCGCCGCCGGCCGATGCGACGACCAGTAGGTCCGTCGGCTCCCACTGTTCACGGTCCATCGCCTCAAGCGGGGAATCACCCACCAGCACGTCGGTGGAAACCTCCACACCGGAGGTGTCGAGCCGGTCGAGCGCCTCTTGTTGATAGCTGCGCAGCATCTCCAGCGAACCTGTGAGCACGTCGCCTTCGGCGTCCGCACCAAGCTGGGAACCGAACATGCGATGACGCACGAGGATCGTCATGACTTTCAAGGGCATCTGACCGGCACGTGCGAGGTCCACCCCCCGCGCCAGGGCCATCTGGCCCTCGTCGCCCTGCGCGAACGCGACCATCACTCGCCGGACCCGGTCCACGGGATGGCGCACGTATCCCGCCGGCACCAGCAGCAGCGGAGTTGTGCAGTGGTGCAGCAGCTGGTTCGTGGTGCTGCCCATCGCGAACCGCCCCAGCGAGCCTCCCGGACCGCTGCCGACCACCACCGCGTCGGCGCGCAGGCCCGCGGCGATCTCGGACAGACCCTGGCCCAACGACCGGTGATGGTGCACCACAGTCTGCGCGGTGATCCCGTACTGCGATGAGAGTTGCTCTGCCATCCGCTCCACGAGTTCGCTGCTCTCGTCGCCACGGCGCTTCTGCCAGCGCGGATCGAGGTGGTCGTTGATGTACTCATCGGCCGTGGCGCTCACCGTCACGATCGACAGGTGAGCGTCGTACGTGCGTGCAACTGTGGCTCCAAAGGCCAGCGCGTCAACGGACGTGGCGTCGTCGGCCACCCCGATTACCAACTTCATGTTCGTCTCCCGCCACGATGCATTGCGCCCTTCCAGGCCAGTACGGTAGCGCCGATGACCGGTCGAATGCCGGTCCAGGACAGGAGCGGCGATGTCCAGCAATCAACCGATGCTCAAGCAGTTGATGCGCGTCAAGAATCCCGATCACATCGTCGACGAGGCCGACCACGGTGGACTCAAGCGCAGCATGGGCCTATTCGCGCTGCTCATGTTCAGCGTCGGCAGCATCATCGGAACCGGCATCTTCGTGATCCTGGGGGAAGCAATTCCCAAAGCCGGTCCCGCGGTCATCATCTCGTTCGTCCTGGCGGCCGTGGTGTGTGCGTTCTCAGCACTGTCGTACGCCGAACTCGCCGGGACGATCCCGGTCTCCGGATCTTCCTACTCCTACGCCTACGCCACTCTCGGCGAAATCATCGCGTGGGTCTGCGGATGGTGCCTGATGCTGGAGTACGGCGTCTCCGTCTCCGCAGTCGCGGTCGGCTGGGGGCAGTACCTCAATGAGTTCCTCAGTGCGTTCGGCATCCAACTTCCGGCTGCTATCGCGAATCCGCCCGGCGAAGCAGGCGGGGTCTTCAACCTGCCAGCCGTCTTCGTGGTCGTGGCGTGCATGTTCCTGCTGCTGCGGGGGGCCAGCGAATCGGCCACCACCAACAACATCATGGTGATGATCAAACTGGGCATCCTGATCTTCTTCTGTGTTGTCGCCTTCACCGCATTCGACGGAGGCAACTTCGAGCCGTTCCTGCCGCTGGGCGTGGCCGGCATCGGCGCTGCGGCGGGGCAAGTGTTCTTCTCCTACATCGGTTTCGACGCCGCCTCCACCGCCGGGGAAGAAGCCAAGAACCCCAAACGCGACCTGCCGCTGGCAATCGTCGGTTCACTGATCGTGGTCACCATCTTCTACCTGCTGGTGACCATCGCAGTGATCGGCGCGAACGGTGGCCAGCCTTCGGATTACGAAGGGCAGAGCAGCGAGGCGGTCCTTGCAAAGGTCGCCAACGACGTCACCGGCAGCACCTGGGCAGGCACGATCATCGCCCTGGGTGCGGTCGTCTCGATCTTCTCCGTGGTGCTGGTGACGATGTATGGCCAGACCCGCATCCTGTTCGCGATGGGCCGCGACGGACTGCTCCCGAAGACCTTCACCAAGGTCAACCCGCGCACGCAGACACCGGTGAACAACACGATCATCGTGGCCGTCGTGATCTCTGTGCTGGCCGCACTGGTCCCCCTGGGGCAGCTCGCTGAAGCCACATCCATCGGCACCCTGTTCGCGTTCATGATCGTGAACGCCGGCGTGATCAGTCTGCGCCGTAGCCGGCCCGACATGGACCGTTCCTTCAAGACGCCGTTCTATCCCGTCACCCCGATCCTGGGGGTCATCGGCTGCCTGTATCTGATCCTCTCGCTGGACGTCGTGACCTGGATCGTGTTCGCGGTCTGGTTGACCCTGGGGATGATCATCTACTTTGCATACGGCTTCCGTCGATCACGGTTGGCCACCGGCGAGCCGCAGAGTTGGGAACAGGATCCCGAACCTCCCGTGGTGCGGTGACCGATGAGGATCCTGGTGGGGGTGACCCCTGACGCGTCGGCCGCCGACGCCATGTCCCTGGCATCGGTGCTGCAGAGCAGTTTCGCGGCGGAGGTGGTGCTCGGCAACATCTTCCCGGCACCTGCGGACTCCGCGGGGAAGACCAAGGTCGACGCGGAGTGGGTCGCCTACATGCGCAGCGAATCGGTCGAGATCCTCGCCGACGTCGCGCGCGATGCCGACCGCTGGGGGCTTACAGAGTTCACCACCGCAGTGCACGGCCACCGCTCCAGCGGTGTCGGCCTGATCGAACTGGCCGAGGCGGTGGACGCCGACCTGATCGTCATCGGCAGTGCTCCGGGTTCGGCCAATGGGCGCTTCCTGATCGGCTCGACGGCCGATCAACTCCTGCATGGCAGCCATGTTCCGGTGGCCCTGGCAACCACTGGGTACCGCCGGGTACGTCCCGACGCGCTGGGCCGACTGGTCGTCGCGTTCCAGGACACCCAGGAGAGCCGCACCGCACTTCGGTGGGCCGCGGACAATGTCAACGGCCGCCGGTTGACAGCACTCACGATTCTGCTGCGTCACCGGGTCATGGGAAGCCAGTTGGCCTTCGACACCGAAGGCCTCATCACCCGACAACTGGCTGAAGACGCCCAAGCCGCCCTTGACGACGCCTTACTGGACCTCGGCGCGCAAGCCGATGCGCAGATGACAGTGGGCGACGATGCGTCTTCGGCCATTCAGCGCTTCGACTGGAATGGTGATGAGTTGTTCGTCCTGGCATCCTCACGCGGCGGAGTGCTGCGCCGGGTATTCCTCGGCGACATGACCTACAAACTGGTCCGGGCCACGCCGGTGCCAGCCCTGGTACTACCACGGCGCACCTGAGCCCCTCAATCGGCGCCGCCCGGGTGCCGATACATCCAGGTGTGGCAGGTACGGATGCAGGTCCAGGGCGCCCGGTGAGATTACTCTCGTCCGTGGTCGGCGCGGCCGTGCTCGCCGGTTCGATGCTCGGTGCCCCGGCTGCTGCCGCCGACGGTCCTGCTTTGGCCCGCGGTGAGAGCATCCGCGATCGCGGGTACGCGGCCATGGTGGTCGACGGCGACACGCTTCGGTTTGCCCACACCCGCAACCGGACGACCGACAACTACCAGGTGATCCGGTTGCTGGGGGTCCAGACTCCGGAGAAACTGCCTGGAGCATCCGGCTGCGAGGGCCCGGAAGCACACCAGTTCCTACGTGATGCGATCGAGGGAAGGCCGGTAGTTCTGGCGTCTTCGTCGGATTCCCGATCCTCCATTCGAAACCGCCGCCAGCGCACGGTCTACGTACGGATGGACGACGGGCGGTGGATCGATGCCTCGGCGCTGATGCTGTCCGCAGGCTACGGACAGTGGATGCCCAAGAAGATCGAACCGGTGCACAACCTTGAGTACCGGAAACTGTTCGACGCGGCTCCGGGCCCGCGGCACGAACATGTGGAACCCGGAGTACTGCGGGCCCGGGCCCTCGGCGAATCTGCGCCTGGTGATCCAGCCCGATCCGGTCGGTGTCGATGATCGAAGGCTCAACAAGGAGTACGTCGCCATCGTCAACGACGGCGTCGAACGGGTGGACCTGTCGGGCTGGGTGATACGCGACGGCAGCCTCGACTGGCTGCGCCTTCCCGCCGGCACGGGCGTTGACCCGGCAGCGGTGCTCACGATTCGTTCCGGCTCCGGTCGCAACACTGCGAGCACCGTATATTGGTCACGTCGTTCACCGGTCTGGGCTAATTTCACCACCGCCGCCGGGACCCGGACGCGGTTCGGCTTCATCGGGGACGGCGCCTACCTCATCGACCCGGTCGGCAACGTGCGCGCATCGAAGGTCTACCCCTGCCTGGGCTCCTGCCCGGATCCGGCCCGGGACAGTCTGGTCATCTCCAAAGTCGACTACGACCCTCCCGGCGACGAGCGCGGCAAACCGAACAGCGAGCACATCCGTATCAAGAACCGCGGCGCCACGACCTTGTCCCTCTTCGGCTACGAGATCCGAGCAGGCGGTTTCGGGTACGAGTTCGGGCAGTACGACACGCTGGCCCCTGGCGCGGATCTGACCATCCGGCTGGGAGTGGGCCGCTCCACCACTGCGATACGCCATCTGGGCTTGAGTCGCGCCTCCTTGGCCAACAGCGGCGACCGGGTGCTGCTGCGTTCGTTCGACGGTGCGCGACTGGACTGCCGGGCGTGGGGCAAGAAGCGTTGCCCCGGTGGGTACTAGATTCGCCGGATTCCGGGCCGCCGGCACGGTCCGGGTCAGATTCGACCAGCCGCAGGTCGTTGCTTGACCGAAAGGCACACCGGCCAAACCCGCGCACGAGATCGAACGGGCGGCCGTAGGCTGGCGGCCGTGAAGGTACTGGTAACGGGATCGAACGGGTTCATCGGCTCGGCGCTGGTCGCAACTCTCGCGCAGCGCGGGGATCAGGTGGTGGGCCTGGACGTCTCGGGAGCCGACATCAATGCCGACATCGCTGGTCCCGGGGCCTGGCAGCAGGAGTTCGGCGGCCTCGACGCGGTGATCCACACCGCGGCGATGGTGGGGATGCCGTCGTCGACCGAGCACTTCTGGCGGGTCAACACGCTGGGCACTCGAAACGTCCTGGACGCCGCGGCGCGCGCCGGCGCCACGCGTTTCGTGCTGCTGTCCAGCGTGACGGTGTTCGGCAACGATTTCCCCGACGACGTGGCCGAGGACTACCCGACCCGGCCCACTGGAGTTCCGTACGCGGACACCAAGATCGCAGCCGAACACTTGTGTCTGGACGCGCATCTGCGTTCCCTCATCGATGTGCGCATCGTGCGCCCGGGGGACGTCTACGGTCCGGGTAGTCGGCCCTGGACTGTGCTCCCAGTGCAGATGATCAAAGGTCGGCGGGTGGCCGTGCCGACCACCGGGATGCACAGTCCGGTGTACGTCACCGATGTGGTGCGCGGGATCATCGCTGCGCTGGACGGCGATGCCGCCGCGGGCCAGATCGTCACTTTGTCCGGCGGCGTGGGCGTACCCACCGGTGCCTACTTCGACCACTACGCCCGCATGCTGGGGCGCAGGTCCGTTCCGAGGGCGCCTCGTTCGGTGATGATCGCCGCGGCCGCGACACAGGCCGGGGTTGCCAACCGACTGGGGCGCACTGTCGAGCTCAGTCCCGCGGCGGTGCGGTACCTGGCCGATCGCCGCGGCACGTACAGCATCGACAAGGCCGCCGACCTGCTGCAATGGCGCCCGGAGGTGACCCTCGACGCTGGCTTGGAACTGACCCGCCTCTGGTTGAGATCGAGGGGATTGATCCCCGGCTGAAGGCTGGAGCGTTGCTCGACACCATGAGAGCGACAGACTAACGCCACCCGGCCGGCACTGCCTTGTGTCACGATCAGTCCATGCCAGGACTGCGGGAGACCGATCGTGAGCTCTACGAGGCCATCGGGCAGGCAGGTTCGCCCGAGGTGGATCTGGCTCTGCGACGGCTGAGCAGAGCAGCCAACTACTCCCGCCTGTGGGTCGGCAGCGCCGCCGTGCTCGCGGGGCTCGGCGGACCCACAGGACGGCGGGCGGCAGCCACGGGCATGGTGTCTGTGGGCTTGACCTCCGCAGTCGTGAACCAGGGCTTCAAACGGGTCTTCCGGCGGGATCGGCCGCTGCGCGTCGATGAGGACCTCAACCGCCACGTCAGAATGCCGACCTCGACCTCGTTCCCGTCGGGGCACTCGGCTTCAGCATTCGCCTTCGCGCAGGGTGTCTCCGACACGATGCCGTGGACCGGGATCGGTCTGCGGATCCTGGCCACTGCCGTCGCGTATTCGCGCATCCACACCGGCGTCCATTACCCCGCCGATGTGGCTGTGGGCGCTTTGATCGGGATGGGCATCGGCCAGTCGACCGCCGACCTGGTCTCGAAGCGCTGGCCGTGAGCCACGTCTCGTTCGCCTTTCGTCGTAGAGCCGCGGCTATCGGCGCCTTGCTGGCTCTCAGCGTCGGCCTGCTGGCCGTGGCGCGCGGTTTCGCTGAAAGCCCCTTCGCCATCCTGCTCGCCTTCTTCGCGCTGCTGGCCGCAATCGGGTTCGGCTGGGTCGCCCTGACTGCGCGCGGAGAGCAGCGCAATCGGGCGGCCTGGGTTGCCGTTGGCCTGCTGGCGATAGCCTTCATCGCCGCCGTCGGGGGGCACAGCGAGGGTTGGTCGATGGTCCTTGGGGGGTTCGCAATCGCAAGTTCGCTGCCCTTGGGCCGGTACGCGCTGGGTGTGGATCGGCGTTCCCGGGCCCAGATCGAACCCCCGGGCATCCCGGTCGATGCAGCACACAAACCGGTCCTGCTGATCAATCCCCGGTCCGGGGACGGCAAGGCCAAGCACCTCGATCTCATGGAGATCGCCACCGCCAGGGGGATCGAATGTCACCGGTTCGGGCCGGGCGCGGACCTGGGCGATCTGACCCGGGCGGCTCTGGCCAAAGGAGCCGATGTGGTGGGAGTCGCCGGCGGGGACGGATCGCTGGGCGTGGTCGCCGACCTGGTCAGTGGCGCCGGTGTCCAGATGGTCTGCATTCCCGCCGGTACCCGCAACCACTTCGCCATGGACCTGGGCTTGGACCGAGGCGATCCGGTCGCGGCGCTGGACGCCTTCGGACCCGCGCGACTGCAGACGGTGGACATCGCACGGGTCAACGGGACGGCGTTTCTCAACAACGTGTCCATGGGCATCTACGGAGGTGTTGTCCAAAGTGCGAACTACCGCGAACGCAAACTTGAGACAACGATCGATGCGCTTCCCACCCTCGTCGAGAACCCGCCCGATCTACGGTTCATCGGACCGGACGGCCTACCACACACCACCGTGCATGTGGTGCACGTGTCGAACAACCCGTATCTGATGGAGCTTCGAGGCGCGGGCGGGCGGCCCCGGCTCGACACCGGGAAGTTGGGGATCGTCACCGTCGAACTGAGCAGCCCGGCCGGGGTCACGGACATGCTTGCTCGTGCAGCACTGGGCCTGCTGAACACCTCCCCGGACTTCAGCGCCTGGACCGGCACGCGATTCGAGGTCGATTCGGACCGCCCGATCGCCGCCGGCGTGGATGGTGAAGCCGAGGAGCTCCACGCGCCAGCAGTGTTCGAGATCCAACCCGGGGCACTGCAGGTGCGGATTCCGCTCGCGGCCGTGGGACGCTCGCCAGCCGCGTTCGTGCCACAGGTACGGCAGGCCGTGGCGGAATTGCTGCGACGAGCATTTCTCCCTGTCGATCATTGGCGACCACTGCACCACCGGTGATTTGCTGGAGTATCCGCCGCGCAGATGTGCCAGCATGCAGGAGATGTCGAATCCCACAGATCTGTCCACCCGAAGCCTCATTCAGGCAGGCATTCCTGCGCTGATCGGTTCGGTAGCCATCGTGGCCGGAATCATCTGGTTCTACATGGTGCTCCCGGTGCCAGAGGCCGAAGACTCTCCCTGGCAAATCGTGCTCGGCATCGGCGTGGTCTCCTTGATCTACCTATCCGCAGGCGTCTGGGCCATGCTGCGCATCAACCGGTCACGCCATCCCTTGAGTATCGGAATCCTCGCGCTGTCCGTAATGGTCACCGCCATGATCGTCACGTTCGCCATGGTCTACGTCACGATGAGCTCTGGGAACCCTTCGAACTTCAACGTCCCACTCGAAAAGATCAGCGCGCTCTACTTCACCATGACCATCCTGTCCACCACCGGTTTCGGTGACATCACCGCGAGCTCCGATGCGGCGATGATCGCCGTAATGGCACAGATGGTCGTGGGTCTGACTCTGCTTACGACCTTGGCGAGGGTGCTTGTCGCAGCTGCCCGATCGGGAGCCAAGCGCAAGCTCGAGCAAGACGCGCAGAGTTGACGATTCCGCGTCGGCGGCGCCCCCCACAGGCGTGAGACTTAGGTACACACGTTGGACAACCGCACAGACGTTGGAGTTGCGCGGCCGTCCCTTCTCCAACGCCCGTACCTACCTCCAACGCCCGTGCCCATCTCCAACCCGGACGCGCCGCAAGCAGGCACGAAACCCCACTAACTACCTGTGGCAACCACTGGCGTCGACTCCCGCCGGTCCAGCCTCGGAATGACACGGCCCAACGCCGCGGCCGCCAGTCCGACCGGAATGAGTTGCCAGCCACCGACGAGGAACGCGATAGCCACGCCCAGCACGATCGTCAGGGACCATTTGGCCTGCGCGAGATGCACGACGGATGCCACGATCCCCGCGGTCACGGCAGCCTGCGGACCAGCACCGATGATGGCTGCGGTGACCGCGCCCGCCCCCGCGCCGGCGAAGATGACCGGGAAGTACGGGCCACCGCGGAAGCCGGCGGCGACGCTCAACCCGTAGACGACCATCTTGACTGCGACCGTAGCCGCGATCAGTCCGGTGGAGTCCAGCGCGAGCAGTGGTTTGACCATCTGCTCACCACTGGTGAGGACCAAGTGCACGCTCTGATCGGTCAGGACCTGATACGCGGCCGCGATCACGCCCACCGCGGCGCCACCGCCGAGCAGCCACGCCCACGAAACGGTTTTCGCAGGGCCCATCATCCCGATCAGGCGGGAAGCTGCGATCAAGGCGCAGGTGGCGATGGTCGCGATCAGCGCGGCCACGAGGTCGGGCGCCGCATACGAGTAGGCGGTTGACGAAGCGGCTCCGCCAGCGCTGGGCGCGAGGAACAAAGCGAGGATCGCACCTCCGGCCCCGGCCACGGCCGCGGTGCCGACGGGAACCTTGAGACGGGGGCCGAGCACCGTGCCGATGGCGCCCCCGGTGAACACCAACGCAACCTCGGGGCCCAGCACGAGTCCCCCGAACAGGCTCACGAGAACCGCCCCGATCAGGCTCGGGTAGTCACGCGCGGACACCGGTCCGATCTGGATTCCGGCCAGCGGGTCGTGGCCGCCGCGCCATCGGCTGCGAATGGTCGCCACCAAAGCACCGGCGACGATCGGTGTGATGACGATGAAAGCTACCGGGACCGGACCCGACCAGAGGCCCTCGGTACCCCACAGGTAGTCCACGATCGATCTCACGGCGATGAAAAAGGGGTACCCGACCGCGAGCCCGATGACAGCAATCAGGACCAGCAGGGCCGTGCTTCGAACGGATCTCTGCTGCGACATGGTTGCCAGGCTATCCGCTCAGCGCTGGGCTCAGGCAGGACGCTCTCTGCCGCCGATCTCCCCGCGCCTCACCTGATCGGCGATCTCCTCCACCTTCGCCCAGATGACCGCCCGGACCTCCGGAGCGCTCATCTCGCCGAGGTGCGTGATCCGGCCCTCGATGTGGCCGTCGACCGGCAGGTCCGGGTAGGCGGCCAGGTGCCTGCGGTACTCCGATTCGGTCGCAATCAGGTGGTTGACCACACCGGGCACGTCGATGTGTGCGGCCGTGTAAGGAGTCATGAACAGTTCATGGGTGCTGTAGATGTTGGTCACGCGGTCGGCGATGGCCGGCAGGTCGTCGTGCAACTGCGCCAGGAACGGCGAGCCTTCGGCCATGTCGGTCAAGGCAGGGGTGATGTCGCGCGGCGCCCAGCGAAGAAGTCTGGCCACGCGCTTGGCACTGTGCGAACCGTTCCAGGGCGAACCGACGCTGACCACGTGGAGAACCTGGTTGGGATGGTCGACGGCGTATCTGAGCGAGGCCAGGGCGCCCTGGGAGTGCCCAACGAGCACGACCGGCGAATCGGGATCGCGGCCCTGTCGGTGCAGACCACGCTGGATGTCCTCGGAGATGTGCTCCTGGGACTTGTGCAACGGCAGGGTGACCCCGAAGCTGGCCAGCGTGATGAGAAATGCGTTCGGGTGCCGTTCCAGGACGCGGCGCATCATCAAGGTGGCTGCGACGCCGCGGATGGCGGTTCCGGCGACGATCGGTACAGCTATCGGCATGATGGTCCTTTCCGGACTGGTGAGCCCGTGCAACCTACCGTATCGAAAAAGCTCCCCGATTCACGAATAACGCTTGGCGATTTCCTCTGCGATGCCGGACCGCTGTCGTCCCTCCACATCAATGATCCAGTCCGCGGCCGCTTCGTAGAAGGGCATCCGGGCACGCATCAGAGCACCCGCCGAACGCCGTGCGTCCAGCGTGGGACGACTCGGGTCACCCTGCACCTTCGCGGCCAACCGATCGATGTCCCCGCGCAGGAACACAATGGACCCACCGGCACGCAACAAGCCGACCTTGCGATCGCTGAACACCTCGTTGCCGTGGTCGTCGAGGTCCACCACGATGCCCCCACCGCCATCGACGATGAGGCCGTCGAGGGCGCTCAACTTCTTGATGACGTCGTACTCGGCTTGCCGGAAGGCGGCCCAGCCGTGGAGCTCCACGAAGCGCGGAATGCCCAGGCCGCTCTCGTATTCGACCAGGATGTCGGTGGACATGTCGGGACGCTTGGTGAGGAACGACACCCGGCGCGCGATGTTCGTCTTACCCACCCCGCGCATCCCGATCAGCACGATGTTCACGCAGCCCAATCTGCCATGCAAGGGGTATGGGTGTCGGCGTACCTGGCACAGTCGAGGTATGACTGCCAAACACCGCGTCGTGATCATCGGCTCCGGCTTCGGTGGCCTATTCGCTGCCAAGCGCCTCAAACGCGCCGACGCCGAGGTCACCTTGATCTCTCGGGTATCCCACCACACATTCCAGCCTCTGCTGTACCAAGTGGCCACCGGGATCCTCTCGCAGGGTGAGATCGCACCGGCCACGCGCGAAATCCTCAAACGACAGGACAACGTCGAGGTGCTTCTCGGTGATGTGACCACCATCGATCTGTCGGCCCGAACGGTGACATCGTCGGTGGGCGTGCTGCAGACGATCACGGAATACGACTCGCTGATCGTCGCGGCTGGGGCCACCACCGGGTACTTCGGCAACGACGAGTTCGAACCGTTCGCACCGGGGCTCAAGAGCATCGACGACGCACTGGAACTGCGGGCCCGGGTCTTCGGCGCCTTCGAGATGGCCGAACTGCAGCAAGAGGCGGCCGACGCGGAGCCCTGGATGACGTTCGTCGTGGTCGGAGCCGGACCGACCGGTGTCGAACTGGCCGGTCAGATAGTGGAGTTGTCCCACCGGACCCTGAAGCGGGATTTCCGCCGGATCGATCCGCGTGACGCGCGAGTCATCCTCGTCGAGGGAGGCGATGGTGTTCTGTCGTCCTTCGGCCCCAAGCAGTCGCGCAGGGCCGGCGAGCAACTCGAGCGGATGGGCATCGACGTCCGGCTGCAGGGAATGGTCGAGGACGTCGACGAGTCAGGCGTGACGGTGAAGTACCGCGACGGTTCGACCCAGCACATCGCCACGCGTTGCGTGCTGTGGGCTGCGGGAGTCGCGGCTTCGCCGCTGGGCCGGCAGCTCGCCGAGCAATCCGGGGCCGGGCTCGATCGGGCCGGGCGCGTGCAGGTGCGCTCCGACCTGACGTTGCCGGGCCATGACGAGGTCTTCGTGATCGGGGACATGATTGCCCTGGACGATCTGCCCGGGGTGGCGCAAGTCGCGATGCAGGGCGCCAAGTTCAGCGCCAAGAAGATCCGCGCGCGCATCGACGGCAAGCCCGAGCCGACGCAGTTCAGCTACTTCGACAAGGGCAGCATGGCAACCATTTCCCGCTTCCGGGCGGTGGCCAACGTCGGCAGCCTGGAACTGCGCGGCTTCCTCGCGTGGGTCGCGTGGTTGTTCATCCACATCCTGTACCTGGTGGGGTTCCGGGCCAAACTGTCCACGCTGGGGCACTGGGCGGTAGCCTTCATCGGCCGTGCCCGTTCCGAGCGGACCTTCACCCTGGAACAGGCACGCGGGGCGTTGACCGACGAGCGCGAACGCCGAGATCTCGAGGCGGGGTAGGGATCCGCCTACCGTAAGTCGGCGATTCCGCGGCGCGCCCGTTCGTCGGCCGGTTCGTTCTCCGGGTGGCCGCTGTGCCCCTTGACCCATTCCCAGCTGACCTCATGGCGCGCCACGGCGTCGTCCAACCGCTTCCACAGGTCCACGTTCTTCACCGGCTTGCGGGAGGACGTCATCCAGTTACGGCGTTTCCAGTCGCGCACCCAGGTGGTGATGCCTTTCATCACGTAGGTCGAATCGGTCGTGACGACCACCTTCGATTCGCGTGTCAGGGACTCCAGTGCCGAGATCGCGGCCATGAGTTCCATGCGGTTGTTCGTCGTGTCGGTCTCACCGCCGAACAGTTCCTTCTCGTGGTCGCCCCATCGCAGGACCGCACCCCAACCCCCCGGTCCCGGGTTGCCGGAGCAGGCGCCGTCGGTGAAAACGTGGACCGTGTCCGGCACCTCAGCTCAGGACCTTGAGGATCACGTCGAGTCCGTGGTCAAGGTCGTCGGACGCGATCGTGAGCGGCGGAGCCAGGCGCAACGTGGTCGCATGGGTGTCCTTCACGATCACTCCCAGTTCCAGCGCCTGTTCGCAGCGCGGACGGACCGGGGCGTATTCGGCGGCCACTTGCACACCAGCCCACAGACCCCGGCCGCGGATCTCGGCAATTGAGGCGGGGGCTTCGCTGCGCAGCCTGGACAACATGTGCTCGCCGAGTTCGGCGCTTCGCCGCTGGTACTCCCCGGTGGCCAGCAGCACGATCACCTCGCGGGCGATGGCCAGCGCGAACGGGTTGCCGCCGAACGTCGACCCGTGCTCGCCAGGGTTGAGCACGCCGAGCACATCGTCACGGGAGACCACCGCTGAGATCGGGACAATCCCGCCGCCGAGCGCCTTGCCGAGCAGCACCACGTCGGGCTTGACCTGTTCATGGTCGACTGCCAGCGTGTAGCCGGTACGCCCGAGCCCCGCCTGGATCTCGTCGGCGATGAACAGAACGTTCGCGGCTTTGCACGCCGCAGCAACGCCCGGCAGGTAGCCGTCCGGTGGCACGACGACGCCGGCCTCACCCTGGATGGGTTCCACCAGGAACGCCACGACGTTCGGATCCTCGAGTGCCTTGGTGAGCGCATCCAGATCGCCGAAGTCAACCTCCCGGAAGCCTGGTGTGTACGGACCGAAGTCGTCGTGGGCCACCGGGTCGTCGCTGAAGGAGATGATCGTGGTGGTGCGGCCGTGGAAGTTGTTCCGGGCGACCAGGATGATCGCGTCATCGTGGGTCACACCTTTGTTTCGATACCCCCAGGCACGCGCGGTCTTGATGGCGGTCTCGACGGCTTCGGCCCCAGAGTTCATCGGCAGCGCGCGGTCCATTCCGAGCAGGTCGGTGAGCTCGGCGCAGAAGGGCCCGAGCTGGTCGGAGTGGATGGCTCGTGATGTCAACGTCAGCCGGTCGAGCTGTCGGTGAGCGGCACCGATCAGCCGCGGATGCCGGTGCCCGAAGTTGAGGGCCGAGTAGGCGCTGAGGAAGTCCAAATAGCGCCGACCCTCCACATCTGTGACCCAGGAGCCTTCCGCCTCCCGGACGACGACTGGCAGCGGGTGATAGTTGTGCGCCCCCGCCTCTTGCTCCTGGGTGATGTACGCCTGGCTTTGCATGTCCCCACGCTACTCCCCACCCGGCCAGCGGGACGGGCGAACAGGTCGGCACGAGTCGACTGCGCGTTGCGGCTCGGATACCGCGACGGGCCCGGGTCCAGCACGTCTCGCATCAGCCGAACGGGGAGGGGGAGTAGGCTGTCCGGTCTGATACCCTCCTGGGGTATTAAGCCCTGTCGCGAAGGAGAGCTAGTTCTATGTGCAGTCCCGCAACCTGTCCGACCTGCAAGAAGGCCACTTACTCGGGCTGCGGAAACCACGTGGAGGCCGTTCTCGGCCACGTTCCCGCCGACCAGCGGTGTGCCTGCCCGCCGCGCCCGCGGGGCGGTTGGTTCCGCTTCTAACGACGCCCCACGCCACCGGCGGGGACCCCCAGTGGCCCAGTAGTTGCCGAATAGCCCGCAAATTACGGGTCACTCGGCAACCAACAGGCCACCCACGCTTCTAGCAGCGCGCGTCACCGGCAGGGCCCCACGCCAACGGCCGGGAACCCCCAGTGGCCCAGTAGTTGCCGAATAGCCTCCAGATTACGGGTCATCCGGCAACCAACAGGCCACCCACGCTTCTAGCAGCGCGCGTCACCGGCAGGGCCCCACGCCAACGGCCGGGAACCCCCAGTGGCCCGGTAGTTGCCAAATAGCCCGCAAATTACGGGTCATCCGGCAACCAACAGGCCACCCCCGCTCCTAACTACAGCTCCTCACCGGCTGAGCACCCGGCGGTACTGATCGGCGTAACGCCCGGCCATCACATCCACGGTGAACGCCTCTGCCACGGCGCTGCTGGCAGCGGCTCCCATCTCAGCGCGACCTTGCGGATCGTCGAGTAGCGCGCGCACGGCAGCGATCAACCCGTCAACGTCGCCGGCATCCACGAGCAGTCCCGTCCGGCCGTGCTCAATCACGTCCGCGGCAGCACCGACCCGCGTAGCCACCACCGCGACCCCGCTGGCCATCGCCTCCAGGATCGTCATCGGCATGCCCTCGCGGTACGAGGGCTGGACCAGGACATCGAGACTTGCGTACACACCGGGCATGTCGTCGCGGAAACCCGCGAAGGTCACGTTCGGACCGGCCTGCTGCACCAGCTCTTCTCGCAGCGGCCCGTCCCCCACGATCGCGAAATGTGCCTCGGGGACAGCGGCGGCGACCGCCAGGAAGTCCCGCGGCGCCTTCTCCGGGGCCAGGCGGGCCACCATCGCCACAATCGGATGCGCGAGGTCCAGACTCGGGGTTGCCGCCTGGAACGTTCGTGGATCCACCCCGTTGGGAATCGTCAGCGCATGGGCTATGGCGTATTCCGAGCGCAAGCTGTCCCGGGCTTCATCGGAGACCGCGAAGACGGCGTCGACGCGGCGCAGGACGGGGCCGTCCAACCGGTTGTGCGGGCCGGTGTCGAACCGGTGGTTGGTGGCCACGATCCGCACGCGGGATCCCCGGGTGGCCAGGAATCCGTACAGGTTCGCCTTGTACCCGTGGGTGTACAGCAGATCGACGCCGGCCAAATCTACTCGCAGACGTCGCACGGCGGCGGGGTCGAAACGCCCGCCGCAGCGCAACAACGTCACCGGCACCCCTACCGCCCGCGCGAAGTCGGCCACGTCCACATTGCGGCTGTGCTGGTTGTCGAAGACCTCGAGTGACGCGTCGACACCGAACTGCGCAAGGGCCTCGCACAAGCCGACCACCATCTTCTCCGCGCCGTAGACACCGCTGCTGGAGATCAGATGCACAACCTTCACGCCGCCAGCCTATGGGTAGCCTTCGGCACGTGAGCGGCGTTCGAAACGTGGCGCGGGCTGCGGCCCAGTTGGTGTACGCGCGATGGCGGCGGTTGCCGTTGTCCGAGACAGTGCTGCTCGAGTCCTACGAAGGTTCGGCGCCTGCGTGCAATCCGGCCGCGATCGCGCAGTACCTGCTCGAGCACACGGACCTGCCGCTGGTCTGGGCCCTGCGGGAGCCGATGGATTTCGGCGACCCGCGGGTACGCAGTGTGCGCTACCGCTCGGCGGCCTACTACCGCGCGCTGGCCACCAGCACGTATCTCGTCAACAACGTCACGTTCCCGCCGCTGTTCGACAAGCGCGAGGAGCAGACCTACCTCAACACCTGGCACGGAACCCCCCTGAAGAAGATGGGCCGCGACGTCGACGGACCCCATCGGTGGATCGCCAACACGGTCGCGAACTTCGATGCCGCTGACATCTTGTTGTCCAGTGGGCCGTACATGACGCGCACAATGTACGCCGGGGCTTACGGCGTCTCGATCGACAACGTCGCCGAACTCGGGTCCCCGCGGGTGGACGTCCAGTTCGCGCCCCACCCGGCACCGGATGTCGTGCTGTACGCGCCCACCTGGCAGGAAGCTTCCTACACCGATGCCGTGGACGATCTGGCCGATGTGGGTGCCCGCATGCGGGCCATCGCCCAGGGCGTGCCGGACGGTCTGCAGCCGATGGTGCGCGTCCACGGCAAGCTCGGGGAGAAGGCACGCACCGATCCCGGGCTTGCCGGTTTCCTGGCGCCCGACGACGTCGGCACCAACGCGCTGCTCGCACGCACCCATACACTCATCACCGACCACTCCAGCATCGCTTTCGACCACCTGGCCACTGGTTCTCGAATCCTCTTCTTCACGCCCGTGGCGTACCCGCGCGGTGTGTATCTGACCGACGACGAGCTGCCTGGTCCGCGCACCGAGTCCCTGCAGGAGCTTCAGAGCTGGTTGACCGGCGAAGCGCCGGCCGCGGGGACTCCACCAGAGGTCGCACGCGCGCGCTTCTGCGCACACGAGGACGGTCACGCGACCCAACGGGTGGTGTCCAGGCTGCTCGCGACGACCTCCGACTGAACCACAAGCCACCCCTGCGTGCGGCCATCACCCGGCGCCGGGCCCCACGCACTAGTTTGGTCACCATGGCCGGTGGACCGCTGCGGATCGCGATCACCCGCGGCCGCACGGCCTGGGACGACCGCTCAGCACGCCGGACCTGGCAGCGCAGCGGTGCCCTCTCACCGCAGCGAGCCTCGGTCTTCGTCTACTTCGGGTCCGGCCCGCAGTACGTGTACCAGATCCGGGACTGGCTGGTGCCCCTGGCGAGTCTGGCCGAGAACGTGCCGGTGGCCATCGTCGTGCGCGATCCACGCGTGGCACTGCAACTGGTGAAACTGACGTCGTTGCCTGTACTGCTGGCCCGTTGGCTGGCCGACGTGGACCAGCTGATGAACGCCTACCAACCGGAGGTGGTGCTGTACGTCAACCAGAACGTCTCCAACTTCGACGTGCTGGCCTATGCCCGGCCGCAGCATGTGTTCCTCAGCCACGGCGAGAGCGACAAGGTCTACATGGTCTCGAACCAGGCCAAGGCGTACGACCTCACTTTCGTGGCCGGGCAGGCGGCGGTGGACCGCTACCGCGCGGCACTGCACGACTTCGACACCGACGCCAAACTGCGCGTCATCGGCCGGCCCCAGTTGCACGTGAGCGAGCCGCCGCCCACCGATCTGCCCACCACGAGCCTGCCCAAGACCATCGTCTATGCACCCACCACGGAGGGCAGCGCGGCCCCGATGGAGTACGGGTCATTGGCCAGTCACGGCGTCGCCATGGTGCGGGCGCTGCTGTCCAGCGGGCAGTACCGGGTCATCTTCCGGCCGCATCCGCAGGCGGGAAGGCGCCTGTCGACCGTCGCCACCGCAGTCCGTCAGATCGGGGATCTGCTGACCTCCAACCCGGGTGGCCACTATGTGGATCGAACACCGCGCTTCGGGTGGCAGCGGGAGGTGGCCGATGCCCTCGTGTGCGACATCTCGGCCGTCGCGGTGGACTGGCTGCCCACGGGCAAACCACTGGTGGTCACCCGTCCGGCACAACCCCTGGCTCCGATTCTGAGCGGTGGGATGCTGTCGCAGCTGCCGCTCCTGGGCTCCGATGAGGCAGGCGGTGTCCTAGCGGCCCTGGCCCGCGCCGGCGCGCAGGAGAGCCTGGAGCAACTGCGCAGTTGGGCTGACTACTACTTCGCGCCCGGCGATGTCGCAACGTTCGTGGATGCGGTGCTCGACCTGGTCCCGGTTGACGCCGCCCGGACCCCGCCGGAATAGTCGAGCCCATGGACAACCCGCTCGAGCGATGGCATGAGATTGTGCAGTCGCGCAACCCGGCGCTTCTCACGCAGATCCTGGCCGAAGACGCCACCTTCCACTCACCTGTGCTCTTCCGCCCCCAGCAGGGACGGGACCTGGTCGCCTTGTACCTGACCGGCGCCATGCACGTGATCGCGAATCCCACCTTCCGCTACGTGCGGGAAGTCACCGCCGACAACAACGCGGTTCTCGAATTCGAGACGATGATCGACGACGTGCACGTCAACGGGGTGGACATCATCACCTGGGATGAGCACGGGCTGATCACCGACTTCAAAGTGATGCTGCGCCCGTTGCGAGCACTGACCACCGTCCAGGAACATATGGCCGCACTGCTGCAACAGATGTCGTGAAGTGTTGACTCTGGTTTCAGCGAGGGCTTGGTGAACTGCCTATCGGTGAGGACCTGTCCCCTACACCTTGATGGTGCCGACCAGGGCCGGTGCCACCGGTGGCACGTTGGTGAGGGTCGTCGACTGCAGGTCGTCGAGGACAAGCCCGGCGGCCGCGAACACCGCGCGGGTGTTCTGGTCACATCGGCACCCGCCGGCCAACCACGGCCAGACCGGACTGACCAAGCGCTGCACCCGGCGCATCCACGTGCCGTCTTCGGCCGCGACGTGTTCCAGGACCGCGATCGTGCCCTCCGGACGCAGAACTCGCAGGGCCTCGGCGATCACTCGCGCCGGGTTTTCGACGCTGCAGAGCACATACGCGAACAACACAGAATCCACGCTGTCGTCGGGTAGTGGCAAGTCCTCGCCCACCGCGTCAATCACCTCCACCGGCATCGCGGCGTGTTCGATCGCAGCGTGCGCCGCGCGTCGCATGGATGCACTGGGCTCGACCCCGACGACCTCGGTGACCGTGTCGGGCAGATGGTGCAGGTCCTCGGCCGGCCCGAGGCCGACGATCAGCAGCCTTCCGTGCAGATGCGCAGAGACCTCGGTGCGAGTTCTGCCGACCACGCCGGAGTCCTCCGCTTTGGCGATGAGTCGGTAGACCTGGGTGAACAAGGGGTGGTCATGTGGCGACATGCACCCAGCGTAAGTCCGCCGACGGTCGCCATGGGCCATCCCGGACTGACACGGTTCACGACAACGGTGGTCCCCAGCCGATGTGTGTTGGCCGCAGCCCGTCGAGCCGGATTTCCCCGCCTCGACCCGGACGCATTCACCGCGTACCGTCGAGATGTGCGATTCCTGAATGACACCGTGCCCGGTTACGACCTGACCTACGACGATGTCTTCCTGGTCCCCAACCACTCGTCGCTGTCGTCGCGCCACGACGTGGACCTGACCTCACCGGATGGCACTGGCCTGACCATCCCCGTCGTCGCGGCGAACATGACTGCCGTGTCCGGACGCCGCATGGCTGAGACCATCGCCCGCCGCGGTGGGATGGCTGTTATTCCGCAGGACATCCCGACCGACGTGGTCGCCGAGGTCGTGTCATGGGTGAAGAACCGCAATACGGTGTTCGAGACGGCCGTGACGCTCACGCCGACGGAGACCACGGGAATGGCGCTGGCGGTGATACCCAAACGCAGCCACGGTGCCGCGATCGTGACCCACGAGGGGATCCCGGTGGGCGTTGTCACCGAGGGCGACTGCGAGGAGTCCGACCGCTTCACACAGGTCCACCAGGTGATGAGCACCGACCTGTTCGTCCTTCCGGATACCGTCACCCCGCGGGAAGCTTTCGACCGGTTGCACGCCGAGCACCGACGCTTCGCTCCGGTCGTGGACGCCGAGGGGCGACTGGTCGGAATCATGACCCGCAAGGGCGCACTGCGCTCGACGCTCTACCAGCCGGCCGTGGACGCCTCCGGCAAGTTGTTGATCGCCGCTGCCGTCGGTATCAACGGCGACGTCGCCCTGCGGGCCAAGTCCCTGGTGGCCGCCGGGGTCGACATCATCGTCGTCGACACGGCCCACGGACATCAGGACAAGATGCTGGAGACGCTCACCGCGATCGGCGATCAGCCGGTGCCCATCGTCGCGGGGAACGTGGTGACGGCCTCGGGGACCGAGGACCTCATCGATGCCGGCGCCGACATCGTGAAGGTGGGGGTCGGGCCGGGCGCAATGTGCACTACCCGGATGCGCACCGGTGTCGGCCGGCCGCAGTTCTCCGCGGTGCTGGAATGCGCCGCAGCCGCCCGCAAGCGCGGCAAGCACGTCTGGGCCGACGGCGGGGTCCGGCATCCACGGGACGTCGCGCTGGCCCTGGCCGCCGGTGCCAGTGCCGTGATGATCGGCTCGTGGTTCGCCGGCACCCATGAGTCGCCCGGCGACGTCCAGATCAGTCCCGAAGGCCGGCCGTACAAGGAATCGTTCGGCATGGCCTCGGCGCGGGCGGTGAACATCCGCACCTCTGCGGACAGCCCCTTCGATCGTGCACGCAAGGCGCTGTTCGAGGAAGGTATCTCGAGTTCGCGCATGTACTTGGACGCGGAGAGCCCCGGGGTCGAGAGCCTCATCGACGAGATCGTCAGCGGAGTTCGCAGCGCATTCACCTACGCGGGAGCCGCAGACGTCGAACAGTTCACCGAGCTCGCGCAGGTAGGGATACAGTCCGCGGCGGGATACGCCGAAGGGCGGCCTTTGCACTCCTCCTGGTAGAGGTCGACAAAACGTTTCAAAATCGCTGCATCCAAAACCGGGGTGCGGCGCGATTACCTAGATGTAACCCCAACCAACAGGAGGAAACATCATGGGAATCAAGCGTTCAATCACCGCCGGAACGGCTGTTGCCGCCACGGCTGCGCTGGGCTTCGGCGTCGTCGCCGCGGCACCTGCCACCGCCAAGGCCGGCAACGACCCGCTGGCCGGAGTGCTGGTGGACGGCAACAAGTTCGACAAGAACAAGAAGGACTACGACATCCTCACCGAAGCGGTGCTCGCAGTCCTCGCCGAGAAGCCCGACAGTGCCGTCTCGGTGCTGACCGACGGCTCGGTGCGCCTCACCGCGTTTGCGCCGCAGGACCGCGCGTTCTTCCCGCTGGTGAAGGCTCTGACCGGAACGAAGCCGAAGTCTGAGAGGGCCGCGTTCAAGGCCGTGGCGAGCCTCGGAATCGACACCGTTGAGACCGTGCTGCTCTACCACGTGGTGCCCGGCGCCACCATCACCGCCAAGAAGGCACTGAAGGCCAACGGCGCCAAGCTCACGACCGCTCAGGGCGGCACCATCAAGGTGAAGGTGCGTCACAGCACGATCACCCTGAAGGACAAGGACCCCGACCTGAAGAACCCGAAGGTCGTCCAGGTCAACATCAACAAGGGCAACAAGCAGATCGCCCACGGCATCAACCGGGTGCTGCTTCCGGTCAACCTCTGATTAACGGCCGGTGGAGTGATGGTGTCCCTTCTCGCTCCACCGGTTCGCCGGGCCTCCGCCATATGCGAAACTCGTTTCATGTCCGATTTGGATGTCGCCGAGATCGGCCGCCAGCTGGCCGCTGGTGACGAGTCCGCATTGGCGGAGGCCTATCAGCGGTGGTCGAGATTGGTTTACACCGTCGCTCTGCGCTCGCTGCCAACGGCAGCCGACGCGGAGGATGTGACCCAAACCGTCTTCATCTCCGCCTGGCGCAGTCGGCACAACTTCAACCCGGAAGCTGGCAACGTCCCGGCGTGGCTGCTCGCGATCACCAGGCGACGGATCGCGGACCACCACCGCAAGCGCCGTGACGAGGTTTCCTTGGAACACGCGCCGGAGGCGCTCACCCAAGACGCTGACATCAGCGACCAGGTGTCCGTTGCCGACGAGATTGACGAGCTGGGAGAGCCGGCAGGGCAGATCATCCGGCTCGCATTTTTCGACGATCTGACGCACCAGCAGATCGCACACAAACTGGATATGCCGCTGGGAACGGTGAAGAGCCACATCCGGCGGTCCTTGCAACGAATGCGTTCACGATTGGAGGTGACCCATGCAGCAGCACTGTGAACCCGAAGACATGGCGCTACTCGCGCTCGGCGAGCAAAACCAGCCATGCCAGGAGCACGTGTTGTCGTGCCCGCAGTGCCGCCAAGAGTTCGACCAACTCTGTGAGGTCGTCACTCTCGGCCGTGCATCGGGCGGCCCGGACTCGCTGGTAGAACCATCGCCCGAACTGTGGGAACGCATCTCGTCGCAACTGGATACCGAACCCGTCGCGTTGCACACCGACGTCAAGGCACTCGCTGAACCCTCGCCGTCCGGCGGCGAGAACGTGATTCCAATGGCGAGGCGTAAGCGAACTCTGCCCCGCTGGACTGGACTTGTCGCCGCGGCTGCCGCCGGTATCCTCATGGGCGGCGCCGTGGTCGCGACCATCACCGGCCAAGACACACCGTCGTCGGTTGTCGCCTCGGCGGAACTGACTCCGATGCCCGATGGCCCGGACCGCGGCGGGCAGGCCGAAGCGAGCCTCAACCGCACCGACAACGGCTACACGATCACCGTCAAGGCCTCGGACATCCAAGGACCTGAGGGCTTCTACGAGGTGTGGTTGCTCGACGGGGAGAACTCCGGTCTGATCGCTCTGGGCAGCCTGGCTCCCGGGGAGAAAGAAGCGACCTTCCCAGTGCCAGACGGAGTGGACCTGTCAGCATTCAACGCCGTGGACGTGTCCGATGAGCCTCTCGACGGGGACCCGACACATTCGACGGTGACCGTGCTGCGGGGAACGCTACAGACCTAGGCCCTGCCCGTACGACCTGGGCTCACCGTGACCGCGTCTTGACCAATGCAGTCAGTCGGCTCACTTCTTCTTCACGAAGACCGTTACGTGCTGCACGGACTTGATCGAAAAAGTCTTGCCCTCGAACTGTTCGTAACCCTTGGCCCGGATGCCGTTCGCGGGGATCTTGACCTGGATGGTTTCGGACCCCGTCTCCACCGTCGAACCGCTCTTTGTTCCTGAGGTGTAGCCCGCTTCAGCGAGCAGCAAAGAGCTGACCGCAGGGTTCTCCAGCACGACACCAGCTTGCACGCCGCAGATCTTCCAGCCCTTCTTGGCTTCCCACGACACGTATGGGGTGGTCGACTGCACCGTGAATTCCACGGCCTTCTGTTTGTTGCCCTTGAAAACCTCCGGTTGCCCGGCGACCGGCGGGGCCAATGTCTTCTTCGTGGCGCTCTTGGTGCAACCGTGCCAGGAGTAGGTCGGGTTCGGGTACCCCATGAAGTAGCCGACATTTGCAGTCGGCGGCAACTTCTTGTTCTCAGGGTTGTTCTTGACCGACACCGCGAACGACGGGGCTGCCACCAGACACAGCGCCAGCGCGACCGGAACGCTCTTCCTCATCATCGCCACAGCCTAGGCCATGACGCGAGATTCGAACAGGGACAGCCTCGACAACCTACGGATTCGTAAGTTACGGTGTAGAAACTTACGCCAACGTAGGAGTTGCCGTGGCAGTTGCCGCCGAACAGTTCACCCGGGCACCTGAGCCCACCCTCACCAGTCGAGTCACCGTGCTGGCCGTCATCATCATTCCGCTGATCGCTGTCCTCGCCGCGGTCCCCGTCGCATGGAACCGTTGGATCTCCTGGCTGGACATCGCACTGGCTCTGATCCTCTACGTGATCGCTGCGGGCGGGATCACCATCGGCTATCACCGCTACTTCACCCACCGATCCTTCCGCGCGAAGCCCTGGGTGGCCGCGACCCTCGGGGTGGCGGGCTCACTGGCCCTGCAGGGGTCGATCGCATCGTGGGTCGCCAGCCACCGCAAACACCACGCGAACTCCGACGAGAAGGACGACCCGCACTCTCCCTGGAAGTATGGGACCGGATCATGGGCGATCACCAAGGGCTTCCTGTGGTCCCACGTCGGCTGGCTCCGTGGCGCAGGAACCGATCGACGCGAACCGGTCGGCACCCGACATGCTCAAACGACCACTCACCGCGCGCTTGTCCGGCGCCTTCGGATGGCTGGCGCTGACCACATTCCTGCTGCCGGCTGTGCTCGGCGGGCTGCTCACGTGGAGTTGGCAAGGCGCCCTGACGGCGTTCTTCTGGGCGGGGCTGGTCAGAATCGCCCTGGTCCACCACGTCACCTGGAGTATCAACTCGGTGTGCCACATCTGGGGCAAGCAACCGTTCGTCAGCCGTGACGAGTCCCGCAACGTGGCCTGGCTCGCGCTACCGAGCCTGGGCGAGTCGTGGCACAACTTCCACCATGCCGAGCCCACAAGTGCCCGCCACGGCGTCCTACCCCACCAGGTCGACGCCTCGGCAGCCGTGATCCGCTTCGCGGAGAAACGCGGCTGGGTCCACAACGTCAAATGGCCCAAGCCGGAGCGCATCCAAGCGAAACTCGTCCAACCCGTCACAATGGAGCGGTGACCCGCGTCCGGATGACCGCGCAGCAACGGCGGGAACAGTTGCTCAGCGTCGGGAAGTCACTGTTCGCGGCGCGTGGATACGAGGCGGTCACCATGGAGGAGATCGCCGCCGCAGCAGAGGTGTCCAAACCCGTGGTCTACGAGCATTTCGGTGGCAAAGAAGGCCTCTATGCGGTGATCGTGGACCGCGAACTGCAGACGCTGCTCAAACGCATCACCGACGCCTTGACCGGCGAACACCCCCGCTTGCTGCTCGAGCAGGCGGGCATGGCCCTGTTCGACTACATCGAGGGTGACACCGACGGATTCCGGGTGCTGGTCAGAGACTCCCCAGTCCCGACTGGCAGCTTCGCCAGTCTCATCGTCGAGGTCGCCGCACACGTCGAGCACTTGTTGGCCCACCAGTTCAAGACCAGGGGCTACAACACCAAACTCGCCCCGATGTACTCGCAGATGCTGGTCGGGATGGTCGCTCTCACTGGACAGTGGTGGCTCGATGTCCGCAAGCCCGGCAAGGACGAAGTAGTGGCACACCTGGTGAACCTCACCTACAACGGATTCAGTCACTTGGAGCACAAGCCCACGCTGGATGGTCACTGAGACGGTTGTCGTCGTCGAGCAGGCGTAGGCACCTAATTTGGGGTAGGACCGTGGTCGCTGTCGCGGGTCCAGCACCAGTTCGGCGCCGCACGTTGGGTCTGGTGTGGGTCTGCGGGCATGCCTCGGTGACGGGGGTGCGCAGCTCTCTTTGGGCGGCGGGCGCACCCCCGTCACTGGGGGCTTCATGCGGTTTTCGGGTCTGTCGGGTCCGGCCTCTCGGCCCGGTCACGGGCCGCCTATGGGTGGTGCCCGGTTGGTGGGGGTGGCGGTGTAGCGGCCGGTGGGGGTTCGGGTGATGGCGAGTTTCCCGTGGTGGACTGTGCGGTGGTGAAAATGGCAGACCAGGACGAGGTTGGTCAGGTCGGTGGGGCCTCGGTCGTCCCAGGGGCGGATGTGGTGGGCGATGCAGCGGTGCGCGGGCACGGTGCAGCCGGGATACACACATCCGGACCCGTCGCGTACCGCGAGGGCGGCGCGTTGGGCTTTGGTGGCGTACCGTTGCGCGAACCCGACGGCTAGCGGTTGCCAGTGGATGGGGTCGGTGGGGATCCCCACCACGTAGGTGACCTTCGCGGAGCAGGTGGTGGTGTGCACGTCGGTGCGCGATGCCAGTAGCCCGGAGGGCCAGCGCACCCCGAGCCCGGTGGTCAGCTGGTCGGGGGTCAGGGTCAGCGTGATGTGACCCAGTCCGGACGGCCGGTCGATCGGGGCCAGGGCCCGGTGGGCGATTTCGGCCAGCGCGTCGGCGGTGCGGTTACCGGCGGTGCGGTGATCATCGGGGCTGGTTTTGTCCGCGTACACGTCCAGGGCCGCGGCCAGCGCGGCGCCGGTGGCCGGGTCCAGGAACCCGGTCAGGTGCCACCAGCCGTCCAGGCTGGCCGACAGCCGGGCATGCCGTTTGGTGCGGGCGGCCTCAGCGTCATTGTCGTGGTCGTCGGGGCGGTAGTTCTGGACCAGCACGTCGAGGAACCCGCGCAGGTCTTTGGCGCTGTGGTCGCGGGCGAAGGCCACCACGGTGTCTTCGCAGGTGGTCAGCGCATCACCGATGGTGCGGTGCGCGGCGCGGATCGCCCGGACATGGTCGATGGTGATGGCCCCCGTCGGCCAGCGCGGTCGCGGTCTCCGGGCAGCACATCACGCAGCGCGCGGGCGGTGTGGACCCCACCAGCCGGCATGCCCCGCCGGGGTGCTGGTGGATGTCGCCAACCAGTCCCCGTGGTGCGATGCCCGGCCAGCTGCGCGCCGCCGCGGGTATCAAAAGACGCCAGGGCTTTGGCCTGTACCGCGGCCAGCTGCTGGGTGAGGGTGTGGACGTCCAGGATCGTGCGTTGCAGCTGGTCGAGGGTCCATTCGGCCGGGTCCATGCCCAACAACTGGTCGACCTGGCAACGCAGCCCGTCCAAGGCTGTGTCCGGATCTGTGACTGTGATCGTCATGACTACCTCCCCTCACTTCGAACGTTAGTACGAGGGTGTGACAAGTTGTCGCGTCCAAGCAAGTCTGTGGACAAGCAGCCCGACCCAGCAACCCTGGGGATACGCACACGGGCGGTGGGCACGTCCAGGACCGTGCGCTGCAGCTGGTCCAGGGTCCATTCGGCCGGGTCCATCCCCAACAACCGGTCCACCCGGGAACGCAGCCCGTCCAACGCAACGTCCGGATCTGTGACTGTGACCGCCATGACTACCTCCCCTCACATCGAACGCTAGTACGAGGGTGTGACAAGTTATCGCCAGCGAAAAGATCTGTGGACAAGCACGCCGACCCAGCAACCCTGGGGATACGCACGCGGGCGGTGCGCACGTTCTGCACCGCGCGTTCCAGCTGGTCCAGGGTCCATTCGGCCGGGTCCATCCCCAACAACCGGTCCACCCGGGAACACAGACCATCCAACGCAACGTCCGGATCTGTGACTATGACCGCCATGACCGCCCCCCTCACCTCGAACGCTAGTACGAGGGTGAGACAAGTTTTCGCATCCAAGCCAATCTGTGGACAACGCGCGCTGAACGAGCGTGCCTACCGCACCGCAAGCAGACTCTGACCCCGAACGGCCGCATAACCCTCACAGCGGCGGGTAACCAATTGTCCATCCAGCCGATCCCGGCCGGTGCGCCGATCTGAAAGTCTCAGACCATGTCTGAATTGCTGCAACTGCTCACCCCCGAAGGGCAGCGACTGCACCATCCGGACTACGACGTGGACATCTCGGGCGAGGAACTGCGCGGTCTGTACCGCGATATGGTCCTCGTCCGGCGTCTCGATACAGAGGCCCACGCCCTGCAGCGCCAGGGCGAACTGGGACTGTGGCCACCGCTGCTGGGCCAAGAAGCCGCACAGATCGGCGCCGGCCGAGCCCTACGTCCGGACGACTACGCCTTTCCCACATACCGCGAACACGGGGTCGCGTGGACCCGCGGAGTCGATCCGGTCAGCCTGCTGGCGCTGTTCCGCGGGGTGACCAACGGCGGCTACGACCCCACCGACCACGGGTTCGCGCTGCCAACGATCGTCATCGGGGACCAGACGCTGCACGCCGTGGGTTACGCCATGGGGGTACAACGCGACGCTGGCCTGGACAGCCCTCCCGGCAGCGGTGTCATCTCCTTCTTCGGCGACGGCGCGTCCAGTCAAGGCGATGTCAACGAGGCCTTTGTGTGGGCAGCGGTCAACAACGCGCCCGTCGTTTTCTTCTGTCAGAACAATCAGTGGGCCATCTCCCAGCCGTTGAGCCGACAGACCCGCATCCCGTTGTACCGGCGCGCGGAGGGTTTCGGGTGCCCCGGCCTGCGCGTCGATGGCAACGACGTCCTGGCGGTGCTGGCGATCACCCGCGCTGCCCTCGACCGAGCCCGTCGCGGCGACGGACCGAGTCTGATCGAGGCGTACACCTACCGGATGGGCGCTCACACGACCTCCGACGACCCGACCCGCTACCGGGTGGAGACCGAGTTGGAGCAGTGGCGGTTGAAGGACCCGATCGAACGCGTGCGGGCCTACTTGCTGCGCACCGGCGCCGGCGACCGGGCCTTCATGGACGAGGTCGACCAGCAGGCCGACGACATGGCCGCCCGCCTGCGTCAGGCATGCCGCGACCTGCCCGATCCAGCCCCCGACGCGATGTTCGCCCACGTCTACGCCGAACCTCAGGACCTGGTTCAACAAGAGCAGCGATGGTGGCGCGAGTATCTGGGGGCAGACCATGGGTGAACCCGTAACACTGGCGGCCGCGCTGAACCAGGCTTTGCACGACGCCATGGACGACGACCCCAAGGTGCTCGTGATGGGCGAGGACGTAGGCCGTCTCGGAGGGGTCTTCCGGGTGACCGAGGGGCTGCATGCCAAACACACAGACGCCCGCGTGATCGACACGCCGCTGTCCGAGAGCGGCATCGTCGGCGCGGCCATCGGCCTGGCGATGCGCGGATACCGTCCGGTCTGTGAGATCCAGTTCGACGGCTTCGTGTTCCCGGCGTTCGACCAGATCACCACCCAGCTGGCCAAAATGCATGCACGTTCCGACGGGGCCACGCGACTGCCGGTGACCATCCGGATTCCGTACGGCGGCGGCATCGGCGCGGTGGAGCACCACAGCGAGTCACCCGAGGCCTACTTCGCACACACCGCGGGTCTGCGGATCGTCACCTGCTCACATGCCCGCGACGGCTACCAGATGCTGCGCCAGGCGATCACCTGCGATGACCCGGTCATCTTCCTCGAACCCAAGCGGCGCTATTGGGACAAGGCCGAGTTGGGAGACGTCGGCGAGGGCCTGTTCCAGTCGCGGGTGGTCCGTGCCGGCGGCGACGTGACGGTTGTGTGTTACGGGCCGATGGTGCGCACCTGTCTGGAAGTCGCCGGCCTCGCACACGAGGAGGATGGTCTGTCCTTGGAGGTCATCGACCTGCGCAGCCTCTCCCCGCTGGACCTGGGGCCGGTGTTCGACTCGGTGGCTCGCACAGGCCGGGCGATCGTGGTCCACGAGGCGCCAGTCTTCGGCGGGCTGGGCGCGGAAATTGCAACGCGCATCAGCGAGAAGTGCTTCTTCAGTCTGGAAGCGCCGGTGCTGCGGGTCGGTGCGCCACACGCTCCGTATCCGCCGTCCAAACTCGAACACCACTACCTGCCCGACGTCGATCGCATCCTGGATGCCGTGGACACCGTTAGGGGGATGTGATGCAGACCTTCCGGATGCCTGACGTTGGTGAGGGGCTGACCGAGGCGGAGATCGTGCGATGGTTCGTCGAACCCGGCGAGCAGGTCGACGTCAACCAGATCGTTTGCGAGATCGAGACGGCCAAAGCCCTGGTCGAGTTGCCCTGCCCCTTCGAGGGGACCGTGGCCCAGCTACACGCCACGACCGGGGAGATCGTGCCGGTGGGCGGGGACCTGATCAGCGTCGAGACCGCTGATGAACCCCCTGCCCGAGAGCCCGTCCTGGTCGGCTACGGCACGAGCAACGAGAAACCGGTGCGCAGGCGGCGTCGCCCCACCACCCCCCAGGGCACGCAGAGCCCGGAGGCCGGACCGCCGGGCGCCGAGACGAAACCGGTGCGGCATGGCGGCTATGAGGTCGCTCGGTCCACTGAAGAACGCCTGACCACCGAGCAGCCGCGGCCGCGTACGAAGCCGCCGGTGCGCAAACTGGCCAAGGAGCTCGGCATCGATCTCGCCGCTGTGGATCCGACGGGGCCAGGCGCGGTGATCACCCGTGCAGATGTCGAACGGGCCGCGGCCCAGCGGCAGAGTGCCCCGACGGGCTCCGAGCAGATCATCCCGGTACGCGGCGTGATGCGCTCCATGGCCAAGGCGATGGTGGACTCGGCCTTCAGCGCTCCGCACGTCACCGAGTGGCTGGATGTGGAGGTCGGCGAATCTCTGCGGCTACTGGACCGGTTGCGCGAAAGACACCCGGATCACAAGTGGTCGCCAACGGTCCTCGCCGCGCACGCCCTGGTGACGGCCGCGGTCAAGCACCCCCGGGTCAATGCCACCTTCGACGCCGAGGCCGAAGTGATCCTGGTGCATCCCGCGGTCCACCTCGGGCTGGCGGTCGCGACCGAACGCGGCCTGTTGGTCCCGCGGGTTGCAAACGTCAACACGATGTCGCTGGTGCAACTGGCCGGCGCCATCGGCACCACCACTGAGGCCGCTCGAGCAGGCACCTTGCCGCCCGCCGACTTGACCGGAAGCACCATCTCGTTGACGAACGTGGGCGTCTTCGGTGTCGATGGCGGCACCCCCATCCTCCCGCCGGGACAGGTGGCGATCCTGTGCTTGGGCCGGGTCGTGGAGCGTCCGTGGGTGGTGAACGGGCAGATCGCGGTCAGACCAGTGGTGACGCTGACACTGTCCTTCGATCACCGCTGCGTCGACGGTCAGCTCGGTTCCCAGGTCCTCAGCGAAGTGGCGCAATTCCTGCACGACCCCGCAGTGGGAATGGCGGGGTAGCGGTCACGGTGCGACGTTGAGTCCGGCCACCACAGCCTGCCCGAGATCGCGGCGACCCTGCACATCGACTTCGGCAGGATCGCCTCGTCGCCCGGATCCCAGCCTCAGGTAGTTCATCGGTGCCATCGTGACCGTGGTTGTCGCCTCGCCGGGTTCCACCGAGCGCCCGCGGCCGTCCTGCCCGACCCCGATCCAGGCGTCAATCCACTCGGGTACCACGAAGTGCAAAACATCACCGGACTGCGCGCCGGCCTTCTTGACCCACACGAATCCGAGTCCGCCAGCCATCTGATCGGCAGTGGCACGGGCGGCGGCACCAAGTACCGGTGGCGGCATGCCGGCGGCGTCACGAACATCGAGTCCATGCAGGAATACGTCGAACGTGCGCATGCCCAGTACCCGTCCCAGAGTTCGCTCGATCCCGCCTGGTCCCGTCACCATGTGGTCCATGTCCTGCGGACCCTCGACAAGTTGTTCGGTGCGAATCCGGGCAGCGTCGGCCAGTTCCGTCCGCAGCTGCGCTGGGCTGCGGCCCCGGCGGAAATCCACCCCGATCTCGGTGTAGCGGGAGAACAGATCGTCGGCGTGTGGCAGTGCGTCCCAGTCCGGCTCGTGGGCGGGCAGACCCTCCCCGCCGAGTTCGACCTCCAAGGCCACGACGTGGGCGACGATGTCCCCGATGGTCCATCCGGGCAACAGCGATTGCTGCGTGAAGGCCTCGTCGGGCAGTTCGGACACGGTCGACTCGAAAGATTCGATGGCGTCGCACCAGGCGGCCACGAGTGCATGCATGCACGCCAATGTAGTCCGCCACGGCGCAGCGCCGGGACTCGTCCCTCTGGCAGCATGGCGCTGTGACGAGTGCTCCCGGATCCCCACAGGCGCCGTTGCGACGTTTCATGTTCGACCCCGCGCCGAACTCCCGATACCTCGACAAGTTCGGGTGGCTGCTCTTCTTGACGTACGGGAGCATCGCGGCCCAGTCCCTGGTCAATGTGCAGGACGAGTACTCGGGGCTGGGCCCGGAACTGGGCAACCTGGTGGCCGTGCTGGTGGCCTCCGCGATGCTGGTCCTTGCGATGCAAGCCTCCGGCGTCAACCGTCACTGGCGCATCGGGATCTGGATCACCATCTTGATCTCCTTGTCCGCACATATCCTGGCTGTCGGTCTGCGGATCGTCTCCGACCGACCGCTCGGATTGGCGAACATGGCCACCATCCCGCTGGGCGCTGGCGCTCTCGGTGCTGTCGTTCTTCTTCGTCATCCATCGACTGCTACGCCATCGACGGGTCACGGCATCGACGCTGCTCGGCGCCATCACCGCCTACTTGTTCATCCCGCTGTCGTTCTACTACGCCTTCCTGGTCGTGGACGGCCTGACCAGCGCACCCTTCTTCGGAAGCCCCCGGCCGGGACCCGAATTCATGTTTTTCAGCCTCACGACGGTTACCACACTGGGCTACGGGGACCTCGTCCCGCTGAACAACTTCGGGGAGCTGCTTGCCACCACGGAGGCCCTGCTCGGGCAGTTGTACCTCGTTGTTGTCGTCGCCTTGATCGTCGGGCTGATGGCCTCCGGCTGGCAGAACGCCCGCCCCTCCCGCACAGATCAGTAGCCTGGTCCCATGACGCGCGTGGCAGCAGTGCAGCTGAACCTCTCAGACGAAGAGAGCGCGGCAACCCGACGCCACCGAGTGCGCCAGATGGTGGCGGACATCGACGCCGACCTCATTCTGCTGCCTGAACTGTGGGAGATCGGCCCGTTCGCGGTCGCCGAGAACCTGGACGCGGCGGTCCCGCTGGAGACGTGGTGCCGGCACATGTCCGACCTCGCACCTGGCCGCGTTCTGCACGCTGGCTCGTTCCTGGAACGCGACGGCGATGACCTGTACAACACCTCGGTGGTCTTCGGCCCGGACGGCGAAGTGCTGGCCACCTACCGCAAGATCCACCTTTTCGGATTCGACACCGGCGAGGCGGTGACCTTGTCAGCCGGCAAGGACGTGGTGACCGTGCAGACTCCGTTGGGCGTGACCGGACTGGCCACCTGCTACGACCTGCGCTTTCCCGAGATGTTCCGGGCGCTCACCGATGCCGGTGCCACCGCGGTCCTCATCCCCACTGGGTGGCCGCAGGTGCGCATCACGAAGTGGAGCTTGTTGGCCGCAGCGCGTGCGACCGAGAATCAGCTGTGGGTCGTGGGCGCGAACTCCGCCGGCGTCAGCAATGACATGGTCATGGGCGGCCATTCGGTCATCGTCGACCCCTGGGGTGAGGTCACTGCCGAACTCACGCAGGCCGGGGTGATCAGCGCCGACCTCGACCCCGACCTTCCACACCGTGTCCGCGCCGAATTCCCGGTGCTGCGCGACCGTCGTCTGTAGGCCTATAGACCGAGCTGGTCCAGCAGGTTGTAGCCCGTCGGGTCGTCCGGCAGGACCCAGGCGAAGCCCTCGAGGAAGATGATGGCGATCACGTTTGCCGCCACGACCAGGGCGAACAGGCCGACGATGAGCGTCGAGATGGTCCGTTGCGCTCCGGCCCGCGTGGGCGCTTCGGGGATACCCACCGGGGCGAGCATGCTGACGACGGCCACGAACAGGATCACGACGTAGAACGTGATCAGCGCCCATGTGTACAGGTGCATGCCCAGGACGGGTTCGCCGTAGCCGGGGTCGCCGGGTTTGATGTGCAGCAGGATCTGGCGCACCGACACCAACGCCCCGGCCGCGGCACCGAGCACCCCCATGCCGAGTCCCTGCGCGTAGCGAACCGCGGTGAGCTCACCACGGCGGGCCTGCATGATGATCCACAGTGCGCCGATGGTGCTCAGGATCATGCCGTAGCGCTGGAGCATGCACAGCGGACAGGGAAACTCCCCGCCGACGAACTGGATCGTGAACGCCCCGAGCATCACTGCGCTGTAGGCGAGGACCCACAGATGCATCGCCCAGAAGAGCAGTCGTGGGAAGGACTTCATCAGAAGCTCAGATCCAGCGGAGACGTGACGTGGTAGCGGAACAAGCCCAGCATCAGTACCAGTGCCAGCAGCCACGTGACCACAACCCAGGTTCGTGAGACTCCCCGCACGACCAGCACAACCGCCGTCAGCAGCAGCGCCAGGATGATGATGTCCATTTTGCCCCTCCTTGCGCCGCAGTCTAAAGGCGCCAGGCACGACGATGCGGGGCTACAGAACCAGCACGAGGGACGCGGCCCACAGGGCGGCTGCCAGCAGGGCGGAGCCGAATTCGATGAGCACCGACCAGCCGGCTGACTTCATGGCCTGCATCGTCGTGGGCCACGCTCCTTTCACCGTGCCCAGTCGCACCGCTTCCGAGACGAACACCCCGGCCAGGAAGCCGACCACCAGGCCAACGATGGGGATGACGAAGAACCCGACGATGCCGGCCAGCGCGCCGATCAACAGCACCCAGGTCGGGACGCCACTGGCCTTCATCTGACGGCCCGGGACCAGGTACTTCAGCAACTGCCCTGCGGCGATGATGGCCAAAGCGCCGATCGCGACCGCCCACGCGGTGGTTCCGCCGGTGAGGATCGCCCAGACTCCGATCGCGCCGGCGACCAGCAGAGCCCCCGGGAGGATCGGCACTATCGTGCCGAAAAGCCCCACCACGATCGCGAGGGCTACCAGGGCATTCGTCACGTGTTCAGTCTCGCAGGGTCACCTCGCGATGAGCGTGCAGACGTTACTGGCACAGCGGACGTGATCGACGAACTCTCAGGCCGGGCCGTGATGTTGTGCATCGAAAGTGCACAGTTCAGCGATTGCTCAGCGCGTCCAAGTTCCTCGGAGCCCTCCCCGACCGTGCGCAGCCCGGTGATTCCCTTGGCGAGCACGGCCTTGGCCTGCGGATCCTCGATCTCGGACAGGCGCAACTCGAGTTCGTCGGAAACCTGCTGCAGGTGCCGGCCCATGACCTTCATCTTGCCCAACTGCACCTTGGCGGCCATCTCCTGCAATTGCGCCATCTCCGCGGCGGCATCGCCCAAGTCCGATTGCAGCCCGAGGATGCGCTGGTCGTCGCTGGCGCCCTCCTCGAAGGCCGGCGCCGAGTAGTTGGCGTACGAGGTGGTCGTGGCGAACATGTAGGTGTACCCCGCGTAACCGCCCACAAGGAGTACGACGGCGGCCACGAGCAGGCTGATGACGCGACGACTCACGGGCTGCTCATCCTGGAAAGGCTGATCCAAAACACCCTCTACAGCCAGATTCCCGCGAAAAGCATCGCCGCGATGATCGCACCCCAGCCGAGCGCGATCAGCACGTCCCACTTGCCTGCGGCCAGACCTGCCGCCCCACGCTGCACCGCGCCCGAACCGTGTGCAGCGACCAGTCGGTTCGCGCCCACCATGGTCGTGAGGACCGCCGCGGCGCACACCGTGCAGAAGGGGCACAGCGAGCCCACCGAATATGCGACCTCGTACATGTACCAGGTGAGGAACAATGCGAAGAAGACGGACAGCCCGAGCATGGCGTTGTGGAAGCCGGCCACGAGTCGACCGCCAGTGGCAACCACCGCGCCCGCAGTGGCCAGGACCGCGAACATGATGACGCCCAGCAGGGCGTTGGGCGGGCCGAGCACGCTGGACTGCCAGGCCAGCAAGACCGGCGAACACCCGACGGTGGAGCTGATGTCGCAGAAGGAGCCCGCAGTCGGATCCTTCAACAGCGCGATCTTGTCCATGACGGTGATGGACCCGGATACGATGCCGACCGCACTGGCCCCCAGCATCAGGGTTCCCCATCGCCGCACCGACGGTACGACGTCGACATCCGGTTCGGGCAGGCGATCGTGGATGGTGGTCATACATCAAGTATCGGACGATCATCGATCTTTCGAAAGCCCGAAGTTCTGCAGGAACAGGGTCTGCGCCAGAACCGCCTTCTCCAGTTCCGCCAGATCCACACTTTCGTTGGGCGCATGGATGCGCGCCATCGGGTCCTGGGCACCGAACAACAGGATCTCCGCGCCGGGCACGGCAGCTCGTAACGAGTCGATGAGCGGGATCGAACCACCCGCACCGATCTCCTGCGCGGGCTTTCCGTAGGCCTCATGCATGGCAGCCCGCGCGGCTGCGTAGGCGGGACCGTCGGTGTCCACCCGCACCCCTTGACCCACGGCCTCGGGTGTCACCGACACCGAGATCCCCCATGGCGCACGGGTCTGCAGGTGCTGGACCAAGGCGTCCCGCGCGGCCACCGCATCCTGGCCGGGCGGGACCCGCAACGACACCCTCGCGGTGGCCTGCGGGATCACCGCATTGATCGCACCCTGGGTCGGCGGTGCGTCAAGGCCGGTCACATTCACGACCGGCTTGCTGAACAGCCGCGAGGCCACCGTGCCTTGTCCCACCAGGGGCTGATCAGGTTCCACGCCCGCAAGTTCCCGGAAATCCTGCTCGTCGAACTGTGCGCCGTCCCATTCGAATCCTGTGATTCCATCAATGGCCGTCTCCCCGTCGGCATCCCGCAACGTCGCCAGCAGACCGATGAGTGCCATGAGCGCGTCAGGCGCGGGGCCGCCGAACATTCCCGAGTGCACCGCGCCCTGCAGAGTGCGGCAATGGACGGTGACGGCGGCCATTCCCCGCAACGCCGTCGTAAAGGTCGGCTCACCGACGCGAGCGTTGCCGACGTCGGCAACCACGATCGCATCGGCAGCGAACACCTCCGGGTGCGAGCGCGGGTACTGCTCGAAGGGTCCGCCCCACTCTTCCTCGCCTTCCACAACGACGCGCACCGTGCACGGGGGTCGGCCCTGGAACGCGCGCATCACCGCCGCGTGGATGACGACCCCGGACTTGTCGTCGGCGGCACCGCGGCCGTAGAGCCGCCCCGCACGTTCGGTGGGTTCGAACGGCGGACTGCTCCACAGTGACTCGTCCCCACCGGGCTGGACGTCGTAGTGGGCGTACAGCAGCACGGTGGGTGATCCGGGTGGGCCCGGCGCTTCGGCAAGCACCGCCGGCTTGCCACCTTCGATCTCGAGCCTGCGCACCGAGGCGTAGCCCGCGTCGGTAAGAATCTCGACGACCTTGTCGCAGGCACGTTGGATGTCCGCGTCGGGAAAGCCTGGGAACGCGCAGCCTGGGATACGCACCAACTCTTCGAGCTCGGCCCGGATACGAGGCATGTCAGCGGCGACGAGGCCAGCGAAATCGTTCATGGGCTCAGCCTCTCAAGAGGTTCCGACAAGCGGCGGCGGGTTGTGCACAGGAGGGGCATTGTGACGTGCGGCCGGTGCCAGGATCAGACGTCCGCCACCCACGGCGCAGGCTGTTTGCTCAGGAACGCCATCATCCCCGCCCTCGCCTCGTCGCTGTTGAACAGCCTGGCTGACATCTGCGCGGTCCACCCGAAGGCTTCCGCACGTGGCATGCCGGGGACCTTGCGCAAGAGGTCCTTAGTGGCTGCCAGCGCCTGCGGACCGCCCTTGCTCAGGGCTTCGACGTATCCGGCCACCGCAGAATCCAGCTCATCCGCGGGGACAGCCTTGTTGATCAGACCGGCCTGCGCAACGCGGGCGGCAGGAACCCGTTCACCCAGCAGCAACAACTCGATCCCGTCGCGGCGGTTCATCCGTTCCAGGCACACCACCGAGATCACCGCCGGCGCCACCCCGACCCGCACCTCGGAGAAAGCGAAATGCACGTCCTGCGACGCGACCGCGAAGTCGCACGCGGCGACCAGTCCGTTGCCGCCACCGGCAACGTGGCCCTGCACCCGCGCGATGGTGGGTTTGGGGCAGTCCAGGATGCCTTCGAGCACCGCCACCAGAGCGCCCGGGCCCTGAGCGGTGAAGGACTCCTGATCTGCCGACGATGCCCCTTTCAAATCCGCGCCGGCACAGAATGCCCGGCCTTCTGCAGCCAGCACCACTACCCGGACGTCCGGGTCGTTGCCTGCCGCGGCGAGTCCCTCGACCAGCGACGTCATGGTCTCGGCATCGAGGACGTTACGCGCGTCAGGTTTGTCCAGCGTCAGCGTCGCAACCCCGTCGGCGACCTCGTACCTCACTTCTTGCCCATCCCCTCGAGCAGCGCGATGACCCGCAGCATGACCTCGTCGGCACCCCCGCCGATGGAGGTGAGCCGGGTGTCGCGGAAGTATCGAGCAGGCCACATCTCCTCGGCGTAACCCATGCCGCCGTGGAACTGCACGCAGGCGTCGGCGACCTCGCGCTGCACGCGCCCGGCCTTCAGCTTCGCGACCGTCGCCATCCGCGTCACGTCCCCGCCGTCGAGGTAGGTCTGCGCACACGTGCGGCAGAAAGCCTCCAGCACGTCGACGTCGGCGTACAGTTCCGCGAGCCGGTACTGCAGGTACTGGTTGGCCAGCAACGGCTTGCCGAAGGCGTCGCGCTGCTGCAGGTAGTCCTTGGTCTTGTCCAGCGCCTTGCGCATGCTCGCGACGGCCATGTAGGCGCCGATCAGCCGCTCGTCCTGGAACTGCGCCATCTGCTGCTGGAAGCCGCGCCCGACCTCGCCGATGGTGTTGCTCACGGGCACGCGGACCTCGTCGAACACGAGCTCGGCGGTGTCGCTGGACCAGTTGCCCATCTTCTCGATCTTGCGCCCGACGCTGAACCCGGGCGTGGCCGTCGGCACGAGGATCTGCGACATCCCCGCGTAACCGCCCTCGTCGGAGGTGCGCGCCAGCAGGCAGATCCAGTCGGCCTGCGTGCCGTTGGTGATCCACATCTTGCGCCCGGTGATCACCCAGTCGTCGCCGTCACGGACGGCCTTGGTCCGGATTCCCGCGACGTCGGAACCGGCGTCGGGTTCGCTGACTCCGATCGCCGCGACCATCTCGCCGCGCATCGCGGGTTCCAGGTAGGCCTTCTTCAGCTCCGAGGTTCCGAAGCGGGCCAGCGCCGGGGTGGCCATGCCGACCTGCACCGCGATGGCCATAGGCACTCCGGCGCAGTCGATGCGGCCGAGTTCCTCGCCGAGCACCAGCGTGTAACTGTGGTCGGCGCCCTGCCCGCCGAACTCCGGGTCGTACTCAAGGCCCAGTGCACCGATCTGAGCCAGCTTGGTGAAGACCTGTTTGGCCGGGAAGATCTTCGCGTCCTCCCACTGGTCCACGTGCGGGTTGATGTCGTTCTCCACGACCTGCCGCACTGCCTTGCGGAACTGCTCGTGCTCTTCGCTGAGTTTCATGCCACCTCATCTCGTAGGCCCAGGGCGTTCACCCACAGGCTGGTCAGGGTCCGGTTGATGTCGTCGGTCAGGGGTCGTTGCCAATAGCGCGAGAAACCTTCAACCATCGCGCACAGAGCCGTGGCCGCGACGTCCGGGGCAAGGTCGGTCGTGACCCGCTCCTGCTCCTGCAGCCGGCGCAGAGCCGTGCTCACCCGTGCGTGGTAACGCTGGCGGAACTCGTCAAGCCGATGACCCAGTTCGGGGTTGGTCACCGCGGCCTGTTCGATGACCCGCAGCAGTCGCGAGTTGTCACGGTAGGCCTGCAAGTAGCGGCGGTTGGCCTCCTCGATGCGCGCCATCGGATCCTTGACCGACGTGCGCAAGTCGTCGCGCAGTTCCACCAGCAACTCATCGATGACCTGTCCGAGGATCTCTTCCTTGGACTCGAAGTACGTGTACACCGTCCCGTGGGACACCCCCGCGGCGTCGGCGATGTCGTTCATCCGGCAGTCGTCGAAGCCACGCTCTTCGAATGCCTCCCGCGCGGCGTCCAGCAGAGCCGCCCGGGTCCGGCGTCCGCGTTCGGTGCGCGGTGTCACAGCAGTTGCTCCGGGAGGTCGACCCAGGTCGCACGCAGCTGCTCGGCCAAGCCCTTCGCCTGCGGGTCGCTGCGGGTCGTCTCCGAGACACCCCGGCCAAGCAAGCCCTTGATCACGACGTTGATGGCGCGCAGCGGTGGGAAGTAGTGGATCTCCACCGGCAGTGTCGCTGCCTCTGGCAGGAGTTCAGCCAGCCGTTCGCGGGTCAGGAAGTCGCACAACCACTCGTAGCGGGCGTCGGCCAGTTGCACGGCTTCGGCATCGACGTCCAGGTCGATGTCCGCGGCCCACACCTGCTCGGTGTCGTGGTTCGCATCAACCTCGGGCGCGGTCAGAGCATCGGCTTCCATCCAGGCAAGAGCCACGGCTGCGTCCTCGGCGGGGTGGCGGACCCAGAAGCCGACGTTGGCGTTGCCGCCCTTGTCGCCGCTGCGCGCCCCCACGAACGTCCCGAGCCGGCGGTGGGCGAAGGGTCCAGCGATGATCGATTCCTGTGGCGGGGACGGCAGCATGGCTTTTGCGATGGGGTCCGCCGGGATCGGTTTTCCCGCGGCAACCTGCGCCACCTGCACGCCGTCCACCTCGACGGTGACCGGCACGTCCTCGATCGCGATGGTCGAGGGCCAGTAGACGCCATAGGGGGAGCCGTCGGCGGGCGGTGCTGTGGGGAACATGCCCGGATAGGACGCGAGGGCCGACTCGACCGCCGGGCGGGTGAACGCTTTGCCGACCTTCTTCGGGTCGTCGTCCTTGGCGGTGATGACCAACCTGCCCTGCGCCTCACTGACATGGCGAGGATCGTCGCTGGCCGGTGGGCTGAACGTCGCCGTCAGCTCCCGCACGTCAAGGCGGCTGCGCGCACCGAGTTCGGCCGGGGTCAGTACCTTCGCCTCGGCCAGGCTCACGCCACAAATGGTCCGGATGGCGACATCTGCCTTCTCCGCGGCGTCCGACCCCGTCAGTACCAGGGTCATGGAGTTGCGGAACCCACCAAGGTAGTTGATCGCGACCTTCAGGGTTTCCGGCGCACTCTCGCCGCGGACGCCGCTCAGACGCACCCGGTCCTTGCCGACCTGGTCGATCTCGATGGTGTCGAATCGGGCAGTCACATCGGGGTTGAGGTAGTGCTCGTCGCCCACCTCGTACAACAACTGCGCCGTCACGGTGCCGGGGGAGACCATGCCGCCGGTGCCGGAGTGTTTGGTGATGACACTGGTGCCGTCGGCGGCCACCTCCGCGATCGGGAAGCCGACGTGTTCCAGACCTGGCACCTCGCGGAAGAACGCGTAGTTCCCGCCCGTGGCCTGGGCGCCGCACTCGATCACGTGGCCGGCAACCAGTGAGCCGGCCAGGGCGTCGAGGTCCTGCGTGCTGTCCAGGTCCCAGTCGTGCCACCAAGCGGCCGGGCCGATCGCCAGGGCCGCGTCGGTCACGCGGCCGGTGACGACCACATCCGCGCCCGCCTGCAGTGCCGCAACGATGCCGCGGGCGCCGAGGTAGGCGTTGGCACTCAAGGGATGTCCGGTGAAGGGTTCCCCGGTGTCCAGGTTCTTCCACTGCCCGCCGACCTGCGCGAACCGGGGCAGCAGGTCGTCGCCGCTGACGGACGCGACCTTTACTGTCAGGCCTTTGTCCGCAGCCATCTCCCGGATGGCTTGGGCGCTGGCCACCGGATCCAGGCCGCCGGCGTTGCTGACGACCTTGATCCCCTTGTCCAAGACCGTGGGTAGAACCTGTTCCATCTGCTGGTGAAATGTCCGCGCATAGCCGGTGCCGTGTTTCATCTTCTGCCGGGCTAGCAGCAACATCGTGAGTTCGGCCAGCCAGTCACCGGTGAGCACGTCGATGGGACCGCCCTCAACCATCTCCTGGGCCGCTGCCAGCCGGTCGCCGAAGAAGCCCGAACAGTTCGCGATGCGGACGGGGCGTTTCATGCCATCTCCTCCACGGTGACGACGACTTGGTGGGCATCGACGGACTGCCCGACTCGCACATGCACGTCAGCAACGATCCCCGCGGTGTCCGCGGTGATGGTGTGTTCCATCTTCATCGCCTCCAGCACAACCAGGATCTGCCCGCCTGCGACCTCGTCCCCCTCGCTGACACGAACCTCTGTCACGGTGCCGGGCACCGGCGTGGTCGGTCCGGCGGCATCGGCACCATGGGCGTCGTCGTCGAATCTCGGTTGCACCTCGAAAGCCAGTGCGTGGCCCTCGACCTGCACCGTTCCGAAATCGGTTCCCCGGACGGTGGCCGGCGTCATGACCCCGTCGATCTCCACGGTGATCGGGTCGCGCGTCAGCCTGACCGTGCCTACCGGTTCGGCGTCCCCGAGCAGGGGGTCGCCGGTCACCGTCTCGACCTGCAAGGTGCCGTTCTCGCGGCGCCAGCGAAGGGTGACCGGACGACCGCCGATCTCCAGTTGCAGCCACTCGGGCACGGCCGCGACGTTGCGCCAACCCGCCGGCGCGACAGGACCGTCGACATCGCGCATCGCGAGTACCGCCAGCGCCGGGCGGACGAGGTCGACGTGCGGTTCCAGCACCTGCGGGTGCGTGTCCAGGTAGTCGGTGGTCGTCGCGCCGCTCAGGAAATCCGGCTCAGTGAGGATCGCTGCCAGGGAGTCCTTGTTGGTGACGACACCTTCGATCCCTGCTCGCCGCAAGTAAGCGGCCAGGTGTTGTGCCGCCTGATCGCGGGTGGGTGCGTGGGCGATCACCTTGGCCAGCATCGGGTCGTAGTTGGCGGTCACCGCGTCCCCGGCGACGAAGCCGGTGTCCACCCGGATGCCCGGTTGCGCCTCGACGTCGAAGGTCCGCAGGGTGCCGGTGTTGGGCAGGTAGCCATTGGCGGGATCCTCGGCATAGAGCCGTACCTCTATGGCGTGTCCAGTGGCGGTGATCTGGTCCTGGCGCAACGGCAAGGGCTCGCCCTGGGCGACCCGGATCTGCCATTGGACCAGGTCCAGACCGGTGATTGCTTCGGTGACGGGGTGCTCGACCTGCAGCCGGGTGTTCATCTCGAGGAAGAAGAACTCGTCACCGGCCACCATGAACTCGACCGTGCCGGCGCCGACATACCCGATCTCACTGGCCAGGCTGACCGCCGCCGAGGTCATCTGGTCGCGCAGATCGTCGGTGATTCCCGGCGACGGCGACTCCTCAACCACCTTCTGGTGCCGGCGCTGGATCGAGCATTCGCGCTCGAACAGGTGCACCACGTTGCCGTGCGTGTCCCCGAACACCTGTACCTCGACATGCCGTGCCTGCTCGAGGTAGCGCTCAACGAACACGGTGTCGTCGCCGAAGGAACTGGCCGCTTCGCGTTTGGCCGCTGCTATCGCTTCGTCGAGGTCCTCGGGCCGGTCCACCCGCCGCATGCCCTTACCGCCACCGCCGGCCGAGGCTTTGACCAGCACCGGGAACTTGTCAGTCCCGCTGGTCAGTTGCGGCACGCCGGCTCTGTCCGCCAATTCCTTGGCCTCGACCTTCAACGCCATCGCTCGAATGCTGGCGGCAGTCGGCCCGATCCAGATCAGGCCGGCGTCGCTGACGGCCTGGGCGAAGTCCGGGTTCTCCGACAGGAATCCGTAACCCGGGTGGATGGCATGGGCGCCGATGCGTTCGGCCGCGCGCAGAATCTCGGCGGAATCCAGGTACGAATCGATGGCGACCGCGATGTCCGCACTGCGGGTGTGCAGTGCACCGCGGTCGGCGGGAGTGAACACAGCCACGCTCTGGTGACCCATCGCGGCTGCCGTCCGGAACACCCGGCAGGCGATTTCTCCACGGTTGGCGACGAGGATCTTCACAAACTTGACGCTAGTGTCAAGTTTGGTGGAGGTCAAGGGTGCTCGCGAGAAGGCGAGCGCCACAGCCGTTGGAGTTACGTACAGCCGTTGGAGATCGGTACATCGGTGAGAGATCCACGGCCCGTCGTAGTCCAACGCCCGTGCGTTTCTCCAACCCCCGTACGCAAGTCCAACGCCTGCGACCGACCCGACCCCGGTTCAACCGATACCCGCGCATCACTTTGGAGCCTGACCCCGAGCGTCACACCCGTTGGAGTTATGCACAGCCGTTGGACATCGGTACATCGGTGAGAGAACCACGACCCGCCCAAGTCCAACGCTCGTGCGTTTCTCCAACCTACGTACGCAAGTCCAACGCCTGCGACCACATCCCCTTCCGCAGACCAATGGGCAGCACCACGATCGACGGCGTACCCTGAATCGGGTGAGCATGACAACGGCGGAAATCCTCAAGCCCCGACTGCGCGGTGTCCTGCACACGTGGGCGGTCCCGGTCGCCGCGGTCATCGGTGCAACTCTTCTGATGCTGGCCAACGGTGCCCGTGAACGTATCGGCACCGGCGTCTGGGCGATGACCCTGACCGGCCTGTTCGCCGTCAGTGCCACTTATCACCGAGGCACCTGGCGTCCCGCGGTCAGGGCGTGGCTGCAGCGCGTCGACCACTCGATGATCTTCGTGTTCATTGCCGGCAGTTACACGCCGATCGCACTGTTGCTGCTCGAGGGATCCAAGTCGTGGATCGTGCTGACCGTCGTGTGGGGAGGCGCGCTGGCCGGCGTCGTCGCCCGGCTGACGTGGCATGCCGCACCCCGCTGGATGTTCGTCCCCCTGTACATCGCCCTGGGCTGGGTGGCCGTGACCGTGCTGCCCGATCTGGCTCGCTCGGCTCCGGCCTACGCCAACGTTCTGCTGTTCGTCGGTGGAGTTCTCTACACCATCGGAGCGGTCGTCTTCGCCACCCGCAAACCCGACCCCGTGCCCGAAGTGTTCGGCTACCACGAGGTCTTCCACCTGCTGACCATCGTGGCGGCCTCATGCCACGCGGTGGCCATCGCGTCCATCGTTTTGTAGCCGTTCGGCATTGCTTCAACCAGAACGTCTGGCTAGCCTTTCGGAACGATCACCTGGAGACGTCACCGTGGAGCACATACTCGAGACACCGGAATTCCTGCGCACTCTCGCGACTCTGTCCGAGGAGACCGGACGGCCTGTGAACGAATTGGCCGAAGAAGCCCGCGCCGACCTCAAGGAGATGGCGGTCAAACCCGGCGGTGTGACTGTCACCGCCTGGGACAGGTTCACCAAGTGGCTCTCCCGGGCTTACACCGTGGACTACATCCCCGAGGAGGTTGAGCAGCTCAAGGAACTGAACAAAACCGCCGGCCTGATCTTCCTGCCGAACCACCGCTCCTACCTCGATCCGATGGTGCTGCGCTGGGCGCTGGATAAGCACGGCTTCCCTCCGAACAACACCCTGGGCGGGGCGAACCTGGCCCTGTGGCCGATGTCGGAGATCGGCCGCCGCAACGGCATCGTGTTCATCCGCCGGGAGTTCCGCGACGACCATTTGTACCGGGCGGTCCTGAAGACCTACTTGGCGCATCTGATGAGCAATAAGCAGAACCTCGAGTGGTACATCGAAGGCGGGCGCACCCGCACCGGGAAACTGCGCCCCCCGCGCTACGGCATTCTGAGCTACGTCGTGGATGCGTTCGCCGGCGACCCGGACAACGAGGTGCGGATCGTGCCCACCTCGATCGTCTACGACCAACAGCACGAGGTCAGCGCGATCTCCGCCGAGGAGATGGGCGGGACGAAAGCCCCGGAGAGCATCAAGTGGCTCTACAAGTTCGCCCGGTCGCAGTCGCGCCGGCTCGGGCGCGCAACGCTGCGCTTCGGTGAGCCGCTGTCGCTGCGCGACGCGCTGAATCTCACCGAGGACGCCGACGGGAACCTGCGACCACGACTGGCCGTGCCGAAGGTCGCGTTCGAGGTGTGCAACCGGATCAACGCGGCCACCCCGGTCACCCCGGCCGCGATGCTCACCTTCGCCCTGCTGGACAACGGGGACCGGGCTATCACCGTCGAGGAGGGGCGGCACATCCTGCAGCCTCTGTTGGACTACATCCGTGTGCGAAACCTGCCTCTGACCGAACAGGTCAATCTCGACGAGCACGGCCCCCTGCGCGACACCCTGCGCAATCTGGTGCAAGAGGGCGTGGTCACGCAGTACGACGGCCCGACCGAGCGCGTGTTCTACGTGTCGTTGGACAGCCAGCACGAGGCCGCTTTCTACCGCAACACCGTCATCCACTTCTTCCTCAACCGGGCGATCACCGAACTCGCAGCGATCCAGGCGGCCGAGGATCGGGCCCCGGACATCAAGGTCGCGGTCTGGGAGAACGCACGACGGCTCAAGGACATCCTGAAGTTCGAGTTCTTCTTCCCGCCGACCCGGGAATTCTCCGACCAGATCGCCGCGGAGGCGTCGTTGATGTATCCCGGCTGGGAGGAGGACACCTTCACCACCGAGAGTGTGATTGAGGAAGCCGGAAAACTGAAGCTGGTGCTCGCCCACCGTGTGATCGGCCCGTTCCTCGAGGCCTACAGCGTGCTCGCCGACGAACTGGCGGCTGCCGGCGACCAGACCGTCGAGCAGGCTGCGCTGGTTGAGACCTGCCTGAGCCTGGCCCGGCAGCGGTGGCTGCAGCGAACGCTGCACACCCCGGAGTCGATCTCCAAGGATTACTTCGTCAACGCTTTCCAACTTGCCAAGAATCAGGGCCTGGTGAACGCCGAGGAACCGGACCTCGCCGCACGCCGACAGGCGTTCGCCGCCGAACTGCGATTGGCGGTGCGGCGAGTCGACGATCTGCGGGGGATCGCACAGGCCACTGGACAACCCCTACTCATCGAACGAGCGACGCTCAACCAAGGAGGCCTTAGTGGCTGACATCGAGTGGCTGATCGAGCAGATCGACAGCTCCCATGAAGGCCCGCAGATCGGCGCGTTCCTCGACTTTGACGGGACGCTGATCGCTGGCTACTCCGCTGCGGCGTTCTTCAAGTACCGCCTGCGTCGTGGCGAGATCTCAGTTAGCGAGGTCGTCAAGACAGTCACGGAGAGCATCAACGTCGAGCGTCGTGGACATGACGTGTCGGAGATGATGCGCGTGGGCGTGCAGGGGCAGGCCGGCCGCGAGGTCGATGAGATGGACGCGTGGGCAGCCAACGTCTTCAGTCGGAAGATCGCCGGGATGATCTACCCCGACGCGCGATTGCTCATCGAGGCCCACCGACGCAAGGGCCACACCGTCGTGATCGCGTCCTCGGCCACACGTCCGCAGATCCAGGCCACTGCCGACGACTTGGGCATCGACCACATCATCGCCACGGAGATGGAGGAGAAGGACGGGATCATCACCGGTGAGTTGGGCAGCGACATCCGCTGGGGGCAGGGCAAGGCAGACGCGGTCATCGAGTTCGCCGACGAGGCTGGCATCGACCTTGAGATGTCCTTCGCCTACTCCAATGGCGAGGAGGACCTGCCGTTCCTGGAGCTGGTCGGTTATCCGTGCGCGCTGAATCCGGACCAAGAACTGCACGACATTGCCAAAGAGCGGGGCTGGCCGTCCTGCACGCTGAACACGCCGCGTTCCACCTCGATCGTTGATGTCGGACGCAGCGCTGCGGCGGTCGGCATGTTCGCCGGTAGCGTCGCTGCGGCAGCCGGACTCGCGGTCCTCAACCGCAGCCGATCCCTGGGCGCCAACGTCGCAGCCAGCGTCGGCTGCGACCTGGTGCTGGCATCAGCCGGAGTGCGTCTGCACGTGATCGGCGAGGAGAACATCTGGGCGGCACGACCAGCGGTCTTCTTGTTCAACCACCAGAGCCAACTCGACGTGTTCGTACTTGGTTCATTGCTGCGCAAGGACTTCACGGGAGTCGCCAAGAAGTCTCTCGAAAAGGACCCGTTCTTCGGCCCCATCGGTTATCTCGCCGACGTCGCCTATATCGATCGCAGCAACAGCGCCGAAGCGCGTAAGGGCCTGGAGCCCGCCGTGGAGTCGCTGCGCAGTGGTAAGTCCATCGCCATCGCGCCTGAAGGTACACGGTCACCGACGCCGCGGTTGTTGCCCTTCAAGAAGGGCCCGTTCCACATGGCCATGCAAGCGGGAGTTCCGGTAGTGCCGATCGTGATGCGCAACGCCGGTCAGATCATGGCCGCGCATTCGATGGTGATCCATCCGGGGACGGTGGATGTGGCTGTACTCCCGCCGGTTCCGACCGAAGACTGGACGCGCGAGGATCTCGACGAGCGGATCGCCGAGGTCCGGCAGATGTATCTGGACACTCTTGGGGACTGGCCTGAGGAGTAGCCGACGCAGGCTTCGGACCCCCGAGTTTAAGGGCGACGTTGTCCTCACGAGGTCTGCATCGGACCCCAATTTTAAGGGCGACGTTGTTGGGGGTTCTGCCTGTCCAAAGTGCCCAACTTCGTCGCCCTCAACAGCCCCGACCCACTCCTCACATGCGCCAAATGCCGTAGTTCGACGTGCCCGCAACCGGTGCTGAGTGCGTCGCGGACAACGCCAACCCCAGCACCGTTCGGGTATCCCGCGGGTCGATGATGCCGTCGTCCCACAACCTGCCTGTCGCGAACAGCGCCGTCGACTGATCCTCGACCTGCTTCTCAAACGCATCCCGGATCGGCGCGAAGGCCGCCTCATCGAAAGCGTCGCCGGCCTTCTGCTTAGCCACGATCGTCAGCACCCCGGCCAGCTGCTTGGGTCCCATGACCGCGATTCGGTGGTTGGGCCAGGTGAACACGAACCGGGGGTCGTAGGCCCGTCCGCTCATGCCGTAGTTGCCCGCGCCGTATGAAGCCCCGACCATCAACGTGATGTGCGGAACCGTCGAGTTGGACACCGCGTTGATGAGCTTGGCGCCGTCCTTGATGATGCCGCCCTGCTCGTAGCGGGTGCCCACCATGAATCCGGTGATGTTCTGCACAAAGATGATCGGCACGTCCATCCGGTTGCACATCTGAATGAACTGCGCACCCTTGTGCGACTCCTCGCTGAACAGGATGCCGTTGTTGCCGAGCACGCCCACCGGGTAGCCGCTGATGTGGCCCCACCCGGTGACCAGCGTCGTTCCATAGAGCGGCTTGAACTCCTCGAACGCGCTGTCGTCGAGCACCCGGGCCAGCACGTCATGGACGTCGAACGGCACCCGGACGTCTGCCGAGGCGATACCCAGCAGTTCCTCAGGGTCGTAGCGCGGTGCCACCGGCGCGCGGTCCGGACCGGGTCCCTGCTTGCGCCAACGCAGGTGCTCCACGATCTCCCGGCCGATCCGCAGGGCATCGGGCTCGTCCTGCGCCAAGTAGTCACCGAGCCCGGAGATCCGCGCATGCATCTCCGCGCCACCGAGCTCTTCTTCGTCGGCGTCCTCGTCGATGGCCATCTTCACCAGGGGCGGACCACCGAGATAGACCTTGGCGGCCTCCTTCTGCAGCACCACGTAGTCGCTCATTCCCGGTACGTACGCGCCGCCGGCGGTCGACGATCCGAAGACCATCGTCACCGTCGGGATGCCCGCCGCCGACAGTTGCGTGAGGTTCTTGAAACTGGCGCCACCGGGCACGAAGATCTCCGCCTGCTGCGGAAGGTCAGCGCCGGCGGACTCGGTGAGGCTGATCAACGGAAGCCGGTTCTGCCGCGCGATGTCCATGGCACGCAGACCCTTTCGCACCGAAGAGGGTCCCTGTGCGCCGCCCTTCACCGTCGGATCGTTGGCCACGATCACGCACTCGATACCGCTGATCGTGCCGATCCCGGTCACAAGTCCCGCTCCCACCGGGTCCTGCGTCCCCCAACCCGCCAGCGGGCTGAGCTCAAGGAATGCACTGCCGGCATCCAGCAGATACGCGATGCGCTCGCGTGGAAGCAGTTTGCCCCGCGAACGCAGGCGGGCGACGGTGCGGGCATTCTTGCCAGGATCGGTCGAGCCGCCACCCGCGGCGACGGCGGCCTGCAAGCTGTGCACTTCGGCCAAAGCCTCAAGCATCGCCGTGCGGTTACTCGTGAACTGCTCGGAGCCGGTGTCGATCATCGAACGTAGTGCGCCCATGAACTTGACGCTAGTGTCAAGTTTGGTCTGCGGTCAAGCACAGGGGGCGATGCGCCCCACCAGACTCACACCAACCCGGCGGGTGGTTCGGCCGTGGCTCCAGCCACCACTGCTGGTAGGTTGCGCTGCGTGAGTGAGCGCGACGACGACGCCGGCCTCGGCGGTCGATTGTCGCTTCCGGAACTGCGGCTCAGCCCGGTTGGGTCCGTGCTGGTTCGGGTAGCGATCGCATTCTTCGCCATCGCAGCCACCACCATGCTGGTCTACGTCCAGCGCAGCCAGTACCAGGACAACACCGGCACCCCGGTCGACTTCGTCGACGCCTTGTACTTCGCCACGGTTTCGCTGTCGACGACGGGGTACGGGGACATCACCCCGGCCACAGACCAAGCGCGGCTGGTGAACATCTTCCTGATCACACCCCTGCGGGTGCTCTTCCTGATCGTTTTGGTCGGTAGCGCCCTGGAGGTGCTCACCGCACGCACGCGCAACGAGTTCCGCGAACGCCGCTGGAGGAAGAAGTTGAAGGATCACACCGTCGTCATCGGATACGGCGTCAAAGGGCGCTCAGCCGTGCGCATGCTCCTGGACAACGACATCGAACCGGAACGGATCGTGGTCATCGCCAACGACGCCGCCGCGGTCGAGGACGCCACCCGCCCGACCCGCAAGGACCCACTCGACCCGGACTCCGACGAGTACCCGGGGGTGGCGGGAATCTTGGGTGACGCCCGTCGCGAAGAAGTGCTGACTCATGCCGACGTCCCCACTGCGGGCAAGGTGATCGTCGCTGTGGACCGCGACGACGTGGCCGTGCTCGTCACGCTGGCGGTGCGCAAACTGGCGCCCAGGACGAAGTTGGTGGCTGCCGCCCGCGAGCAGGCCAGCGCGAACGTTCTCAAGCAGTCCGGCGCCGATCAGGTGATCACCACCGCAGAAGCCGCCGGACGTCTGCTGGGGATGCAGCTGGTCCACCCGATCGCCGGCGAACTCATGGAAGACTTGCTCGACCCGTCGGAGGGCCTCGAGGTTCGTGAGCGGGAAGTCGGACGCGCCGAACTCGGCCTCTCCCCGGCGCAGTTGTCTGAGGCTGGCGAGATGCTGCTGGCCGTGCAGCGCGGCGATCACCTCTACCGGTTCGACACTGACGCGCTGCGGGTCCTGCAGAAGGGCGACAGGATTGTGACCATCAGGCAGGGCCAGAAGCACCCCCGCAGATCGGAGTTCTCGGATGACTGAACAACCCGACGGCCACCCGAACGTTGTCGTGATGCCGCACGACAACGATGGCCAGAACGTGGCCGGCCTCGTCGAGCAACCCGCCAAGGTGATGCGCATCGGCAGCATGATCAAACAGCTGCTGGATGAGGTGAAGAGTGCGCCCCTGGACGAAGCGGCCCGCCAGCGTCTCAAGCAGATCCACGCCACCTCGATCAAGGAACTCGAGGACGGCCTTGCCCCCGAACTCATCGAGGAACTGGACCGGTTGAGCCTGCCCTTCACCGACGACAGTGTCCCCAGCGAGGCGGAATTGCGGATCGCGCAGGCGCAGCTCGTGGGCTGGCTCGAGGGCCTCTTCCACGGGATCCAGACGGCGCTGTTCGCCCAGCAGATGGCGGCCCGCGCGCAGTTGGAGCAGATGCGACGCCAAGCGATCGAGGGCTCCGAGAACCCCGCGCCGATGCCCCGACCGCAGAGCGGACCGTACCTGTAACGCAGCCCTCGCTCCTAGACTGGCCGAATGCTCACAGAGACCCCCGTCCTGGTCACCGGAGCCAGCGGCTTCATCGGCGGTCGGCTGGCCGAGATCCTCGCCTGCGATCACGGCGCACGGGTCACCGGACTGGGCCGTACCTTCCGCGAACCGGCCCCGGCCGGAGTCGAACACCAACAGTGCGACCTGCTGGATGCGGATCGACTCGCTGAACTGCTGCCCGGGCACGAGGTGGTGTTCCATGTGGCGGCGTGGCTTCCACGTCGCGATGAGGACTCCGCTGCTGCCCACGCGATCAATGTGACCGCGACCGAATCCCTGGTCCGGTCCGCAGCGTTAGCTGGTTGCCGACGCGTGGTGTTGGTCAGCAGCGTGGCCGCCTACGGACTGCCGGACCACGACGTCATCACCGAGGACAGCCCCCTGGACACCACCCAGCGGGATCTGTACGGGCGCACCAAGGCGCTGGGGGAACAAGCCGCCCGCCGCGCCGCGGAGGAGACCGGCATCGAACTGGTCATCGTTCGACCGGGCATGGTCTACGGACCGGGTTCTTCGGGCTGGACCGTGGGCATGTACCGGCTGGTCAAGAAGGGCGTGCCGGTGCTGTTCGGCTCGGGAGGTCATGCCTACCCGGTGTACGTCGACGACGTGGTGGACATGCTGATCCGTTGCGCCGCTGTCCCGCAGGCCGCGGGGGAGGCATTCACTTGCGTGGACCGCAGCATCGGCTGGCCGCAGTTCTTCGGGTACTACGGCGACATGGCAGGCCGGGCTCCCCGGCGGGTGCCCGTCCCGGTCGCCCGGATCATCGCCATCGCGGCCGAGGTGCTGCCTTTGGGAATCCCGCTGACGCGCGACCAACTGAAGCAGTACCTGCGCGATCTGCAGTTCCCGACCGACAAGGCGGCCGCGGTTCTGGACTGGCAGGTACAGGTGCCCCTGGACGACGGCATGGCGCGCAGCGAGGCATGGCTGCGGGAGGCGGGGTTGGCCTGAGCTGCCAGCGCTGCGCTCCCCGTGCTGTCCCTAGGTGCCAAACGTTGACTTCCGGACCCGTGCCGCAGACCGGCCACCGATCCGCCACCCGGCGATGTCGCTGGTCCTCGATACTCTCGACAGGTGATCGACCTGCACATCCTGCGAACCGACCCCGACCGGGTGCGAGAGTCCCAGACCCGACGCGGTGAGGATCCGAACCTGGTGGATGCCGCGGTTGCGGCAGACTCTGCTCACCGCGCGGCACTGACCGACTTCGAACGTCTGCGCGCCGAGCAGAAGGACCTCGGGCGACAGGTCGCCGCCGCCGACGCCGACACCCGCCCCGCACTGCTGGTACGGACCAAGGAACTGTCCGGACGGGTCAAACAGGCCGAGGCGCACGTGCGCGAGGCCGAGGAGGCCTTCCACCGCGCCGTCGAGCCACTGTCGAACCTGGTCGATGAGTCGGCGCCCGTGGGCGGAGAGGAGGACTTCACCGTCATCGACAAGCGGGGGACACCGCGTGACTTCGAGAAGGAGGGGTTTGCCCCCGCGACCATCTTGAGATCGGCGAACTTCTCGGCGCCATCGACGTGGCCCGCGGCGCGAAGGTCTCCGGCTCACGGTTCTACTACTTGACTGGCCAGGGAGCACTGCTGGAACTGGCCCTGGTGAACCTGGCCATGGCGCAGGCTCAGCGCAACGGATTCACACCGGTCATCCCGCCGGCTCTGGTCCGCCCGGAGGCCATGGCGGGCACCGGCTTCCTCGGACAGGCCGCGGAGAACGTGTACCACCTCGCCGACGACGACATGTACCTCGTGGGGACCGCGGAAGTCCCGTTGGCGGCGTACCACAGCGACGAGATCCTTGAGTCGCTGCCACTGCGCTACGCCGGGTTCTCGCCGTGTTTCCGTCGCGAGGCCGGGTCGCATGGCAAGGACACCCGCGGCATCTTCCGCGTGCATTGGTTCGACAAGGTCGAGATGTTCTCCTACTGCGCGCCGGAGGACGCCGAGGCTGAGCATCAGCGCCTGCTCAGCTACGAAGTGCAGTTCCTCGAAGCCCTGGAAATCCCTTTCCGGATCATCGATGTGGCCACCGGCGACCTCGGCGCCAGCGCGGCCCGCAAGTTCGACTGTGAGGCCTGGATCCCGAGCCAGCACCGCTTCCGGGAACTGACTTCGACGTCCAACTGCACGACGTTCCAGTCTCGGCGCCTGCGCATCCGCAGCAAGACCGAGAAAGGCGCCAAGCCCGTCGCCACGCTCAACGGCACCCTGACTGCGATCACCCGCACGATCGTGGCATTGCTGGAGAACCATCAACGCGCCGACGGATCCGTGGCTGTACCCGAAGCCCTGCAACCGTACTTGGGCCGGTCCGAACTGACGCCGGTCTAGATGTCCTACCTGATCGCCACCGATCTCGACGGGACCTTGCTGCGGCCCGACTCCAGCGTCTCGGACAGGACCCGCAACGCCCTGCGCACGGCATCCGATGGCGGGGTCGAAGTGATCTACGCGACGGGCAGGCCGCCGGACTGGCTGCCGAGCGTGTACGAGGCGACCGGGCACCGACCGATCACGGTCTGCGCGAATGGTGCCCTCACACTGCAGGCCGACGAGCCGATCAACATCGACGCCATCGACCCCGAGGTCGTGGACGAGGTCCGCGAAGTCCTGCTCACCTCACATTCTGACTTCGTGTTCCACACCGAAGTGTGGCGCGGGCACGCGCTCAAACTCCTCGCGTTCCTGCCCGACCAGGACCACGCAGCGGCCGACGACATCCTGGCACTCGTGCGTGAGGCTGCCGGACATCTGGTGGAGCCCACACATTCCTCCCATGGACGGCTGCTGATCGAGATGGGTCCCAGCGGCGTGACCAAAGCAAAAGCGGTCCGTCGCATCCGCGAGCAGTTGTGGCCGGGCCATACCCTCATCGCGATCGGGGACATGCCCAACGACTTGGCCCTGCTGCAGTCTGCAGACATCCCAATGACCGTCGAATCCGGACATTTGTGGCTTAAACAGGCCACAGAACACGTGCTGCCCGGACCCGAATCGGACGGTATCGCCCAGCTTCTCGAAGCCCTCGCGCAAGGTCGCTCTGTGAGCCAATTCACAGGGTCGTGAGTTCATTCACAGTCGGATTAACAACCCCCTGATCCGGGGTACCTTCGTAACGCGAAGCCGGAAGAACCGTCGGAAAAGCCGACGGGCCGGTTCAACCCGCCGAAGTATCACTGATGCACCGGGGACCCAGGAAGTTGGGGCGAATCCGCGAAAGCGGTAGGGCACTTCTCTGCCCGAGCCCGACAGCTAACCCGGCAGGCGGCATGAGAAGGAGAGATACATGCGCTCTGACGCGCACCAGTCCCGTATGCGCACCGCCGCCGTCCTGAGCGCCGGCGCCGTGATGATCGGCGGTCTTCCGCTGGTCACGGCGACGTCGTCCCAGGCAGCTCCGCTGACTCCTACGGTTTCGGCGAAGGCGTCGGTTGCACAAGCCAAGAAGTCCAAGGCTCAGAAGAAGCGGGCCAAGCGCCTGCGCCAGAAGAAGCGTGCGAACCGTGCCCGCTCATCCCTGGTCCGGGTGAGCCTCAACCAGCTCGGTAAGCAATACGTCGCCGGTGCTGCAGGCCCGAACCGCTTCGACTGCTCCGGCTTCACCCAATACGTCTACAAAAAGGCGACCGGCAAGTACCTGCCCCACTACTCAGGTGCTCAGATGAACCGCACGCGCCGCGTCGGCGTGAAGTGGCTCAAGCCCGGCGACCTGTTGTTCTACGGTCGCGGCGGCTCACAGCACGTGTCGATGTACATCGGCAAGGGCAAGATGATCCACGCCACCAACCCGCGCACCGACGTGCGTATTGACAGGGTCAACAACGGCTACTGGCGCGGACGTTTCGCCGGTGCCGGACGCATCATCGAAGGCTAATTCCACCGCGAAGTGGGTCGCTGCGTTGAGCAGCGGCCCACTTTCGTGTGTTCGGGCGCAGCAGCGCCAACAGCCGTTGGAGTTACGCACCCACGTTGGACAAACGCACAACCGTGAGACAACCACGCCCCGCGCAACTCCAACGGATGTACCGGCCTCCAACGCCCGTACCCAACTCCAACGCCTGTCGAGGCCGACGCGCCTACCGCACATCGGATCTCCAAGACCCGTACCCAACCTCAACCACAATCCAGACCTCAGCGGGCCCGGATACCCCGCAGCCACTCGGTCGAATCCGCGAAGTCGGTGTTCGTGGTGCCAGGACGGATACTCGGGGTCTTGCCGTCGTGGCGCGCATACGAGCCCAGGAACCTCACCTCGGCGCACAGACGGTGCAAGCCGGCCAGCGCCTCCCCGACCCTGGCATCGTCGACATGGCCCTCGCAGTCGATGGTGAAGAAGTAGTCGCCCATGGCCTTGCGGGTGGGTCGTGACTGGATCAACGTCAGGTTGACCCCGCGCACCGAGAACTCGGTGAGGATCTGCAGCAGCGCACCAGGATGGTCCTCGCGCATGAACAACACCAGCGTCGTCTTGTCGGCCCCGGTCGGTGCCGGTGGCTGGCCGTGCGGGCGCACCAGCACGAAGCGGGTCGTGGCGTCGGGGTTGTCTGCGATGTCTTGTGCCGCGGCGTGCAATCCAAGCGGCTCACCGGCCCACGGTGCGGCGATGGCTGCGTCGAAGATCTGCTCGCCGGCGACAGCGGCGGCGGCCGACGCCGTCGACATGGCGGGTACGACCTCGGCGTCGGGAAGGGCGTCGTGCAGCCATGCGCGGCACTGTGCCTGGGCATGTGGATGAGTCGTGACGCGCTTGATGTCGGCCAGTTGCGTACCCGGGCGGACCCACAGATTGAACTGCACGGGCAGTGAGATCTCCGCAGCAATCATCAAGGGGTCTCCGCTGGCCAGTTCGTCCAGCGTCGCCGGGACCGAACCCTCCACGGAGTTCTCGATGGGGACCAAGGCAGCGGCAGCTTCGCCCTGGCGTACGGCTTCCAGCGCCGAGGTCACCGAACCGAACGCCTGCGTGGGCGGCTGCGGCTCTTCGGCGGCCAGCAGGAGCAACAATGCGGCCTGCGAGAAGGTGCCCTCCGGCCCGAGGTATCCAATCGGTGTCACGTCCACGAGCCTATTGCGCTGCGAAGTCCCGGCGCGTGGGGCTTTGGCATCACGGCGCTCCACGGGCCCGCAGCTGCTTGTATCGTCGCGGACATGCAGGATCCGCTCATCGACCTCGGTTTCGCGCGCGTCGACACCCACCGCGCGCAGCGCACCGGTGACCCCGAGGTCGTGTTCGCGCAGGGCAAGTCGCCCGACCAGACCGTCCACATAATGACGACGTTGCAGCAGGCGCACCCCGACCGTGCTGTGCTGGCCACCCGGGTGGACGACCGCACCTCCCGCGCATTGCAGGACAGCTTTGCGGAGGTCCGCCTCGATCCCGTCGGCCGTACCGCTGTGCTCGGTCCGCTTCCAAAAGCTGTCGGACAGGTCTTGGTCGTCTGCGCCGGTACCTCGGATCTGCCCGTCGCCGCGGAAGCCGCCACGACCGCTCGGGTGTTCGGCACCGAGGTCGACACGATCAGCGATGTGGGCGTGGCCGGGCTGCACCGACTGCTGGCCGTCCGCGAACACCTCGATCAGGCGAATGCGTTGGTGGTGGTGGCCGGCATGGAGGGTGCGCTGCCCAGCGTGGTCGGCGGACTCACGGGCGTGCCCCTGGTGGCGGTGCCGACCTCGGTGGGATACGGCGCATCCTTCGGCGGGCTCGCGGCTCTGCTGGCCATGCTCAACTCCTGCGCGCCCGGAGTAACCGTCGTCAACATCGACAACGGTTTCGGCGCTGCCGTGCATGCCGCCCGCATCGCCCGGAACGCGCGGTGACGCAATCGATGTGGTGGATCGACGCCGGCGCGGGTGCCAGCGGCGACATGTTGCTCGGTGCGCTGCTGGCCCTGGATCCCCAAGGATTGGCACCGGCTCAACAGGCCGTGGACGAGGTGCTCGGTCGGCTGGGAACCGAACGGGTACACCTCGAGGTGCAGACCACTCGACGCGCAGGCATGGCTGCGACTCAGGCGCATGTCCGATGCGAGCAGACCGCCGAGCATCGCGCCTGGCGGGACATCGCACCCGCCCTCGCGGGCTTCGACCACGCCGAAACGGTGTTCGGCTCGCTCGCCGCAGCGGAAGCGCAGGTGCACGGCGTGCCGATCGATGACATCCATTTCCACGAGGTGGGTGCCCTGGACGCGATCGCGGACATCGTGGCTGTCACGACCCTGTGGCAACGACTGCAGCCATCGGTGGTCGTCGTCTCACCCGTGTGCGTCGGATCTGGAACGCTCCGCACCGCGCACGGCGAGTTGTCCGTCCCGGTGCCGGCGGTGGTGCAGTTGCTGCGCGGCTCGCCATCCTTCGCCGGGAACAGCGCCCACGAGGCGTGCACTCCTACGGGTGCGGCGCTGCTTCAATTCATGGCAACCGCGTGGGGCTTCCAACCCTTGATGACTGTGGATCGGATCGGCATCGGGGCCGGGGGCCGGGACCTGCCCGAGCGACCCAACGTAGTGCGTGTCCTCGCCGGGCATTCAGCCGAGCGACCCCATACCCAGGGCCTCGTGCTGGTCGAAACGACCATCGATGATCTGGATCCTCGTGCTTACCCGGACGTTTTGGCCCGCACGAAACAGGCAGGCGCGCTGGAGTCGTGGCTGACGCAGGTGGTGATGAAACAAGGACGTCCCGCAGTGGTCATCACCGCGCTGTGTGAGCCGTCGAGCGCGGCTGGGGTCGCCGAAGTCCTGTTCCGGGAGACCACCACGCTGGGGGTGCGGTACACCAACGTGGATCGGCAGGCACTGCACCGCGATTTCGTGTCCGTCCAGGTACAGGGTCAGGCCATTCGCGTGAAGCGGGGGTGGTGGGACGGCACGCCGGTGACGGTGCAGCCGGAATACCGTGAGGCTCTGGCTGCCGCCGAGGTCACCGGCAGGCCGGTCCGGCACATTCTGGAGGAGGCCCGCCGCCTCGCGACCGAGCAATGACGACCGTCGCGCCGCTTGCCAATCCCACTGGTGGCGTCACGCTCGCACGCCGCAATCGTCGATCGCCGCTACAGTCAGGACTTCCAAGAGGCGGGAGTCGAAGATGACTGGCAACAGACGACCTACCACCCGTCGAGCCGCTTTGCTCGTGGGGATCATCGCGCTGGCGCTCGTCGGGGCGGGCTGCTCATCGGACAGCACGGCCGGCGACCCGTCACCGGCTCAGTCGACACCACTCACCATCGATGGTCCCGCCTTGGCGACCCTGGTCGAGCAGATGGCCGAGGAGATGCAGGCTCCCGGGGTTGCGGTTCAGGTGCGCAGTCCGCAGGGCGACTTCGACGAGCTCTACGGGACCACCGAACTGGACGGCGGCCGGCCGATCACGTTCGCCGATCATGTGCGGGTCGGGTCGAACACGAAGACATTCACCGGGACCGCGATCCTGCAAATGGTGCAGGAGGGCAAGTTGAACCTCGACGAACCCGTGTCGCAGTACATCGACGGGGTGCCCGACGGGGAGAACATTCCGATCCGGCTGCTGCTGAACATGCGTAGCGGCTTGTTCAACTACAGCGAGACGCTGGAGCTCAACGAATCCCTGGACGAGACCCCGGAGGCTGAATGGACGCCCCAGGACCTGCTCGACCTCGCCTTCAGCAACCCGCCCTACTTCGCTCCGGGTGAGGGCTACCACTACTCGAACACCAACACCGTGCTGCTCGGCCTGATCGCCGAGAAGTTGGACGGCAAGCCCCTGCCGCAAGTGTTTGAGGACCGTTTCTACGCGCCCCTGGGGCTGACCGGCAGCAGTTTCCCGCCCAGCGACACCTCAGCGATCCCCGACCCGTTCGCGCGCGGCTACATGTTCGGCACCAACGTGGAGACGATGGACGATCCGGCGCTTCTTGCAGCCCAGCAGGAACAGGCAGCCGCCGGGACGCTCTTGCCCTACGACGTGACTGACGAGAACCCGTCGTGGACCTGGGCCGCGGGGCAGATGATCTCGACCGCGGATGACCTCACCACCTGGGTGAGGGCCCTGGGTGATGGCAGCCTGCTCGACGAAGCAACACAGCAGGAGCGCCTCGACAGCATCGAGACCGTCAATCCGGACGATCCGAACAGTCCTGGATACGGCTACAACCTGGCCAAGTTGGGCCCGATGTACGGCCACACGGGGGAGTTGCCGGGCTACAACTCGTTCATGGGATACGACCCACAGACCCAGCTGAGCATCGTGGTCTGGAGCAACTTGGGGTCCGCCGCCGACGGCAGGCCGGTCGCGACCACCATTGCGCGGGAACTGATCGGGGCGGTCTATCCGCAGAGCCCGTGAGAGCGTCGCAACGAGCCCGGACAATAAAAGGTTCGGACGCCACCGACGGGGGAGACAGCGACGTCCGAACACTTGAAAACTATCACGCAGGGGTGCTCGATACAACCTCCATGCCTGCAATTGTGTCTTCAATCACAGCATGAACTGTTCCGAAACCCTACAAACAAAGTCCCGATCCAACGGATATCGTCGCAGATTTTCCCAAACAGTTGCGATTTTCGCAGTTGCCCCAATTGGGGGAAGCTATGCTGCCAGCTGAAACGATTTTCATGCGTCCAGGTGCTGGCGGGCGACGGCTGGGCGGTTCGTGATCAGCGCGTCGACCCCGAGGGTGCGGCACAGTTCCACCTGCTCGGGTTCATCGACGGTCCACACGAATACTTGCCCACCGGCGGACTGGACCCGCTGCACGTACCCCGGGTGTTCACGCAGAATCTCGATCGACGGGCCCGCGACGTCGGCTGCGAACGGCAGCCAGCCCTTGCGGCATCGCAGTGGCACACGCTCCATGAGAAACACGCTGGGAACCCCCGGGGCCAGTTCGCGCCACCGGCGCAGGGCGAGCTCTGAAAACGACATCAAGTAGACCCGGCTCTGCGGGTCGAAGCGGGGTCGCAACAACCCGTACCGGCGCACGGTCTCGACCACCCGCTGTTCGACCAGCCCTGCGTACCGGGTCGGGTGCTTGGTCTCGATCGCCAGCCCGACCGGCCGCTCGGAGTCCAGCGTCAGTTCGATCAGTTCCTCCAGGCGCAGGACGCTGGCCGGTCCGGTCCCCGCGCCGAAGTCACGGCTCTGAAGTTGTTCCAGCGTTTTGGTGGAGACCACACCCCTGCCGTCGGAGGTCCGATCGATACGGCGGTCATGGACACACACCAGATGCCCGTCGGCGGTCAGCCGCACATCACACTCGAGCATGTCCGCACCCTGGTGGATCGCCCGTTCGTAAGCAGCAAGTGTGTGCTCGGGATGGTCCTTGGACGCACCCCTGTGCGCGATCACCAGCGGTGTCTGTGCCGGGCCTCGTGGCACGCGGACATCCGGCCAGATCGGCATCAGGCGTCTGCCCCGAAGAGGACTCCCGGGTTCAGCACCCCATCCGGATCCCAGGCATCCTTCAGCGACTTCATCGCGGCCACCGTCGCCGCCCCGCGATCGTTGACCACGGCCCGGGTCTTGACCCGGCCGACACCGTGTTCAGCCGAGACCGCACCCCCGAGTGCCACGACGGTGTTCAGCACGTCGTCCTCACCCTCGTCGAACAGTTCCACGTGCAGCGAACCGTCGGCCACGTGGCCGAAGATCGAACACGGATGGCTCGCGTACACGGCGCTGGTGAACTCGTCGAGCCGGTCCAAGGGAACAGCTATGTCGACCTTCTGCTTAACGCCGAGCTTCTGAGCGACCTCCGACTGCGACTCCCGAAACTCCCACAGCCGCGCCCGGTCCGGGCCCTCGGTCGCGACCAGCGCCTCATCGGGCAGTTCGGCGGTCTCGATGTCGGTTTCTATGAGCAGCGCCCATGGATGATCACCGAGGTCCGGGCCGCTGGCAGCGCGCCAGGCCTGCCGGTCCACGACTTCAGCGGCCTGCAACCCGGCGCCCTGCGCGTTCGCGTGCTCCAGCGCCTGCGCCAACGAGTCGACTCCGAATACGGCCACCACCGACTCGGGCGCACGGTCATGCAGTTTCAGCCGGACCGCGGTGATGACACCCAGGGTTCCTTCACTGCCGGTGAGCAGCCCGGCGAGGTCGAAACCCGTATTGTCCTTGGCCAGCCCGCTCATGCGCCGCACGATCGTGCCATCCATCAGGACGGCTTCGACACCCTGCACCTGATCGCGGGTCATCCCGTACTGACACACCCGGATGCCGCCGGCGTTGGTCGCTACTGTTCCGCCGATGGTTGCCGAATCCCGCGCGGCGAGGTCCACTCCGTAGACGAGCCCGTGTGCGGCTGCCAGCCGTTGCACCTCCCCCAGCGTCAGGCCGGCGCCCGCGAGAACACTGTGCCCGATCACCTGCGCCGGTGTGCGCAGCCGCGTGGTCGACAAGATGATCACTGGCCGGTCTCCGGGCGCGGGCACCGAACCCCCGACAAGGCCCGTATTGCCGGCCTGCACGTGCACCGCGCGGCCATTGTCCGCCGCCCATCGCAGAACCGCGGCGACCTGCTGGGCGTCAGCGGGTCTGACGACCGCCTCACAGGATCCGTGGAAACGCCCGGTCCAGTCGGTTTCGTAGCCCTGCCGCACTCCTGCGTCGGTCAGAACCTGATCGGCACCGACCACGTCGGCGAGTCCACTCACTTGAGCAACCTCGACATCCTTCTATCGGCCAGGGGTTTGCCCCCGGTCTGGCACGTCGGACAGTACTGGAAGGAGCTGTCCGCCAGGCGCACCTGGGCGATGGGCGTGCCACACACGTCGCATGGCTCACCGGTGCGGTCATGCACCCGCAGCCCGGCACGCTTCTCGGATTTGATGTGGCCCAGTTTGGCATCCCGAGCACGCTCGAGGGCATCCTGCAGGACGTCACGAAGGGCCGTCCATAGAACCTTCACCTGTTGTTCGGTAAGAGTGTCGGCCGGGGCATATGGCGACAACTTGGCCGCGTGCAGGATTTCGTCGCTGTAGGCGTTGCCGATGCCGGAGATGATGGACTGCTCGCGCAGCAGCGTCTTCAGCTGTCGCCGGCCCGCACCACGCAGGATCGCGGACAGCTGCTCCTCGGTGAGAGCCAACGCATCCGGGCCAAGTCGTTGCAGACCCGGCACGTCGGCGAGGTCACGCACCAGGTAGACGGCCAATCGTTTCTGGGTACCGGCCTCGGTGACATCCAGCACTGTGGTGTCGCCGGCCTCGTCACGCCAGGTGAGACGAAGCGCGACGGGGCCCTTGCCCGGGCGCAACGGCGCCAGTGCCTTGGACGTGCGCCAGTGGATCCAGCCGGCGCGGGACAGGTGGATGACCAGGTCCAGCGGGATCCCGTCCGCATCGGCCAGATGCAGGATCAAGAACTTGCCCTGACGACCGGTGCCCAGCAGCGTGGCATCCGCCAGCGCCGTGATCGGCGGATCGTAGGTCTTCAACGCCGAAAGACTGCCCAGTTCGGCCCGGGATATCCAGTGACCGGAGAACTGCGACGCCAACACGTCTGCCATCGTTTGAACCTCGGGCAACTCGGGCATACTCCGATACTGACGGGTGTTGTCGACCGTTCGCCACTGTGGGGAACCGGCTACCACCTGCCGGACGTCTTATGGTGAGTACAAAGGGAAGGTGGCCAGTGACTCCTCGTCGATTCGCCGCGGGTTTCGTGGCTGCGAGCATGCTGTTCGCACCCCTGGGTAGTGCCATGGCCGCCGACGACGTGCCGCCGCCAGCTCCTGCGGTCGATCCAGCAAGCCCTGCCGATGCGCAGGCTCCGGAGGTCCCGACACTGGGCCCCGACCTTCCTGCGCAGCCAGAGCCCTCTTCCGACGAGGTGTCAGCGGTCGTGCGCACGGAAGAAGGCACCGTCGAGGTGGCCACCGCGCCGACAGTCTCAGCCCTCGAAAAAGTCACCGCCGACGACACCGTCCTCGCCGTGGACCGCCCGGCCAAGCGGTACGCCATGGCGGTAGGAGCCGACGACACCGGCCGGGACCTGCAGTGGGGTCTGACACGTCTGCAGGCCGAGGACCTGTGGCAGCGTTCGACCGGCGCCGGTATCACCGTGGCAGTCGTCGACTCCGGGGTGAAGGCCTCCAACCCGGATCTGAAGGGCAAGGTCGCGAAGGGGTACAACGCGATCACCGGAAAGCCTGGCGCCCGCAGCGACAAGTTCGGGCACGGCACGTTCATCGCCGGCATGATCGCCGGCAAGACCAATGGCAGCGGCATCGCCGGCCTTGCGCCCAACGCCCGCATCCTGCCGGTCAAGGTCCTGGACTCCGAGGGGATCGGGGACTCCGACGACATCGCCCGGGGCATCATCTGGGCCGTCGACAACGGCGCGGACGTCATTAACATGTCGTTCGGCTCGGATTCGGCCAACCGGGTCGAGGCAGAGGCCATCGACTACGCCCGCGGGGCCGGGGTCACCCTGGTCGCCGCCGGCGGCAACGAAGGTGCCCGCCTGGTCATGTATCCGGCCGGCTACCCCGGTGTGATGGGTGTCGGGTCGACCGACGTCAACAACAACCGGGCATCGTTCTCCAACCGCGGTTCACACATCGATGTCGTCGCACCCGGGCAGGGCATCCTGTCCACTTACAACACCAGCACGTACACCTGGTCGTCCGGCACGTCGATGTCCACCGCATATGTGAGTGCGGTTGCCGCCTTGGCGATGAGCTACTCGCCGGGTGCCGGCGGCGAGCCCCTGCTCCAGCAGATTTCGGCCACTGCCCGTGACATCGGTACCGCCGGCCGGGATTCCGACTTCGGATTCGGTTTGGTCGATCCGGCCGCACTTCTCGAGCAACTCGGGGCCGGCCGGGCGCCGGGCATGCCCACCGACATCGCCGCGAACGGCAACCCGGACGGCAGTATCCGTTTGACGTTCACCCCTGCGGCGGGCACCTCCTACGTGGTCCAGTTCAAGAAGGGCAAGAAGGCTCCGAAGGGGCTGTACGCCGGTAGTCGGGTCGCGCAGGGTGCCGGCGCCGGGCAGCTGGTGACCGTGGATGTGTCGGGCAAGAAGCCCACCGCGCGCTACGCCTTCTCGGTGTTCACCCAGGGCCCCAGCGGCACCTCGCGTGCGATCGCCACGGTTCGGCCATTGAAGTGGACGCTGACCAAGTCCACGTCCGTGCCGCGCAACAGCCGCCAGCGCCTCGACGTGGGTCTGCGAGTTCCCGTTTTTGGCTGGATCGGCGGCTACCCCCTGCAGCTGACCACGCAGAAGGGCGGTCGCAAGCAAACGGTTCGGCGTTTCGTCCCCAGTGCCGATGGTCCCGACAAGTTCACGGTGCGGGATCTGCGCTGGTCGTTCCATTACCAGTTCACCCTGCTCGCGCCGGGGTTCTGGAACGCCGCGAGCCCGACGCAGTCGCAGTGGATCAACACGTCGGTGACTGCCAAGCGGGGGTCGCGCATCTCGGGCAAGGTGACACCGAACAAGGCAGCCAGCGAGGTGCAGTTGCAGCGAAAGACCCGTAAGGGCTGGAAGACCGTGGCGACCACGACATCGAAGCGCAGCGGCCGGTACTCGCTGCCGTCGAAGGGCAAGGGCACGCTTCGGATCTTTGCTCCGGCGGATCTGTGGCACGGTCCGGCCAGCTCGGGTCTGTAGCCGGGCTGCTCAGTCGCTTCCGCGCAACCCCAACCCACATCGGGGAGTCCCTTTCGACTCCCGGATGCGGAAATATCCGGCGTAGTCCGGACTGTAGCCGCGACCGATACCCTCGACCATGTGAGCCAGCCGCTGCAAGACCTGCTGCCCGGACGCGAGGGGTTGATGGTCCGGCTGCTCGCCCAACCCGGCCGGCGACCGGCTCTGCTGGACGCTCTGCACCGTTACGCCGACGAGTTGTTGGACGCCGAACCCGAGACGGAGGCCTTCGTCGTCTGCCTCGATCCGCAGGAGGCGAACGCAGTCTGGCTGTTCGAATGGTTCAGCGGACCGGACGGCCAACAACTGCACCGACAGTCCCAGCCGTTCGCCACGCTGATCGACGACTTGTCGCAGGTGCTGGCCGAAGAACCACAGGTCCTGCCGTTGGAGCCGCTGCGCATGCACATCAATGTGCGTCCAGACCCCTGATGTACCCTGTAACAGCGCGCGGGTGGCGGAATAGGCAGACGCGCACGGTTCAGGTCCGTGTGCCCGAAAGGGCGTGGGGGTTCAACTCCCCCCTCGCGCACAATGGGCTGGTTGCGAAACCAGCCCAGTCGTTGTTGCGAAACCTCCCTTCGGGGAGGCTTTCGTGTCTCCGGGGCACTTCTAGACAGCGGCGGCATCAGTTCAACGAGACAACCGCAACCATCTCCGGTTTGCAGTCAAGAAGTTGTTGGCTCGGTTCCCTGACATCGGCCAACGGAATCACGCTCGCAGACAGCGTCAAGGGGAAGGAGTCCCCGAGCCGGTACTCCTCACCCCCGATATTCACGCCCTGACCGTCCCCAGTCACCGTCGACCCAGCAGGCGCGTACAGCACCGAGTTCTTGAAAGTCAGCGCGAAGCAGTTGTTCCGTGACACGGTCAGTTCACCTCTGACCGGCAACTGCAGATGCGGAAGATCAGAGGGTGGCTGTACCGCCAGCACCGGTGCTGAGGAGGGGCTAGCAGTCGGGCCTGCCTCCCCAGCAACGCAACCGCCCAGTGAAACCACGAGCAGACTCGCCCCGAGTGTCCGGATTACCTGCATCATTCCCCCATTGACTTGGCGGTCTTCTCGCTATTCATATCGGCAACGACCACCACCACTTGTCATCCCACCACGTGACGTGCCGCATGCACGTGCCCGCCTATGGGATTTCGCCCGGCCAAACATGGGATGCCTACGACTGTTCGCCCGCAAACCCCCTGATCAGGGTTACGCAAACAGCCCACAATGGGCTGGTTGTGAAACCAGCCCGGTCACATTTGCGAAACCTCCCTCCGGGGAGGCTTTCGTGTTCTTGCGGCCAATTTCGCCGCCAAGCGCGTGCTCCGGCTCCGAGCGGTCGCCAATGGCGACGGGTCCGAAGAATAGTTCGACACGAAACAATAGTTTGATAGTTCGTCGTAGTTTCGATCCTGTCGTAGTATTAGGCTCGTGGACACCGTCCAGCTTGAGCGCCTGTTGGCCGATTCGTTCGCTCGTGTCGACCCAGAGATCGACGTGCGGGTGGACCGTGCTGGCGCGCGTCCAGGACGGTTTTTAGCAACGATCCGGACCACCCCGACGGAGGTCGCATGGCTAGCGACCGGGTGGCCGCGTCAGATCCGAGACCTGCTGGACAGGCCTGACAGGCCGGGCCTCGTCGTGGCCTCCGAGCTGTCGCAAGGTGCTCGGAAGCTACTCACCGAGAACGGGCTGTCGTGGGTGGATGAGACGGGCGCGGCACGAGTGGCATTGCCCGGCGTTTACATCCGGGTCGACGTGGGGCAGGCTCCGAAAGAGCCGAGAGCGAACCTAGGTTGGACCCCTTCGACGCTTGCGGTCTGCGAAGCGTTGATCGTAGGTATCGGCGGGACGGTCGCGGAGCTCACGGCAGCGACTGGCCTAGCGCCTTCGACCGCGGCCGCCTCGCTGCGATTCCTCCAGAAGGCGCACCTAGTGGAGTCAGAGGCGGCCAGGGGTCGCAACTCGCGCCGCACTGTCGCCGACGAAGAGAAGTTGCTCGACACCTACGCCGCGGCTGCCGGGCGGCTGCGAACGCCCGAGTCGATCAGGGTTGGAGTGCTGTGGCGGAACCCTGCGCGTGGGGTGACCGACCTTGGAGCGCGTCTCAGCGCTAAAGGCGTCGCGTGGAATACCACCGGCGCGCTAGCTGCCGATGTGCTCGCGCCGTACCTCACTGGGGTCGACCCGTGGGAGATCTACGTCGACGGTGGCTCCGTGGCCGAACTACGGCAGATCGCGCGTGAGGCCGGAATGGAGCAGGCCGATGGTGGCCGGCTCCTGTTGCGGGCATTCCCGACGCCCGCAAAGGACAGGCTCTGCACCGAGGCGGCTGGACAACGTGTCGCCGCGTGGCCGCGGGTGTTCTCCGACCTCCGGATGCTCGGTGTCCGGGGCGAAGAGGCTGCTGAACACCTCCGTGAGCAGATGGGAGCAGAGGAGTGAGCGAGGAACCGGAGCGAACTGGCAGGGCCAGGCGAGCCGCCGAGCTCGCACTCGTGCGGGTATGCAGTCACTACGGCGAGCGGCCCAACTTCGTGCTCCTCGGCGGCCTCGTGCCCGCCATGCTCTGCTCTGACAGCGGACGCCTGCACGCTGGAACCACCGACGTCGACGTGCAGGTCGACTTGGAGATCGCCGGCGGCGCCGAACATGCCCGTCGATTGGAGATCGCGCTCCAGAACGCAGACTTCCACGTCGACGCCGAGCGCGTCTGGCGTTGGGAGACCGTGCACGGGGGCGGCTACAAGGCGGTCATCAAGTTCGAGTTGCTCGCCGACCTCGATGATCAGCAACAGGGCGCCAGCGTGCACTTCGACAACACCGAGAAGCTTGGGGCCGTGAACCTGCGCGGGACCGGCTACGCCAGCAGAGACTTCGCACCGCGGAGCCTCACCGCCAACGACCAGGGCTCGAAGATCACCGCCGAGGTCAACGTGACGGGGCTGGCCGGCTTTCTCCTGGCCAAGAGCGCAGCGGCCTACGGCCGACACAAGGCCAAGGATTACTACGACATCGCCTTCGTGCTGCTGCACCACAACGAGGTCTTCGATGAGGCTGGACCGCTCGACCCGGCCGATGTCGTAGTCCAGCGACTCGGTGCCCCCTCGAACTGCGTTCGGCCATCGAGGACCTCGCGGCCAACTTCTCCGACGACCACGCCCAGGGCGTCGCGGCCTACGTCGAGCAGCTCCTCATCAACAACCCCGAAATCGACCCGAAGACCGCCGCCACCGATGCCCGGCTCGCCGTCGCGGCCTTCACAGGAACGTTGCTGGGCGCCATCGCTGGATGACCAGCCGGGGCGCTCTCATGGACTACCGACGGTGTAGATCGGTGTATCCCAGCGGTTTAGTTTGCTGATCCGGCCTTGATTTCACGCTCAGTTTGAGTGTGGATTGGGGTCTCGGGCTCCAGTTCGTCGAGCCAACCTCGCCGTCCAAACTCCTCGCCCGCGCGCGACAGGCCGGTCGGTCACCTACGCGAGCCTTCTGGGCAGGTTTGCTCGGGGGTGCGGGAATACCCGGGCGGCAATTCGAAGCTTCCCCAGAGCACCTCTCATGGATCGCCTTGTTGGTAGGATTCACGGGTGGCCAGCCAACAGTCTTTCGAGAAGGTCAGTCTCACCATCGAGTCTGACGTCCTTCACCGAGTGCGGGACCGCGTCGAGCCGGGCAAGGTCTCCGCGTACGCGACCCTGGCACTACGACGTCAGCTTGAGCGCGACGGTCTCGATGACCTGATCGGGGAGCTTGTCGAGGTCAATGGGCCGCTCGACGCCGATGCCGTCGCCCGGTACGTCGACGAGTGGCGCTGAGTCGGGTGGCACGAGTCCTGATCCTTGACTCCGAAGCCGTCTCGGCCCTGGCCGAGAAGCGAAAGGGGATGGCCGAACGGTTGGCGGCCGCCCAGCAAGCAGATCACCGCGTTCTCATCCCCGCGGTGGTCCTCGCCGAGGTCGCGACGGGGGCGCCAACCGATGCCGCAATCTGGCACGTCCTGGGGAAGATCCCCACCCTTGACCTACCCAAGGGCGTGGCTATGCGTGCCGGAGCGCTGCGCATCAATGCCGGGAAGGTGCGGCGCAAGAAGCGTGACCTCACCGTGGACGCCATCGTGGCTGCCACCGCGGTTGAGTTGGCCCCGTCGGTCGTGATCACGGCCGACAAAACTGACCTGGAGCTACTGGTTGACGGATTCGACGTCAAGATCTCGGCGGTCTGAATGCGATCTCATGGTCGGCCATGTTTGAAGCGGGCGGCCGATGGGTCTGGATGTCATGTGCACAAAGGCCATACGGCCGCCTCACTACCGGCCGCCGCCGGTCCCCGCACGTATCATTCAAATCACCGGCGCCGCCACGTCGCAGGGCACCACGGGGAACTACCGCGACGCGCCAACCGTCGTTACTAGTGAGCGAATGGGAGTGTCGTGAGCGAATCGAGTGCGGTGTCCCACCGCGGCTCCCGCTGGCAACGCCCCCGAACCTGGGTCCTTGTCCTGGTCGGGCTGCTGGCTGCCTGGTTCGTCGTGAGCCTGGGGATGCTCGCGTGGCACGCCCGAGAGGCGAACGCGGCGCTCGCGACGATGACCGACCAGATCGCGGCCGGTGACTCCGCAGGCGCTGCCGCATCCATCGAATCGGCCCGCTCCAACACCCGGGCAGCTCAAAGCGGCATCACCTCGCTGCCCGTGTCGGCGTTGAACGTGATCCCCTACTTCCGCACCAACCTCACGGGCGCCGATACGTTCCTGGACGCGGCACTGCAGGTCCTCGAGGGCGCCGACGTGACCAACGAGGTGTACGCGCAACTGACCGGTGATGACCAGCCAGCCTTCAAGGACGGCGCGATCAACGTCGCCGCGCTGCAGGACATCGAGCCGCAGATCGAGCAGGTCGCCGACGATCTGTCCGGGGCGGATGCGACCCTGCAGCAGATGCCCGCGGACATCTCGCCGGTCCTGCGCGGTTTCGTGGACGAGGCCCAGGACCAGATCGACGGCATCCAACGGGGCCTGCAGATCTACGAAAACATCCTCCCCGACCTGCCGACTCTGCTCGGGGAGGATCAACCGGCGACGTACCTGGTCGTGTTCCACAACCCCGGCGAGCTCTACGCCGGTGGCGGTGCGGCCCTGAGTGCAGCTCTGCTGCAGTTCGACCAGGGCAAAATGGAGGTCGTCGACAAGGGTGCGGTGAGCAGCCACTTCTTCCCCGGCAACCCGCGCGTGCCGTGGGACCCGGTCGCCAAAGGGCCCTATTACGCCGAGGAGAACGCCGAGGACGGCTTCGCGTGGTCGAACCTGCACCAGGACTACCGGATCACCGGCGAGGACATGATGCGGTCCTGGGTCGCCAACGGCGGCCAACCGGTGGACGGGGTCATCTCGCTGGATCCCGTCGCGCTGCAAGCAGCCGTGGCGGCGACCGGCCCGATCCAGTCGGATCTCTACGGCGAGATCAACGCCGACAACATGATCAGCAAACTCTTCTTCGAGGGGTACAACGAAGACCCGGCAGCGCAGGAACAGCGCCACCAGATCAACCAGCAGCTACTCGACGAGATGATCGCTCGCATGCAGGACGGCGGCGCGGCTTTGTCGATCGGGCGGGCCATATTCTCCACCGCACCCAGCCACGGGATCCGCGTGCATCTGTCCGGCGACCGGCTGGCCGACGTCCTGCAGGAAGCACGGGCCGATGGCGCCCAGCCCGACCCGGAGCCCGACCGCATCGCCTTCTACACCCAGAACCAGAACGCCTCCAAGGTTGACATCTTCCAGACCCGCATGCTCATCCACGATGTCCAGCTCGACGCTGACGGCTCGGCCACCGTTGTGCAGACGGCCAAGGTGACGAACAACGCGCCGGACGACAGGGCAGTCCGCTCCAGGACCGGATCGGGTACACCACCCGATGGGCGTTCCACTGGAACATCGTGCTGCTGCCCGACGACGCCCAGGACGTGAAACTGCGGGCCAATCCAGGCGACATCAAGGCGGACCAACGGGTCTTCACCGACGTCGACGGTCGCAAAGCCGTGCGGGTGGGCCGCTGGATCCCACCAGGCGGCAGCAGCTACATCACGGTGTCCTACCGTTTACCGGACGGCACGTTTGGCACCGGCGGGAACCTGGAATACCGTGCAGGCGTCGAACATCAGTTGACGATCAACAACGTCGACCTGACCGTCAATGTGTCAGGACCCTCACAACCACGACCGCTGGAAGGGGAATGGACCATGGACGGTGACCGCGCTTCGACCCGCTTCCTGGTGTCGACCCCGACGACTCTTGCGCTCGGGTTCGGTGACCGATGATCCGACGTGCCCTGGTGGCCCTCGCGGTGACCACCGCCCTTGCTGCCTCCGTGGCGCCGGCCCAGGCGGCTGTCAAGCCCGTCGAACCGCCACCGAAGGCGAAGTGGTCCAAGGTCGACCCCAGCCTGTTCGGCATGCATGTGGCCACGGTCAGCGCCGGGCGGAAGTTCCCGGGCCGGCTCGGTGGTGTGCGGCTGTGGGACGCCGGAGTGCGCTGGGACCAGGTGGAGAAACAGCGCGGCGAGTTCGACTGGGAACGCCTTGACACAGCGGTCAGCACCGCGCAGGCGTCGGGCGCCGGCGAGATCATGTACATCCTGGGTTCCACGCCGGAATGGGCAGCGAACTTCGTGCGGCCGGATACCTACTACTACGGCGCAGGTACTGCCTCTGACGCCAAGAAGCTGGCCTACTGGCGAGAGTGGGTACGCGCGGTAGCAACCCGATACGAGGGCCGCATCACCAGTTACCAGATCTGGAACGAGGCCAATCTCGCCTCGTTCTACGCCCCCGAGCGGCCCAAACACTGGAAGCGGATGGCGCTGCTGACCGACATCGCCGCCCAGGAGATCCGCAAGATCGACCGGAACGCGAAGATCGTCAGCGCCTCCAGCACCGTGATCCAGGGCAAGAAGTTCAGCACCGAGAGTTTCTTCTACCGGTACCTGCGTTCCATCCGCAACCGTGGCGTCAAACTCGACGCGATCAGCGTCCACCTGTACCCGTGGACCACCAAAGGCCCCGGCGGCGGAACCCCCACAGAGCGACTGGCCGGGCTGGAGATGGCTCGCACCGTCACCAACAAGCTCGGCTTCTCGCAGGTCCCGGTCTGGGACACCGAGGTCAACTACGGCAACCGGCGCGACAACGGCCACGCCACCGAGGTGTTCAAGCCCAAGGTGGGGGCGGCATACCTCGCGCGGACCTACGTGGACAGCCTGCGCTACGACGTCACCAAGGTCTTCTGGTACTCCTGGGAGTCGCACGTGATGGGGATCAGCACCACTGACGAAATGACCGGTGAACCGGTCGCCCCGGGCGAGGCGTTCTTCACGATCCAGAACTGGTTGGCGCGCGCCAAATGGGGTACCTGTAGCGATCAGAGGGTCACCGTCTGCTCCCTGAAACGCAAGAAGGAACGGCAGTATCTGCTGTACGCCCGGCTGGGCACCACCCGCAAGGTCAAACTGCCGAAGAAGAAGTTCGACGTGCGCGAGGTGTGTTCGCTGGACGGGTCCTGCGAGCGGATCAAGAAGCGCACCGTGAGAGTCAAGCAGGCCCCTGTTCTACTCGTTCCGTAGGTTGTCTTCCATGGGAGGGAAAACCATGAGATTGAACGTTCGCTGGGCCGCCGCACTGGCCGCCGGACTGGTCGCAGTACCGACTGCGGCGCACGCGAAACCGGTGTCGCCGGAACAGTTCGGGCTGCACGTGGCATCGCTGGGCGCCGGCGCGACACCGAGCGTGTCCGTCAAGTCGGTGCGACTGTGGGACGCCGGGGTCCGCTGGGATGAGATCAACCCTCAGAAGGGCCAGTACAACTGGGCGCCTTTGGACAGGGCCGTGTCCGCCGCTGAAGCAGCCGGTGCCACCGAGATCCTCTACGTGCTCGGCTCGACCCCCTCGTGGGCGGCGAGCACCTTCTCCGACGTCGACCTCTACGGTCCTGGCACCGCGTCGTACCCCAAGAAGAGCAAGTACTACCTGCGGTTCACCAAGGCGGTCGTGAAGCGCTACAAGGGCCGCATCACCAGCTACCAGATCTGGAACGAGGCCAACACCCGCAGCTTCT
>JADKAV010000008.1 GCA_016719135.1 Micrococcales bacterium | reverse complement strand
GAGTGTACGACCCAGTTCGACTCGCGTTCTGCTCCACGAACGTCACGCGTCCGGGCGCAACTGCCGAGACCACGGCGACATGTCCGTAGCCGCTACTTCCGCCAGACCACACGATGATGTCCCCCGGGACAGGCACGTACCCATCACCTGCTGGGTGTTTTGCGAAGGCGGACGCCGGGGCTTTGTCCAGGATTTGGTGCGCGTTGCCCCAAATGTTGGTGGTGACCCATCCCTGGGTCCGCACGAACCGGTTCACCAGTTCGACACACTGGTACTTCGTGCCGTACGTGCTCCGAACTGCACAGCCCGACGCGCACCCGTTGCCACCGTTGCTGCGAACATCGACACCGCGACCGTTGAACCAGTCGGTTCCCTTGATCAAGGTCGTTCCGAAACTCGCCCAACCGTATGCCGCAGAAAGTGACGAGATCGAAGCCGACGCGGAGGCCGGCCGACCGATGGTCGGGAGGGATGCCGGTGAGGCAGCGGTGCTGGTGACGCTGAATGTCGCCCACCTGGATTTCCAGCGCGTTACGTCGTTGCGACACTTGACACGCAGCCGCCAGTCCCCACTCGAACTTCCAGCCTGCTGGGTCCAGGGGAACTGCATGAATCCGGAGGTCGCCTTCGCGCGAGGGCCTTTCCACTTCTGGGAAGCCGAATCCCGCACGATGAGTCGACACCTGGTTCCCCGCGGTACGAATGCCCCGACGGATGCCTCGGAAGCCGCGGGCACCGTTGCGGGAATGTCGACCAGTTCGAGTCTCACGGGGTCGAGCTCCAACGCAGCCGTCGGGGTCGCCAGAAGCGTCGTGAGTGTCGCAGCGGACACCACCGACACGGCGATGCGTTTCAAGAGGTGCTCCGCTTCTGCTCGACCGTTCAACTGCTCCGGTGAAGTTATCGGCGTGTAAATCCGGGAGTCAAGCGGCATAACGGACATTTCACCCCGACGGAGCAGCATGTCCGATTACCGCACGGCCAGAGTCGTCCGGATCGGGGCACACTCACCGACGGCTTCGCCAAACCAACTGGTCCGATCGGGGGCATCCATCCCTGCCTGACTGCCTGCGCAACCGAGGGGTCGCAGGCGGGCTGGAAGCTTTCGCCACAGCATCTGGGAGCGCTCTGCGTTGACAGTGCCACCTGTTGTGCCAGGCACCTGTCTCGTCCGCGTCCAACGGTGGAGGTGGCTGAGCTGGGGGTGCCTCAGAACGGCGGCACTGCGGGCCGTAGTGGCGGCCACTCGCTCCAGGAGCAAAAGCCGCAAAACCTCTCAACTCAATCTCTTAGGTTCAACTTCACCCAAGTTCTTGACTATGGTTGAGGAATCCCATTATTCGGACGGGAATCGGCGTCCTCGAAGTGCGAGTACACGCGAAGAAGCCCATGATGCGTAGGCGAACCCTCCGCTGCTACCTTCCCGCCATGACCTTCTTCCTTACCCCCTGGGCCATCACCTTCATCGGTTGGGGAATCCATGTGGCTGCCGACCGCAGCCCTCACGCCCGGACGGGTCGCCGGATCGTGGAACTGCTGCTGCTCTGGGTTCTGGTGTTTGGTGGACTGTGGGCCCTGCTGGCTGCCCTCGGACACCTCGGCCCCAACTCATCGGAGATAGCCGAGGGCATCGGCTACGCGCCTTCGATGTTCCAGTGGGAGGTGGGTTGGGCCGACGTGGCGATCGGGGTTCTCGGGATCGGCACTGCATGGCGTCGCGATGGCTGGTTGACTGCAGCGGTCGTAGTACTCGCCATCTGCTACTGGGGAGACGCGATCGGCCATGTCATGCAATGGACTGTGCATGACAACACAGCGACAAACAACGTGTGGGCCATCCCCAGCGACATCCTGGGACCGCTCTTGGCAGTCATCCTGCTCATCGCTTACCGGCGAATGACGCCCAGCCCGAGCCAGCAGGAGACTGTCAGCGTCTGAGTGGGGCGACCGGGGCTTGAACCCGGAACCAACGGATTATGAGTCCGGCGCTCTAACCGATTGAGCTATCGCCCCTCGCCGGTGAGTCTAATCGGCAATATGGTCCCCGCCGTCCCATGGGCGGCGGACATGGAAGAGGGGCGACCAGGGTTATCCCGGTCGCCCCTCTTCCTTGAGTCAGGCGAAGACTACTTCTTCACCTTGATGTTGATCTTGCCGATGGGCGCACCGGTCGGGATAGAACCCGCCGGCAGACCGAGCACGGTCGCGATCAGGTTGGCCGGGTCCTGCTTCGAGCCGAGAGCGTCAACGCTCTTAGCCAGGGTGACCTTGCCGTTCTTCCACGTGCCCTTCTTCTTGATCTTGTTCTTGCCGCCCTTGACGACCAGAACGTTCTTGATCAGAAGCGGCTCCGGGGTGACCGGGTTTCCAACGGAAGCCGTGGCCTTGCCGTTCTTGTAGTTGATGGAGATGTTCTCCAGCGATACGAATCCGGCAGCTGCGGTCAGCTTCAGGGCACCCTTGTGAGTGACGTTCTTGCCCTTCAGCTTCGCCGGGAAGCTGATGCTCGTGCCCTTCAGCTTCGCGGGCTTGACCGCTGACGGCGCGACGTTCGCAGCGGTGAGCGCCGAAACAAGGCCAGCGTCCAGCTTCAGCGTGGTGGTGTTGCTCTTCGCCATGGCCGGGGCGGCTGCGAAGGCGGTGCCAACCAGAGCCAGTCCCGCAGCGCCGGCGGTGATACGACGGACGATCATGTGGTTCCCTTTCGATAAGTACAAGTGCACTCACCATAACCAGGGCACAGCCAATCTCACCCATGGAATACCAATGGCTGACCCGCCCGTTGCCAAACTGCAATCAAGCGTGCGCGGACGTCCACCGAACGGTTGAGTGCGGCGCCTGAGCGGGGCTGACGTATGGTGTTCTAGGCGCCCCGGCGGCTCGCACGTCAACAGCCCCTCGGTACGCTAGAAGCCATTCCCGCGTAGCTCAATTGGCAGAGCATCCGACTGTTAATCGGACGGTTACTGGTTCGAATCCAGTCGCGGGAGCCAGTCATTCATCCTCATCCGAGGCATTAGCACTCTCACCGCCAGACTGCTAATCTATATGTGTCGCTGCACGCAGGCGGCTGCCTCGTCTACGTGTTGCGATTCCCAACCGTCGGACAAGGAGGTAATGACAAATGGCCAGCAACATCAATTCATTCCGCGACTTCGACCGCCTTGCCGAGCGCATGCTCAGCAGCGCCAGCGATGCCGCGATGGACCTCTCGCAGTCGATGCGGCTCATGCCGGTCGACCTCCATCGCGAAGGCGACCAGTGGATCATGCACTGCGATCTCCCGGGCGTGGACCCCGACTCGATCGACGTCAGCCTGGATGGTCGTACGTTGACCATCCGCGCGACCCGAACACCACGGGAGGGTGACGTAGAGTGGCTGCGGCGCGAGCGCCCGACGGGGCAGTTCGTACGACAGCTGACTCTCGGCACGTCAGTGGATACCGACAACATCCGGGCCGACTACTCCGAGGGCGTTTTGTGCGTGACGCTGCCCTTGGCCGAGAAAGCCAAGCCGCGGCGCATCGAGGTGAACTCCTCGACGAAGGCGTCGATCGCGTCGTGACCTGAGGTTGAGGGCGACGTTGTTGGGCAGAGTTGACGCTCGGATTGCCCAACAACGTCGCCCTCACGATTCGGACCACCGCCCTTGATAGTGGTAGTGTCACTTAGCCTGACCTCATGGAACGCGGGAGCCCTGCACCAGTGCTGTCCCGCGGCTACCTCATCGCTGAGATTCTGCTGGTGCTCGGCCTGTCCTTGGGCCGCTCCGGGGTCTACGCGATCGTCAACCTGCTCGCCGACCTGACCAGCGGCGTCCCGCTCGCCGAGCAGACCGCGACCCTCAACGCCTCGCAGTCCGCCAGGCCCGGCCTCGACCTGACCTTGCAACTGCTGCGCATCGGTTTCGCATTGGTCATCGTCGGGCTCGTCGCCTATCTGCTGCGTCGCTCCGGGGAAAGCCTGGGAACCCTCGGCGTGGACGCCCAGCAACCCGGCAAAGACACGCGTCGCGGGGCCGCGCTCGCCGCACTCGTGGGGCTGACGGGCCTGGCCTGGTATCTGATCGCGTACCGCGCCGGCATCAACCTGAGCGTTTCGGCGCAGGGCCTGCCCGACCAGTGGTGGCGTACGCCGATCCTTGTGCTCGGGGCTTTGGAGAACGCGGTCGTCGAGGAGGTCGTGGTCCTGGGCTTCGTGCTACATCGATTGCGCCAGATCGGGTGGGGCTGGCCCGGCGCCATCTGGACCAGCGCACTGATCCGCGGTTCGTACCACCTGTATCAAGGCTTCGGCGGGTTCATCGGCAACGTCGTGATGGGCCTGCTCTTCGGATGGCTGTTCAAACGATGGGGCCGCGTGATGCCGATGATCATCGCGCATGCCCTGATCGACAGCGTGGCATTCATCGGGTACGCGGTGTTGGCGGGAAGGGTCGCGTGGCTTCCTTGAGTGCCGGGGGCGGACGTCAGCAGATGCGCGGCAGTTGCTCGGCCAGCGGTAGATCCACCACGCGGGAGCCTCCGATGCCAGTCTTCGCAACGACGACTCCGGGGTGATCGGCGACGACCTCTCCGATGAGCACGGACTGTTCTCCGGCAGGATGTGCGCGCATCGTCTCCAGCGCCCGGTCGGCATCTTCGGCCCGCACAAACACAACGACCCGGCCCTCGTTGGCGACAAGTAGCGGATCCAAGCCCAGAAACGCGCAGGCCGCCCGCACGTCGTCGGCCACGGGCACTGAGGATTCAACGATCTGCACCCCGACACCGGCCGCGTCAGCGATCTCGTTCAGCGTCGCCGCAACCCCACCGCGCGTGGGGTCACGCATCATGGACACCTCGGCGCCCGAGTCGAGCAGCGCTGCGATGACCCCGTTGAGCGGCTGGCTGTCGGTCACGATGTCCGACCCGAACTCGAGTCCGTCACGCACACTGAGCACCGCGATGCCGTGCGCGGCGATCGGACCTGAGACGAGGATCTTGTCGCCGGGGCGGACTTGCTGCGGGCCCAGTTCCAAACCGGGGCGGACCAACCCGATGCCTGCGGTGTTGATGTACACACCATCGCCGCTACCCGAGTCCACCACCTTCGTGTCACCGGTCACGATCGACACCCCGGCGGTGCGTGCGGCCGCGCCCATCGTCTCGGCGATGACTCCGAGTTCGTCCAACGGCATGCCCTCTTCGAGGATCAGCCCTACCGAGAGCGCCAAGGGTGTGGCGCCGCTGACAGCGAGGTCGTTGACCGTCCCATTGATCGCCAGATCCCCGACATTGCCGCCGGGGAAGAAGCGCGGCCGCACGACGTAGGAGTCGGTGCTGAACGCCAGCTTCATCCCGGCCATGTCGAGCACTGCGGAGTCACCGAGTTGCTGCAGCACTCCGGCCAATTCGGTACCGCTGAACGACGGGACGAACAGCGCGGAGATCAGTTCGGCCGACAACCGCCCTCCCCCGCCGTGCCCCATGACGATCGAGGTCTGGTCCCGCAGGGGCAGTGGGCAGGTCCAGTTCTCCAGGTCCGGACGCTCGGTCACGCGCTGACCTCAAGCCGACGGAACTGGTAGTACGCCGCGCACGCCCCCTCGCTGGAGACCATCGGGGCGCCCAAGGGTGAACGGGGAGTACATTCCTTGCCGAACGCCGAGCACTCGTTGGGTTTGATCAGTCCTTGCAGTACCTCGCCCGAGCGGCACAACGGCGACTCGACGGTGGTGATGCCAAGCACCTCGAAGCGCTTCTCGGCGTCGTAGTCCGCGTAGTCGGCGTTGAGCCGCCAGCCCGACTGCGGAATCATCCCGATCCCCCGCCACTGCCGGTCGCAGGTCTCGAACACCTCGCCCACCACCGCCTGTGCGACTGGGTTGCCCTGCGGTTGCACGGCGCGCGGGTAGGCGTTGTCCAATTCAGCCCTGCCCTGTTCCAGTTGCAGGACCACCCGGCGGATTCCCTCCAGGACGTCCAGGGGCTCGAATCCGGTTGCCACGATCGGGACTTGGTACTGCTCCACCAGCGGTTCGTACTCCGACAGGCCCATCACGGTGCAGACGTGACCGGCCGCGAGGAAGCCCTGCACACGGGAGCCCGGCGAGTCCATGATCGCCCGGATCGCCGGCGGCACCAGTACGTGCGAGACCAGCAGCGAGAAGTTGTCGATGCCCTGTTGCTTCGCGAGTTTCACGGTCATCGCGTTGGCCGGTGCGGTGGTCTCGAAGCCCACGCCGAAGAAGACGACCTGCTTGTCGGGATTCTCCTGGGCGATCTTGACCGCGTCCAGCGGCGAGTAGACGATCCGGATGTCTCCCCCGCGACTCTTGATCCGGAACAAGTCGTCGCTGGATCCCGGAACCCGGATCATGTCGCCGAAGGAGCAGAAGATGACATCCGGGCGGGCGGCAATCGCCAGGGCTCGGTCGATGGTCTCCAGCGGGGTCACGCACACCGGACAGCCCGGTCCGTGGATCAATTCGATCTGGTCGGGCAGCAACTGATCGATGCCGTTGCGGATGATCGTGTGGGTCTGGCCGCCACACACCTCCATCAGCGCCCAGTTCTGGGTGGTGGACTCGGCGATGTCATCGAGCAGTCGCTTGGCCAGTTCCGCGTCACCGAACTCGTCGAGATACTTCACAGCGGGTCCACCTTGATGCCGAGTTCCTCGTCGAGCAGTCCGACGCTCTTGAACAACTCGAGCGTCTCGAGTGCTGAGGCCTCGTCGAGCTTTGTCAACGCGAAACCGACGTGCACGATCGTGTAGTCGCCGACCTGCACATCCGGCACGTACGCGAGGCAGACCTCCTTGCGCACACCACCGAAGTCCACCGTCGCCATGCGGGTGCCTTCGGCATCCCACGTCTTCTCAATTTTGCCTGGAACGCCTAGACACATGTCGATCACCCTACCCCTGATTCCCGCCGCGTCCCCCCTCAAAGCGGGTGCAGTTGGGGTCAGATACCGGCCACAGCCGTGAGAGTTATGTACACGCGTTGGACATCGGTACATCCGTGAGACACCCGCGGGCAAACCGGCGTCAGGACCCCGCCCCGGCAACCATCACCTGACCCAGTGCCAGCCCGCCGTCGTTGGGAGGCACGATGCGATGCACCAAGACCTTGAATCCCGCTGCCGTCAACCCCGCCACACAATCCCTAGTGAGCACGGCGTTGGCGAATACCCCGCCGGTCAGCCCGACCGTACCGACGCCCTCGCGGTCGCGCACGGCACAAGCAGCGACCACGACGGCCTGCGCCACACCTGCATGGAAGGCGCGCGCCGCCCAAGCCACGGGGACAAGCCGCCGATGGGAGTCCACCGCGGCCCGAATCCATCCGGCAGGGTCAATCACAAGGTCGTCACCATCCCACTCGACCTGAGCCGTCCAAGGGTCCGCGGCCCCGACAGCCAGCGCTTCGAGTTCGATGGCAGCCTGCGCCTCGTAGTCCACGGCCTGCCGGACGTCCAACAGCGAGGCCACCGCGTCGAACAGACGACCCATGCTGGTGGTCGGCGTGCAGTGCGAACCGGTCCGCAGCATCTGCTGGACCAGGCGCAGATCGGTGGACTGTGCGGCGGCAGTGCCGTTCGGGTCGACACCTGCAGCGAACAGATGCGCCAACGCCACCCGGCTCGGGAAGCGCACCGCCGCATCCCCGCCGGGCAAGCTCACCGGTTTCAGATGCCCCACCCGCTGCACACCGTCGTACCCGCCGAGCAGGATCTCCCCTCCCCAGATGGTGCCGTCCACGCCGTAGCCGGTGCCGTCGAACACCATCCCGAGGACGGGTTCATCGACACCGTGTTCGGCCATGAGTGACGCGAGGTGGGCGTGGTGGTGCTGAATCTCGATGTGATCGATGCCGTTGTCGGTCGCGTAGCGCGCGGCCCATGTGCGGGACATGTAGCCGGGATGGGCGTCACTGACCACTGCCTCGGGCATGACACGTTCCAGGTCGGCCAAAACCCCCACCGAACGTTCCAGCATCTGCAGGGTCTCGAGGTTCTCCACATCGCCGATGTGCCCGGTGAGCCAGGCTCGGCGACCGGATGCGACCGCGGCGGTGGCCTTGATCTCCCCACCGACTGCGATCATCGGCGGACACGACCGCGGTAGAGAAATCGGCGAAGGGGTGTACCCACGACTCCTGCGCACGGGTTGCGGGACCTCGCCGATGACCCGGAAGACCGAGTCGTCACACGCCACCTGGATCACCCGGTCGTGGTGGCAGAAAACATCGGCGATCGCCCCCAACCGCATCTGCGACTCCTGCACGTCGATACAGATGGGCTCATCGGACACATTGCCGCTGGTCATCACCAGGACGGCAGGGGCGCCGGCGTCGAAGAGCAGATGGTGCAAGGGCGTGTAGGCGAGCATCACCCCGATGAACGAATTGCCGGGAGCCACGTGCCCCTGAAGACCGGCGTCGCGCGAAGGCAGCAACAACACGGGGCGCGCCGGACTGGCCAGCAACTCTTGAGAAGCGCTGTCGAGCACTGCGATCCGTTCGGCCGCAGACACGTCGGCGACCATGACGGCGAAGGGTTTGTCCCCACGCTGCTTGCGCCGCCTCAGCCGATCGACGGCCTCGGAATCAAGACCGTCGCACGCCAGGTGATACCCGCCGATGCCCTTGATCGCCACGATCTGGCCCTGGTTCAGCGCAGCGACAACAGCCGCAACGGGCATCGACAACTGCGGACCGCACTCCCAGCAGGCGGTGGGCTGCGCGTGGTACCGGCGACTGCCTGGATCGGTGTACTCGGCTTCGCACGCCGCGCACAGCGGGAAGTCGGCCATCGATGTGTTGGCGCGGTCGTAGGGCAGCCCGGTCACCATCGTGTACCGCGGACCGCAGTTCGTGCACGCGATGAACGGGTAGCCGAACCGACGGTCGTCGGGGTCGCGCAGTTCCCGCAAACAGTCCTCGCAGACCGCGGTGTCCGGCGGGATCGAAGTGACCTCGCCGGACTGCGAGCCGGCGCTCTCCACGATCCGGAATCCTGACTCGACCTGCGGTTCCACCTCGGCGACGGTGATGTCCTCGATCACCGACAGCGGTGGGGCGTCGGCGGGCAGCCTGGCAAGGAACTCCTCGACTCCATCACCCTGCACTTCGATGAACACGCCGTGCACGTCATTGCCCACGTGCCCGGAGAGGCCCAGTTCGCGGGCCAACGCGTAGACGTATGGGCGGAATCCAACCCCCTGCACGACCCCGGTAACCCTCACTGCGCGACGGATCGCAACCATCAGTCGACCGTCCACACCACGACCCGGTTGTTGCCCGAATCGGCGATCGCCAAGGTGTCACCTGCCAAGCTCAAGCCGTAGGGCCAACACATCGAATCGTCTGCGACCTCATCCCAACGGTTCTCGCCGTTCGCGTCGAGGTCGGGTTGTGCCAGAACCGTGTCGGCGGGCACACCTGCTCCTGTCCGAGGAAGGTCGTGCCAGACGAGTACCCGGTTGTTGGAGGTGTCTGCCACGATCAGGCGTCGATCGTCGCTGACCACCGCGTAGGGGAAACGCAGCCGGTGCGCGCCCTGCGGCCGGTTCTTGAACTCATCGGCCACCTCACCGCTCGACTGACCCAGCACCACAGCGGCGGGCTGGTCGGCGCCGCTCGGTGGCGGGCTGAATCCGAGCACCCGGTGATTGCCGGCATCTGCGATGAACAGGGTGTCCTCGTCGCCGGCGATCGCATGCGGCCAGCGGAAAGTGCTGTCACCGAGCTCACCGCTGTTGTCCTCGCGGGCGGTGGCATCCGACTGACCCAGCAGGACGTCGGCGGGTTCGCCATTGCGCGGCAGCCCACCTCGCCACCCCAGCACCCTGCGGTTCCCGGTGTCCGCCACCCAGAAGACCCCAGCGACCAGAGCGAAACCGAACGGCCAGTACAGGCTCGTCAACTCCGGTTCCCCGCCCCGGTTGGGCTGCACGGAGTCGAAGTCCACCTGCCCGATGACACTCACGGGTTCCGCGAAGGTTGCGTCCGGGATGCCGTCGAACACCAGCAGGCGGTGGTGCCAGGCATCCGCGACAACGAGGTCACCGTCAACGACCGCAACGCCGGTGGGTAGATACAGACCGCGCCGGGTGTCTGCGCTACCGGCGGCAGGTCCCTCGCTGGTGAAGTCCGGCTGACCCAGCACCACGTCGGCCGGTGCCCCGTCGACGTCGGGAAACGTGTGCCAGATCATCACCCGGTGGTTGCCGGAATCAGCCACCACGATGCGCTGTCCGTCGGTCCACACCCCGCGCGGGGCGTACATGTGCGACGGCGTGGGACTCGCGTCGGGCAGGGCCAGCCCGCCCGGCGATGCCGCCCCGAGCCGGCGCACGGGCCTGGATGCGGTTCCGTGCGCGGCATAAGCGTGGGTCACGGCGGGCCTATCCCGATGCTGTCGATGGCGACGAACGCCGACGAGGTTTCCGGGGCCACCTCCAGCACCTCGCGCAGGCCAGGAACCCGCTGGCGGATGACCCCCATGATCTCGTCCTTGGCCTGCTGGTCAGGAGCGCTGCAGCCGGTCGCGAACTTCACGTAGGCCACGTCGTCACGGACTTCCTCGACACTCATCTCGATGGAGCTGGCAACCAGGTGCGGGCGGATCTGCTCGTAGACCTGCAGGACGTCCAGGGTCCGATCGTTGCGTACGATGCCATGCGACACCAGCAATGCCATGACCTCTGGATATTCCACGGCCTCGTACAAGATCTCCGAAGCGCGTTCGTCCTCGCGCATCATGTGCACCAACCGGACCAGGCCCTGCCGGTTGAACTCCGTGATGGCTGCGATGGTGTCGCGCAGCAGCTGTTGACTGCGCTCGTCGCTGTGGCTGACCTGGTCGCGCAGTTCGTCGATGCGTGAGGCGAGCTCGTCGAAGGATGCGGTGTCCATTCAGACTCCTGGCGGTGCGGCAGTGCAGGGACATCTGCTGGTGACGGTCAACGTTCGCATCTTCACCGAAAGCTCCCCTACGAGTAGATCTGTTGCTGGGCGATGACCTGACCGGTCTGCACGACCAGCACATCGGCGAAGGCAGCCCGAGCGGCCCGGGACAACACGTCGGCCACCACGCCGCCAGGGTCAGCAGGCAGGGTGCGACGCTCCAACGCCTCAAGCACGAAACAACTGCCGGCGGTGTCCTCAAGAAGGTTCTCTGCGAAGAACGCGTTGACGAAGTCGGAAAGGCCGAGATCCGCGGGCGTATCACGAAGCGCAGACAGCGCCGGATCCGGTCCCCCCGCCCGATGCACGCACCGCTCAGCGAAATTGCCCGCCGCCTCTCGCAGCAGAACGTCGAAATGTGCGCGCGCGAACATCTCCATCAGGTCCGGCTCCCTGCAGCCTCTTCCAGACCGGCGAGGATGCCGGAGACCGTTGCGGCCGCATCCATGTCCCCGGCCGTCGCAACGAACATGTCCCGAGCCCGCTCGAGGCGTTCTTTGGCATCCGTGAACACTCCCAGGTGCCCCAGCGCGTTGCCCTGGTTGGACAGGATCCGGGCATACCCCAGCGGGTCCACCTGCGGGTCGCGGTACTGCAGGACCTCCTCGTACAACTGCACCGCCTCGTCGAGGTTCTCCTGCTGATGCACGCTGGGCAGATACTGCAGTGCATTCGCCAGGTTGGTCTGGGTGCTGGTCCATTGCGCGGGATGTGTCTGCGGGGTGTAGATCCGCAGGGCCGCGCGCAGCGCATTCACCGCCACCCCGAGCCGGATCCGGTCGCCCTCGTCGGACATCGGCATCACGAGATACGCCAGCGCCAAGTGCTGGTTGCACAACGCGAACAACTCCGGGTGCGTCTCCTCCCGGAAGATCTTCGTCGCCTCGGTGAGATCGCCGACGACGGCCAACAACGCGCCTCGCTCCTCGCCGACCACGGACTGGCGCGCCAACGCCCGCGTGACCTGCAGGTGGGCGCGCAGTTCCCGGTCGGCGGTCATCGGCAGCCGCTGCAACGCCACGTCGGCCTCCCGGGCAGCACTCGCAGCGTCACCGGCATCGGACAGGATCTGAGCCAACGTGAGTCGCAAGGATGCGGCGAGAATCGGGCTCGGGGCATTGTCCGCAGCACCCACGGCGGCACGCAACTCGTCGACGGCCGCCTGCGCATCGCGACGTTCCAGCGCAGCCGAGGCCCGCGCACTGTGCACCATGGCGGCGACCTCGCCGTGCAGACCCTCAGCGCTCGGCGGCTCGTCTATCTGACCCACCGAGAAGCGAGCCATGGCCACCAGTGCACCGAGTTCCCCCGACGTCTGATCGGCAAGCCCCTCCCAGACACCCTCGCCCCCGATGAGCACCGCGCGGTTGTACCGGCTCACGAAGTCATCGCCGTCAACCAGAGCAGCAGCCTGACCCGGGTCGCCGGTGAGTCCGAGTTCGTAGAAGCGCAGCGACTCCGGCCAGACTTCGGGCGTCACACCCTGCAGGATCGAGGCGGCCGTCTGTTCGGCTTCTGGCACATCGGGCAGCAACAGCATCCCGGCCGGCCACGGCAGAACGCCGAGGGGCTGGGGTTTCGGGCCGGGCAGATCCATGGTCACCTCAGGTGGTCTCGGGCGGCGGACGCGGGATGAAACGGCGGGCGTTGCGCTCGATGATCCTCGCGGCCTGCGATGCCCGGCGTTCGTCGTGGTGGTCGCCGACCCGTCTGCGCACCGCGCCGGACTCCAGCACGACGTCGAGATACACGATCCACCGTCCCGACTCCTCGACCACGACCGCGTCGGCCGACAGGGCCTGCTCCAGGCGACGACGCGGCACTCACGACACCACCGTGAGGTCTGCCACGATCGCATCGGCGACAACGTTCACCGCGTCCTGGACCGCAGGCGTCAGCGGCTCCCCGGCCCCGAACGACTCCCCCTCTATCAGCCACACGGTCACCTCCGGCGGATATTCGTCCTTCAGCAGCCATTGCGCGAACCCCAGCGCCTGGTCCCAGCGGAACTGGTGCAGATTGCCCTCCGGCGGTTTCAGGTCCGTCAGCTCCTCGCCCGGGACCTTGTGGATCGTCCCCGCCGAAACGCCGACCCGGGAGGCGTCGACGACGATCGCTCGCCGGGCACCGCGCAGCGCGAACGCGACATCCATCCCCGCCGTGCCGCCGTCGATGAGCCGCACCCCGTCGGGCAGGGCGCGGTCGGCGAGCTGGCGGACCAACACCGGCCCGGCGGCGTCGTCCCCACGGATCAAGTTTCCGCACCCCACGATCACGGTGTGGGTGCTACCGGTCCCCAGGGACAAACGATCAGCCTCCACCCATGCGGAACTTCGACAGCTGCTTGCCGGTCTTGCCGTCATAGGCATGCACGGTGCAGACCAGGCAGGAGTCGAAGCTGTGGGCCACCTGCCCGAGTTCCACGGGGAAGTCGGGGTTCTCGATCGGAGTTCCGATGAACGACTTCTCCATCGGGCCGATGTTGTCGTTGGCGTCGCGCGGACCGATGTTCCAGCCGGTCGGCGTGATCACCTGGTAGTTCGCGATCTTGCCGTCCTCCAGCACGATCCAGTCGCACAGTGCCCCCCGCGCGGCCTCGGTGGCGCCGAAGCCCTTGCCGGAAGAGGGTTCGGTCGGCTTGACGTAGAACTCCCCGTGCAGGTCGAGTTCCTTGAGCCAGCGCTGCACATTGCGGAAGTACTTCGGCGCCTCGTGCATGCGCGCCAGCACCCGGGTCATGACACTGGGTCCCAGTTCGTCGATCAGGTTCTTGATCAACGGGTCGGAGTCCTGGAAGTCCGCGGCATCCGGGCGCGCGGCCATCATCTGGCGAGCCAGCGGCCCCACCTCCAGTGGCACATAACCGATGTCGGGCACGTCGTACCTAGGGGCCTTCGCCCACGTGTACTTGCCCTGCTTCGCGCCCTCTGCCGGGTCGATCGGTTCGGTCACACCCTCCCATGGATGACGCGAACCCGTGCCTTCGTAGTAGGCGTGGGTGACGTCTTCGGTGACGCGCATCTGGTCGAAGTCGTAGTACTGGCCGTTGGCGTAGATCCCCGACCGCGACTGCAGCGCGGCATTGCGACCGTCCACCGTCGGATTCGTGTACAGATCCGGGTTGAGGAATGTGCCCGTGGCCAGGAAGTTGCCGTAGCCCTGGCCGTAGGTGTCCAGTCCGATTTCCTGCGCCCATCTGATGAACACGGCGAGGTCGCTGTTGGCCTGGGACTCGTTCTCGGTCATCCACGCCTGGATGTCGCTCCAGGTCTTGTTCTCCAACCACCGGTCCACCGAACAGCCGAGCCACTGGCCCTCGAGCCACTGCCGGCCCCAGTTCTCCAGGATCGAAGTGGAACGTGTGACGTCGGACAGCGTCGGGGCGCACATCACGCCGCCGGGGATCATGAACGACGAGTGCGGCCACTGGCCGCCGAAGATCGCGTAGATCTCCACCGGGTGCTGGGACAGCGTCACCCCGGTCTGGTAGCTCGTGCCCACGTACGGGGCGAACCGGCGGGCCACTTCCTCATACGACGGGAAAGACGAGTACTGCGCCGCGGTGAGGTCGGGGCCCATGATCGCGTAGAACCAGCGCGGGATGCTCTGGATCGTCTCGCTGGCCTGGGCGATGTTGCGCACCCGGGTGGCGTTCGGGGGCACGTAGGTCCCCCACGCGGTGTCCAGGGCGTAGCAGGCCTTGTACAAGTGGCTGCCGCCGCAGATCCCGCAGATGCGCGGAGTCATGATCAGCCCCGCCTGCGGATCCTTGCCCTTGAGGATGATCTCGAAGCCGCGGAACATCGCCGCTTCGGTCCACGCGTCGCTGACCACGCCGTCGGTGATCTGCACCCTCACATCGAGGTCACCCTCGACCTGGCCGAGCGGGCTGACGTTCAGTTCCATTGTTGTCATCGGGTTCTCCTACGCTCAGACCACGAACATGTCTTCTTTGGACCACTTCGGCGCCACGGCGCGGGACAGGCCCGCGAGCGCCATGTAGGACCCGCTGTCCATCCCGGCGGGTTCGTCCTTCGGGATCACGCCGGCGACCTTCTGGGTCTTGAACACGGTCCCCTTCTCCAGATCGCCGAACGGGAAACCCGGTTCCGTGCAGCCGGTACACGGGTGACCGGCGCGAGTCTTGGACGACTGCCGGTTCCACAAGATGCGGTTGCACGGCGAGTGGGTCATCGGGCCGCGGCAGCCGAACTCGTAGAACAGGCAGCCGGTGCGCATGCCCTGACCGAAGCTCGGCGGGTCCTGCTTGTAGGTGTAGAACTGCACCCGGGTGCACCCGGTCTGGGTGAACGACGTGAAGAACGTCTTCGGCCGCTGGAACTCGTCGAGGGCGAGGTCGGCGGCGCGGCCGGCGGCAAGCGCCACAATGATCTGCGAGATCCAGTCGGGGTGCGCGGGACAGCCGGGGATGTTGACGACGGGCAGCCCGGCCTTGCTGACGAAGTCCGGTCCGAGGTATCCGCCGCGCTTGCCGCCGCGGTCGAACTGCAGTCCGCGGGAATTCGACGGGTTGGGTGGCACGGCCGGCAGTCCGCCGTAGGTGGCACAGTCGCCGATCGCCACGACGATGCCGGCCTTCGGTGCGATGTCGTCGACCCAGTCCTTCATGGGCCGCCCGGCGAACATGTTGAATCGTCCGGACCCTGATGGCGCCTCGATCACGCTGCCTTCGTAGACGAAGATGTCGATCTCCTTCTCGCCGGTGGCATACGGCGTGAAGATGTCCTGGGCCGCCTTGCCGATCTCCATCGACAGCGTGGGGTGGTAGACGATCTCGAGGCCGAAGTCGACGATCAGGTCGACCACCGACGGTTCGGCGGCGTTGATGAACGACATGGTGTTGCCGCTGCACGCGCCTCCCTGGAACCAAAGCACTGACGTCATGTCGCCTCCTGCAGTTGGACGGATGGTGAGATCTCGGAGTCTCCGGGGTCGAGCAGAAGATCCAGCAAAGCGTGCACGCCGACTCCGGTGCGTGCGGATGTCTCGAGGACGGTGGCCTCCGGCGCGATGGTTCGGATCGCCGACAGGGCAGCGTCGCGGTCCCATTCGACGGCGTCTGCGATGTCGGTCTTCGTGACCACGACGACGTCGGCGGAGTTGAACAGTTGCGGGTACTTCAGCGGTTTGTCCTCGCCCTCGGTGACACTGACCAATGCCACGCGGGTGTCCTCCCCGAGGTCGTAGCCGGTGGGGCAGACGAGGTTGCCGACGTTCTCGATGACCAGCAGGTCGAGTTCAGCCATCTCCCAGCCTTCGAGATGGGCGGAGATCATGTCCGACTCGAGATGGCACATGCCGTCGGTGATGATCTGCCGGACCTTCGCACCGGACCGGGACAGCCGCTTGGCGTCGTTGTCGGTGGCGCAGTCCCCTACCAGAGCCGCTGCCCCGAGTCCGCGTTCGACCGCGGTCGCCAGCAGGACTTCCAGAAGGGCGGTCTTGCCGCTTCCCGGGCTCGACACCCAGTTGCTCACGTTGACCCCGTTGACGGTGAACCAGCCGCGCAAACCGTCGGCCAACAGATCGTTCTTGGCCAGGACCCCTTCCCGCAACTGCTCGATGCTGTCGCGTTCGTCGAATGTCACATCCGCGACCTCCAGCTCCTTGCCCGCAACGATGTCCCCGCAGGGTTCGCCGCACCTGGGGCAGCGGAAGTCCCGGATTCCCGGCAGTTCCTGGTGGCCGCAGGTCGGGCAGTTGACAACGACGGGCATGTCCTGAATCTCGAGCACGGAACCCTCGAGCGCAGTGCCCGCGGTGGCGACGTCGTAAGCGAAGTGAAGGGCCTGCGGCACGACGCCCGACAGCGCGCCGATGCGCAGCCGGACAGTGGTCACCTTCACACCGGGATCCGGCAGAGCCTCCACGACGGTTCTCACCACCGCGTGGGCGATCGACAACTCGTGCATCGGCGTCAACTGCTCCGCTGGCGGGAGCCGAAGACCCGGGCGAACGCGAGCAGGAAACTCAGCGTCTCCTGGATGTCCGCATCCTTGAGTTGCTTGACCAACGAGAAGACGCCGCCGGAGTGGACCTGCCGGCCCTTGGTCTGCCGATCGGCCTCGAGCGCCGCCTCGCCGAGGTTCCCCACCACGTCGATGATCTCCGGGCGCAGAATCGGCGAGTCCAGGAACCCCTGAATCGTGTCCTTGCGCTCGGCCAGAGTGCTGGTGAGCGGGGCCAGCGTGCTGAGCGCCTTGACCGCTTCGCGCAGATTCCCCAATTCGGAGGATTCCTCGGTCTGGTCGCGGAGTTGTGCCACCATCCCGTTGATGTTGTCGGTGAGCTCCGGACCGCGCTGGAGAAGCGCGGTGGACATGGACGCCAGTGCGGCCAGCGCCGGGGCGTTGGCGAGGATCACCGCGAGCGACTCACGCACTTCAGGGTCGTCGAGCATCGCCCGCAAGGCATCGGTGTCGGTTGGGACATCGGCAGCAGTCATGAGACCAACTCCCCCCGCGCTTCGAGTGTGGTCATGAACATCTCCTCGGGTGGCGGCCCTGAATGATTAACAAGACTGCCCAACGCAAGGGCGCGTGTCCAGACCATCGGGCCATTGATCGATCCAATCCCCCTGGTCGGGTCATCGGACGTCCGGTTTGGGGGGCTTTGTTGCGATGCCTGATGAGGCAAGCCTTAGCGCGCTGACGCCCCACTTGGCGATCATTTGACGTTGTCGAGGGCGCGCGATTACACGGCCACGTCGCAGGCTGATCACATGAACAACACAACACAGAAGAAGGCCCAACGATCCATCGCCGCATCGACCGCCGTGCTGATGGGCACCGGCTTGATGGTCAGTGCAGCTCCCGCCCAGGCGGCTGTGACCGCCGAGCCGGCCGGCGTCCTGGGCGTGACCCAGGCGCCCAGCCAACAACTGACACGCAGCCAGGTCAAGAGCGCCCTGATCGTGCATCGTGGCGTGGGGGCGGCGGCGCAGAGTTCAATCAAGGCCGCCGCACAAGCGATGCCCACCAAGAAGAAGGTCAAGAAGAAGAAGAAGCACCGCTCCCGCCGGTCGTGACGACGAACCGGCCATACCGTCAACCGACCCGACGGTATGGCCGGTTCGATGTATGGGCCGACGCCGCAAAGACTCGCACGCCAGAACTCCGGGTCCGGCGCGTTCGTTGGTGTTCCACTCGTTCGAACGCGGTAGGGCCGTTCTGGCCCTCAGTGGGCCCGGTTCAGCCCATGCAATCCGAGTCCCGCGTCGGCCACTTGTTCTCCCAGCGCGGACGCCGGATCACCCGGCCCGCAGCAGGCGGAGCGGCCTTGCTCTGCGCATCGGTGAGAGATCGGCGCAGCGGCGAGACGACGCGTTTGGTCGCGGCTTCGACAGACTCCCCCGGATTCGAGAACTTCCCCACCGACCTCCCCGAAGCGGCCGGCTCTCGAGAGTGGCCATGCAGAGCCGCCTGCAACTGAACGTCAGGCTGGAACAACTCCCCGGAGGAATCCGAAGAATCGGCAACTTCCGGCTGGGTGCTCAGCAGACCTGACCGCTTCGTGTCATGCCGAACTCAGTCGTCGCTGCTGTCATCACCGTTGCTGCTGCTGGTTTGCGCGGGGGCTGGGGCAACGTAGGTCTGAACCGGCGCCGGCGTCACGTAGACCACCTTCGTCTTGGCGGGCTTGTGCACGATCTTGGTGCGGTGTTTGACCACCGTGGGGACAGGGCGCGGGGGAATCACGGACTCCTGGTACCCGGTGGTCGACCCCTGCAGGCTGGTCGCATAGAGCGTCACACCCAGACCCAGACTCACGGCCACGATCGCCAGCCAACCCAGAACCACCCGCACAAGGCCTCCTTCACCATCAGTACCCACTATCGGTCGCAGTGATCAGCGCGTGTACCCAAGTGACCGTCAAGTCCTCGTCAAGCACGACCGTTCAATATCTTGACATTCGCCTGCCCACGCGCGAACTGGGTCCATCCCGATAGTGGAAACGTGAACAACGAGACGAGCGTCTGCCTGCGGACCTGGAAGACGGAACTGTGGCTGACGGTCCGGGCACAGCCCACGTCGCAACTCACCGCCTGGTTGGCCTCACTGCTGCACGACGAGGTGGCTGCCCTGGACGTCTCAGCCAGCAGGTTCCGGGCCGACTCGCAGCTCTCGGCCGTGAATCGGAACTCCGGTGCCTGGACCGATGTCTCGTGGGACTTCGTCGCCGTGCTCACCGCCAGTTTGAACGCCGCCGCAGCGACGGACGGGATCGTGGATCCACTCCTGGGCCGGCAGGTCGTCGCCGCCGGATACGACGCCTGGGCCGGCCAGGAGTCGGGAATCGGGTCCCAGACTTCAGATGCCCGCTGGCAGTCGATCGAGATCAGGCCAGGAGGCTCGCAGGCGCAGGTACGTATCCCAACCGATAGCGCCTTGGACCTCGGTGCGGTGGCGAAGGGATGGCTGGCCGACAGACTGGCCACCATTGCACACCGCTCGACCGGCCTCGACGCGATCGCCAACATGGGCGGAGACCTCCGTGTCGTGAGTCCGCGCCGCCCATGGGTGGTCAGCGCCGATCCCGAGGTACCGGGGGTGCAGGACACCGCCATGGAGATCATCGATGCCGGTCTGGCGACCAGCGGTCTGGGTCACCGATCCTGGGCGACCGGACACCACATCATCGACCCGCGGACCGCACAGCCGGCCCGCACACCATGGGAGTCGGTCAGCGTCCTGGCAGCAGAGGCCGCGGGCGCCAACGCCGCAGCCACCGCAGGCCTGATTCTCGCCGAGCGTGGACCGGATTGGCTTGCGGCCATGGGACTCGACGGATGGTTCGTCGCACGCAATCACGAGCAGGCGGTGGGCGCGTGGCCGCGACCGGTGCCAGTCTGCGCGTAGGCTGCCACGCATGGTGCACGTTCTGATCATCGAGGACGACCCGGGGATCCGCACCGCGGTCACCCGGGCACTGCAGGCCCGCGGTCACGCCGTGGACAGCGCCGCCGACGGTTTGACTGGCCTGCAGATGCTGCTGACCCAGAATCCGGAGACGGTCATCCTCGACCTGGGCCTGCCCGACATCACAGGGGACCGCCTGTTGAGCATGATCCGCGCGGCCAGCGAGGTCCCAGTCATCGTCGCCACAGCGCGCGACGACGAAGGGCTGATCGTCAAGCTGCTCGACGCGGGCGCCGACGACTATGTGGTCAAGCCGTACGACCCGGCCCATCTGGAGGCCCGCATCCGCGCGGTGCTGCGCAGAGCGGGGGGCGGCGGTGACGACGAGTCCAGCCGCCTGCGGCTGAAGGTCGGCGGCCTGACCGTCGACCCGGCCAGAAGGACAGCCGACATCGACGGCCGGGTGCTGGACCTCACCCGCCTGGAGTTCGATGTGCTCGCCTATCTGGCCAGCAATCCCGGCCGGGTGATCAGCCGCAAGGAACTGCTGCGGGAAGTCTGGCAACGCACCGACAGCGCGCGCACGGTTGACGTTCATCTGTCCTGGTTGCGCCGCAAACTCGGCGACAATGTGGAATCCCCGCGCTTCCTGCACGTGCATCGCGGTGTGGGGATCATGCTGGAGGACGCCGAACACCCCGCGGGAAACCCCGCCTGATGTACCGGCGCTTGATCTACTTCGGGCTTGCCGTGTGCGCCACCGCGCTCATAGCGCTGGTCGTGCCGTTGGCCCTGGCCTCGCGCGACATCGTGCAGGCGAATCAACTCAGCGCGGCGGCGGCCAAGGCGCGAGCGGTGGCCAACGAATGGCAGCAGCACGGCGGGTCCCACGGTGACGACCTCATTCCGATTCCCGTGTCAGACTCCCCAGGCCAGGTGACGTTGTTCGGGACCGATGACGAAGTCGTAGGTCCCGACCCGCCGCAAGCCAAACGGGCAGTCGCAGCCGCTTTCAAGGGCGGCACTGCCTCGGACATCGTCGATGGTTCGGGATACGTCACCGCGCCGGCGTACTTCGACGACGATTTCGGGGTGGTGCTGGTCAGTCTGACACCGCAGGAACTCCGGACGGGTCTGCTTCCGCGGCTGGGCGCACTCGCAGGCGTTTCGCTGATCCTGCTTGCCATCTCCGGCGGTGCCGCATGGTGGCTGGCACGGCTTACGGTGGCGCCGTTGCGCGACCTCGAGCAGACTGCCAACGAGGTGGCCGGCGGGGATCTGACGGCGCGCGCCCCATCGTCGTCCATCACAGAGATCGAGCACGTCGGCGTGGCCCTGAACCGGCTCACCGGCCGGGTCCAGGAACTGCTCGACGAGGAGCGCGAATACACCGCCGAGCTGGCCCACCAGTTGCGCACACCCCTGACAGTTCTGTCGGTCGACGTCGACGCGGTCGATGATCCTGAGATTCGGGAACGACTCGACGACGATCTGGCCTCGGTGCACCAAATGGTCGACGAGATCATCAACACCGCTCGGCGCTCGAGCCGGGAAGGTCTGCACGCAAAGTGTGATGCGGCGGCGGTGGTCGGCGACCGGGTGCAGTTCTGGCAGGTGCTCGCAGAGGATCAGGGGCGAGCTTTCAGCCAGTCCCTGCCGGCCCGTGCCCTGCCCGTGCGCCTGACGGCAGACGACCTCGCCTCCGCCCTGGACATCCTGTTCCAGAACGTCTTCCTGCACACCGACGAGGGCGTGGCCTTCGGCGTCGAGGCGTCGGCCCACGACGGGTTCATCGACGTGACGGTCTGGGACCGCGGGAGGGGATTCTCCGAAGGCGACCCGCGTGATGCCGCCACGATCGGATCGACCCGCTTGGGGCTGTCGATCGCCCGGCGTCTCAGCGAGGCCTCCGGCGGGGCGCTGTTGATCGCCGAAGAGCCATCAGGTGGCGCGCGGGTCACCCTGCGCCTGGGACCTCCTGGCAGCTGAGTACGTCGCGTCGCCGAAGCTTGAATCAAAACGACCGCCCAATGGTCGATCTCATTCAAGCTTCGCCCATCCACGGGCCGAAGAGCATTGGATCTGGGTTTAGGCTGCGCACATGATCCAGCTCCTGGAACCACGCTGGCTGCTGCCCATCGAGCCCTGGTCGGTCGTCGAGGACGGCGCGGTGGCCCTTGAGGACCGTCGCATCATCGCGCTCGGCAACCGTCGGGAGCTGCGCGAGAAGTATCCCGATGCACACCGGACTGTCCTGCCCGACCACGTCCTCCTGCCCGGCCTGGTCAACGCGCACACCCACGCTGCGATGACCTTGTTGCGCGGATTCGCCGACGATGTGCCGTTGATGACATGGCTGCGTCAGCGAATCTGGCCGGTCGAGGGACGCTGGGTCGATCCCGATTTCGTCACCGATGGCACCCGACTGGCCGCCGCCGAGATGTTGCGCGGCGGGGTCACCTGCTTCGCCGACATGTACTTCTTCCCGGCGCAGGCCATCGAGGCCTGCCTGCGCTCCGGCATGCGGATCCTGTCCGGCCAGGTGGTGGTTGACGCGACCACCGCCTACGCCAACGGGTCGGCCGATCACCTGCAGAAGGCGGCCCGCGTGATCGAGCAGTACCGCGATGCCCCGGGCGTACATTTCAGCCTCGCCCCGCACGCTCCCTACACCGTCTCCGACGAGGTCTTCGTTTCGTTGAAGGTGCTGAGTGAGGAACTCGGCATCCCGCTGCACACCCACCTGCACGAGACCGTCGACGAAGTGGAGGAGTCCATCACCCAGTACGGCGTGCGCCCGCTGGAACGTCTGGATCGGCTCGGAGTGGTGGACCCGCACTTCATGGCGGTACACGCTGTGCACCTGACCGACGATGAGATTTCCCTGCTCGCCGACCGGGGTGCTTCCGCGGTCCACTGCCCGACCTCCAATCTGAAGTTGGCCTCAGGGGTCGCGCGGTTCGCCGACTGGCTGGCGGCAGGGATGCGTGTGGGGCTGGGCACCGACGGGGTCGCCAGTAACAACCGCTTGGACCTGCTGTCCGACATGCGACTGGCGTCCTTGTTGGCGAAGGGTTCAACCGGCGACGCCTCGGTCGTGCCAGCCCAGCAAGCACTGTGGGCCGCGACTCTGGGCGGCGCGAACGCGCTGGGACTCGGGCACCTGATCGGCAGCATCGGCGTGGACAAGTCCGCCGACCTGATCGCAGTCGACCTGTCCGACCAGGATCTGTCGCCGATGTACGACGTGGCCTCCCACCTGGTCAACTGCGTGGACCGGCATCACGTCAGCGACGTGTGGGTCGCCGGTCGGCAGGTGGTGAGGCATTCGGAACTGGTGGATGAGGACCCGGCGCAGTTGCGGGCGCTGGCTACCACGTGGCAGGAACGGATCAGGAGTTCCTGACCAGCCCTGAAGCAGGAGCTGAGTTGTCTGTCAGTCAGCCCGTCGCCCGTGCCACCAGACTGCGCAGCGCCCGGCCGGTCGAACGGCCCGTGCGACCCATCGCGGCACCGGGCCGGCCGTTGAGAATGTCGACCAGGCCATCGATCATCCCCAGGTTGACTTTGCCCTGCGAGAACAGGGCGACAGTCCGCAACGGCATCTCATCGACCGACCGCTCGATCATCAACGCGGTGGCCGCGTCCTCGGCCGACTGGTAGCCGCCCACCCGCAGGACGACCGCTCGCAACAGCCTGCCTACTGGATGCCCCGAGATCTCGCCGATCGTCGACACGCGGCTGTAAGGCCGCACCGGGCGCACGGGGGGCGCCACGAATGTCGTCTGCCCCACGTGTCCGGTGAACCCGTCGGTGACTGCGACGCCTGCCACATGCACGATGTCCTCGCTCGACCAGCCGATCTCCAACTCGTACTCCCCTTGCGGGGTCTGCCAGGTCTTCGACTGCACGTCGTAGAACGCGAACGCTCGAGGCTCAACGACAATGGTCACCTCTGTCGTTGCCCCGGCGTCCAGATGCACCTTCGCGAAACCCGCCAGCTCCCGCCTCGGCCTGGGCACCCGACCGGTCCGGTCGTGCCGATAGACCTGAACCACGGTGCTGCCCGGCCGCGAACCGGTGTTGGTGACCGGCAGTTTCACCGCGACGGGTTCGTCATGGGTTATCGACATCCGATCCAGCGAGGGTTCTCCCATCTCGAAGGTCGTGTACCCCAGTCCGTGGCCGAAGGCGAACAGCGGCGCGACTCCAGCGGTGATGAGGTGTCGGTAACCGACGTTCAGCCCTTCCCGGTACAGGACCTGATGCGGCTGACCGGGGAAGTTGCGGTCGCTGGCCATGTCGGACTGCCGGACGGGAAACGTCTCGGCGAGCCGGCCACCGGGTTCGACATCCCCATAGAGAACATCGACCAGCGCCGATCCGCTGGCCTGGCCACCGAGGTAGGACTCGAGGATGGCCGCCGGTGCAGCCACCCACGGCATCGCCACCGGTGCGCCGTTCGACAGCACGACCACGGTGCGCGGATTGGCCTGGCAGACCGCCTCGATCAGAGCGTCGTGCTGAGCCGGGAGGTTCATGTCCGAGCGGTCGAAACCCTCACTCTCGTAAGTGCCGGGAAGACCGGCCAGGACCACCGCCACGTCGGACTCCCGGGCAAGGGACACGGCCTGCGCGATCAGGCGGTCGTCGCGCCCGGCGGCCAGTGGATCGTAGCCAGGTGCGTAGTCGAAGGTGACCGCACGTTCTGCCATGGCTTTGGCCGCGGTGGTGACGCGGGTCGGATTGACCAGGGAGCTGCCCGAGCCCTGGAAACGCGGGTGCTCGGCGAAGGCCCCGATCAGAGCGACCGTGGCTCCCGGGTCGAGCGGAAGAATCCCGTCGTTGGTCAACAGGACGGAACTCTGCGCGGCCGCACGCCGCGCGAGGTCGTCGTGATCGCCCAAATTGGCAGGAGCGCCGTCAGCGCGTGGGCTCCTGGCCACGAGGTCCAGGACCCGGTCGGCACACGCTGCAACCTGCGCCGGGGTCAGTTGCCCTTCGGCCACCGCGCGTTCAACGGCATCGTCGAAGGCGCCGCCGCTGCCGGGCATCTCGAGGTCCATCCCGGCGCGCACCCCTGCGACCCGGTCGTTGGTGGCACCCCAATCGCTGATCACCAGGCCGTCGAAACCCCACTCGTCGCGCAGGATCGTGGTGAGCAAGTACTCGTTGTCGCAGCAGTAGGTGCCGTTCACTTGGTTGTAGGCGGCCATGACCGACCACGGCGAGGAGTGCTGGGACGCATATTCGAAGCCGGACAGATAGAGCTCCCGCAGGGTCCTCTCGTCGACGACGGCATCCACCACAAGGCGGTGGGATTCCTGGTTGTTCACCGCGAAGTGCTTCAGGCAGGCCCCAACCCCCTGACTCTGGATGCCGCGGACCATCGCCGTCGCCAGGTGTCCGCTGAGCAGTGGATCCTCCGACAGGTACTCGAAGTTGCGCCCGCACAGGGGATGACGCTTGATGTTCAACCCTGGACCGAGGACCACGGACACCCCCAGCGCCCGGGCCTCCGCCCCGACTGCCCGGCCGACCTCTTCGATCAAACCCGGATCCCAGGAACTTGCGATCGTGACAGCGGTCGGGAAACACGTGGCCGGCAGACTGCCGCTCAGGCCGAGGTTCTCCCCCGTACCTTCCTGGGCGCGCAGGCCGTGCGGGCCGTCGCTGAGCATCACCGCCGGCACTGCTCGCTTCGGCAAAGGCTGGGTGAGCCAGAACGTGCTGCCGGACAACAGGCTGATCTGTTCGGACAGGTCGAGATCGCAGGCGCGCATGATCCCATCCTCACCCCGCACACAGTCGGTTGCGCAAGCCCTCCGGTGCGCGCACCAGCGCGACCACTGTCCTAGAGTTTGGGATCGGAAGCCCGCGCCCGGCCCGTCGGCCGAAGACCCGACCCGACTCGTGCGGCGCCGGCGCTGAGGAGGACCGAATGGGACCCAAGAAGATTGTGGTCGTGGGCGGGGTGGCAGGCGGAATGTCGGCGGCAGCACGTGCCAGGCGACTGTCCGAGGACGCCCACATCGTCGTCCTCGAGCGCGACGCATACGTCTCCTTCGCCAACTGCGGCATGCCTTACCACATCGGCGGGGACATCCCCGACCGCGACGAGTTGCTCGTCCAGACCCCTGAGAGCCTGGCCGCCAACCTGAACCTCGATGTGAGAGTCGCCAACGAGGTCGTCGCCATCGACACCTCGGGCAAGATCGTCCAGGTGCGCGACCTCGGGGCCAGCCGCACATATCAACTCCCGTACGACAAGTTGGTGCTGGCCACCGGCGCCAAGCCGGTGCAGCCGTCGTTGCCCGGCATCGACAGCCCCCTGGTCCACACACTGCGCAACCTCGAGGACATGGACCGGATCAAAGCGGTCGTCGACGCGGGCAGTGGCCGGGCCGTGGTCATCGGCGGCGGCTACATCGGCATCGAAATGGTCGAGGCACTGCGCCACCGCGAGTGGCAGGTGACCCTACTGGAAGCCGCCGACCAGGTGATGGGACCGCTCGACCCGGAGATGGCGCAGCAGGTCCAGGCCGAACTGGCCCGCAACGGCGTGCAATTGCACCTCGGCACGAAGGCCGAAGGTTTCACCGACACCTCAGTGCTCACCTCCGACGGGGTCCTTCCCGCCGACCTCGTCGTACTGGCCATCGGGGTCCTTCCGGAGTCCAGCCTCGCCCGGTTCGCCGGGTTGCACACCACCGACCGCGGCGCGATCGTGGTGGACGCACACCAAGTGACCTCCGACCCGGACGTGTATGCCGTTGGGGACTCGGTGCAGGTCACGGACACGGTGACCGGCGAGCCGACCGTGGTGCCGCTGGCCGGACCGGCGAACCGCCAGGGCCGTATCGCCGCCGACCACATGTTCGGCCGGGACGCTCGCTACACCACGACCCAGGGAACCGCCATCGTCAAGGTCTTCGACCTGACCGCCGGAGGCACCGGAGCCAACGAGAAGATTCTGCGACGCCACGGGATCGACTACCGCAAGGTGTATGTGCACCCGAACGGGCACGCCTCGTACTATCCGGGCACCGCTGCGATGCACCTGAAACTGCTGTTCGCGGCTGACGACGGCCGGGTCCTGGGAGGCCAGGTCGTCGGGTACGACGGCGTCGACAAGCGCATCGACGTCCTAGCGGTCGCAGTGCGTGCCGGGCTGACGGTGTGGGACCTCGCTGAGCTGGAACTGGCCTACGCTCCCCCTTACGGCTCGGCGAAGGACCCGATCAACATGGCGGGTTTCCAGGGCAGCAATCTGCTCGATGGCACCATCGAACTCTGGTACCCCCAGGATTGGGGCAACCTGCCGGCCGACGCGGTGATCCTCGACGTGCGCACCGAGCGCGAGAACCTCGAGTGCGCTTTGCCGATGTCGGTCAACATCCCCGTGCAGGAACTTCGCGAGCGTTACGAGGAGATCGACCAGGATCGGCCGGTGTACGTCTACTGCCGGTCTGGCTTCCGGTCCTACCTGGCCTACCGGATGTTGAAGGGCCTGGGCTTCCAGCAGGTAGCAACGCTGTCCGGTGGAACCCTGACGATGGAACACTCGGTGCCGTGGCTGCGACCGCTGAACGGGCACCGCGAACCCATCATCAACTACGCCGAGGCGGACGCCGCGTGCGCCCTGGAGGTGCTGGACGAGGTTCCGTTCGCGAATGCCACCGACTGATGATCACATCGGTCTGCGCCGCTACTGGCTGACGATCACGACCTGCCCGTCTGCTCCGGCCTTGCGGATGCGGTTGGACGCCCACACCCCGAAGGCAGCGGTGATGAGCAAGCCGATCCCGATCACACGCACGAGCACGGTCACGGTCGCCGACGGCCAGGCAATGATCAGCAGCGCCAGCACCACTTGCAGGGTCCCGAAGAACAGGTAGAAACCACGACTGGCGGATTGCTTGTTGCGCAGTCCCACGATCAAGTAGGCGATTCCGTTGGCCAGCCACCCGATGACGACGAAGAGCACGAGGATCCGCTCCGAGGCGTCGCCGTTGACCACGCAGATGCCGCCGATGACCAGCGACAGAACACCACCGATCCCCAGCAAGGCGCGCAGGAAACCGTTGCCCTGGGAGCCGATCGCCTGCACCAGCATGATCACTCCGGAGAAGATCAACCAGAAGCCGAACAGGATCGCCACCACCCGGACCGTGGCGCCGGGCCAGAACAGCATGATGGCTCCGAACACGCCGGTGATCACAGCCAGCGTGAGAACGGCGTTGCCCACGATCCGGCCCGGGTCGAGAGTGGCGACCTTCGGGTCCATCCATTCCTGCTGATAGGTGCGGTCTTGCGGTGCGAGCGGTTCAGGCAGGTTGTCGCTGGGTTCCTGTGTCATGCATCTGATGGTATTGCTCACCGACGTGTCACCGGGCGTTGCCGCTGTCGAGGACAAGTGTGTCTACACCGCAGGCACACGTTTCACAATCCCAGGCTGGCGCGCAGCTCCGCGAGGGCGTCGTCGGCCGCTGCCCGCACAGCGGGGTCGTTCGCATCCACTCCGGCGTCGAAGGTGACCCGCCACATGATGGCGGTATCCCCCGGCTTGCGCCGGGCCACCAGGCGCACGCCCTTGTCCCCGATCAGCGCGACGTGCTGCTGGACCAGCACGCTGGCCTTCACCCTCTCGTTGACGACCTCCGGGATGTTCCCGGGCGCGTCGAGCACCACCCGCACCAGTCCGCCCGGCACCTGCACTTCGAGAACCGGGGCGTCCCACGCAGCCCGAACCACGTCCTGCCAGCCCAAGGGTTCCCGGCCTGGCAGCAGAAGCCGGTCGTGGGTGGTCACGACCCAACCGTCGTCCACCGCCGCCCAAGCCAGCACGCGCTGATCACCGGCCAAGTCCTGGACCTCGGCGGGAATCCGTCGCAACCTCACATGCCACCGACCAGGACTTCGCGCAGATCGCGCCGGTACTGCTCAAGGGCCAAGACGTCGGCGAACAACCGCCGATACTCGGCATCGGATTCGATCGGGTTGATCCGCTGCAATTTCGACTTGACCTCCCGCAGTCGACGCCCGGCATCGAGTTCGAGCAGCCGGGACAACACATTGACCGCGAACTTGCCGTTCACCTTGGTGTCGGTGTTGCCGAACAGGGCCCGCGGGGATTCCACCGCCAGGGCGCGCACAGCGGTTCGCACCGAGTCGTCCGGGCAGTGTTCCAGCACCCTGGCGATCCACTGCTCGTCGGGCTCGGCCGGGGGCCCACCGGCGGCGGTGACGGCCGCGTAGACCTGGGCGTACATCTGCCCGGTGAACGCCGCGGGCTGCACGCTGGAGAACCAGCTGTGGACCAGTTCCGGGGATTGCAGTGCGAGTTTGAGCGATTCCCGCTCGACCAGCGCTGCCGGGTCCCGCTCGTCGGGAACGGGCGCGGGGTCTGCCGGCCGGCTCGACGGCTTGGCTCCACGGCTGGCCTGCCGGACCGCCTCGGAAACCATCGACTGGTCCACGCCGGTCCAGCCTGCCATGCGCCGCACGTACTCCGAGCGCAGGATCCGGTCGGGGATCGATCCGATCACCGGCGCTGCGGCCCGCAAGGCGTTGGTTCGGCCTTCCGCGCTGTCGAGGTCGAACCCATCGATCTTGGACCGGATCACGAACTCGACCAACGGAATGCGGCCACTCACGAGATCTCGGACCGCCTCGTCGCCGGAGGCGATGCGCAGGTCGCACGGATCCATCCCCTGACCGGTCACCGCCACGAAGGTCTGCCCGACGAACTTCTGGTCCACGTCGAACGCGCGCAGAGCGGCCTTGCGTCCCGCCTCGTCGGAGTCGAACGTGAAGATGACCTCGCCGCGGTGTTCGTCCTGATCCAGCAGCAGGCGACGCAGCACCTTGACATGCTCTTCGCCGAACGCGGTGCCACAGGTGGCCACCGCAGTATCGACCCCGGCCAGGTGGCAGGCCATCACGTCGGTGTAGCCCTCCACGACGACGACCTGCTGGCTGCGGGCGATCTGCTTACGGGCAAGGTCCACGCCGTACAGGATCTGCGACTTGTGGTACACCGGCGTCTCGGGAGTGTTCAGGTACTTCGGTCCGTCGTCGTCGGGCATGATCCGGCGGGCGCCGAAGCCGACGACCTCGCCGGACAGGTCGCGGATCGGCCACACGATCCGGCCCCGGAAACGGTCGTAGGGTCCACGGTTGCCGCGCAGCGCGAGCCCGGAGGTGACCATTTCGTCATCCGTGAAGCCCGCGGCGCGCAGGCGCTTGACCAGGTTGTCCCAGCCTGGCAGCGCGAACCCCACTGCGAACACGTCAGCGGCCTCGGAATCCAGGTGACGTTGCGCGAGGAACTCCCTGGCCGGTTGCGCCTGTGGTGAGGACAGCGCTTCGCGAAAGAATTTCGCAGCGGCCGTGTTCGCCTCGATCAGGCGGGTGCGCTGACCCTGCTGGCCGGTACGGCTGGGACCACCTTCGGCGTAACGCAGCGTGACCCCGAAGCGGGCAGCCAGCTTCTCCACAGCCTCCGCGAACGTGACCATGTCGGTCTTCATGACGAAATCGATGACGTCACCGCCGGCCTGGCACCCGAAGCAGTGGTAGAAGCCTTTGGCGGGAGTCACGTGGAACGATGGGCTGCGCTCATCGTGGAACGGGCACAGACCCTTCAGGGAACCGCCACCGGCCGGTTTGAGTGTCACCTGGTCGGAAATCACCTCGTCGATGCGCGCGCGATCGCGCACCAAAGCGATGTCTTCTGCCAGGATGCGCGCCACATGCCGATCGTACGTCGCTTGTGTAAACGGCGGGTTAGAGTCCCACAGGCCGGTGCAATGCGGCGTTTCTGTTCACACGGCGTGGGTATGGTCGCCGGCATGAGAACACCGATTATTGCAAGTAGTGCTGCCGTGTTCGCGTCGTTGGCATTGGCCCCAGTGGCCCATGCGGAGCCCTCCCCGACGGGTTCCACCAGTCCGAGTTCCAGTCCCAGTTCCAGTCCCAGCGCCTCGACCAGTCCGAGCCCCTCGACCAGTCCGACTCCCGCATGCACATCCACCGCCCCCAACGATCTCAACAACGACGGCCAGTCCGATCTCGTGATCGCCCAGCCCAAGGCGAAAGTCCGAGGCGTGCAGGGTGCCGGTGCCGTCGACGTCCGGGTGAGCAACGGCGGATCGTTTCGTCTGACGTCCGCCTCGGTCGGAGCCGGCGATGCGACCTCAGGGTTGCGCTTCGGACAGTCCGCGGCGATCGGCGACCTGAACGCCGACTGCTACGCCGACCTGCTGATCGGGGTGCCGCGCTACAACAACTCCACGGGCCGGGTGGTGTTCGTCCCGGGCAGCGCGAACGGCGTGGACCTCCCGGGCACCAAGGTCATCTCCGTGGACACGGCCAAGACCGGCGACCGCTTCGGCCATGCCGTGGCGATCGGCAACGGCACCGCGTTCATCGGCGCGCCCTTCACCGACGACAACACCATCAAGAACTCCGGCCGGATCTATCTCATGACGCAGGACGCCGGCACGTTCTCGGTCGTCGGCACGCTTGCCCAGGGATCCGGTGTTGTGAAGGACACTCCTGAAGCCGGCGACCATTACGGCAAGGTACTGACCTTCCACGATCAGACCCTGGCCGTCGGCATGCCCGAGGAGAACATCGACGGCGCGGTGGACGCCGGTGCCCTGCACCTGACCACCGTCCCCAAGACCGACCCCACGAAGCCGCAATCCGACGTGTTCGTCTCCCAGAACAGCCCCGGTGTCCCCGGCGGCGCTGAGAAGGACGACCACTTCGGTGCGGCCTTCGACGAACAACTGCTCGCAGTGGGCATCCCGGGCGAAGACCTCAAAACGGTTTCCAACGCTGGTGGCATCATCACCGGCATCATGAGCGCCACCACGACCCAGCCGGCCATGCGGTGGGTGTCGCAGTCGTCGTCGGGGATCCCCGGCAAGTCCAAACCCGGTGACAAGTTCGGCAGTGCGTTGAGCAGCGGACGCGGTCTGCTGTGCACCGGTCAGACCGGGATCGCCGTGGGTATCCCCCACAAACGGCTCGGCTCGAAGACCAACGCCGGCATGGTGACGGTTGTCTCGCAGCAAAGCACGGATTGCGGTTCGCTGCGGGGGCGCAAGTACACCCAGGACAGCGCCGACATCGCCGGGAAGGTCGTCCGCGGAAACCGCTTCGGCTCGGCATTCGTGAGCGTGCCGGGAACGGAGATCGACGCAGTCCTGGCAGGGGTGCCCGGCGCGAACCTGGACGACAAGAAGAACACTGGTCGGGTGGTCAACGCGGTCAACGCGCCCACCACCAGCCTGCGCGCGCTCGGCGGGCTGCAGGCGGGTACCAACTACGGCAACATCAGCACCGGACGGTAGAACCGATCGGGTCAGCGGACTATCCACAGCGGGTAGTCCGCTGACCTGCTTGAGAATGCGGGTCACGCCAGAAGTATCAGATGCGTCAATTGACCGACCTTGGCGAATCCTGAGCGGAAGCACGGCCCAAACACGCAGCAGTCCCGCTCTGTGACATTGAGCTGCGCGGTCGCGCCGTCGAGCAACCAGCCCAGCAAATGCGGGACAAGCACTTCACGCATCAGAAAGTGGTCGCGAGGAAGATGAGACTCTTCTCGATTTGCGGTCCGACCGGTTCGGCCGAAACGGTGACAGTCGTCGTGGTAACGCTCCGCCCCGGCATCGGGGCCCGGCCGGTTGTGACGGATCGCTTGGCATCTCGCGACCGCCCGACTCCCACCCCTGCGCAGGCGTTGGAGTTATGCACGCACATTGGACAAGCGCACGGACGTTGGAGTTGCACGGCCCGCGGATCTCCAACGCCTGTACCGATCTCCAACGCGGGTACCCAACTCTCACGCCTGTGGGCAGACCCCGCGCCCGGCTGTCGCCTTGAGCCACGCGATCGCGCCATTTCAATCCACGCCCAGGGACCAGCACTTCACTCATCACATGCCATTGCGACTCTCCCGATGCCCACGGGCAGAACAAGTAATGTTCACCGGCTTCGGGTTCCGCACCTTCCTCAGCCGTGACCTGCCAAGACCGGGGTCGTTCGGATTACAGACGAACCAACTCAGGCGTCCAACCCAGCCACAGGTGTCAGGCCACCATCTCTTCGCGCCAGCGGACGATCGACAGGTCGGTGAGTGACGCGACCTGATCGATGACGATGCGCAACCGCCGCTGCGGGTCCTCACTTTCATCCCAGGCGTGCTGGAAGGGGGGCTGCAGTGGGTGCCGTCCCTGCAACAGGCCTTCCACGACATCGGAGATGACTCGTCGTTCCCACTCATAACGATCCGTGTTGCCGCGCATCACGTGCACGTAGGTGATCGCCTTGAGCACCGCCACCTCCGCGCGCGTTCGAATCGGCACCACGAGGTCCGCGCGATATCGCAGCAACGGTCGGTCACCGTACTGGCGCCTTGTCGCGGCCTGTGCGCTGGAGCAGAATCGGCGGATCAGTTTCGACGTCATGCTCTTCAGTGCGCCGAGCGAGCGAGCCGACTGGTCGTAGTCGTGAAGCCAGAACTCCAGGTACCGCACGCGGTCGGCCGCTTCCTCCAGTGCCGCTGTATCGATGTCGGAGGCATATAGCGACCCAGCTGTTGCGACCACGTCGGCCCTCTGCCCCGAATCGGACAGTGCGCAGGGGCTGAAGGCGCCCGAGACGATCGCATCCTCCAGGTCATGCACGCAATAGGCGACGTCGTCGGCCCAGTCCATGATCTGGGCCTCGAAACAACGCCGCTGCGCCGGTGCGCCCTCACGTACCCAGTCGAAGATCTCGAGATCCTCGGCGTACGTTGAACTTCGCGGTGTCGGATCGGCGCGACCACGGGTACTTGATCACCGAGTCCAGCGTCGCCCGGGTCAGGTTGAGCCCGAGGCTGCGATCGGTTCCGAAGACCTTGAACTCCAGGCGGGTCAGCACCCGCAGGCTCTGCGCGTTGCCCTCGAACCCACCGATGTCCTCGCTGAGCCCCGCCAGCACGTCTTCGCCGTTGTGCCCGAACGGCGGGTGCCCGAGGTCGTGAGCCAACCCGGCGGTGTCGACGATGTCTGGCTCAGCGCCCAGAGATGCCCCGAGTTCGCGGCTGATCTGGGCAACTTCCAGGGTGTGGGTCAGACGTGTTCGTGGGAAGTCGTCCTGACCGGCCATGATGACCTGGGTCTTGGCGGCCAGTCGGCGCAGCGCCGAACTGTGCAGAACGCGGGCGCGGTCCCGGGCAAAGTCGCTGCGACCGGGGTAGGCGGATTCCTGAATGTAGCGCTCATGGTCGGCGGGGCCATATTCGTCGTCGGAGTCCGCGACTATGTCCTGCCCGAGGTCTGCGGGCATGTCAGTCGAGCAGCGTCGGGGTGTCCCACTGCTGGACCGTCTGGAAAGCCAGCAGGCCCATAACTTCCCTGGTGACGTATCCCGCGGTCAGCGTCGTGCCGTCACCCCTGCGGGTGGGGCTCAGGTGGGTCTGGAAGCCCAGTCGTTTCGCGATGGCGTCAACCCGTGCCATGTGAGCGGGATCGGACACCAAGGTGACATTGCGCCAGCCCTCCCGATCGGCCATCTCGGCAACAGCGATCAGGCTCTGCTTGGTGTCGTGGCCCACGGACACAGCCGCCACGTCACCGGCGGGAACACCGCGCCTGGCCAAGTAGTCCTGACCTGCCCCGGCCTCGGTGAACCGGTCACCCGGTTGCTTACCCCCCACGGTCACGATGCGCGGGGCGACACCGCGTCGGTAGAGGACCCGTGCATGATCCAGTCGGGCCTTGAGCACCGGCGATGGCTTGCCGTTGTACTGCGCGGCCCCAAGGACCACGATCGCATCGGTGGCCTGCCGGTCGTCCACGTTCCCATCGCTGACGACCCGGAACCCCGCGTACACCGGCGCCAGGAACGCCGCTGCCAGACCTAGCAGCATCATGACCACGAGGAATCCGACGAAGCGGGATCTCTTGGACACGCCCATGGAACGCACACGCGCGGGCGTGCGGCTCTCGAGAACGGGGGCGGACATGACTCAAGTCTGACAGACGGGTGCGTCATCCGAGCGCAGGATTGTGTACGAGTCTGGTTGGATCTCGAGTTATCCACCGGTCCCGACGCCAACGGCGGCACCGAATACGGCGTCAGCCCCCGCTGACCGACAATTCCGCGTGCTGGACCTCCTCGCGCTGGGCCGCGTCGATCCCCCGGCTGTCCAGCCAGCCCTGCGGCAACGCCACCCGCTTCAAGCGCGAGGTCCTGCCTCGCGGGCCGGCGAGGACGTCGAGGTCGGGGACTTGATCGGGTTCGTGCTCCGCGACAACTCCCAGCAGGTCGTCGAGTTCGGCCAGCGTGCTCACATGGGCCAGCGCCAAGCGCACATGGGAGCGCACCGAATATCCCTTGAAATACCAGGCGATGTGTTTGCGGATCTCCTGACATCCCTTGTGCTCACCGAACGCCTCGACCAGCAGGCCCGCATGCCGTGCGAGCACCTGGCACACCTGCTCCTTCGTGGGGTCGGCAACCGTCGGCCCGGACCCCAGCGAATGCGCCAGCTGGCCGAACAGCCAGGGCCGGCCCAGGCAGCCGCGACCAATCACCACCCCTGCGCAGCCGGTCTGCTGGATCATCTGCCAGGCGTCTTGGGCGGTCCAGATGTCGCCGTTGCCGAGCACCGGTAGCGGATGCAGGTCGGTGACCAGGTCCGTGATCGCCGACCAGTGCGCCTGACCGGAGTACATCTGCGCGGCGGTGCGCGCGTGCAGGGCGACCCAGGCAACCCCCTCATCCGCGGCGATCCGGGCGGCGTCCCGGTAGGTCAGGTGGTCCTCGTCGATCCCCATGCGCATCTTGACCGTGACCGGCCGACCATCGGCATTGTCGACCGCCGCACGCACGATCGCACGGAACAGATCCAACTTCCACGGCAGCGCCGCGCCACCTCCGCGCCGCGTGACCTTGGGCACCGGACACCCCATGTTCAGGTCGATGTGGTCGGCCATGTCCTCGCCGGCGATGATTCGCACCGCCTGGGCCATCACGGCTGGATCGACGCCATACAGCTGGACGGACCTCGGGGATTCGTCGGCCTCGAACGTGCACATGGCCAGCGTGTCCGGTTGCGTTCGACCAGCGCGCGCGATGTCACCATCTCACTGACGTACAGTCCGGCCCCATACTCCCGGCACAGCCTGCGAAAGGCACGGTTGGTGACTCCCGCCATCGGCGCGAGGACCACTGGGACATCGACGGTGGTGTCGCCGACGACCAGCGGGCTCAGCACGCGGGAAGGCGCTGCACCAGCCACGACTCGACCGCATCGATCCCGATCCGCTCCTGGACCATCGAGTCCCGCTCGCGCACGGTCACCGCATCGTCGTCCAGGGTGTCGAAGTCAACCGTGATGCAGTACGGCGTGCCGATCTCGTCCTGCCGCCGATACCGCCGGCCGATCTGACCCGCGTCGTCGAAGTCGACGTTCCACCGCTTGCGCAATTGCGCCGCCAGGTCGCGAGCTTTCGGCGACAGCGCCTCGTTGCGACTCAGCGGCAGAACCGCGGCCTTGACCGGGGCCAGGCGGGGGTCGAAGCGCAGCACGGTGCGTTTGTCCACCCCGCCCTTGGTGTTCGGGGCCTCGTCCTCGGCGTAGGCGTCGAGCAGGAACGCCAGCACGCACCGGGTCAGCCCGGCAGCGGGTTCCACCACGTACGGGACCCACCGCTCCCCGGTCGCCTGGTCGAAGTACGACAGGTCCGTGCCGGAGTGTTCGGAGTGGGTCTTCAAGTCGAAATCGGTGCGGTTGGCGACCCCCTCGAGTTCGGCCCATTCAGAGCCCGCGAACTCGAACCGGTACTCGATGTCGACCGTGCGCTTGGAGTAGTGCGACAACTTCTCCTGCGGGTGCTCGAAGAAACGCAGGTTCTCCGGGTCGATCCCGAGGTCGACGTACCAGTCCCACCGGTTCTGCAGCCAGTACTCGTGCCACTCCTCGTCGGTGCCGGGCTTGACGAAGAACTCCATCTCCATCTGCTCGAACTCCCGGGTGCGGAAGATGAAGTTGCCCGGCGTGATCTCGTTGCGGAAGCTCTTGCCGGTCTGGCCGATCCCGAACGGAGGCTTGCGGCGCGCTGCGTTCATGACGTTGAGGTAGTTCACGAAAATTCCCTGCGCCGTCTCGGGCCGTAGGAAGTGCTCGGCGCCGGCGTCCTGGACCGGTCCGATCATGGTGCGCAGCAGACCGTTGAAGTCCCGCGGCTCGGTGAACTGCCCACGCGTACCGCAGTTCGTGCAGACGATATCGGCCAGACCGTTCTCGGGGGCACGACCGTGTTTCTCTTCGTACGCCTCGAGCAATTGGTCCGCGCGCCAGCGCTTGTGGCACTGCTTGCACTCGGTGAGCGGGTCGACGAAGGCGTCGACGTGGGCCCGAGGCCTCCCACACCTGCGGGGCCAGGATGACCGAGGAGTCCAGGCCCACGACATCGTCGCGACCGCGCACGACCGACTGCCACCACTGCCGCCGGATGTTCTCTTTGAGCTCGACACCCAAGGGTCCGTAGTCCCAGGCTGAACGAGTTCCGCCGTAGATCTCCGAGGAGGGGAACACGAACCCTCGCCGCTTGCTGAGGTTGACGACGGAATCCACACGATTGGTAGGCACGCCTTCCAGGGTACCGAGCCATCAGAACGCGACATGTCACGCCCGGTGAACGCCAGCCACATCGCGAACTGGGCACCACCGGACAACTGATTCATGAAACTGCCATCTTCTGGAGGTTTTGACGTCCGTATTGTCCGCAATGACATGATTGGCGCCTCCACAAGTGGGCACCGAGGGTGTTCCAGTGCCCACTTGTGGAGTGGTCGGCGCCGGGGCGGCGGCCCTGCAGCCCGGCGGATGCGTCACCATGGATTCATGAGCAATGCCCGTCCGCCGAGCCGATCCGATGCCCGCATGCGGTTCGAAGACCTCAGCCGCGGCCCTCTGCAGACCTTGAACCGACTGCCGAAGGCCCTGATCGTGATCGGTCTCGCAGCCTTCCTCGTGGGTGGACTGCTGTTGCCGTCGGGAATCGGTGCGATTCTGCTCATGTTGCTGGGACTGTTCTTGTCGTGGCTGATCGCGCTGTCCTGGCCGATCCTGCCCCCGGCGTCGCGCGCGATGCGAGTGGTCACCGTGGCACTGGTGTTCGGCGCAGCATGGTTGCGTCTCACCGGCCGGGGATGAAAGCGCACCGACCACTCGTCGTCGTCCTCGCGGTGCTGGGGCTGGTCGGTTGCACCCGCAACGTAGGTACTGCTACGGATCCGACCGCCTCCGCCGGCATCCCGCCTGCGCTGACAGTGGCAACCGTGGATTTCCCCTCGAAGTGGTTGTCCGAGCGGGTCGGCGGAGACGCCGTCGAGGTCCTCTCGATCGGCGCGTCCGAGGTGGCCCAGACCGACGCGGACCTGTTGGTCTACGTGCCGGGATTGGACGCGCAGGTGGACGCCGCAGCAGCTGAACTTCCGCAGGATCGGGTCATCAACGCCACCGGCGACGTGAACCTGGTGGCCAGCCCTCGGGACCCACAGATCCGCGACCCCTACGTCTGGTTCGATCCGGTCAACGTGGGAACAATGGCCCAGACCGTCGCCGACGGTTTGACCTCTGCCAGTCCCACCACCTACGAGGCGTCGCAGTTCTACGGATTGCGCGGCCTATCGGTCCGCAACGAAGCGTTCGGCGTCGACCAGCGCCTGCAGGAGATGTTCAATCCGTGCCGGATACCGACGCTGGTCGTTGAGGCGCCGGTCCTGACCTACCTCGCCCGCGCCTACGCGTTCGACCAGGTGCCGCTGATCTTGTGGAAACCGGGCGGACAAAGGGTTGAGTCGCTGTATTACACCGTCGACGCGCAGGCCGCAGTGCAGACCGCCGCCAAGCGCAACGGAATCGACACAGTGCCGGTGGACACGTTCACCGAATCGGCGCCCGAGGAGGATCTGCTGCAGGGACTGCTCGATCTTGGCGACCAGATCGCCGCGCACCAGGACTGCCCCCTGGTTACGCCAAGCAGCAGTGACCGGCCGGGCTGAGTCGCATCCCCCAGCGAACGGTCTCAGACCGGGGGTTGCGGAACGCCGCCGTACCGTCGTTCCCGCGCGGCGTAGATCTCACACGCGTACCAAAGGTGCCGCCGATCGAAGTCCGGCCACAGCGTGTCGAGGAACACCATCTCCGCGTACGCCGCCTGCCACACCAGGAAGTTGCTGGTGCGCTGTTCACCACTGGACCGGACGAACAAGTCCACATCGGGCATGGCCGGTTGGTACAGGTAGCGGGCAAACGTCTTCTCCGTCACCTGCTGGGGGTCGACACGGCCGGCGCGCACATCGCGGGCCAACGCCTGTGCGGCATCAGCGATCTCGGCCCGACCCCCGTAATTGACGCACATCGTCAGCGTGAGTTTGGTGTTCGTCGCCGTCATCTGCTCGGCAACTTCCAACTCCCGGATGACGCTGCGCCACAGCCTGGGCCGCCGCCCGGCCCACCGGATCCGAACCCCCATGGCGTTCATCTCGTCACGACGACGGCGGATGACGTCGCGGTTGAACCCCATGAGAAAGCGAACCTCCTCCGGGGACCGTCGCCAGTTCTCCGTACTGAAGGCGTACGCGGACAACCATGGGATTCCCAGCTCCAGCGCCCCATGCACGCAGTCCAGCAGGCTCGCCTCACCGGCCTCGTGGCCAGCTGTACGGGGCAGGCCACGCTCCTGGGCCCACCGGCCGTTGCCGTCCATGACCAATGCCACGTGACGCGGGACCTGGTCGGCGGTCAGCGGGGGCGCGGTGGCGCCGCTGGAGTGAGGCGGGGGCTGAGTCGTCATGCGACCACATCCTCGTCGGAGGTCAGCTTCACGGACAGCTCTGAGAGCCAGGCACGGTCGGCTATGGGCAGTGACCGCAGGTCGCGTTCCAGATGCATCTGCAAATATGCCGCGACCACCCCGGAGGCCGCTCGGCGCGAGGTCGTGGACGCTGCGGCGGTGACCGCCCAGTCACCGCTGAGCAGCGCACCGAGCAGCGCGGAAGTTCCGGGGCTGATCGACACCGCTCCCGAAGGCCGGCACAACTCGCAAACCGCACCACCGGATGCGAGGTGGATCCATCGGTGCGGACCGTCGGCGCCACATTGTGAGCAGTCGGCGAAACTCGGTGCCCATCCACCGGTCGCCAGGGAACGCAGCAGGAAGGCATCGATCACCAGGCGTGGATCGCGCTGTTCATCAGCCAATGCCGCGAGGCCGCTGACCAGTAGGCGGTAGTGCGGCCGGGCCGGTTCCATCTCTTCGCTGACGAGGCGTTCGGTGGCTTCAGCCAGCACGTGGCCGGCCGACCAGCGCACGTAGTCACCGGCGATCTGCGAGCCGAACAGGCGCAGTGAGTCCACGCCGCTGATGGTTGCCAGATTGCGGCCCTGGTACAGCAACACCTGCACCTGGTTCAGCGGCTGCAATCGGGACCCGAACCTCGAGGTGGGCTTGCGGACGCCCTTGGCCACCGCGCGGACCAGTCCGTGGTCCTCGGTGAGCAGGCTCAGGATGCGATCGGCCTCCCCCAGCGGGTACGCGCGCAGGACGACCGCTGCATCCTCGATCCGGGTGGCCACCCTGTCATTGTGCCTCCCGCACCCCGCGGCGACAGGTGCCGCACCGGTCTTGGTCACGCCGGAGCCGGCGGCTGGGAGACCGGCGCCACACAGCGCAGCGCGCCTGCCGGAGAACCCCAATCGCGTGCTTTAGCCTCGGCCCTATGACGACACCGGACACGGAAAAGCCCAAGACCCTCGGAACGGTCCATGTGCGACTGGACCCGGGCTGGGTCCGCAAATCCGCCGTAGGTGTCCTCGTGCTCGTCGCGTTCTACACGGTGTTCATCTGGGCGTGGACGTCCCTGGGCAACTTCCTGTTCCTGTTGCTCCTCGCATGGCTGTTCGGCCTGGCGATCGACCCGATCGTGACCCGGCTGCACACGAGGTTCGGCATGAAACGCGGCCTGGGCACCATGCTCGTGTTCCTCGCCCTTGGCTTGGTCACCGCCATCTTCTTCATCGCCTTTGGACAACTGTTCGCCACCCAGATCGTCGCGTTGGTGCAGGCGGCTCCGGACATCGTGAAGAACGTCATCGACTTTCTGAACGAACGATTCAATTTGGGCTTGAATCAGGCGACGATTCTGGACCAACTGAACCTCGGAACCCAGGACGTGGCCAATATCGCCAGCCAGGCCGCGGGCGGTGTCCTGGGCGTTCTGAGCTCGGCGATCGGCGTTGTTTTCCAGATGTTCACGCTGCTGCTGTTCGCGTTCTATTTTGCTGCCGACGGCCCGCGACTTCGGCGCACCATCGCGTCGGTGCTGCCGAACAAGTCACAGGCGGTCTTCAACGACGTGTGGACCATCGCCACCGACAAGGCCGGGGGCTTCGTGATCTCCCGATTGGGTCTCGCGGTCGTCTCGGCGTTCTTCTCCGCGATCTTCTTCATCATCATCGGGTTGCCGTTCTGGTTGCCGTTGGCGTTGTGGATGGGCCTGATCAGCCAGTTCATCCCGACCGTTGGCACGTACCTGGCCATTGCGCTGCCCGCCTTGATCGCCGTGCTCTCCGATGACCCGTGGGACGCGGTGTGGGTCATCATCTTCGCCACTGTGTATCAGCAGATCGAGAACTACTACTTCTCGCCGCGGATCAGTTCGCGAACCATGGACATCCACCCGGCCGTCGCCTTCGGGTCGGTGATCGCCGGCGCTGCCTTGTTCGGGCCGATCGGGGCGTTGATCGGAATCCCGGTGGCAGCGGCCATCCTCGCGTTCCTCGCGGCTTACACCAACCGCTACGAACTGATCCCGGCGCTCAACGAGGCGGCGGAGTAGGTAGTCGGGTCGGTGCGCGGGGACGGTGTGCGGGGTCAGCGTGCGGGAACGGTGCGCGGCTCGGATCGGCGTTAAACATCGGTACAAGCGTTGGACATCGGTACACCCGTTGGACATCGACGGGCCGCGCAACTCCAACCTGCGTACCTAACTCCAACCCCCGTACCCAACTCCAACGGCTGCGGAACAAGCAGGCGGGCCGGTGCGCGGCTCAGACCAACTCCAACGACTGCGGAACAAGCAACCAACCAAGCGCCCCGGCTCAGAACCCCAGGCGCCGCAATTGCCCGGGGCTGTTCTGCCAGTCCTTGGCGATCTTGACGTGCAGGTCCAGGTAGACCCTGGTCCCCAGCAAAGCCTCGATCTTCGCGCGGGCTTGCGCGCCGATGGCCTTGAGTTGTTCTCCGCGGCGCCCCAGCACGATGGGTTTCTGGCTTGACCGTTCGACGTAGATGACCGCATAGATGTCCATCAAGGGGTCATCAGGGCGCCTGCCCTCGCGCATTCCCATTTCGTCGATGTCCACCGCCACCGAGTGGGGCAACTCGTCGCGCAGCCTTTCCAGTGCGGACTCGCGGATGAGCTCGGCCACCACGACCCGTTCGGGCTGATCGGTGATCTCGTCGCCGAACAAGCGGGGGCCCTCGGGCAGCAATGAGGCGAGCACGTGGGCCAACTCGTCGACGTTGTCCCCTTCGGCGCCCGACACGGGGACGAAGTCGCTGACCTGCAAGCCCATCGAGTCGGCGAACCGGCTGGCCTCCATCAGGCGCGACGCGATCATGTCCCGGCTGACCACATCGGACTTGGTGACCGCCACGACGAGCTTCTGCCGCCTCAACTCGAGCAGTCGCTCGGCGATGAACGTGTCACCGGGGCCGATCTTCTGGTCTGCCGGAAGACACAGCACCACCACATCGACCTCGGACATCGTGGTGAGCACCAGGTCATTCAGGCGTCGGCCGAGCAGTGTCCGGGGACGATGGATACCGGGGGTGTCCACCAGGATCAACTGGTCATCACCCCGGTTGAGCACCCCACGGATGGTGTGACGAGTGGTCTGCGGCCGCGAAGAGGTGATGGCGACCGGCTGACCGACCAGGGCGTTGGTCAGGGTCGATTTGCCGACATTGGGCCGGCCAACCAGGATCGCGAACCCGGACCGGCTCATGAGGTGAACTCCCCGATGACCGAGCCGCGGCTGTCACACAACCACACCGGAACACCCGGGCCACCCAGATCAGTGACCACCGACAGGTCGGGAGCCATACCGCCGACCACGACCACTGCTTCGAGTCCGCGCGCACCCGAGGCCACAGCCTGGGCGATGGCCACGTCGAGCGCGCCAAGCCGCAGCGACGCAAGGTCGACGGTCGCGCCGGTGTAGTTGCGGCCCATCTCGTCGCGGACCGCCGCACCCTGCGCAGCGCCGATCCGCCCTCGGGCAGCTCGTGCCAGGGTCAGTAGTTTCTCGTCCTCCGGACTCATTCGACCTCGCTGCTCTGCAGTTTCTCGACCAGGACGGTACCGACCCGGTTACGCCGTCCCGCCGCCCGCTCGGCGGTGAGCCGGTAGCCATCGATATCGACATGGGTTCCGGGGATCGGAACCACCCCCAGCCGACGTCCGAGCAACCCGCCGACGGTATCCACGTCCTCGCCCTCGCTGCTGACCTGCACCGGCACGAGCTCGGCGAGGTCATCGACACCCAGCCGCGCGCTGACCCGGTAGCGGTCGGTGGCCAGCTCCTCCACTTCGGGCACCTCGTTGTCGTACTCGTCGGTGATCTCGCCGACAATCTCCTCGAGGATGTCCTCGATGGTCACCAGGCCCGCGGTCCCCCCGTATTCGTCGACCACGATCGACATGTGTACACGCGCGGCCTGCATGTCGCGCAGCAGGTCGTCGGCGCGCTTGCTGTCAGGGATGAAGTGGGCCTCACGCATGACGGTGTCGACATGCTCGTTGCGCTCCGAGCCGCGGTCCTCGAAGATTCGGCGGGCGACATCTTTCAGATAGACCACACCCACCACGTCGTCGAGATTCTCGGCGATGACCGGGATGCGGCTGAACCCTGAGCGCAGGCCAAGGGACAGTGCCTGCCGCAGTGTCTTGTCGGCCTCGATCCACACCATCTCCGTGCGGGGCACCATGACCTCGCGGGCAAGGGTGTCGCCGAGTTCGAACACGGAGTGCAGCATCTGCCGTTCATCGTCCTCGATGACGCTGTCCGCGCCGGCTTGGTCGAGCAACTCCCGCAACTCGGCCTGACTCACGAACGGGCCCTGCCGGTAGCCCTTTCCAGGTGTGATCGCGTTGCCCAGCAGGATCAGCAGGGAGGTCAACGGGCCCAACAGCCCGGCCAGGAACCGGGCGGGTCCGGAGGCGGCCAGGGCGATCGGCTCGGCGTGCTGCTGGGCCAGGGTCCGCGGCGCGACCCCTGTGACGACGTAGCCGACGAAGACCATCACCGCCACCGCCAGGCCCATCTGCCACCAACGGGGGGCGTCGATCACCTCGATACCGATGAGGGTGGCGATGGCAATGGCCGAGGTCGTACACACCAGGCGAAGGAACAGCAGCACGTTGACGTAACGCGGCCGGTCCCCCACGATCACCTGCAGGCCCGCCGCCCCCCGGACACCTTCCTCGACCAACTCCTCCGCGCGTGGCTTGGAGACCCTGGTGATGGCGACCTCCGAGGCGACCAGAACGCCCGCGACCGCCACCAACAGCACGACGGCCACGACCTGAAAGGCGATATCCGCGTACTCCATCAGCGGACGCCCTCGAACAAACAGTGCGCGAACTGCATCACGACTGCACCTCCGCCTGCCATTCGCCCAGCAAGCGACGTTGCAGACCGAACATCAGGCGTTCCTCGTCGGGTTCGGCATGGTCGTACCCCAGCAGGTGCAGGATGCCATGGGTGAGGAGCACGCCGAGTTCGAGGCGCACATCGTGCCCGGCTGCTTTCGCCTGCCGGTCGGCCACCTCCGGACAGATGACCACATCGCCCAGCAGACCCTCCGGCGGTTCCTCGTCGTCGCGCGGAGGGGTGAGTTCGTCCATCGGGAAACTCAGCACATCGGTCGGGCCGGGTTCATCCATCCAGCGCACGTGCAGGTCGGTCATGGTGGCGGTGTCCACGAAGACCACCGACAACTCGGCGCCGGCATGGATGCGTAGACGATCCAGCACGAAGCGTGCTTGCTGTCCGATCGACGCGATGTCGATGTCCGCTTCGGTCTCGTTGACCACGTCGATGCTCATCGGGACTGCTCGTACCTGCCATAGGCGTCGACGATGTCGCCGACGAGTTTGTGCCGGACGACGTCGCGACTGGTCAACTCGCAGAATTGGACGTCGTCAATCCCCGACAGGATGTTCTGAACGATTCGCAGACCACTGGTGGCCCCGGAGGGCAGGTCGACCTGCGTGACGTCCCCGGTGACGACCATCGTGGACCCGAATCCCAGCCGGGTCAGGAACATCTTCATCTGCTCGGCAGTCGTGTTCTGCGCCTCGTCGAGGATGATGAACGCATCGTTGAGGGTGCGTCCGCGCATGTACGCGAGGGGCGCGACCTCGATGGTCCCGCTGGTCATCAGCTGCGGGATCCGGTCCGGATCGATCATGTCGTGCAGAGCGTCGTACAACGGCCGCAGATAGGGGTCGATCTTCTCGCTGAGGGTTCCTGGCAGGAAGCCGAGCCGTTCGCCGGCCTCCACTGCGGGTCGGGTGAGGATGATCCGGTTGATCGATTTGGACTGCAGAGCCTGCACGGCCTTGGCCACCGCCAGATAGGTCTTGCCGGTACCGGCCGGGCCGATGCCGAAGACGATCGTGTTCGCGTCGATGGCATCCACGTACCGCTTCTGGTTCAGCGTCTTGGCCCGGATCGCCTTGCCGCGGGTTGAAAGAATGTTCGCGGTCAGCAGTTGTGAGGGCGACGACGAACGGTCAGTGCGCAACATCGACACCGAGCGCTCCACCGCGTCGGGGGTCAGGGCCTGTCCGGTGCGCAGGATCGACAACATCTCAGCGATCACCTGCTCGGCCAGACCGATCTCCGTGACTTCCCCGCTGAGGTGGATCTCGTTACCGCGCACCAGCACGTCGACGTCCGCGAAGTCCTTTTCGAACTGCCGCAGATTCTCGTCGTTGGCACCGAGCAGGGCGACCATCGGGTGGGTGTTGGGCACGACGATCGTGCTGGACACCACGGCGTCGGCGGCTGAGGGACGGTTCATCCGGGTGGCCACTGCATCTGTCGGCCGCCGATCACATGGGCATGGACATGGTCGACTTCCTGACCCGCGTCGCCGCCGGTGTTGAAGACCGTCCGAAAGCCGTCGGCGACGTTCTCGGTATTCGCCACTTCGGCCACGACCTCGAGCAGTTCAGCGGCCGTGGCCACGTCGGCGGACAGTTCCACCACGTTGCGGTAGTGCTCGCGCGGGATCACCAACACGTGGACAGGAGCCACCGGATTCAGGTCCCGGAAGGCCACGACGCGCTCGGACTGATGCACGACGGTCGCGGGGACCTCACCTGCGGCGATAGCGCAGAAGATGCAGGACATAGCAGCGATCATGTCATGACTCCACGGACTGTTCGAGGCCCCGCAGCCACACGCAGGCGGCCGCTCCGGCCGTGGAGGTCCGCATGATCAGCGTCCCGAGATTCAGCGCGACCGCTCCGCGCCCGGTCAGGGTCTCAACCTCTTCGGGCGCCAGGCCGCCTTCAGGACCCACCACCACTGTGAGCGGTCCCGGCGGCGGCGAGAATGTGAACAACGACTGCCGGGCATCCTCATGCAACACCAAACAGGCGCCCGACCCCGTGGGCGAACCTGGCGCCTCGACGACAGGCAGGTAGGCGCGACGCGATTGCATCGCCGCCGCACGGGCCACCCGCTGCCAGCGCTCACGCTTGGCCTCGCTCTTGCCGGTCCAGTTCGCAACCGTGCGCTGGGAGGACCACGGCACGATCCGGCTGACTCCGGCCTCGGTGAGCAGTTCCACAGCGAGGTCGGCGCGATCACCCTTGGGGATCGCCTGGAACACAGTCAACGAACGGGGTTCGGGGTCATGACGAGTCCCGAGCACTTCGAGTTCCAGACCTCCTCGCCGATCAGCGGCGGTGACAGTACTGTCCGCCATCGTTCCCGCGCCGTCGCCCAGGAGCACCTGTTCACCGGCCTGCAGACGCAAGGCGCCAACAGCATGGCGGGCGTCAGGACCCTCGAGCCAAACGCGTCCGGACCCGGGAACCGAGTCCACGTAGAAGAGCGGAGCGGTCATTTGCCGCTGAACGCCTCCTTGATGCGGGAGAACAACCCGGTCGGGTGCTCGGTGACCGCAGGTTCCACGTGCTCCTCGTCGCGCAGCACAGCCAGCTGTTCGAGCAGCTCGCGCTGCTGGCCGTCGAGTTTGGTGGGAGTGAGCACGTCGATATGGACGTGCAGGTCACCGCGGCCGGAGCGTTGCAACCGGGAAGCACCCAGGCCACGAAGCGTCTGGACGTTGCCGCTCTGGGTACCCGCCCGGACGTCGATTTTCTGCTCGCCGTCGAGGGTCTGCAGCGGGATCACCGTCCCCAGCGCGGCCGCCGTCATGGGGATGCTCAACTGCACGTGCAGGTCGTTGCCCTGGCGTTCGAAGATGGCATGCGGTTTTTGGATGATCTCCACGTACACGTCACCGGCCGGACCGTTGCCCGGGCCCACCTCACCTTGTCCCGACAGCAACAGCCGGGTGCCGGTCTCCACCCCGGGCGGGACGTCGACCTTGATCGTCTGCCGGGTGCGGACGCGGCCGTCCCCTGCGCACTCGGGGCAGGGGGCGGGATTGAGGTTGCCGTATCCCTGGCACTGGGGGCAGGCGCGTGCGGTCATGACCTGACCCAGGAATGTGCGCTGCACGTTCTGCACCTCGCCGCGGCCCCGGCACATCGGGCAGGTCGTCAACTGGGCACCTTCGGCGGTTCCGGCCCCGTGGCACGTCGGACAGCCGACCGCGGTGTCAACTGTGATCTCGCGTTCAACTCCGAACACGGCCTCGGCCAGGTCCACGTCGATGCGCAGCAGTGCGTCCTGGCCGCGCCGCGTGCGCGGTTTGGGTCCTCGGGAACTGCCCCCGCCACCACCGCCGAAGAACGAGTTCATCAGATCCTCGAACAGGTTCTCAGCGCCGAAACCGGCCGCGCCACCGCCAGTCGCGCCCGCGCGCGGGTCATGACCCAGGTCGTACATCTGGCGCTTACGCGGGTCCGAGAGAACCTCGTAGGCCGCCGTGACGTCCTTGAACTTCTCATGGGTGCTGGCGTCCGGGTTCACATCCGGGTGCAACTCCCGTGCCAACTTCCGGTACGCACGCTTGATCTCCTCGGGAGTGGCGTCGCGGGACACCCCGAGGGTTTGGTAATAATCGGCTGCCATCGTCTTCCTCACTGGCTCAGAATCCGGCCCAGGTAACGCGCCACTGCGCGCACTGAACCCATGGTGCCCGGGTAGTCCATACGCGTCGGGCCGAGCACCCCGATATGCGCAACGCTCAAAGAATGCGGGCCGTAGCCGGTGGTCACGACTGCCGAGCCGGCCAGACCCTCGACCTGGTTCTCCGACCCGATCCGCACGGTGAGGTCATCGTGGCTGCCCACCTCCTGCAGAAGCCGCAGCAGGACCACGTGCTCCTCCAATGCTTCCAGCACCGGTCCCACCGTCACCGAGTAGTCCTCACCGAACCGCGTCAGGTTCGCTGTGCCACCCATCACGATCCGGTCCTCCTGACGTTCGACCACGGTTTCCAGCAGGCTGGCCAGCACACTTGTTGCCAGCGGCCGGTACTGCGTCGGCGTCTGTTCCGGAATGGTCTGCACCGCTTGCGCGACGTCGTTGAAGGACCTACCCACGACCGCTGCATTCAGACGCGACCGCAGGTCCAGCAACGCCTCGTCGGTGACGTCGATGGGACTATCCACGGTGCGCTGCTCGACCCGGCCGGTGTCGGCGATCACGATGAGCAGCACCCGCCGGGTTCCCAGCCCCACGATCTCCACGTGCCGCACACCGCTGCGGGTGAGTGTGGGGTACTGCACCAGAGCGACCTGGTGGGTCAGTTGTGCCAGAAGCCGCACGGTGCGTTGCATGACGTCGTCGAGATCGACCGCACTGTCCAGGAACTGGTGGATCGCACGGCGTTCGGCCGGGGACAACGGCTTGATCTGCGCAAGGCGGTCGACGAACAACCGGTAACCCTTGTCCGTGGGGACTCGCCCGGCGCTGGTGTGGGGGGCAACGATGTAGCCCTCTTCCTCCAGCACCGCCATGTCGTTACGCAGCGTGGCCGAACTGACGCCGAAGTTGTGGCGTTCTGCGAGCACCTTGGAACCCACAGGCTCACGGGTGGCCACGTAGTCCTCCACGATCGCCCGCAGCACCTCAAGCTTGCGGTCGTCCATGCTCACCTTTCAACGCTGGTTCGAGCCGTTAGCACTCCGAACCTCTGAGTGCCAGTGTACGTCGGGCACCGGGATGCGGCCATGCACGCTGCAATGGCGGTGTGTGGGGGCTGGATGCTCGGCGTCGACCGCCCGCGCAGACGAGAACTACGGCACCGGTTTGAGGTCCAATGCCTCAAATCCGCGCACCGCCCACTGCGCAACATCACCGGTCATTTCCGGCGCCGTCCACGGCGACCCGACTAGGGTCATACACAGGAGGTGTCCGATGGCCGACGCTGAGGACCGCTCATGGAACGACGGGCGCGATTACCGCCCTCAATCCGGTCCGCCCGAGCCCATCGTGCCGGTGCCGGGAAGTGTGCCACCGCCACCAGTGCCCTGGAACCCGGCCGCCGGACCGTTGCCTTCAGCACCGCCGAACAACTCCCAGAGTGTCGGTGCGCTCACCACGGGGATCCTCAGCATGGTGTTCCTCGTGTTCTGCGCTCTGCTGGCCGTCCCACTTGGTATCGCGGCGATCATTTTGGGGGTCAAAGGACGCAGACAGGCACAGTCTCAGGGCGCAGGGACCGGAATGGCCACGACCGGCATGTTGCTGGGGGGCTTGTCGCTGGTGCTGCTCGTGGTGGGCACCGTCGTCTTGTTCGCGCTCGGGATCGGAGCCGAATCCTGAGGTTGTGCCAACCATCGCCCGACGCTGGTCGCACGCAACTCCGAAACGCCGCGAACCACCCTTCGCAAATCCGACGATCGGGACTTCTTGCGCACTAGTCTTGCAGTCGCTCGGCATCCGGCCAACGAAGTGAGGAACGATGTCCCAGACACCACCCCCACCACCCCCTCCCAGCGGCGCCATGCCTACTGGGATGGGCCAACAAACGGGGCAATACGCCAACTGGTTCATGCGGGTGATCGCCTACATCATCGACATCTTGCCCGTCGCCATTCTCAACGGCATCGGGTTCCTGCTGGCAGGCCCGTCGACCCAGACGACCACCCTCGAAAGTGGTGCCAGCATCACGACGACCACCGGCCTGGGTGCGCTGTACTGGCTGTTCTGGGCGATCGGAATCGTCTACTTCGTCTGGAACAAGGCATACCTGGAAGGCACGACGACGCAGTCCCTGGGCAAGAGAGTTCTCGGGATGCACACCGTGGGGCAGATGTCGGGCCAAGCGCTCGGCTTCGGCACCGCGTTCGGTCGCTTGCTGCTGCTGTGGCTGGATTTCGCGATCTGCTACATCGGTGTGCTGTGGCCGATCTGGGACAAGGACCGCCAGTGTCTGTTGTCCGACAAACTCACCAAAGCCGTGGTCTACAAGGATTAGGAGCACACAGTGTCACAATTTCCCCCTCCCCCACCTGAAAATCGCCCGCCTGGTGGCACCCCGCCACCTCCCGGCGGAATGCCTCCGCAACCACCTGGGGGCTCATCGGTGCCTCCCCCACCTCCGCCGCCCCCTGGCGGGATGCCTCCCGGCGCCGGTGGGCCGGGCATGCCGCCGCCACCCCCGCCCCCGCCACCCGGAGGCGGAATGCCACCAGGTGGGATGCCGCCCGGTGGTGGCTATCCCCCCGGCGGCTACCCCGGTGGGATGCCCCCTGCCGGCGGCAAACCCTTCTCGGTAGGCGATGCCTTCGGCTACGGCTGGAAGAAGTTCACCGCGAACGTCGGCCCGATCCTGATCGCCATGCTGGTGTTCCTGCTGGTCGGCGCTGTGATCTACGGCATCCAGGTACTCCTGCAGGCCGTCACCGCTCCGGAAGCCACCGTGGTGACCGGCGAGAACGGCTTCGTCGTCACCTCGTCGGGCGGCGGATTCTTCGGGGTCCTGCTGTCGATGGTGTTCGCGATCATCAGCTTCATCTGGGGCTACATCGTCCAGGCCGCATTCGCCCGCGGTGGTCTTGCGCTGGTCGAGGGCCGGGCGCTGGAACTCGGTGAGCTGTTCAGCTTCAACAAGCTGGGACGGATCATTCTGGCCGGGATCATCTTGAGCGTCCTGACGTTCATCGGGTTCCTCCTGTGCATCATCCCGGGTCTGATCGTGGCGTTCTTCGGAACGTTCTTCGTGTACTTCATCCTCGATCAGGACCTCGGTGCGTGGGATGCGATCAAGGCGAGCTTCTCATTCGTCAAGGACAACGTGGGCAACCTTCTGCTGCTGCTGATCCTCAGCTGGATCGCGCTGTTCGTCGGCGCGCTGCTGTGCGGCATCGGTCTGTTCGTGGCGGTCCCCGTGGTCGTCATCGCGCACACCTACGCGTACAAGGTGCTCCGCGGACAGCCGGTCGCGGCCTAGTCCCACCCAAGTAGGACCCGCACGACGGCGTCCGCCAGCATCCGGCCCTTGCGGGTCAGACGCAGGCGGGCGCCGTCGGCGTCTTCCAGCAACCCGGTGTCGCGCAGTCGGGCTGTGCGCTGGGGCGGATACACATCGGCGGGAATGCCGTGGGCCAGGCGGACCTGAAGCATGACCTCCTCCAGTTCCCTGCCTTCGGTGCTGACCACCTCGCGGGCAGCCGCCGGACTCGAACCCGCGGCCAGCATCGACTGGTAGGTTCCGGGGCGCTTGACGTTCCACCAGCGCACGCCGTCCACATGGGAGTGCGCTCCTGGCCCGAATCCCCACCAGTTGTCGCCGCGCCAGTAGCCGAGGTTGTGCTCACACTGCCCGCCCGGACGCGCCCAGTTGGAGATCTCGTACCAGGAGAGTCCGTGCTGCATCAGCACCTCGTCGGCGAGGTCGTATTGGGCAGCAGCAAAGTCCGGATCCGGTGCAGGAACCTCGCCACGCCGGACCTGCCGCTCCAAGGCGGTGCCGCGTTCCACCCCCAAGGCGTACGCCGAGATGTGATCGGGCTCGCCGGCCAGCGCTGACAACAGCGTGCTGCGCCAGGAATCCAGCGACTGCCCAGGAACCCCGTAGATCAGATCCAGCGAGATGTGCTCGAAGCCCTCGGTACGAGCCGTCCTCGCCGCCGCGACCGCGGCGCCTGGCGTGTGAACCCGCTGCAGCACCGTCAGCGCATCAGGATCCGCACTTTGCATGCCGATGCTCAATCTCGTCACGCCGGCTTCCAGCCATCCGACCAGTGACTCCGGCGAGACGTTCTCCGGATTCGCCTCGAGGGTGACTTCGGCGCCGGGTTCGAGTCCGAAGCTCGCGCGCAATGCGTCCAAAAGCTCATTGAGATGGCTGACCGGAAGCAAGGACGGGGTTCCGCCGCCGATGAAGATCGACGCCAGCGGCGGCCCTACGCAGACGTCCGCCGCCAACTCGATCTCCCCGCTGACCGCCCGCACGTACGGTTCGAAGCGGAAGCCGCCGAGTTCGTCGGCAGTGTAGGTGTTGAAGTCGCAGTAGCCGCAGCGTGAGGCGCAGAAGGGCACGTGCAGATACGCGCGCAACGGCCTGGTCCAGTCGAGTCCGGCGGGCAGTCGGCCGTCGGGTGGCGCGGGATCACCGTCGGGCAGGGCTGGCACTTAGCCAGTGTCGCAGGCAGCACATCGCCAGCCATCCCAGCCCGACCGCGGCAACCCCGACCGGGCAGTGACCCGCTGGTTGCCAAACAGCCTGCAAGTTACGGGTCACCGGGCAACCTACGGGCTACTCGCGGGATCTGCCGTCGTCGGGCAGGGCTGGCACGCAACCAGTGCCGCAGGCAGCGCATCGCCAGCCCTCCCAGCCCGACCGCGGCAACCCCGACCCGGGCAGTGACCCGCTGGTTGCCAAATGGCCTGCAAGTTACGGGTCACCGGGCAACCTACGGGCTACTGTGCCCGGTAGCGCTGCATTCACGCCACATGACGCCACCGGCAAACGAAGAGGGGCGGCCCGTTTCCGGTGCCGCCCCTCCTGTGTCGCTCAGATCAGCTGTACATCGCGTCCAGGATGTCGCGGTACTTGGTCTCGACTGCCTTGCGCTTCACCTTGAGGCTGGGGGTCAACTCCCCTTCCTCAACGGTGAAGTCGCGGTCCAGGATCTCGAACTTCTTGATGGTCTCCCACTTGTTGAGCCGCGAGTTCAGCTCATCGACAGAGGCCGAGATCTCCTTGACCAGCTCCGGGTCCTTGCTGATGTCGGTCAGCGAGGCGCCGGCCTTGCCGTGCTCGGCGGCCCAGGCCGCTGCCGCGTCCGGGTCCAGCGTGATCAGCGCGCTGGCGAAGTTGCGGTCGTTGGCGTGAACGACCATGTTGCCGACCAGACCGCTGATCGCCTTGAACTGGCTCTCGATCGCCGACGGCGCGATGTACTTGCCGCTGGAGGTCTTCACGAGGTCCTTCTTGCGGTCGGTGATCTTCACACGGCCCATCTCGTCGATCTCGCCGATGTCACCGCTGGCGAACCAGCGGCCATCCGGGAACGCCTCGGCGTTCACGTCCGGCAGGTTCCGGTAGCCACGCATGACGCCCGGGCCGCGGATCAGGATCTCTCCGTCGCCGGCGATCTTGATCTCGGTACCCGCAGCCGGTTCGCCCACCGTGCCGAACTTGATCCGGTCGGGGCGCATGACACAGGTGGCCGCACTGGTCTCGGTGAGACCGTAACCCTCCAGGATGGTCAGACCCGCTGCGTAGAACCACAGGGCGATGTCCTTGTTCAGTGCCGCGGAACCGGAGATCATGTAGCGCATCCGTCCGCCGAGACGCTCACGGATCTTCGAGAAGACCAGCTTGTCGGCGATGTTGCGCTTCATGGCCAGCGTGCCGCCGACCTTCTCACCGTTCAGTTCCTTCTCTGCTGCTTCGATCCCCACTTTGAAGGCCCAAGTGAAGATCTTCGCCTTGGCTCCGCCTTCGGACAGTGCGGTCTGCGCGACGCGCGCGTACACCTTTTCGTAGATTCGGGGAACCGCCGCCATGAACGTCGGCTTCACCACCGCCAGGTTGTCCACAATGTTGGGCACTCGGCCGTCGACCGCGGTGACGAACCCGACCTGCAGCTGCAGTGAGAGCAGGACCTTGCCGAAACTGTGGGCCAACGGAAGCCACAGGAACTGCACGTCCTCGATGTTGATGATGTTCAGGCTCTCGACGAAAGCGCCCTCGTAGGTCCAGTTGCTGTGGGTGAGTTCCACACCTTTAGGCTTGCCAGTCGTCCCCGACGTGTAGATCAACGTAGCAAGGCTGTCTGCCTTCACCGACGCGGCGCTTTCCTTGACCGCGTCCGGGTTGGCCTTCAGGTGCGCATCGCCCAGTGCCCGTAGTGCGTCAAAAGTGATCACCCAGTCGCCGTCGCTCGTACCGTCGAAGGTGATGATCTTCTCGATGGTGAGTTCGTCCTTGTGCATGCGGATCTTCTCGACCTGCGTGTCATCCTCGGCGAAGACGAAACGGGTGTTGGAGTCGCTGAGGATGTAGGCGACATCAGAGTCGTTGGTGGTCGGGTAGACCGTCGTGGTGGCACCGCCGGCGAGCATGATGCCGTAGTCGGCCAGGATCCAGTCCAGACTGGTGCCCGAAGCGATGGAGACGCGTTGTTCGGGCTCCAACCCCAACGACAGCAATCCGGCGGCGATCTTCTCCGCGTCGTCGTAGGTCTGCTTCCAGGTCAATGAGCGCCAACTGGAGTCGTCAGCGGTCGGTGCCCGGAACGCCTCGTTGTTCGGTGTCGCGTGTGCACGGTCCACGATCATGTGTGCAACCGATTCTGCGGTCGCCCCAAGTGTTTCGCGCCCTGTTGTCACATTGGCCACTGTGTTACCCCTCGCTGTTGCATAGGCGGATAGATACGCCCAACCCTATTACGGACGCACAGTTCGATGCAGGCACTTGGGCAAATAGAACAGCAGACTTTCACTGGCGAACGACCGTGCTGATCAGGGGGAATTCGCTGCTCGGCGATCCGAAATGCTGCGCCTCGAGCGCCGGGCCAAACCTCGACGGAATCGTCGCGTCAGGCGGTGTGGGCCTCGGCTACGGCCTTGTCCAGGGCGCTCTTCTTGTTGGCGGCCTGGTTGCGGTGAATGACGCCCTTGCTCACGGCCTTGTCCAGTTTGCGTCCGGCGTCCTGGGCCAGCGTCTTGGCGCGGTCGAGATCACCTTCAGCCAGCGCTTCGCGCACCCGCCGGGTCGCGGTCCGCAGCGAACTCTTGACCGCCTTGTTACGCTCGTGCGCCTTGTTGTTGGTCTTGATGCGCTTGATCTGGGACTTGATGTTAGCCACGGTGTCGTACTGTCCTTCGGTTGGTTCGTCTCAAGGGGCGGAACGTGCCATCTCCCGTGCTTGTCGAAAGCAGGCAGCGCGAAACCGCTAGATTCCCAGCATAACGTGACGCATGTGATCCCCGGCCCGTGGGTTGTCGGCAACGTGGAACTATAGGGACGTGACGACATCCCCGGGTTCCGCCCCGGCCCCGGGCCACACTCCGGCCGATGCCTTGCGCAACTTCTGCATCATCGCGCACATCGACCACGGCAAGTCGACCCTGGCGGACCGCATGCTGCAGATCACCGGTGTCGTCGACGACCGCTCCATGCGTGCGCAGTACCTCGATCGGATGGATATTGAGCGCGAGCGCGGGATCACCATCAAGTCGCAAGCCGTACGCCTGCCGTTCACTGCCGCCGACGACCGCACCTACGTGCTGAACCTCATCGACACTCCGGGGCACGTCGACTTCACCTACGAGGTATCCCGCAGTCTCGCCGCCTGCGAGGGGGCCGTTCTGCTCGTCGACGCAGCACAAGGCATCGAGGCGCAGACGCTGGCGAACCTGTGGCTGGCCATGGAGCACGACCTGGTGATCATTCCGGTCCTGAACAAGATCGACCTGCCGGCAGCCCAACCGGAGAAGTACGCCGCAGAACTGGCCCACATCATCGGCTGCTCACCCTCGGACGTGCTGCACGTCAGCGCGAAGACCGGCGACGGGGTCGAGGCTCTGCTCAACGAGGTCGTGGCCCAGATCCCCGCCCCAAAGGGCGACCCGGACGCCCCGGCCCGCGCACTGATCTTCGACTCGGTCTACGACACCTACCGCGGCGTGGTCACCTACGTGCGGGTGGTCGACGGGGCGCTGCATGCCAGGGAGCGCATCCAGATGATGTTCTCCGGCACCACCCATGAGTTGCTGGAAGTGGGTGTGATCTCCCCCGAGCCTGTTTCCACGGACTCCATCGCCGCCGGTGAGGTGGGTTATCTCATCACCGGCGTCAAGGACGTGCGCCAGTCACGAGTCGGTGACACCGTGACCAGCCTGCACGGGGGTGCAACCCAACCGCTGCTGCGTTACGAAGACCCCAAGCCGATGGTCTTCTCCGGCCTGTACCCCATCGACGGCTCGGACTATCCGGTGCTGCGTGACGCGTTGGACCGGCTGAAGCTGAACGACGCCGCCTTGGTGTTCGAGCCCGAGACCAGTGCGGCGCTCGGGTTCGGATTCCGCTGCGGCTTCCTGGGTCTGCTGCACCTGGAGATCGTCCGGGAACGCCTGGAGCGGGAGTTCGACCTCGACCTGATCTCCACTGCCCCCAACGTGGTGTACCGGGTCGTCATGGAAGACGGCACCGAGATCACCGTCACCAACCCCAGCGAATTCCCCGGCGGCAAGGTCGCCGAGGTCTACGAACCCGTCGTACGTTCCACCATTCTCACGCCCAGCGAATTCGTGGGCACGGTCATGGAACTGTGCCAGGGTCGGCGCGGCACCTTGCTTGGCATGGACTACCTGTCCGAGGAACGGGTTGAAATGCGTTACACGTTGCCGCTCGCGGAAATCGTGTACGACTTCTTCGACCAGCTCAAGTCCCGCACCCGCGGCTACGCATCCTTGGACTACGAGCCCGATGGCGAACAGAGCGCAAATCTTGTCAAGGTCGACATCCTCCTTCAGGGCGAGACAGTCGATGCCTTCAGCGCGATCGTGCATCGCGACAAGGCGTACGCGTACGGGGTGATGATGACTGCCAAACTTCGCTCGTTGATCCCGCGGCAGCAGTTCGAGGTGCCGATCCAGGCCGCCATCGGCTCCCGGGTGATCGCCCGCGAGACGATCCGCGCGATCCGCAAAGACGTGCTGGCCAAGTGTTACGGCGGAGACATCAGCCGCAAACGCAAACTGTTGGAAAAGCAGAAAGAGGGCAAGAAGCGTATGAAGATGGTGGGACGGGTGGAGGTTCCGCAAGAGGCCTTCATCGCCGCACTGTCGACATCCGAGGAGCCGCGGTGAGCCTGGTTCTGCTGACCGGCTCGGATCCGTTCCTGTCCGCGCGGGCCATAACCGACACGGTGCGGGACTGGCGGCTCGCAGACCCCGAACTGGGCGTCGAACAGATCAGCGGATCATCATCGGATGTCCGCATGCGGATCGCGGAGGCCGGCGGGGAGGACCTGTTCGGCACGCGCAGCATTCTGGTGATCAGCGAAGCCGACGCGATCGGCGACGCCGTCGACGCGCTGTTGGACGCGGCCACCCAGAGCCCGGTGATCGCCCACCACCGGGCAGGACGCACGGGTCCGGCGATTCTCAAACAACTGAAGAAGGCCGCTGACACCACGATCGACTGCCAGCCGCTGAAGAAGGGGCGTGCGCTCACCGAGTTCGTAGGTGCCGAGTTCCGCCGGCACAAGCGCCGGATCACCTCCGACGCGCTCGTTCTGCTCATCGAGGCGGTCGGCACCGATCTGGCCGATCTGAGTTCGGCGGCCCACCAACTGGCATGGGACAGTCAGACCGACCCGATCGACGCCGACGTGGTCGGTCAGTACTTCCGCGGGGTCGCCGAGCTGTCGGGCTACCAGGTCGCGGACGCGGTCATGGTAGGTCACCCGGCCGAAGTTCTGCAGCGGTTGCGCCAGGCTCAGATCGCCGCCGACGGAGCCCGGACCGGCCCCGCGATCGTGGCAGCGGTCGCCGGGTCGGTGCGCCAACTCATCGCGCTGTCGGCATGCCCTCCCGGGCTGTCGGACGCGGATGTGGCCCGCCAGGTCGGTGCTCCCCCCTGGAAGGTGCGGATTCTGCGATCACAGGCCCGTCGGTGGACGCCAACGCAGTTGGCGCAGGCGGTCACCCTGCTCGCCGACCTCGACGCCCGGGTCAAGGGCGGGTTGCGCGAAGGCGAACAGCTCGACGCCGCCCAGAAGGTCCATGCGCTCGAGCGGGACCTGATCGCGCTGGCCGTGGACTGACCTCGGCCGTCTTCATCTTCCCAGCGGAGCCCGCACCACGCCCCGGACCACGACCGTCCGGTCGCCGGTGACCGCGATGTCCCCGCTCTGGGCGGTTGCGAACACCTGGGCACCGATCTGCTGCCACGCTGCGACAGCTTGCACAGAAGGATGCCCGAACGAGTTGTCCCGCCCCACCCCGATGAGAGCCAGTTCCGGACGCACGGCGGCAGGCAGTTCGGGCACGAACTGGGCGCTGCCGTGGTGGGGCACTTTGACGACGTCGGCCGCGAGGTCCGCACTGCGCAAGATCGCGGCCTGCGCCTCAGGTTCGAGATCCCCGAGAAAGGCCGCGCGTCCTTGTGGCGCCTCCAGGACGAAACTCACCGAGGCGTTGTTCGGCACTGAGCCCGCAGCGATGATGCGCTGGGGCCACACCACGTGCAGCCTCGCCGCCCCGAAGGCGTAGACATCTCCAGGCACCGGGATCGTGGCGTGCAGCCGCCTCAGATCGTCAGCAGCCTGTGCGTACTGCTCAGCCGGCTCGCTGCAGGGGCTGACCCACACCTGGCCCACCCGTCTGCCGTCCAAGACCCCGTCGAGTCCGTCGACATGGTCGGCGTGGAAGTGCGTGATCACCACCAGGTCGATCGCCTGTACTCCCAAGCGATCGAGGCAGCCGTCCACCAGCGCAGGTTCGGGTCCGGTGTCAACGAGCATGATGCGCTGCTCGGACCGCACCACGAACGCGTCTCCCTGCCCTACGTCGCACGCGACGATCCACCAGTCCGCCGGCGGCCAGCCGTCGGCCAGACGGCCGGTGAGCCAGACGGCACCGACCAGAACGACGGTCACCGCGACCATGCGGCGGCGACCGAGGGTGAACGCGGTCAAAGCAACCACTGCCGCCAGTCCAACTCCCAGCCAGCCGGGCAGCCAGGTCAGATTCGGCAGCACCTGCCATCCAGCGATCCGCAGGACCAGCAAGCACATGGCACGCCCTACCCCCGCGATCGGTTCACCCCAGCCCGGCGACCCATTCCAGCAGCGCGGATCCGAGGCCGACGATCGGGATGATCGCGGCCATCGGCGTCACCAGCACATTCGAGGCCACCGTCCTCGGGCCCACCGATCCGCCGATCGCCAGCAGGATCGGGAACGTCGCGACCTGCGCTGCGACAGTGGCAGCCAGCACTCCTCGTTCCAGCAGGGCGATAAGCCCACCGGTCGCGGCGATCGACAGCATGAAACCGACGGAGTAAGCAAGCCACGGGTCGAGCAGCAACAACAACACGACACTCATCTGCAGCACGTGGGCCGCAGCCCGACGCCCGCCCATGAGCCCGGCAAGCATCGCCAGACCGGCCATCGCCGCGGCCCGCATCACACTGGGCTGCATACCGACCGTGGTCACGAAGGCGACCAGCACCACCGCACCGCAGATCATCCGCGGGACGCGCGGAACACGCAGCCAGCCGCACAGCCAGTGAACGAGCAACAACAACACAGCGCAGTTCGCCCCCGACACCGCTGTGAGGTGGCTCAGCCCGGAGTCGCGCATGTCCTGTTGGGCCGGCGGCGAGAGTCCCTCGTCCATCCCCAACGACATGCCCGAGAGCAGCCATCCCGGATCGGTGTCGCCGGCGACCTGCCGCATGATCCGCCGAGCCCCGGCCGCGGGACCCTGCGCCAGCTCGACGGAGGGGCGCCCCTGGACCCAAAGCCTGGCCGACTCCCCCCGCACCCGCGACGCGGAGATGCCCATCTTCGCGGTCAGCCGGTCCCCCAGACCCGCCTGGATGCTGCCCCGCCCGGACAACCCCACGGTGGCTTTCGCGGCCCCAGCGACGACCCGCGCCTTGGCCGACCACCACGGTCCGGTCTGGCTCTCATGACTGCGGGCCGCCGATATCAGAACAACGGTCAGCTCACGGTTGTCCCCCTCCCGCAGGTCGGGGTGGTGGATCGACGCCGCATGCATCCCGGCCAGGAGTATCCCGGCGACCAGGCCGATCGCTGCGGCACTTGCCCACCATCGCCGGAACATCAGCGCGAGTCCGGCACCTGGCAGCGCCGCCCACCAGAACCCCGCGACACCCAGCAGGATCCCCGCCCACAGGCAGGCCAGAACCCCAGTCAGCCACCAGCGCCGACCGTCACCATCGGCTGCATCTGCGCGAATGTCGCCTCCCCGATCCCGGACACCTCCGTCAACTGCTCCACCGCTTGGAATCCCCCGTTCTGCTCCCGGTAGGTCACAATGCGCTGCGCCAGTACCGGACCCACGCCGGGGATCTGCTGCAGCTGGTCCATCGATGCGGTGTTGATGTCGATCAGCCCCGCGGCCGTGCTGCCCGTGGTGTCCGCAGGATCTCCCGCGGGCGCTGGGCGCAGGCCGATGCGGATCTGTTCGCCGTCCACCAACACCCGCGCCAGGTTCTGGTCGGTGGTGTCGACCCCGGGTCTGGCACCCCCGGCTGCCTCGAGCGCGTCTTGCACCCGCGAGCCCTCCGGCAGGGTCAACACGGCCGGCTGCCGGACTTTGCCGACCACTTCGACAACCACCTGCGACTGCGCCGAGACCGATGGGCTCGGACTCGCCGCTACGGCAGACGCGAGCGGAACCGCTGCCATGGACGCGAGCGCGACCGGTTCAGCGGACTGTCCGCGACCCGTGAGGAACATCGTGGCGGCCACAGCTGCCACGAGCACACCCGCCAAGAGCCCCAGCGTGCGCCGGTCCAGGTCCAGATTCATCACCCTTCCAGCCTCGGCCGCCAGGCGCCGGTGAGGAAGTAGGGACGAATGATCTGTGGATGGCCGAGATCAGAGGACGACTGGCTGTGGACAGCTGGGTGATGGGTTTGAGTGCGACCGGTTCAGGAGGCGCGCCGACTGGCAAGCGCAGCGCGGATATTGCTCTGATGTCGCAGCACGATCAGACCGGCCAGGGCGGTTGCGAAGACGATCTCGCTGGGTTCCGAGTGCCACACGATTGACGCCGGGATCAGGGCCAGCGCGGCGCTGACGCTGGCGATTCCCATCCGGCGACTCAGCCCGAACACGACGCCGAAAACCACCAGAACGGGCAACAACCAGATCGGTTCTATGGCCAGGAAGGCACCGGTTGACGTCGCCACCCCCTTGCCGCCCCGGCCCTTGAGGAATGGGCTCGTGACATGCCCGAGGACGGCTGCCAGTCCGGCCACTTCGGCCACCGCGATCTCCCCGGACCAGACAACGAACACGATGGCGGGTAGGAAGCCCTTCAGGATGTCCAAGAGGGCGACCGCAACGCCGGTCTTGCGTCCAAGGGCCCGGCCGATGTTGGTTGCTCCCGGGTTACCGGAGCCGACCGCACGGTAGTCGACCCCACGCATCCGCGCGATGATCGCAGCGGGGTTGATCGATCCGACTGCATAGCCGACCACAACTGCCAGCAGATACATCACGGGATGCCTGCCGGAGCGATGGCGACCGCAACCATCCCCGGACCGACGTGCACGCCCATGACCGCTCCGACCTCGCACACGACGACGTCGGTGTGCAGTTGGTCTGACAACCGCGCCGCCATCTCTTCGGCGCGTGCGGGCGCGTCCAGGTGCTGAACGGCCACCTGAACCTGCCGGCCGCCGGCCGCCTCCACGGCCAGGTCGGCGAGTCGGCCGAGCGCGCGGTTGGCAGTCCGCGCCTTTTCCAGTGCGGCCACCTCGCCGTCGACCATGTGCAGGATCGGCTTCACGCGCAGGGCGCTGCCCAGCAGGGCCGATGCCTTGCCGATCCGACCGCCCCGGCGGAGGAACTCCAGCGTGTCGACGTAGAAGAGCACCTGGCTGTCCGCCGCGGTCGATCGGGCGGCTTCACAGACCTCCGGCAGATCCGCTGCTGAATTCGCGGCGCGTGCCGCGTTCAGAGCCGAGAACCCAAGGCCCATCGCAATCGTGCGGGAATCCACGACCTCCACCGGAACCGGTGCGTCCCGGGCGCCCAGCCGTGCCGCGTCGTAGGTGCCACTCAGCGCAGATGACAGATGCACACTCACGATCGCATCCGCTCCCGATGCGGCGGCTTCGGTGTACGCCTCGAAGAACTGTTCGGTCGTCGGACGCGATGTGGTGACCGACTTGTGCCCGGTCAGCGCCGCGGACACCTCGTCGGAACTGATGTCCACGCCGTCGAGGTAGGTCCTGCCTTCTACGATGACGTGAATCGGAACCACTCGGATGTGGTTACCCGCCAGCAGGTCTTCGGTCAGACATGCTGTGGAGTCGGTCACCACGGCGATGGTAGGCATGGCGCTATCCTTGCCCACGATCCCCACTTATGTCCGTCGTCCCGAAGAATGCCCGCTAGCCGGCTCGCACTCTGGCCCAGAAGCGACCCGACCCAGCGTCACCCGGGAACGATGTTGACCAGTTTCGGAGCCCGGACGATCACCCTGCGAGGTGTCGCACCGTCGAGGGCCGCCACGATGGCGGGATCGGACAGTGCCAGGGCTTGCAGGTCCTCCTCACCGATCTCCGGGTCCACCTCCAGCCTCGCCTTGACCTTGCCCGCAACCTGCACGACGCAGGTGACGGCCAAAGCTCTGACCAGTTCCGGATCCACTGTGGGCCAGCCCGCCAGTGCGACCGAAGGTTCGTGGCCCAGCCGCGCCCACATATCCTCGGCCGTGTAGGGAGCCACCAGCGACAGCAGGATCGCGACGGCTTCGGCGGCCTCCCGCACTGCGGGATCCGCCGGCCCAGGACCGGAATCGATGGCCTTGCGTGTCGCATTGACCATCTCCATGACCTTGGCCACTGCGACGTTGAAGCGGAACGACTCGACCGCATGATCGGCATCGTGGATCAAACGGTGGATGGTTCGGCGCAGTCCGATGTCGCCGGACGCGGGGTCTACGCCGGGTTCACTGGTCACATCACCGCTCAACCGCCAAGCGCGGGTCAGAAAGCGGACACTTGCCGCCGGGGAGACGTCGGCCCAGTCGATGTCGTCCTCCGGCGGTCCGGCGAAGACCATGGTCAACCGGACCGCGTCAACTCCGTGCACGGCCAACTCGTCGGACAGTCGAACGAGGTTGCCGCGCGACTTGCTCATCGCAGAACCATCCATGACAACCATGCCTTGGTTCAACAGACTGCTGAATGGCTCGGTGAAGTCGACCATGCCCATGTCGTGCAGCACCTTGGTGAAGAAGCGTGCGTACAACAGGTGCAGGATCGCGTGCGTCACGCCGCCGACATACTGATCGACGGGCATCCAGTCGCGCGCTTGCTGCGGATCGAACGGCGCGTCCGAACGGTGTGGATCCAGGAAACGCAGGAAGTACCACGACGAGTCGACGAAGGTGTCCATCGTGTCGGAGTCGCGCTTCGCCGGTCCGCCACACCGCGGGCAGTCGACGTTGAGCCACTCACTGGCAGCGCCCAGCGGTGAGGTGCCCTTCGGCTGCAGATCCAGTCCCGCGGGATCGGGCAGTTCAACCGGCAACTGGTCCTCGGGGACGGGAACCTCACCACACGTGGGGCAGTGGATGATCGGGATCGGCGTGCCCCAGTAGCGCTGACGCGAGATCAGCCAGTCCCGCAGGCGGTAGTTCACCGCGGCTCGCCCCCGATTTGCGCCGGCCAACTCCTCGATGACCTTTTCGACGGCTTCAGCCGTGCCCAAGCCGTCCAGTGGACCGGAGTTGACGTGCGGACCGTCGTCGGCGGTCGCGACCCAGGTCTGCGCCGGATCCTCCTCGGACTGCACGACCACCCGCACCGGCAGGTCGAAGGCCCGGGCGAAGTCCAGGTCCCGCTGGTCATGCGCAGGTACTGCCATGATCGCGCCGGTGCCGTAGTCGGCCAGGACGTAGTCCGATGCGTACACCGGCAACTTCTCACCGTTCACCGGGTTGATCGCATACCGCTGCAGGAACACGCCGGTCTTGGGGCGCTCGGCGGACATCCGGTCGATCTCGGACATCGTGGAGACCCCGGCCAGGTAGTCGGCGAACTGCTGCTCCACCCCGGATCCCTGGACAAGTTCCGCGGCCAGATCGGAGTCGACGGCCACCACGAAGAACGTTGCCCCGTAGAGAGTGTCGGGTCGGGTCGTGTAAACCGTTACCGGCTCATCGCGACCCTCGATCTCGAACTGCACCTCCGCGCCCACGGAACGACCGATCCAGTTGCGTTGCATCGTGAGCACTTTGTCCGGCCAGGTTCCCTCCAGCGGTCGCATGTCATCGAGCAGCCGTTCGGCGTAGTCGGTGATGCGCAGGTACCACTGGGTCAGTTTCTTCTTGACCACGACGGTGTCGCAGCGTTCGCACTTGCCGTTGACGACCTGCTCGTTGGCCAGCACCGTCTGGTCGTTCGGGCACCAGTTGACCGAACTGGCCTTGCGATAGGCCAGGCCGCGCTCGAACATTTTGAGGAACAACCACTGGTTCCAGTGGTAGTACTGCGGATCGCAGGTGTTCAGAGTCCGGTCCCAGTCGAACGAGCACGCATAGCGGCGCATCGACTCCCGCTGCTGGGCGATGTTGTCGTAGGTCCAGGTCTTCGGGTTCGCCCCCCGGCGGATGGCGGCGTTCTCCGCAGGCAATCCGAACGCATCCCACCCGATCGGGTGCATGACGTTGAAGCCCTTCTGCACCCAGTAACGCGCGATGACGTCCCCGATCGCATAGGCCTCGGCGTGACCCATGTGAAGGTCTCCGCTGGGATAGGGGAACATGTCCAGCACGTACTTGCGCGGGCGCGGGTCGTCGGGCTTGCCTGACCGGAAGGGCGCGAGGTCGTCCCAGACGGGCAGCCACCGGTCCTGTATGGCTTCGACGTCGTACTCGACCGCGTCCACTATGAGTCCTTTCCGCAATGCGACCTCACCGACGGCGGGTCCCCTAACAGGGTAACGAGGCCTGCTGAACCGCCACGGCGACCATCCCGCCGATCTGCTCGTGGGTCTGCCACCCCCAGTGCATGCCGTCGGGATTGACCCAGCCCTCGTCCAGCCCACGCTGCGCGATTTCACCGATGTCCACCAGGTGCACCTCGTTCTGGTCGGCCCATCTCTTCGCGGCGGCAACCGAGGGCTGGTGAAAGTGCACATCCGGGTAGAGCCGCGCACGGTACGGGCTTGGGGTCATGACGATGATCGGCAACTGCGGATACCAGGTGCGCACTGCCTGCACGATCCGGCTCAAATAGTGGTCGGTGGCGTTCTGGGGTAACTGGCGGAACGGCCCGCCGGTCGCGGCGATGATTCGTGGCGAGACCTCCAGATACGCCGCGCGCACCTTCCTGCGCACCCAGCCCGGCCGGATGTAGGCGATCCCCTGCCGCAGATACGTCGGAATCGCAGCCGGCAGCGCGTCCATTCCGCCCACCGCCAGGACCAGGGCGGTCGCCCGCGGCAGATACTCCCCCCAGATCAACGGGTCCCGGGTCAGCGCCCACCAGGCGTCGCGCGCCGTCCACCCCACGCCGGCCGCCACGTCGACGCCGGTGCCGAGTCGTTGGGCCGCGATGTTGGGCCACAGGCGCGGATCGCTGGGCGGGTGCGCCTGATCGGGACCGTGGAAGGTCAGTGAATCGCCGATGATGACCAACCTGCTCGCGCGCTGGGAATCCGCCGGTTCGCTGAACTCAACCATGAGCGCGGACCACCGGGCGTCTGCGGTTCATTGGCTCAGGGTATCGAGGTGCCTGTCTGTCGCCCTGCCGTGCTCGTGTGGGCGCGGTCGGGAGGTGCGGAGCAACTCCGGAGGGGGCCCGCCCCCCCCCCCCCCCGCCCCCCCCCCCCCCCCCCCCCCCAACCCCCCCCCCCCCCCCCCCCCCGCCCCCCCGTGGACAGACCGGAGCCCGCGTCCGGGTGAAGCAGACGGCGTCGAAACCCCTGGTCCAGAATGTGCCTCTGATCAGGGGTTTCGCCTTGGTGGAGCTATGGGGACTCGAACCCCAGACCCCTTGCCTGCCAGGCAAGTGCTCTACCAGCTGAGCTATAGCCCCTCGGAAACACAACTGTACCTGACCGCCCAGACGACCGACAGCGGCATATCCCGCATGTCAGGTGACACGGGACCCGGTTTCACGGCACGATGAGACAACCGGTTGGAAGGGACCGATTCATGAAGATTTCGAGCATCTTGAACAACAAGGGCGATTTCGTCGCGACGGTCAGCCCTGACGCCTCAGTGACACAACTGCTGGCATTACTGGCCGAGCACCAGATCGGTGCCGCGGTCGTGTGTGATGAGTCCGAGGCGCTGGTCGGCATCGTGTCCGAGCGCGACATCGCCCGCGCCGCTCACGCGCACGGCTCAAGTGCGCTGGATCAGCCGGTGAGCCAGATCATGACCGCACTGGTGGTGACGTGCGACCGCGAGGCCAACTCGGCCGAGCTCATGGGGCTGATGACCGAGAAGCGGGTGCGTCACATCCCTGTGGTGGAGGACGACCAACTCGTGGGGATCGTCAGCATCGGCGACATCGTCAAAGCGCGCCTGGCCGAACTGGAGACCGAACGTGACGCGTTGCAGGCCTACATCACCAACTGAGGCCCGGCGCGGCCGGCCAACCAGAATCAGTCGTCGGCGGCCGGAGGTTCCGGCAGGGACCGCGCGTTGTACTCCAGCACCTGCCACGGGTGGTCTGGCGACTCGTTCTCCAAGAACACGCTCCACGCGGCGTTGCGCATCACGGCGAAGAACCGGATCTGTTCGAAGGGCCGGTTGAGCAGCGGCGACAGCACCGAGCGAGCGGCTCCCCCATGCGTCACCACGACCGCGGTGCGGCCCGGCTTCGTACGCTCCATCACGTCGTCGATGGCAGCCATGACGCGGGCCCCGACGTCGCCGCGACCCTCGCCGTCCCCGCCCGGCCGCACGGGCTCCCCGGCCAACCACGCGCGGTAGGTATCGGGGTCCTCGAGCAGCAGTTCCTCGCGGCGCCTGCCCTCCCATCGCCCACCATTGGTCTCGCGTAATCGCGGGTCGGTCTGCACCGTCAGGCTCGTCCGGTCGGCCAGGGCCTGGGCGGTGTCACGGGCCCGACTCAGGTCGCTGCTCACGATCAGTTGGGGGCGTAAGGCCATCAACAACCCCGCAGCAGCACGGGCCTGGCGCACGCCGACCTCGTCGAGCGCGACATCGGTCTGCCCCTGGAACCGGTGCTCCAGGTTCCAGGCGGTGCGCCCGTGGCGCCAGAGCACCAACCGCCGCGGTTCACTCATCGGGTACCTCGAGGCGCGGACAGTCCTTCCACAACCGCTCCAGGTCGTAGAACGCCCGCTCCTCGGCGTGCTGGACGTGCGCCACGAAGTCGCCGAAGTCCAAGAGCACCCAGCGACCGGTACCCTTGCCCTCCCGGCGGACGGGGACACCCGGCACCGCGCGCTCGATCGCATCCACAATCGCGTCCACCTGCCGTTCGTTGCGCCCGCTGCAGATCACGAAGGCGTCGGTCAGGGCCAGGTGCTCGCTGACATCCAGAGCGACCAGGTCCGTGGCCAGCTTGTCCAGCGCCGCACGCGCAGCGAGGTCCACGCGGTGCTTGGTGTCCGGCTCGATGGTCAACACTGACTCCTTCTCATTGCGACGGCCCGGCCATCTCGTTCACAACCCGACCGGAAGACCATCATCGGCCTCCACGTCTACCCGCGCTTGCGACAGGGGTAGTTTCTCGACGGTCGGCTCGATTCCCAGCGCCTGTTCCAGGCCGACCACCTCGGCGGCCGGCACCGACGGATCGACCGTTACCGAGGTGGCGGCAGTGATCGCACGACCACCCCAGGCCGACTGCCAGGATCGCGTCAGCAGTTGTGCACGGATCGTCGCTGCCGTCGGCGCACGCACCTGCACGGCCTGAATCCGGGCCACGGGATCGGGGGGTACCGGGAATCCACCGAACACGTCCCCCACCACGTCCCCGGTCGCCTGAGCATTCACCGCGTAAGCCCTGCGGACGCCCTGCGGAGGCCGCACCCGCACATTGTTGTCCTCCGCGAGAACCACCTGGGTCTGCGCGTAGTCGTCGACGATCCGCAGGTCTCGCGCGTCCTGAAGCAGAAGTGCTAGTTCCTCAGTGGGCATCGTGGCCTTCGAAAGGGCCCCCAGGGACACGATGAGAGTCCGTGCCCTCCGGATCCGATGGGAACCTGCGCAGGACCTGATCCCAGACCGCCTGGAACCTGGTGAGCCGCTGCTGCTCATCGCGCAGGGCCGCGTCGAGGACATAGTCAGCGGCCACTGCGCCATCGAGTGTCTGCACGCCTTGCGGCAGCACCGCCGCCTGCCTGCGGTCGGTCAAGTAGATGACCTGCTCCGGGACGTCGATGCGCACGCCCCCGACGGCGTCGACCAGTCCGGCGAAGGCCAGCCGATCCAGCACCCAGGCATCGTCCACCCGCACCTGCACCTGGTCCTGCACCGTCTGCATCACATAAGGAACGGTCTTGCGACCCATCTCGGCGCCACTGACCTCCTGCACACCGATCTGGTCCACCCACCAGTCTGCGGTCCACCAGAGCTGGTTGAGGCGCTCGTCGTCCAGGCCCATCAGCACCGAGCCTCTCGCGAGCAGTCCCGGATCGCGCACTTGCACAAGCAGCGTGCGGGTGGGGTCGGCAGGCGGTTCGGGCACCGGCGGTGTAACGGTGTTCTGCTGGGTCAAGAGGATGGCCAAGGTGGTCACGACCACGATGGCCAGAAGAACCACTGCTGCCACTGCGCGCGTATGCATCAGCGGTACAACTGGTGTTTGCCGATGTACTCCACCACTGCTGCTGGAACCAAGTAGTCGATGGGCTCGCCCCGCGCGACGCGCTCACGACAGATGGTCGAAGAGATGTCCACCCCGGGGATTTCGACCGTTGTGAGGGCCGATGGCGGCAGTGGCGCAGCGTCGAGTTCATGACCCGGGCGCGTCACCGCCACCATGTGCGCCAGTTCCAGCAGAACGTCAGGCTCGCGCCAGGTCGGCAGTCCTGCCAGCGTGTCCGCGCCGGTGATGAAGAAGAGGTCCGCCGGATCGTGCTGAGCATGCAGGTCGCGCAGGGTGTCCACAGTGAACGTCGGACCCGTCCGGTCGATGTCGACGCGGCTGACCCCGAACGTCGAACGATCGGTGGCAAGCAGAGTCATGATGTAGCGGTCCTCGGCGGCAGTGACCTGACGGTCCTGCTTCTGCCAGGGTTCGCCGGTGGGGACAAAAATCAGTTCATCGAGCGCGAGCCGGTGCCGGACCTCGCAGGCAGCCACCAGATGCCCCAGATGGATCGGGTCGAAGGTTCCTCCCAACACGCCGATCCGGCGGCGCGCCCGACCCATCGTCAGCGATCGATGTTCAGGCGAGTGACCAGGAACAGCAGGAGCAGGAGCACGATGAGAGTGACCGCGCCGTACCAGTACGGGGATACGTGCGCGACCTCGCCTTCTTCGGCGGTCTCGCTGGCCAGGGCACTGAGGAACACCACTGCGCTGTTGAACATGGACCGACTCTACCCACTCGGACTGCTCAGTCGCGGATGTGCCCGTCACCTTCCACGATGAATTTCGTCGACGTCAGCTCCGACAGGCCCATCGGTCCGCGCGCGTGCAGTTTTTGCGTGGAGATCCCGATCTCTGCACCGAACCCCAGCTGCTCACCGTCGGTGAAGCGGGTGGATGCGTTGACCATGACCGCGGCAGCGTCGATCGCCTCAGTGAAGCGCGCAGCAACGGCCACGGAATCGGTCACAATCGCCTCCGTATGACCACTGCTCCACTTCGTGATGTGGTCGATCGCATCCTGTTCGTCACGCACCACGCGCACGGCCAGGTCCAGGCTCAAATACTCTTCGGCCCAGTCCAAATCCGTGGCCCGTCGGAACGAGATACCCGTCGACTGCGCGTACTTCTCGCTGATCTCGTCGCCGTGAATGGTCACGCCGCGCTCCTTCAAGGCCGCGAACACCTCGGGCAACAGCCGCTCGGCTGCAGCTTCGTGGACCAACAACGCCTCGGCCGTGTTGCAGACACTGACGCGCTGGGTCTTGGAGTTGACGACGATGGCCACACTGCGATCGACCGACGCGTCCTCGTGCAGGTAGACGTGACAGTTGCCCACGCCGGTCTCGATCACCGGCACCAGGCTGTTCTCCACGACGTTGCGGATGAGCCCCGCGCCCCCGCGCGGGATGACGACGTCCACGATGCCGCGCGCACGGGTCAGGTGCATGACGCTGTCATGGGTCAAGCCGGGTACCGCGCAGATCGCATCGACCGGGACGTCGGTCGAGCCCAGCGCCTCCCGCATGGTGTCGATCAGCACCCGGTTGCTGTGTGCGGCGCTGGCCGAACCCCGAAGCAGCGCGGCGTTGCCGCTCTTGAGGCACAACACCGCCGCATCCACGGTGACATTGGGACGCGCCTCGTAGATCATCGCGACCACCCCCAGTGGGACCCGCACCTGTCGCACCCGCAGCCCGTTGGGCAGGGTGTAGCCGCGCACCACATCGCCGATCGGATCCGGTAGCACAGCCACGGCGCGAACCGAGGCGGCGATGGCCCGCAGCCGGTCCTGGTCGAGGGTGAGTCGGTCGATGATGGCCGGGTCGGTCACCGCACGGTGGGCGGCCTGAACGTCCTGCGCGTTGGCGGCAATGATTCGCTCGGCATTGGCTTCCAAAGCATCGGCGATAGCCAGCAGCGCGGTGTCCTTCTGCTCGCGGGTCAGTGTCCGCAGCGTCCGTTCGGCGATTTGGGCTCGTCTGCCGACTGCGTGTACCTGTTCGGCCGTTGCGTGGGTCATGAGCCCAGTGTCCCAAAGACGAGCGCGCAACGACAGGCGGAGGGGGCAGCGTTGACCCCGAGCTTCGCGCAGCCCTTACAGCAGCACGAGGTCGTCCCGGTGCACGATCTCGCGCTCGTACCCGGGCCCGAACTGCTCGATCAACTCCGAGGTCGTGCGTCCCACCAGCCGTTCGAACTCGTGGGCGTCGTAGGCGACCAGTCCCCTGGCCACCGGCACGCCCGCGCCGTCGACGATGTCCACCGGCTCTCCGGCTGAAAAATTACCCGACACCGACACCACTCCTGCGGCCAGCAAAGACGCCTGCCGGTCGCGCAAAGCCTTGACCGCACCCTCGTCGATGCTCACTGCACCGCGGGCCGTTGTCGCATGCGCCAGCCACATCTGGCGCGGTGAACGCCGCCTGCCCGAGGGCAGGAAGACCGTACCCGTCGGTTTCCCGAGCAGCGCCTCGGATACCTTGTCGACCCGGGTCAGGACCACCGGGATCCCCGCCTCGCTGGCCATCAATGCAGACTGAACCTTGGTGAGCATTCCGCCGCGTCCGATCCCCGAACCGCGCCCGCCCAAAGCGATGCCAGCGACGTCGGCGGCCGATCTGACGGTGTCGATGTGCCGGGCCCCGGTCTGGCGCGGCGGTCGGTCGTACAGCCCGTCTATGTCGGTGAGCAGGACCAGGCCGTCAGCCTGGACCACGTGGGCCACCAGCGCGGCCAGCCGGTCATTGTCGCCGAACTTGATCTCATCGGTGGCCACCGTGTCGTTCTCGTTGACGATGGGCAGTACTCCGAGGTCCAGCAGACGTCCCAGCGTGCGCTGGGCGTTGCGGTAGTGGGTACGGCGGATCAGATCCTCGGCGGTGAGCAACACCTGTCCGACGCGAATGTCGTGTTCGCCGAATTGCGCGGAGTAGTGCGCGACGAGGATCCCCTGCCCCACGCTCGCGGCGGCCTGCTGGGTGGCCAGATCGCGCGGAGGCTTGCGAAGCCCGAGCACCGGGGTCCCCGCGGCGATCGACCCGGACGACACCAGGATCAACTGGACACCGGCCCGCACATTGCGCGAGAGCGCCTTCACCAGCGCATCGAGGTGTTCTGCGTGCAGCCCGCCCTCGCTGTTGGTCAGCGACGAGGAACCGACTTTGACGACCAGTCGGGAGGCGTCGGCGATCTTCATGCGGGCGTCCATCACGACTGCCGGGTGCTCTCTTCGCCGGTGATCGGTTCAGCCGACTCAGGCTCCTGCGCCTGCCCGTCGGCAGGTTCGACCTGTGCCTCATGCTCCACAGACGGCACCCAGTCGAAGACGACCGCGTTGTCCTCCGGCCCGATGATCACGGTGGACCCTTCGACCGCACCCAGTTCGGCCAGACGTTTCTCCACCCCCAGTTTCGCCAACCGGTCCGCGAGGTATCGCACGGCTTCCTCGTTGCCGAAGTCCGTCTGACGGACCCAGCGCAGGGGTTTGGTGCCCAGGACCCGGAATGCGTCACCCTGTCTGCGCACCTCGAAGTCCACAGCATCGGTGGGCCGCGGCCTCAGGACGACGCGGGTCTGCTCAACCGGTCGTTGCGCGCGATCGGCAAGGACCAGGCGCAACATCGCATAGCTGAGTTCGCGCAGCCCTTCGTGGCTGACCGCGGAGATTTCGTGAACCTCGTAGCCCCGCTCCCGCAGCTGGTCGCTGACCATGGCTGCCATCTCGCGGCCGTCGGGGATGTCGATCTTGTTCAGCGCCACCAGCCGCGGCCGATCGGCCAACGCCGGGTCGAAGGCGAGCAGTTCCGCCTCGATCACCTCAAGATCGCCCACCGGGTCGCGCTCGGTCTCGAACGTCGCGGTATCCACCACGTGCACCAGCGCGCTGCAGCGTTGTACGTGCCGCAGAAACTCGTGCCCCAGGCCCTTGCCCTGACTGGCCCCGGGGATCAAGCCGGGCACGTCCGCGACGGTGAACGTAGTGCCCGCCAGTGAGACAACACCGAGGTGTGGGGTCAGGGTGGTGAACGGATAGTCCGCCACTTTCGGCTTCGCCGCCGACAGGGCCGACACGAGGCTGGACTTACCAGCGCTGGGGTATCCGATCAGGCCGATGTCCGCGACCGTTTTCAGCTCAAGAACCGCATCCACCTGCTCGCCTGGCTCACCTCGCAGGGCGAAACCGGGGGCCTTGCGCCGACGGGTGGCGAGGGCGGCGTTGCCGAGCCCGCCGTGACCTCCGGCGGCCAGGACGTAGGACTCCCCCGGATTGATCAGGTCGGCCAGGATCTCGCCGTCAGGGGTCTGCACGACGGTGCCGGGCGGGACGGGAACCACGAGGTCCTGCCCGCTCGAGCCGTTGCGGTTGCCACCCTGTCCGGGCTGGCCGCTGCCCGCATGCCGATGCGGGTGATAGTGCAGGTCCAGCAGGCTGTTCACATCGGGATCCACGAGCAGCACCACATCTGCTCCTCGACCGCCATTACCACCATCGGGACCACCCAGCGGTTTGAACTTCTCACGGTGCATCGAGGCACAACCGTGACCGCCATCGCCGCCGTGGGCGTGGATCAGGACGCGGTCAACGAAGGAGGTCACCGCGGGTAATTATCGATCAGAGGACGATGTTGACGACCCGGCGACCACGCTTGGTGCCGAAGTCCACCGTGCCCGCAGCCATCGCGAACAAGGTGTCATCCTTGCCGATGCCGACATTCGCACCGGGGTGGAAGTGGGTACCCCGCTGGCGCACGATGATCTCGCCGGCGTTGACCTGCTGACCGCCGAAACGCTTCACGCCGAGGCGCTGGGCGTTCGAGTCGCGACCGTTCCTGGTGCTGGAAGCACCCTTTTTGTGTGCCATGGTTCAGGCCCCTAACTCGATACCGGTGACCTTGACGATGGTCTGCTCCTGACGGTGCCCCTGGCGTCGCTTGTACCCGGTCTTGTTCTTGTACTTGAAAACGTCGATCTTGGGTCCCCGCAGGTGCTCGAGCACCTCGACCGTCACGGTCGCCGAGGACAGTGCGCCGGGGTCGGAGGTGACCGTCTCACCGTCGACAACAAGCAGAACCGGCGCGAGCTCCACCGAGGCACCAGGCTGTTCTGCCAGTCGGTTCAACAACAACTCATCGCCAACAGCCACCTTTTCCTGATGGCCGCTGGTCCGCACGATCGCGTACACGGCTTGCTCCTTAACGTTCATGGTTGCCCATTGGCTCGTGGCATGGGGCAATTGCGCGCGAAACGCGCTCTTGCCCAGAGTACGCGATGGGCCCCGCAATCGGCAACGGCCCCCCGCGCAGCGTCCCACTGCAGGGCGTTTCCGGGGAGTCCGGGGGCATCGGGGAGCCTATGACAACCGGCACGCCAGGAGCCACCTGATCCAGGACCGTCGACTGGCCACTCACCCCGAGGCCGCGAACGTTCACGCCGTCGCGTCCGCCGGCTCGTCGGCCGGCTCCACAGCAACTTCATCAGGGATCTCGGCCGAGGCAGGCTCATCGGCGTCCGAGGCAACCGCCGGAGCCTCTTCCTGCTTGATCGGAGCGCCGGGGATGGGCCCAGGTGGGCGGCGTCGGCGCGACCCAACCGGCTCGTTCTGAACCTTCACGCCACGACCGTTGCAGTGCTCACAGGGCTCGCTGAACGTTTCGAGCAGCCCCTGACCCAGACGTTTGCGCGTCATCTGGACAAGTCCCAGCGAGGTGATCTCCGCGACCTGGTGTTTCGTGCGGTCCCGGCCCAGGCACTCCACCAGGCGGCGCACGACCAGATCGCGGTTGGACTCCAGGACCATGTCGATGAAGTCGACGACGATGATGCCGCCGATGTCCCGCAGTCGCAGTTGCCGAACGATCTCCTCGGCCGCCTCGAGATTGTTGCGGGTGACGGTCTCTTCCAGATTGCCGCCCGAACCCACGAATCGACCGGTGTTGACGTCCACCACGGTCATGGCTTCGGTCCGGTCGATCACCAGCGAGCCGCCGCTGGGCAGCAGCACCTTGCGGTCCAGTGCCTTGGTGATCTGCTCATCGATGCGGTACTCGGCGAAGACGTCGTCGTTCTTGGTCCAGCGTTTGATGCGATCGGACAACTCCGGCGCGACCCACCCCACATACTCCTCGAGAGTGTCCTGGACGCCGGTGCCCGACACGATCAACTCGGCGAAGTCCTCGTTGAAGATGTCACGCACGACACGGATCGCCAGATCGGGCTCGGAATAGAGCAGGCTCGGGGCCTTTGCAGACTCGGTCTTGGCGTTGATGCTCTCCCACGTCGCAGCCAGGCGGGCGACGTCGGACGCCAGTTGTTCCTCGCTGGCACCCTCAGCCGCAGTCCGCACGATCACACCGGCATCCTCGGGCAGGGCCGCGCGCAGGGCCTTCTTCAGCCGACTGCGCTCCTTGTCGGGCAGCTTGCGGCTGATACCGGTCATCCGGCCGTTCGGCACGTACACCAGGTAACGCCCTGGCAAAGAGATCTGACTGGTCAGGCGGGCGCCTTTGTGCCCCACCGGATCCTTCGTGACCTGCACGAGCACGCTATCGCCGGACTGCAGTGCCAGTTCGATGCGTTTGGGCTGACCCTCGAGGCCCGCACCCTCCCAGTTGACCTCGCCGGCGTACAACACAGCGTTGCGGCCACGACCGATGTCGATGAATGCCGCCTCCATGGACGGCAGCACGTTCTGCACCTTGCCCAGGTAGACGTTGCCGATCATGCTGGCGTTGCGGTCACGGGTCACGTAGTGCTCGACGAGGATCTTGTCCTCGAGGACTGCGATCTGAGTCCTGTCCTCGTAACCCCGCACGACCATGACCCGATCGACGCTCTCGCGGCGGGCCAGAAACTCAGCCTCGGAGACGATGGGCGAGCGTCGCCGACCAGCGTCGCGGCCCTCCCGGCGGCGCTGCCGCTTGGCTTCGAGCCGGGTCGAACCCTTGACCGAGGTCACCTCGTCCTTGGCCGACCCGCTGTCGTCGGAGTCCTCCGAGCCGCGGCGCCTGCGCCGCCGACGGCGCTTGCTGCTGGCGGACTCCGTCTGCTGGGCATCATCGTCCTCAGCACTCGTGTCCGCGGACGGCTGGTCATCGCCGCCGTCTGAGGACGCCGATGCCGGGCTTTCGGCCTTGCCCGAATCGCCTTTGCCACTGTCCGTCTGGGTGGCGCGCGGCTTCCTGTTGCGCTGGCGGGTTTTCGGCGGCGCTGGTTCGGTCTCGACCTCTTCGAGGTCGATCTCCGGGGCCAAGAAGAAGGCGGTGGACGTTATCGCCTCAGCAACGTCGAGGTCGAATCCGTCGTCATCGACCTCAGGACTGGCGTCGAAACCCACGTGGAAGGGGTCGGTGGGACTGATCGCCGGCACGTCAGCCTGGCGCTTTCGAGCGGCCTTGGCTGGTTTGTCCGTATCCGCGGCGGCGGGTGCAGTCGACTCGGCTTCGGCAGGTTGCGGCTCAGGTTCTGGTACGTCGCTGCTCTCCGACCCGCCCTCGTCCGCGGTGTCCTGCGCCACTTCCTCGGCGCTCTTCACCACCGGTGGGCCGGCCGGCCTACCCGCGGCCCTGCGCCGGCGGCGGGCGCGGGGCGGTTCGGCAGTGTCGTCGTATCCTGCATCGTGGACATCGTCCATCGGGTACTCCCGATCCGGGTCCTTGGCTAACCCCGCAGGCCCGTGGCCGTACACGGGGGTCCGTGGGACCCACTCGTCGGTGATCGGCCGCAACCAATCACAAAGCTTCCATTCTGGCGGTGGCTCATGCCGCACAACCAAGGCCGTGATTCCGGCACCCGGGCAGCACATTCGAAGCCACCGGTCGGTGACCGATCGGTCTCCAACCACTCGCAGTATCGCACACAGCGCACAGTTGCGGCCTCACTACGGTCAGTAGCGACTGCGCGTCGCACATTTCGAAGCACCCGTCCCTCCCCTCCCGAAGTGGGCATGCAGGTGCCCGCCGTGCCCACTTCGTGCGGCACATTTCAGGCATTCAGCACATATCGACCCGGTAAACCTCCGAAAGATGGCAGATTCCTGAAATCGCTATCGCCCTATGCCCAGTTGTGGAGGGGCGGCGTCAGAAGGGCGGAGCCACGCCCCCTGGTTCCGGGGTTCCCTGCGCCAACCGGGTCGCCAGCACGGGGACATCGGGCAGGTCCGGGGTCACCACGCGGATCGCGGCCACCACCTCGGCCGGACGCGGAGTCGGTTCGGCATGCGCCACCGTGACTTCGAGGGTGTCCGGTGCCACCATCACCAAGTCGGAGCACAGTGCACGCACATCGACACGGCGTCGGCCCGCTTTCGTCGTGCGCTCGACCTCGACGTGGGACTGCGCCACAAAGGCCTCGACCGCCTCACCGACCGGCATCGGCCACTGGATACGCCACCGGCTGGCCTTCAGTGCCTCGACCAATGAACCGTCGGCCTCGACGATCCCCACCACGTCCAACCCCTCGGGCAACGACCGGTCGAGAGCCTCGCACAGTTCCTGCGGGTTCACGACCTGCAGGACCCCGATCTCGAGGTACTCGGCCTCGCTGGCCGCCCCGGTGGGCGCAGCACCGGCATAGGAGATCTTGGGATGCGGGGAGAAGCCGGCCGAATACGCCATCGGCACTGCGACCCTGCGCAGCGCGCGTTCCCAGGCGCGCTGGAAGTCGCGGTGCGAGGCGAACCGCATCCGGCCGCGCTTGGCATACCGCAGTTGCAGCGTCTGGACCGGCGGCACATACTCGCGGTCCGGCGTGCGACGTGCCATCAGGACGTGACCGCCACAATGGGCAGGATGGGTCGATCGGTCGGGCCGACCTGAATCTCGGTGCCCATCTGGTCACACACTCCGCAGTCGAAGCACGGGGTCCAGCGGCAGTCCTCGACCTCCACCTCATCTTGCGCGTCCTGCCAGTCCTCCCACAGCCATTCCTTGTCCAGGCCCGAATCCAGGTGGTCCCAGGGCAAGACCTCGCTGAGGTCACGCTCTCTGGTCGTGTACCAGTCGACGTCGATGCCCACGGTGTCGGCAGCGGCCATCCAGCGGTCGAAGCTGAAGTACTCGCTCCACCCGTCGAACCGTCCACCGTCGCGCCAGACCTGCTCGATGACCGCGCCGACCCGTCGGTCCCCGCGTGCGAGCAAGCCCTCCACGATCCCCGGACGACCGTCGTGATACCGGAACCCGATCGCCTTGCCCAGGTCCCGGTCCGACCGGATCTCGTTGCGCAACAGGGCCAGCCGGGCGTCGGTGGCCTCCCACCCGAGTTGGGCGGCCCACTGGAACGGGGTGTGCGGCTTGGGCACGAAACCCCCGATGGACACCGTGCAGCGGATGTCGCGGCGACCCGACACCTCCCGGCCGGTGCGGATCACTTCTTTGGCCATGGCCGCGATCTGCACCACGTCCTCGTCGGTCTCGGTGGGCAGCCCGCACATGAAGTACAGCTTCACCTGCCGCCAGCCGGCCCCGTAGGCGGCGGCGACCGTGCGGATCAGGTCCTCCTCGGTGACCATCTTGTTGATCACCTTGCGGATGCGTTCGCTGCCGCCCTCCGGGGCGAAGGTCAGCCCGGAACGCCGTCCGTTGCGGGACAACTCGTTGGCCAGGTCGATGTTGAACGCGTCGACGCGGGTCGACGGCAGGGACAGCCCGTGTTGGTGCCCTCGTACTGATCGGCCAGACCACGGGTGATTTCGGCGATCTCGGAATGGTCGGCGCTCGACAGACTCAGCAGTCCGGCCTCCTCGAAACCGGTGGCCTCCAGCGACGTCTGGACCATCTGTGCGACGGTCGCCTTGGAGCGCTCCCGCACCGGCCGGGTGATCATGCCGGCGTGGCAGAAGCGGCAGCCGCGGGTGCAGCCGCGGAAGATCTCGACTGAGGCTCTCTCGTGGACCGTCTCGGCCAGAGGGACCAGAGGTTGCTTCGGGTAAGGCCACTGGTCGAGGTCGCTGACCGTATGTTTGGCCACCCGCCACGGCGTGCCGGTGTCGACCGGGACGACGCGGTGGATGCGCCCGTCGGGCAGGTAACTCACTTCGTATCGGCTGGGAACGTAAGCGACCCCGGACGCTGCGACCCGGTCCAGCAGTGCGGCTCGACTGCCACCACCTTCGGCCTTGAAATCGCGAATCAGATCCGACAGTGCCAGCACGGCGTTCTCCCCGTCGCCCACCACCGCGGCATCTATGAAGTCCGCGATGGGTTCCGGGTTGAACGCCGCATGGCCGCCGGCGATCACCAATGGGTGGTCGTCACCGCGGTCGGCGGCGTGCAGTGGGATGCCGGCCAGGTCGAGGGCGGTCAGCAGGTTCGTGTAGCCGAGTTCGGTGGCGAACGAAACGCCCAGGACGTCGAAGTCGCCGACCGGGGCGTGGGATTCAACGGTGAACTGCGGAATGCCGTTTTCGCGCATCAACGCTTCCATGTCCGGCCAGACCGAATAGGTCCGTTCGGCCAGCACGTCCTCGCGTTCGTTGAGCACCTCGTAGAGGATCTGCAGGCCCTGGTTGGGCAGCCCCACCTCGTACGCGTCGGGGTACATCAGCGCCCAGCGCACTGCCGCCTGGTCCCACGGTTTGCTCGTCGCATTGAGTTCACCGCCGACGTACTGGATCGGCTTTCGCACCAGCGGGAGGATGCGTTCGAGCGCGGGGTAGACGGATTGCATTTCCCCAGGGTACGTAATGCCCATCAGTCGAAGATGGGCTCGACGTCGCGAGACCTCTTCAACTCGAAGAACCCAGGTGTTCCGGCGACAGCCAGCACCCCGTCCCAAAGCCTGCCGGCCGCATCACCCTTGGGGGCGGGGCTGACCACGGGACCGAAGAAGGCGATGGGGCTACCGTCCTCGCCAGGCACATGGATGACGGGGGTGCCGACGTCCTGTCCCACGGGATCCATACCGCGGTGGTGGGATGCGCGCAGTACCTCGTCGAGGGCGTCGGAGTCAGCAGCCTGCGCCAACTCGGCGGGCAGTCCGACCCCGGCCAGCGCCTTCGCGATCGCCTCGTCGATGTCGCGGGTGCCCTCGACGTGGATCTGCTCCCCGAGGGCCGTGTAGAGGTCGAGTGTCACCCCAGGTCCGCGGGACTGCTGCGCCGCGACGACGACACGCACTGGCTTCCAGGCCTGGACCAGGAAGTCGCGGTACTCCTCAGGCATCTCGCGGCCCTCATTCAGGACCGCCAACGACATCACATGCCACTGCACCTCGACGTCGCGGACCTGTTCGACCTCCAGCATCCACCGCGAGGTCATCCAGGCCCAAGGGCACATCGGGTCGAACCAGAAATCAACTTTGGTCATATTTCAATTGTCAACCAGGCCAGGACAGGGCGCGAACGGGGCCCGTGAACTGCGTTACCGCCGTGACACCTTCAGCACCAGGCCGACACCGATCCATGCGGCGATGACACTCGATCCCCCGTACGACACCAGCGGCAGGGGTACCCCTGTGACCGGCAGCAGCCCCAGATTCATACCCAGGTTCTCGAAGCCTTGAGCACCCAGCCAGCACACGACGCCGGTGGCCAGCAGCGCTCCGAACCGGTCTGCGTGCAGTGCGGCCGTGGCTGCCCGGTAGAGCAATCCGACGAACAATCCGATCACCAGAAGGCCGCCGAGCATGCCGAGTTCCTCACCCACGGCGGAGAAGATGAAGTCCGTGTACTGGTACGGCACGAATGCGCCCTGCGTGTGCACACCGGACAGCAATCCCTGTCCGCTGACGCCGCCGGTCCCGATCGCGATCAGCGCCTGTTGGACGTTGTATCCGACACCCTGCGGGTCGGCGCCCGGGTCGAGGAAAGCCGTGAAGCGTGCCACCTGGTAGGCGTCCAGCACGCCCAGCACGTAGGCCGAGACCGCGGCCGCTGCGCCACCGACCAGCAGGATCACCAGCAGCCGTCGGCGCACGCCCGCGACGAACAGCACCCCGAGCACCGCAGCGCCGATCACTATTGCCGATCCGAGGTCGGGTTGCAGCAGCAGCAGGGCGCATACCAGGCCAGCTGCTCCCAGCACCCCGAGCACTGCGCGCGCTTCGGGTGGGTCGTCCAGCCCACGGGCGCCCTGGCGATCCGACAGCCACAGGGCCGCGAGCAGGACCGTGAACACCTTGGCGAATTCGGCCGGTTGCAGGGTGAATCCACCCGGCAGAGTCAGCCAGGCCCGGGTGCCGTTGATCGTCGTCCCCAGGGGGGACAGCACTGCCAGCAGTCCCAGGATGCTGGCCCCATAGCCCGATGCGGCCAGCACGATCAGCGCCGGGCGTTCGAGCCGGTAGACGATCCACGCCGCGATCATCCCCAGCACCACGAACAGGGCCTGCCGGGTGGCGAAGTAACCAGCCGGGATCGCCGTCGGCCACCAGGCGGGTCCAGGTCGTGGAGTAGACCATCGCGACCCCGATCACACTCAACGACACCGCGCAGGCCAAGAGCCAGTGGTCGAACCGCCGGATGGTGACAGCCGGACGCGAGGTCACGAATGTGGTCATGGCGCGGCGATCCCGAACATCTGCTCGTAGACGGCCCTGGCCACGGGTCCGGAGGTGGCCGCCCCCAGGCCCCCTTGATCAACGTTGACGACGACCACGTACTTGGGATCATCGGCGGGGGCGAAACTGGCGAACCACGAGGTACTCTGCTTGCCAGCGACCTCGGCGGTGCCGGTCTTGGCGGCCACGGGGTATTCGGCCAACGGGAACCCAGCGAACGCACCACTGGCAGTACCGGTGACCGTCGTGTCAGCCAGTGCTTCACGCACGTAGGTCAATGCCGCGGGGGTGGCGTCCACCGAGCCGCGCGGGGCGGGACGGGGGTTCCTCCTCGAAGCCTACCGATGTGCGGAGGACCAGGGTCCCTCCGTTCGCGATGGCCGCGTAGGCGCCGCGACTTGCAGAGGTGTGACGAGGCTGCGGCCCTGCCCGATCGCGGTGTTCAGCGCATCCCCTGCGCGGTACTGGTCACCGGATCTGCAGTAGTCGCGTGCATACGCCTTGAGCAGTCTGGCGCGAGCGCGATTCGACTCTTCGGGGTAGCCGGTCCGGGCCCGGGCGCAATAGTCGTCGCGGCTCTGCTCGAACTCCGAGCGCACCTGCTCACGGTCGGGAACCGATCCGGCGGACTCGCCCGGCAGGTCCACCCCCGTGGTCGCGCCCAGTCCGAAGTCCGGGCCGTGCGCACGACCTGCTCTTCGGGTTGCGTCGCTTCCAGGCCTCCGTCGCGTTTCCACATCTTGTAGCCGAGCCGGTAAAAGACCGTGTCACAGGAGACGGACAGGGCACGTGCCAGCGACATCGGCCCGTAGGCCCGCGTCTCGTAGTTCGTGAAGGTCTGTCCCCCCACCGTGAGCAAGGCCGGGCAGTCGTACGCCCGTTGAGGTCGAAACCCGCTTCACTGGCGGCGACCGTTGTGAAAGCCTTGAACGTGGAAGCAGGCGGGGCGACCGATTGTGCCGGGCGGAAGACCAGCGGCTGGCCCGACTTCTTATCGGTCAGATCCGCGTATTCGGCCTCGGACAGCCCCTTCGCCCAGATGTTCGGGTCATAGGTCGGGTAGGAGGCCATCGCCCGGATCTGACCGTTACGCGCATCCATGACGACCACCGATCCACCAGTGGCTTTGTAGCCCTCCCGCCGGGCTCCGGTGACCGCTTTGCGCAGAGCCCGCTCGGCCACCTTCTGTGTCTCGATGTCCAAAGAGGTGACCAGCGTCTGCCCTGCAACCGGCTGCTTGGTGGTACGGCGCTGTGGCTGCCCCTCACGGTTCAGCTCCCGCACGGCTTGCCCCGGTTCGCCCTGCAACATCAGGTCGTACTGCGCCTCCAGACCCGACTGGCCCGCACCCTCACGCAGATAGCCGAGCAGATGTGCCGCATTGGCCTTCGAGGGATAGTCGCGTACCGCGGCCCGGCTGACCGAGATGCCCGGCAGACCGGCGTCGTCGATCGACAGAGCGATCGGGATGGATACGTCCGACAGGACCGGAATGGGCTCCCCCGGCTGACCGCGGTAGCAGGTACCGGGCTGTGCACCCGGCTGACCGCAGACCAGCAACCGCGCCTGCAGGTCGGCCACGGGCACCGAACTCATCTGGGACAGTCGCTGCAAGGCGGCTTGGCTGACCGTCTCATCGGCGGACACCTGGAACGTCGTCCGGTTGCCGGCCAGAAGGTTCCCGTTGCGGTCGACGATGTCGCCGCGAGCGGCCGGCAGGTCCACCAGGTCGGTCTGGATGGCCTGCGCCTTGAGCGCAAGGTCTGAGGATTGTGCCGTCTGGATCCACACCAAGCGGGCGGCGACGGTCAGTCCCACGGCGAGAATCAAGACTTGCAGCAAGCGCAGGCGGCGGTGCGCTGGCGAGCGCCGGGTCTTGGTCGGTGTCGTCCGTACCGGCGAATCGACCGTCATCGTACGACTGCCCGCATCCAGTCCCGCAGGGGCAGCAGAACAGCCGCGCACACAGCCGATCCGGTGGCCAACCAGAACCACATGCCCGACGCACGCAGTCCCAAGCCCTGCAAGAAGGCGTTGGCACCGGTCATCACCATCGCCGCCGCAAGCGTGTAGAGCCAGACACGCACCAGGCCCGACCAGCGCCAGCGGTCCACCTGGATGCCTCCTGCCGAGGCCCCGAGCACACACCCGACCAACGCCCCGATCCCCAAGACGCCGCTGCCGGTGAGGTCAAGCAGCAGTCCCGCCGCGAAACCGGCGACTGCTCCGGTGCGCGATCCCAGCGCCACGCCCAGCACGCACACCGAGGTCAGGAGCAGCGGGATCGTCGCTGACAGACCCACGGCGGGCAGTACGGCGGTTTGTCCGACAAAAGCCAGCACAATCACAGCACTGCTGAGCAGGATCACGCGCGGACGGTGAGCGGCGCCGGGTCGGTCGATGGCCACACTCATGACTGCTCCGTGAGGACCAGCAATGTCTCCAGCGAGGTCATTCCTGCAACGGGCCGAACCCCGGCATTGCGCCCGGAGGCGGCCGGGCTCGTGTCAAGAGCCTGCACCACACCCACCGGCAAGTCCGCAGGTATGCCATTGCGCTGCGGCGAACCCAGCGACACCACCTGGTCTGCGAGTTCGATCTCCGCAGCCGGATTGAGCACTGCCACCTCGAGGTCCTGTCCTATCCCCGACCCGGTGGCCACCCCCATCTCCTTGCTCGGCAGCACTCTGATGCCGACCGTGCTGCTCGGGTCGGTCACCAGCAGGACCATGGCCGAATCCGCAGATACCTGTGCGACCTGGCCGACCAAACCCCCCGTTGTCAGCACCGCATTGCCGACTTGGATCCCGTCGTCACTGCCGGCATCGATGGTCACAGATGCCCGGTCACCGGCGATGTCCGCGGCGACCACGCGCCCGATCGCGGTGGCCCAGCCCTCGGGTGCGTTCGCGGCGATCGGGCCAACCGCTTGCACCCGGACGGCGGGATCGGAGAACTGCGCAACGTCGCGGGCCCAGGATCCGAAGGGCGCGAACACTGACGTCGCGGTGCGCTGCAACGGGGCGGCAATCTCTTGTGCCGCGACCCGCACCGTGGTGTTGGAAGCGCGCAGATCCCACAGGATCAGGGCCAGCGAGGCCACCACGAGCAGCAGAACCGTGTTGCGGGTGCGGATCATCGTCAGAGCGCGGGCTCGATCAGCAACAGCCGTCGGACGCTGGAGATGTTGTCCGCGCAGCGACCCGCGCCTTCCACCACACTCAGTTGCGGCTGAGCGGCAAGGCGCACCGGCACCCCGAGGTCGTGTTCGAGGCGTTCGGGTAACCCTCGCAGCAGCGCGCCACCGCCGGTGACCACCAGGCCCGTGCGCAGCAGATCGCCGGAGACCTCCGGTGGTGTGGTGTCGAGCACTCGGCGTAGTGCCGACAACAACTCGTCCAACGGCCTCTGCAGCGCCTTGCGCACGTGGACCGACGACAGTTCGATCTGTTTCGGCAGGCCGGTCCGGCTGTCCTGGCCCTGCACGGTCATCACCGGGATGCCGTCGACCGGCACCGCCGAACCGAGGTTGATCTTGATCTGTTCGGCGGTCACCTCACCGACCCGCATGTCGAAATGCTCCACGAGGTACTCGACGATCGCGACATCGAAGTCCACCCCACCTGTGCGCAAGCTGGTTCCGGAGACGATCCCGCCCGAGGCGATCACAGCGACCTCGGTGCAGCCCGCGCCGATGGACAGCACGAAGTGTCCGCGACTCTCGTGGATCGGCACGTCAGCGCCGATGGCCGCTGCCATCGCTGTCTGCACCAGGAAGACCTGCCGCGCCCCGGCGGCGTAGCCGGCATCGCGTACCGCCCGCTGCTCGACCCCCGTGAGGTGGGAGGGCACATTGACGACTAACCGCGGCCTGCTGATCAGCGACCGGCCGTGGGCGCTCTGCACGAAGTAGCGCAGCATCCGTTCGGTGGCATCGTACTGATGGATCACGCTGTGCTGGATCGGCTGCACCACCTCGAACTCCTCAGGCACCCGGCCCAGCATCTGCTTGGCCTGCTGCCCGACTGCCACAACATCCCTGCCCCGCATGGCCACCACGGACGGTGCGTCGAGCACTACGCCGGCACCCCTGGAGTAGATGCGCGTGTTGGCGGTACCGAGGTCGATCGCCAGGTCACGTCCCAGACTCAACCGCGGCCGAGGGCGTGAATCCGCCAGCATCGCCATGCATTGACCTCCCACCGGTGCTCATTCATGGTACGTAGGCCTTCCATCGCGGCGAAGGCGCTTTGGTGGATTGGGTCGGGACCGGTCCCATGTTGCCCAGTTTCACGGCGCGCGGGGACTTCGGACACCGGGCGTCTCTCACTGACCAGATACGTCCAAAGTCCCGGTCGTCGGCCGCTTCAGCCGCTGCCCCGTTGCGCGCGGGGACTTCGGACACCGGGCGTCTCTCACTGACCAGATGCGTCCAAAGTCCAGGCCGACGGGGGGTTCAGACCGACAGAGCGGGGAAGAACAACCCGATCTCGCGCGCCGCCGACTCCGGGGAGTCCGACCCGTGCACGGTGTTGCGTCCCATCTCGGTGGCCAGGTCCGCCCGGATCGACCCGGGAGTGGCCTCCACCGGCTTGGTCGCACCCATCATGGTGCGCCAGGCCGCGATCGCGGATTCACCTTCGATGACCCCCGCCACCAGCGGACCCGAGGTGATGAATTCGACCAGCTCGGCGAAGAACGGCTTGCCCTCGTGCTCGCCGTAGTGTGCGCGGGCAGTGTCGACATCCAACGTGCGCAGTTCGAGGGCGACCAGGGTGAAACCCTTGCGCTCGATGCGGGAGATCACCTCGCCGACAACGCCTCGTTCGACACCGTCGGGCTTGATCAGGATCAGGGTTCGTTCGTTCGCCATGATCCATAGGGTACGGGTCGGGAATCCAGAACTCGCCGACGCGGCTAGGTATCAAGTCGCGCGTTGCGCGTCGACGGCGTCGGCCTTGCGCCCGTAGTAGACGGCCGTCACCCACAGGCCGGCGAAGATCAGAGCCAGCGGGATCGCGATGGGGGTGAAGAAACTGGCCACGACTGAGACCACCTGCGTGGCCGAGCCGACCACGATGTCGCCGCGGCGGGCGGTGAAAGCCCCGATGATGGCCATCACCATGAGAACGGCTGCAACCCAGCCCCCGACGCCGGGGCGCAGCGCAGCTGCCACGGGAATCGCGAGGGCGAACACGATCGCTTGGAAGATCAGAGTGGCCGACCCGATCACCCTCATGCGTTGGCCGCCCACGTGCGCGCCAACCCGGCAGTCACCACGGACCCCATCGCCACCACACAGCCGGTTGGTCCGGCAAGATTCCGCGCCGCCACCATGGCATCGGCGAAATCAGAGACCTCGTGGACCTGATCGGCGGTCCAGAAACGCGTGGCGTGCGCAGCGAGTTCAGACGACGGCAGGCAGCGCGGAGAGTCGTTCACCGTCACCACGACCTCGTCGACGACGGCGCGCAGTGTCTGCAGCATCGCATCGATGTCCTTATCGCCCATGATCGCCAGCACCGCCACCAGTCTGTCGTAGGTGAACGACTCCGCAACCGCCACGGCGGTGGCCTGCACCCCATGGGGGTTATGGGCCGCGTCGGCCAGGGTCAGCGGGTGCCGGCCGATCACCTCGAGCCTGCCCGGGGAGTGCACTGCGCCCAGGGCCTCGGCCACGATCTCGGGCTCGGGCAGGCGGCCCAACAGCGCGAAGATCGCAGCCACCGCCAACGCCGCGTTGTCGGCCTGATGGCGGCCGTGCAAGGACAGGAACACTTCTTCGTAGACGTGGTCGGCGACCCTGATCGTGACCACCTGCCCACCGACGGACAGGCCACGCGCGAGCAGTTCGTAGTCCACCTCTGGCAGAACCACGGTGGCGCTGGCGTCGTCGGCGGCCTGCATCAGCACGGCCAGCACCTCGGGCGGCTGCTGCGCCAGGACCGCGGTGGAACCTGTCTTGATGATCCCGGCCTTCTCGGCGGCGATCTTCCCCAGCGTGTCACCGAGGTAGTCGGTGTGGTCCATCCCGATGGGCGTGATGACGGCGACTTCCGCTTCATTCACGTTGGTGGCATCCCACCGCCCCCCCATGCCCGTCTCGACCACTGCCACGTCAACCGGGGCGTCGGCGAAACATGCGTAGCCAAGCGCCGTGACCACCTCGAACATGGTCATCAGCGGACCACCTTCGGCCACGGACTCGGTGTCCACGATCTCGAGGTACGGCTCGATCTGCCGATAGGTCTCCACGAAACGCTCCGAGGAGATCGGCTCACCGTCCAGTTCCATCCGCTCGGTGAGATCGCGCAGCGCCGGACTGGTCATCAGCCCGGTACGCAGGCCCATGGCCCGCAATAAGGCCTCGATGATCCGGGCCACGGAGGTCTTGCCGTTGGTCCCAGCGACGTGGATCACCGGCGAGGTGAGTTGTGGTTCGGCCAGCAGATCACACAGACGCTGGATGCGTGATAGGTCGGGGGCGATCTTGTGCTCCGGCCAGCGCGCGAGCAACGCTCGTTGGACGGCCTCGAACTCGGACGCGGCGTGGTCTGTGGTCACCGGTTCAGGCTACGACGGTGCGCCGCCCGCCCACGCGGCGACGGCCGATCCCGTCCTGCAACCCTCCCCGCCTAAACTCACTAATCATGGACAACCCGCGGATTCCCGATCGACCCACGGTGGACGGACTGGACGGCAAGTGGGCCGCACAGTGGCACCAGGGGCAGATGTACGGCTTCGATCGCACGAAGACCCGTGAACAGATCTACAGCATCGACACTCCCCCACCCACGGTCAGCGGATCGCTGCACGTCGGTCACGTCTTCAGCTACACCCACACCGACTGCATCGCGCGCTACAAGCGCATGCGCGGCAAGGAGGTCTTCTACCCGATGGGCTGGGACGACAACGGCCTGCCGACCGAGCGCCGCGTCCAGAACTACTTCGGCGTGCGCTGCGAACCGACGCTGCACTATGACCCGGATCTTCAGGTCCAGCCCGGCGGCAAGGACCAAGCGCCCATCTCCCGGCGCAATTTCGTGGAGTTGTGCGAGCGCCTCACCGAGGAGGACGAGAAGGCGTTCGAGGACCTCTGGCGGCGGCTGGGCCTGTCGGTCGACTGGAACCACACGTATCAGACCATCGACGACAACGCCCGGGCCGCCTCGCAGCGGGCCTTCCTGCGCAACCTGGCCCGCGGCGAGGCGTACCAGGCCGAGGCGCCCACTCTGTGGGACGTCACCTTCCGCACCGCCGTGGCCCAGGCCGAGCTCGAGGACCGGGAACGGCCCGGCGCGTACCACCGGGTCGGATTCCACCACGGGGATGACCGGGTGTTCATCGAGACCACCCGCCCCGAGCTGCTGGCCGCGTGCGTGGCGCTGGTCGCCCACCCCGACGACGAGCGCTACCAGCCGCTGTTCGGCACCTCCGTCACCACGCCGGTGTTCGGGGTCGAGGTCCCCGTGGTCGCCCACCCTCTGGCCGACCCCGAGAAGGGCTCCGGCATCGCGATGATCTGCACGTTCGGTGACACCACCGACGTCACGTGGTGGCGCGAGCTGCAGCTGCCGACCCGACCGATCATCGGCTGGGACGGCCGGATCATCCCAGGTGTGCCGGACTGGATCACGTCGGAAACCGGACGGGCCGCGTACGAGAGACTCGCCGGGGCGACCATGTTCACCGCCAAGGAGCGGATGGCCGAGATGCTGCGGGAGTCCGGGGACCTGGTCGGCGACATCCGCCCGATCACCCACCCGGTGAAGTTCTTCGAGAAGGGCGACAAGCCGCTGGAGATCGTCACCACGCGGCAGTGGTACATCCGCAACGGCGGCCGCGACGAGGACCTGCGGGCGGCGCTGATCGCCCGTGGCGCTGAACTCGACTGGCATCCGGCCCACATGCAGGTGCGGTACAAGACCTGGGTCGAGGGCCTCAACGGCGACTGGCTGGTCTCACGCCAGCGCTTCTTCGGCGTGCCCATCCCGCTGTGGTACGCCGTGGATGCCGACGGCAACCCGGACTACACCCAGGTACTCACTCCGGACGAGTCGCTGTTGCCGGTCGATCCGGCCGACCAGGCGCCCGTCGGATACTCCGAGGACCAGCGCGGCAAGCCTGGCGGTTTCGTGGCCGATCCCGATGTCATGGACACGTGGGCGACCAGTTCGCTGACTCCGCAGATCGCCGGTGGCTGGGAGTACGACAACGACCTGTGGCGCCGGGTGTATCCGATGGATCTGCGCCCGCAGGCCCACGAGATCATCCGGACCTGGCTGTTCTCCTCGGTGGTGCGCGCGCATCTGGAGGACGACGGCCTGCCGTGGACCAACGCCGCGATCAGCGGCTGGATCCTCGACCCGGACCGCAAGAAGATGTCGAAGTCCAAGGGCAACGTCGTCACCCCGATGGGCCTGCTCGACCAGCACGGGGCGGATGCGGTCCGGTACTGGGCGGCGAGCGGACGTCCCGGTACGGACACCGCCTTCGACGAGGCGCAGATGAAGGTCGGACGCCGCCTGGCGATCAAGATCCTCAACGCATCGAAGTTCGCGCTGTCGTTCGCCGGGGACCCTTCGGCTGCTGTCACCGAGCCCTTGGACCTGTCGATGCTTGCCGCCCTGCGCGAGGTGGTCGCGCAGGCCACCGCCGCGTTCGAGGACTACAACTACGCGCGGGCGCTCGAGCTTACGGAGTCGTTCTTCTGGTCGTTCTGCGACGACTACATCGAACTGGTCAAAGAGCGGGCGCACGGAGCGCAAGGACCGGAAGCCGCCGCCTCGGCTGGATCAGCCCTGGCCCGGGCACTGTCGGTGCAATTGCGACTGTTCGCGCCGATCCTGCCCTTCGTGACCGAAGAGGTCTGGTCGTGGTGGCAGGAGGGCAGCGTGCACACCACCGCGTGGCCCGCACTCGAGGAACTGCCGGACGAGGGCGATCCGGCTGTCCTCGCCCTGGCGGGGCAGGTGCTGTCGGCGATGCGCAAGGTCAAGAGCGACAACAAGGTGTCCATGCGAGCGCGCCTGGCGCACACGGTGGTGAAGGCCCCGCAGGAGCAGATCGATGTGATCCGGGCTGCGGTCCCCGACCTGGCGGCGGCCGGCGGTCTGGACACCGCCATGCGCCTGGAGACGGCTTCCACTTTCGAGGTCATCGCAGACCTGGCAGGCTGAACCGGGTGCGCAACGTTCTCAAACCCGCTGGCTATCACGGCGCCGGCCGACGGTCCAAGTACTTCGAAGGCTGGTACGTCAAGCTGGTCGACGCGCAGCAGCAGGCACGGCTTGCGGTCATCCCCGGGGTCTTCCTGGCCCCCGAAGCCGATGGCCCTCACGAGGCCTTCGTGCAGGTGCTCGACGGTGCTACTGGCCGCAGTTGGTACAACCCCTACCCGATGTCGGAGTTCGCTGCGCACAGTGAAACGTTCGCGGTTCAGGTGGGGCCCAACCGGTTCTCGACCGGCGGTGTGGTCCTGGATCTGCCAGAGGTCGGCCTGTCCGGCCGGGTGGACTTCGAGCAACCCCTGGATCCGTGGCCGGTGAGCGTGCGCTCCCCCGGCGCGATGGGCTGGTACGCCTGGATGCCGTTCATGGAGTGTTACCACGGGGTCGTCTCGTTCGGACATAGTCTGTCGGGGTCGTTGGAGCTCGATGGCGAAGAATTGAACTTCGACGGCGGCCGCGGCTACATCGAGAAGGACTGGGGCCAGGCATTTCCCGTCCGGCTACGTGTGGATGCACTCGAACCATTTCGCTGATCCGAGCGTGAGTCTGATGGCGTCGGTGGCGATCATCCCGTGGCTGCGGGGTAGTTTTCAGGGCCTGCTGATCGGCCTGAAACACCAGGGCAGGTTGTACCGCTTCGCCTCCTACACCGGCGCGAAGGTGCGCGACTTGGGCATCGACGACGAGCACGTGCGGCTCATCGTGCGCGGCCGTGACGGCAGCGAGTTGGAGATCCGCGCGAACCGTCCGGGCGGGGCTTTCCTGCACGCCCCCATCCGCACCGAGATGCACAAACGGGTCGAGGAGACGCTCGAGGCGCAGTTGCAGATAACCCTTCGCGCGGCATCAGGCGAGGTTCTGTTGGACGACCTCGGCACGTGTGGCGGTCTCGAGGTGCATGGGGATACATCTCGGCTCATCCACATGAGCGGCTGAGCCTTCCCAAGATGATCTTGACGGCGTATCCTTCCCGCCATGAAGTCTGTTCTACGTCTGGGGATCTCGCTGCTGCTGGGATGCCTGCTACCCCTGAGTCTGCTGGTCTCACCTGCATCTGCTGCGTCCCCAAAAGCAGCGGTGAAGGGCGACCGCGTCGTCGTCAAGTTCACCGGAAAGCAGCCGAGCATGGCGGTCATGAAGGCTGCCGGCTCGAAGTACCGGCTCAAACGGTCCGGTAAGGTCTGGCGGACCAAGACCTTGTCGGCTGCGCAACTTGCGGCGATTGCGGGGTCCAGCGCCAAGATCGTCACCCGCAACAAAGGCAAGAAGCGCACGTTCACGGCGACCGTGAAAGCAACGAGTCCCATCACCCCGGGGGAAACTCCGGGCCCCGGGCCTGGCCCCGGCCCTGCCCCTACCCCGACCCAGCCTCTGTTCGCGGCACCCGGCGTGGACCGCATCGGCAGCGAGGCATGGGACGCGATCAAGGGGTACTTCGCAGATTCCACTCTCACCGACTGCGTCGCGGGCTGGCCGAACTGCCCGGTGGAGACGCGATACGGTTTCTTCGGCGACGGCACCCAATGGTATTGCCGGCTCACGCCTGTGTCTGGCTCGGACATCCGTTCCGTCGGAGCGATCCAGCAGGTCCTCGGCGCCGAGCAAAAGGCCGACGGGGCATGGGCTGTGTACTACCAGATGAACTCCTACGGTGACACCGTGCACTACCAGGTCCGAGTGGCAGCCAACGGGACCGGATCAGTGGAGTACTGGGGACCCGGAGTCACCCCCGGCGGACCAACCACCGACGTCACCACAGGCCTCAGATGGCTGCGTGGGGCCAAGGACTGCAGTTACTGAGGCTCGTGCGCGTCGATCAGGCCGACTTCTCACCGCGCCCCCAGTCGTGAGGGTTGCAGGGGCCGCTCAAACGCCAGGGGACGTGCTCCACCAGCGCGAGATTTGGCATCGACGACGAGCTCCCACCACCGGGGTCAACTCTGGAACCGTCGTGCTGTCCAATGGTCTGGTCTGCCAGTCCGGACAGCCAGTGACCGAGGAAGCGATCTACTGAAGCATGTCAAGACTCCTGCGGCGGAACAGTTGGCAGCGGCGAATCCCCGAAGTGCAGCCCAGTGAGGTCCTCACGCAGTTGCTGTGCCTACGTGACGGCTTGCGCCTTTCCGCTTTGACGTCCGTGCCACCACTAGCCAACAACACATCGCTTGCCGGCTCCCTGTCTGCGAGTGCCGATGAGCGTGAGAGTGTCGCTGCCCTCATTGATCAGTGGTGGGATGCCAGGACGCTGACGAGCGGAACAGAGCCGCCCGGTCAGATTGTGGAGTGGCGGGAGGTTCAACTGTTCAGGGTGCGATTGGACTGCGAGCATGTCGTCGGCAGGTGGATGGCTGAGCAGTTCGACCCCCTGCTGCACCGTGTGATGGACCAGCAGTACACCAATCCGAAGGCAGTCCCCGAACTCCTATTGGATTCAGCCGTCTCCCGAGCCGTCGCACACGGGCTTGAGCGTGTGCTGGTGCTTCCTCTGAGTCGGGACTACTGGGACTGGAGGCGCGAGTCACGCCTGCTCCTTGTGGCAGAAGCCACGCGCAACAACACGTCCAAGTACCGCAGAGCTCTTGAGGACATAGTGCGCCCGTAGCCTGCAATCCGCCGATCGCTTCCGTGAGTCGAGTGGCCGTGGGTTGATCTGCATGGGATCGCCGGGTGGGTGCTGCTGGACGTGCCGGACCTTGTCGACACTGGCGGCGGAGCCCCGGGTTTCATCCCCAGGGCGGGGCATGTTCGCTCTGTATCGGTGCTGGGAGTCCCCGGTCCGCGAGCCTCCTTCCCCAGACCCCCGCACTGGCGTCTCACAAACATTCCTTTGTGAGACGGTGATGCCGCGCGACTGTCCTCGATCCTCACAGCGACTGACAACTCCACTTCCTCCGGCATGGACAGTCGAAGTTCCCTGACATAGTTTGAGCTCAAGAATCCAAAGAATCTCAAGAAGGCCGTCATGAACCTCGCGAAACTGTCATCCAACGGCCAAGTCACTGTGCCCGTTGAGGTGCGTCGCCGACTGCACCTCGTACCGGGTGACAAGGTGCTGTTCTTGGAGAAGGAGAACGGCGAGGTTGTGGTGGTCAAGGCTGAGCTCGCCGCCCTATCGCAGGCACAGGAAGCGTTCGCGGGTGCTGCCGAGGCCTTCGGGGTCGCAGACGAGGATGACGTGCAGGCTCTGGTGGACGAGTTGCGCGGACGCACGTCGTGACCCGTGTCCTCCTGGACACCAATGTCATCGTCTCGGCACTCTGTTCCCCGGCTCTACTCCCGATCGAGTGCTGCGCCTAGTCTTGGATGAGCACGACTTGGTTCTCACCGACTGGATCATCGGGGAACTACGCGCGGTGGCACTTCGCAAACAACCTGATCTTCTGCCCGCACTGGAGGACTTTCTCACGCGGATCGATCCTGAGATCGCGCCTCCCGGCACCTCTAGTGTGAGCATCGCAGACCCGGCCGATCAGCCGATCCTGGACGCAGCCATTTCCGCGGAGGTGGACGTCTTGGTTAGCGGCGATAAGCACTTCCTCAGCCTGGCGCTCGCCCGGCCGAGCATCGTCACAGCCAGAGCCTTCTTGGACGGATACGCCGACCGCCAAGCCGACTGACCCGCCCAGGATTCGTCTCGAACGGAACGGGCCTGTCTCCCTCATGCAAGATCATTCTGCCTCACAAACCCTCGTTTCTGGGGACACCCGACGAGGATGCCGGGCTGGCCTGACCGCCAACGTCCCTGCTCACACGTCAGGTGCGGTAGACGTCGCGACGATGGTCGATGCGCAGCACGACGACTTCGCCACGCGAGTCGTTGATCCGATAGAGGACGCGGTAGGTGCCACGGCGGGCGGACTAGATCCCCTCAAGGTCCGCACGCCAGGGCTTACCGACCCGCGCCGGTTCAGTGATCAGCGCGCCGGTTACGAACTCGATCACCGCAGTCGCGACCGCTTCCGGCAGGCCCCGCTGGATTGCCCGGACGGCCGGTGGTGTCAAGACCAGTTCGTAGGGATGCTCTTCGCTCACGACCGCAATCCGCGGACGGCGTCGACCCCACGCACGACGTCGCCGGCACGATAGGCAGCATCAGCCTCGCGGATGTCTGCGAGGGCCTCAGGATCGCTGAGCACCTCCAGAGTCTCCTCCAGTTCGGCGAGGTCCTCCGGACTCAAGATCACCGCTGCGGCGTGGCCGTTGCGCGTGACTGTGACCCGCTCGTGCTCGCGTTCGACGCGGTCGACGACTTCGCTGAACCTGTCTCGCACCTCGCGCAGCGACTGAATGCTCATGGTCACAATTGTGGCGCCCTTTTCCGGATCCCACAAGGGCGGCGCTTCTGTCTGGGTGCGGCGGATCGTTGCCCGGTTGGGCTGGGTTGTGGGTTTCAGCGTTGAGGGCATGCGCCTCGTGCTCAACTCCGAGGGCAGGACGTCTGGCATCGTGATGTCAACCGATGACGTCGCCGTCAGCACAATGGCTCCTGCGCTGATCGGGCTCAGCGAACAATTCGCCAAGTTCAACCTCGAGGGCTGCGGGTGACGGGCCCGGCGACGCAGCCGGTTTGGAGGCTTAGGGCGGTAATGCCCAGGTCCAGGGCGACGTTGTTGGGCACCCCGGGCCACGAAAACCCCCAACAACACCGCCCTCAAGGGATTTGCTGCCGGACCGCCGATCAGGCGGACTTCTCGCCGCGCTCCCGGCGTGCAGCCTTCCGCGGTACCAGTGTCGGGTTCACGTTGTCCTCGACCACCTCGCGGGTGATCTTCACAGTGGCGACGTCGTCACGACTGGGGACCTCGTACATGACGTTCAGCAAAACTTCTTCGAGAATCGCGCGCAGGCCACGAGCACCTGTTCCCCGCAGAAGACCCTGATCCGCGATGGCGGCCAGTGCCTCGTCCTCGAACTCCAGCTCCACCCCGTCGAGTTCGAACAGCCGCTGATACTGCCTGGTGAGCGCATTCTTCGGCTCGGTCAGCACCTTGATCATTGCGTCGCGGTCGAGTTGGGTGACCGAGGTGAAGACCGGCAGGCGGCCGACAAACTCAGGGATCATTCCGAACTTGAGCAGATCCTCGGGCAACACCTCGCTGAAAACGTCCCCGGGATTGCTGTTCTCCTTGACGAGTTCAGCGGTGAATCCCAACGACTTCTTGCCGATCCGGGATTCGATGATCGTGTCCAGACCCGCGAAAGCGCCACCGACGATGAACAGCACGTTGGTTGTGTCGATCTGGATGAACTCCTGATGCGGGTGTTTGCGACCGCCCTGCGGTGGCACCGATGCCTGCGTGCCCTCGAGGATCTTGAGCAACGCCTGCTGGACTCCCTCGCCGGACACGTCGCGGGTGATCGACGGGTTCTCGCTCTTGCGGGCGACCTTGTCGATCTCGTCGATGTAGATGATGCCGGTCTCGGCCTTCTTGACGTCGTAGTCGGCGGCCTGGATCAGCTTGAGCAGGATGTTCTCGACGTCCTCGCCGACGTAGCCGGCCTCGGTGAGGGCGGTGGCATCAGCGATCGCGAATGGCACGTTGAGCATGCGGGCCAGTGTCTGGGCCAGCAGCGTCTTGCCCGACCCGGTGGGGCCGAGCAGCAGGATGTTGGACTTCGCCAACTCCACACCGTCATCGCGCCGACCGCTCGGCGGTCCGGCCTGCACCCGCTTGTAGTGGTTGTAGACGGCCACGGCAAGCGACTTCTTCGCCGTTTGCTGCCCCACCACGTACTGCTCAAGGAACTCGAACATCTCGCGTGGCTTGGGAAGATCCCCCAGTTGCAGTTCGGAGGACTCCTGCAACTCCTCTTCGATGATCTCGTTGCACAACTCGATGCACTCGTCGCAGATGTACACGCCGGGCCCGGCGATCAACTTCTTGACCTGCTTCTGGCTCTTTCCGCAGAAAGAGCACTTCAGCAGGTCCGCCCCCTCACCAATGCGAGCCACCAGTTGTCCCTTCCGCGGGTATTGACATCGAGTACCTGTCTCGACGGTACCCCGACTATTCGCCTGACGCGCCGCGTGGCGCGCACTTACTCCGATGCATTCGGAGTAGTACCGCGATCAGGTGACGGTCTTGCGGGAACTGATCACCTGGTCGACCACGCCGTACTCCTTGGCATCAGCGGCCGTGAGGATCTTGTCGCGCTCGATGTCCTTCTCGATCTGCTCCAGGGTGCGGCCGGTGTGATGGGAAAGGATTCCCTCCATTTCGGCACGCATACGCAGAATCTCGTTCGCCTGGATCTCGATGTCCGAGCCCTGGCCCCCACCCTCGGTGTACGGCTGGTGGATCAGGATCCGGGCATGTGGCAATGCGAACCGCTTACCCGGTGCGCCAGCCGCGAGCAGAACCGCCGCCGCCGAGGCCGCCTGACCCAGGCACACGGTCTGGACCTGCGGCTTGACGAACTGCATCGTGTCGTAGATCGCGGTCATCGCGGTGTAGGAGCCACCCGGGGAGTTGATGTAGATCTGGATGTCACGCTCGGTGTCCATCGACTCCAACGTCAGCAACTGGGCCATGACGTCGTCGGCCGAGGCATCGTCGATCTGAACGCCGAGGAAGATGATCCGCTCCTCGAACAACTTGGTGTACGGGTTGTGGATCCGCTCACCGGTTGCTGTGCGCTCGCGGAACTCGGGCAGAATGTAGCGGCTCTGCGGTCCGGGACGAACTATCGATCGGGGGTCCATCAGGCGGTTCCTCCACTTCCGGTCACGTCGGAAGCGAGTTGCACGACGTGGTCGACGAATCCGTACTCCTTGGCCTCTTCAGCGGAGAACCAGCGGTCCCGATCCGAGTCCGACTCGATCTGCTCGACCGTTTGGCCGGTCTGCTCGGAGATCAACTGGGCCATCTGCTTCTTGATGTAGAGCATCTGCTCGGCCTGGATCTTGATGTCCGAGGCCGTACCGCCGATGCCGCCGGACGGCTGGTGCATCATGATCCGGGCGTGCGGCAGGCTGTAACGCTTGCCGGGCTGGCCGGAACTCAGGAGGAACTGCCCCATCGAAGCGGCCAGTCCCATCGCCACGGTTGCGACGTCGTTGCGGACGAACTGCATCGTGTCGTAGATCGCCATCCCGGCGGAGATCGACCCACCTGGAGAGTTGATGTACAGGTAGATGTCGCGCTCGGGGTCCTCTGCGGCCAGCAGCAGCATCTGGGCGCAGATCAGGTTCGCCACGGTGTCCTCCACCGGGGACCCGAGGAAGATGATCCGCTCCTTGAGAAGGCGCTGGAACACCGAATCGTCGTAGGCCATCGCCCCCGGCTGGGGTCCGCGGGCTTGCGGGCTGAGGTCGTTCACTGCCACTTCCTCCGTGTCGTCGCACGCGTGATTGCTGACGCGTTCTGCTGGTGTTGTACCGACCCTAACGCCGACCTGCGACACGACCATCCCGAAGAGCGGCTTTGTTCGCTGTGGGCGTGGGAACTAGCCCTGTTCGGGCTTCTCGGACCCGGATTCCTCGGCCTCGCGCTCGGCGGCCACCGCCTGCATGGCTTCGACGATCTGGTCGGCTGTCGCCTGAATGTCGGCCTGCTCCTCGGGGGTCAGCTCGACGTCGTCCTCGGAGTCCTCGTCGTCGTCGAAGTCCTCGAAGTCCTCCTCCTCGAGGTCCTCGAAGTCCGCAGCGGCCGGGGGCTGATCCAGAACACTGAGATCCACCACCTCACCGGAGGCGTCCACAATTTTGGCCTGCTGCAGTACCACGGCCAGCGCCTTGCCGCGGCGCACGTCGGCCAATGCCGTCCCGACCTGTCCTGCTTCAGCGAGTGCATTTGCGAACTGCTCGGCAGTCATGCCGTACCGGGGGGCCTGCTGCATCAGCCATTGCAGCAGTTCGGCCTGCTCCACCCCGACCTGTTCGGCCTCCGCGATCTTGTCCAGGATCAGCTGGGACTTCATCGCGGTCCGGGCATCGCGCTCCACCTCGGCACGGTGGTCCGGGTCGTCGTGGCCGTGTCCGTCCTGGAAGTGCTCCTGGACCTGCTGCTGGATAACACCTTCAGGTAGCGGGAAGTCCACGAGGTCCAGCAACTTCTCAGCGACCTTCTCGCGGGCCTCGTAGCCCTGCTCCAGCAGGCGGTTGCCCTGCAACTTCTCCTTGAGGTCAGCGCGCAGTTCATCCATGGTGTCGAACTCACTGGCGAGCTCGGCGAACTCGTCGTCGGCCTGCGGCAAAGTGCGTTCGCGCACGCCCTTGACCTCCACCGAGATGACGACCTGCCGGCCGGAGTGGGGGCCCTCGTCAGGTGTGTGCTCGAAGGTGACGCTGTCGCCCTCGGAGGCACCGGCGACCGCTTCGGAGAAGCCCTCGATCAAGCCCTCAGCTCCCACCTCGAAGGTCAGGGCGCTACCGGCGAAATCCTCGATCTCCTCGCCGTCGATCTCACCCTTCACGTCGACGAGCACGAGGTCGCCGGTCTGTGCGGGACGCTCCACGGGCGTCACCGTCGCGAACCGCGTGCGTAGTTGCTCCACCTGCTCCTCGACATCGTCGTCGGAGACCACCGAATCCGACACCTCGACCTCGAGGCCGGAGTAGTCGGGCAGTTCGAACTGCGGCGTCACATCGACTTCGGCGGTGAAGCGGATGTGCTGGCCGTCTTCGATCTCGGTGACCTCAACCTCCGGCTGTCCCAGCGGTCGCAGGTCCTTCTCACGCACGGCCTCGTCATAGGCGGCGGGCACCGCTTTTTGCACGACCTCCTCGAGCACCACGCCGCGGCCGAAGCGCTGGTCGATGATGCGGGCGGGGACCTTGCCTCGGCGGAATCCCGGCACGTTGACCTGGGATGCGATGTTCTTGTAGGCCTCGTTGATCGAGTCGGTCAGGTCCTCGAAGGGGATCTCGACCGTGAGTTTCACACGGGTCTCAGAGAGGTTGTCGACGGTGCTCTTCACGCTTGACTCGAACTCCTTGTGGTGGATTGGCCGACGCGGCCGGACATTGTTCATCGTACGATCCGGCCCACATCGGGCATGGATCGGGCATAGGCAGTCTTGACTGTCGTCGGGGCGGCGGGACTCGAACCCACGATCTCTTGCTCCCAAAGCAAGCGCGCTAGCCACTACGCTACGCCCCGCGACACCCTTGGTAATCTGGATTTCCTGCGGGTGTAGCTCAATGGTAGAGCCTCAGCCTTCCAAGCTGATGGTGCCGGTTCGATCCCGGTCACCCGCTCCAATGAGAAAGCCCCCCAACGGGGGGCTTTCTCATTGGAAGGCAGTCAACACGGCCGGGATCGGGAGGAGTCTGCCGAAGGCAGACGACGGACCCGGTCACCTCGGTCCCGCTCAACACCTGACAGTTCCCCCCCGCCTCCCGGGGGGGCTTGTTGGGCAGTTCCCCGCCGAGTCCCAACCCCGAATCAGTCCAGGGCGACGTTGTTGGGCACTCTCGGACCCGAAAACCCCCAACAACGTCACCCTCAACCGCGACCCGCCGCAGCGAGTCAGTCGGGCGCGACCCGCCCATTGAACCCCGCGTTCATGCCGCCCGGGCGACGAAACGCAACCGCCAGTAGTCGATGAACCAGCCCTCCTCGCGGCGCAGGGCTTCACATCGGTCATTGATTCCGCGAGCCAACTCACCGTGCCGGGGAACGGGAACCTGCGACCACACATCCGCCCTGAAGAGTCGGGTCCAGTCGGCAGGGGCCTGCTCGGACGACAATGGGGTGGGTCGCTCGAACCACTGCATCGCAGTCACCTCAAATCCGGCTTCCGCGAGCAACACCGCCTCCTGAGCCAGGCTCGGAAAGAACTTGCGGATATGCGGCGTCGGCAACCCGAGCGCTTCAACCGCATGCACAAGCGCAGAATCCACCACCTCGACGTTGTTCTTGCCGCCCATCTCGGCCACGAACGGGGCCCCTGGATTCAATACCGACCGGATCGAGGCCAACGCGACTGCTTGATCGGGCATCCAGTGCAGCGCAGCGTTACTGAAAGCGGCGTCGAACAAGCGCTCCGTCGGTAGATGCTGGGCATCGCCCACGACGAACTCCACCGCCGGGAAGGACTCACGGGCACGCGCAATCATGTCCGGGTCGACATCGACGCCAACGACGTCAAGCCCGCGATCGGCCAGAGCCGCAGCATGCACCCCCGTGCCACACCCGATGTCGATCACGGATGCCGGCGGTTCGACCGTCAACAGGTCGAGCAGACCCGCCCCGTAGTCGGTGACAAAGTGGAAGTCACCGTCGTACGCGGCGGCGTCCCAGCGCACTACAGGGAATCGACCAGACCGATGTACTGAGCCTGCGCGTCCTCGGCCGACAGGCCGGACATGCCCGCCCATGCGTCGTACTTCGCACGGCCCACAGGGTTGGTGAACCCGGGCCGTTTCCCGGAGACATCACCACTGGTGGCCTGCTTGTAGAGCGCATAGAGCTTCAGTTTGACGTCATTGCCGGGGTCCTGGGACAACTCGGAAACGCGGGCGACTGCGGCATCGAATTCGGCTGACATGGACCTGACCGTATTGGGTCAAGCAGACCGGAAGCAATCGGTCAGACGGACAGTTGATCACGCCATGGGGCCGGATCCGGCAGCGTGAGGACCAAGCGACCCGGCGGAACCGTCGAAACGAGTTCCAGGTTCGTTCCCTTGCTGTGCACCTGCAGACCGTCCCGTTGCAGGATCACGACCCGCTCGCCGCTTGAATACAGCACGGCCTGCTCGGTCAGCGCGAGGACTCCCAGGCCTTGCAGGGACTCGGCGTCTCGCAGTTCCGCGGATCGGCACTGGGCCGGGGCCATCATCATCGGTGCATGCCCATGCAATTCACCGACGAGTGCCTGGGTGGCCTTCGTCACCCGTTTCTGGGCACGAGGCCGCCAGTAGAAGAAACCGAAGAGCACCGATGCGACCAGCGCCAACAGGAGCACCCCGAGCACGATCCAGACCCACGACATGCTGCGAGCCTATGACAATGCCGACGGCCTACAGTCGGCGCACCGAAGCCCTATCCCCGTCGATCTCACCCACCAGGACTTCGTCGGCCAGGCCTACGAACAATCCGTTCTCCAGGACCCCGGGGATGTTGTTGATCTGCATTTCCATCTTGGCGGGCTCGGTGATGGCCTCGAACTTGGCATCCACCACGAGGTTCCCCTCGTCGGTCACCACCGGACCGGCCTTTCGCACGGCCATGCGCAAGTGCGGCTCACCGCCCATCTCACGCAACTGGTCCATCACCTGCCGGTAGGCCCCCGGCACGACTTCCACCGGAAGGGCGAAGTTCGATCCGAGGACATCGCTGAGTTTCCCAACGTCAACGACGACCAGGAACCGCTCGGCCCGGCTGTCGACGAGCTTCTCGCGGGTGTGACATGCGCCGCCCCCCTTGATGAGGTTCTTCGCCGGATCCACCTCATCGGCCCCATCGATGGCCAGATCGATGTGGTCGATCTCGTTCAACGTGATCAGCGGTATGCCGTACTCCGAGGCGAGCTGCGCCGCCTGGAACGACGTCGGTACACCCTTTATGTCCTGAAGGTCGCCGGCCCGCCAGCGCCGGCCCAACTGCTCAATGACGATCGCGGCCGTCGAGCCCGAGCCGAGTCCCAGGATCATTCCCGACTCCACCCGCGCGGCCGCAGCCTTGGCCACGAGTTCCTTCATCTGCGTCTGCACATCCACGATCGCACCCTACGCGGAATTGCGTGTCAGACGAGCGATTGCTGGCCGCGGCCAGCGACGCCGTTGCGGACCCTGCGGATCAACAGCGACCCTGTCGGGCACCATCCCGATCCAGGGCGACGTTGTTGGGCGGATCTCAGGACACAATCGCCCAACAACGTCGCCCTCGATGACACTTTCTGAGGTGGGCGCGCGGTATCGACCCAGCGGGATCGGGCAGGATGACACTCATGCCTGGACAGAACCTCACCCGCGAGGAGGCCGCCGCACGCTCGGCGGTGATCACCGATGTCGCGTACGACGTCGAGCTCGACCTCAGCGGCACCGCGGACACCTACCGCTCTCGCACCACCGTCACGTTCCACTGCACAGTGGCCGGCTCATCGACCTGGCTGGATCTGATCGCACCCTCGGTGACGAGCATCACCTTGAACGGCCGCGAACTGGACCCAGAGACGCACTTCGTCGACTCCCGCATCCAGTTGCCCGATCTGGATTCGAGCAATGTTGTCGAGGTCGTGGCGAACTGCGCCTACATGACGACCGGCGAGGGTCTGCACCGATTCATCGACCCGGTGGACGACGAGCAGTACCTCTACACCCAGTTCGAGGTCGCCGACGCCCGCAGGGTCTACGCCTGCTTCGAACAACCCGACCTGAAAGCAACCTGGAAACTGACCGTCGAGGGTCCCAGCCACTGGATCGTGACATCCAACTCGACGACCCCCGAGCCGACGGACGTGCGCGAGGGTGTCAGCCGGTGGGAGTTCCCCGCCACCAAACCGATCTCGACCTACATCACGGCGCTGGTCGCAGGCCCGTACCACGTGGTGCGCGACGTGTACTCCGGCCCGCACGGCGACTATCCACTCGGCGTGTTCTGCCGCAAGTCGTTGGCGCAGTACCTGGACGTCGAGGACATCCTGCTCATCACACGGCAGGGGTTCGAGTTCTTCGAGCGCAACTTCGAGATGCCCTACGCGTTCGGCAAGTACGACCAGTTGTTCGTCCCGGAGTTCAATGCCGGCGCGATGGAGAACGCGGGCTGTGTCACCTTCCGCGAGGACTACATCTTCCGTTCGCGGGTCACCAGCGCCGCCTACGAAACGCGGGCGAACACGATCCTGCACGAGATGGCCCACATGTGGTTCGGCGACCTCGTCACGATGCGCTGGTGGGACGACCTGTGGCTCAACGAGTCGTTCGCGGAGTGGGCCAGCCACTTCGCCAACACCAACGCGACCCGTTTCACCGATGCGTGGGCGACCTTTGCCAACCAGCGCAAAGGCTGGGCCTACCGCCAGGACCAGTTGCCCACGACCCATCCGATCGCCGCGGACATGGTCGACCTGGAAGCGGTGTACGTCAACTTCGACGGCATCACCTACGCGAAGGGCGCCTCCGCGTTGCGGCAACTCGTCGCGTTCGTGGGCGAGGAGGACTTCCTCAAGGGACTGCGCTCCTACTTCGCGCAGTACGCCTGGTCCAACACCAGCCTCAACGACCTGCTCACCGCGCTTGCCGATGCCAGCGGCCGGGACCTCACACACTGGACCCAACAGTGGTTGCAGACCTCTGGGGTCAACATGCTGCGGGCCGAGATCTCGCCCAGCCCGGACCGTTCCATGGGCGAGGTGGCAGTTCTACAGAGCCCGCCAGCCCTGCCCGAAGGTGTGGAACCGACGTTGCGCGACCACCGCATCGCGATCGGCCTGTACGAGCTGCGCGAAGGCGCCCTCGAGCGGACTGATCAGGTGGAGATCGATGTGAAAGGCGAACGCACACCTGTCCCCGCCCTGTCGGGACGGCGCCGCCCGGACCTGCTGCTGCTCAACGATGACGACCTGACATTCGCCAAGATCCGCTTGGACGAGCACAGCCTGCGCACGATCAGCGAGAACTTCGGTCTGGTCAGGAGTCCGCTGGCGCGGGCACTGCTGTGGGGTGCGATCTGGGACATGACCCGCGACGGCGAGATGAGCACCGGGGCGTTCCTCGACGCGCTGGCCAGCGGTATCGCCGACGAGACCGAGGTCGGCATGGTCCAGCAGGTCCTGCGCCAGGCCGAGAGCGCAGTGGCCCTCTACGCGTCACCGGACAAACGCGGGGTTTACTCCGCTCGGATGTCCGGCCTGCTCGACGGGCTGATGCACGAAGCCGAGCCGGGCAGCGATCACCAGTTGGCTTACGCCCGCGGTTTGATCGCGTTCGCTCACGACCCCGCGCACCTAGCTGTACTCTCTGGCTTACTCGATGGCAGCGCGACGGTTGGCGGACTCAAAGTGGACACCGACTTGCGCTGGAGCATCCTGCGCCGACTGGTCGCTGTCGGGCACGCCGGAACCGAGCAGATCGAGGCCGAACTCAGCCGAGACGATACAGCCGCGGGACGCCTGAATGCGGCCACCTGTCGAGCAGCCATCCCGACGGCGCAGGCAAAGGCCGAGGCATGGAACGCGTGTCTCAACGACACGTCATTGCCCAACCACATGCTCGGCGCCATGGTCGTCGGAATCACACTTCCGGAACACCGCGAGCTGCTGCGCCCGCACGTGGACCAGTACTTCGAAGCCCTGCCCGCTGTGTGGCGCGACCGGACCAACGAGATCGCGCAGGAGATCACGATGGGCCTGTACCCGCACGCTCTGGTGGAGGCCGCCACAGTGGAACGCACCGATGCGGTGCTCAACGGCGATGTCGACATCCCGCACGGCGCGCGACGCCTGCTGGCCGAGGGCCGGGACGGCGTGTTGCGGGCGCTGCGATGCCAGCAGAAGGACGCCGAATAGCCGACCGGTGCGTGCGCACTCCGAAAGTGGTTGACAGTCTCAGCTTGCACATACACCGACCGGGTATGAGCCGGTCAACCCGGCCTGGGTAGCGGTGGTGCCCGGTTGCTGGTGGTGGTGGTGTAGCGGCCGGTGGGGGTTCGGGTGATGGCTAGTTTGCCGTGGTGGACTGTGCGGTGGTGAAAATGGCAGACCAGGACGAGGTTGGTCAGGTCGGTGGGGCCGCGGTCGTCCCACGGTCGGATGTGGTGGGCGATGCAGCGGTGCGCGGGCACGGTGCAGCCGGGATACACGCAGCCGGACCCGTCGCGTACGGCCAGGGCGGCGCGTTGGGCTTTGGTGGCGTACCGTTGCGCGAACCCGACGGCTAGCGGTTGCCAGTGGATGGGGTCGGTGGGGATCCCCACCACGTAGGTGACTTTCGCGGAGCAGGCGGTGGTGTGCACGTCGGTGCGCGATGCCAGCAGCCCGGAGGGCCAGCGCACCCCGAGCCCGGTGGTCAGCTGGTCGGGGGTCAGGGTCAGCGTGATGTGACCCAGCCCGGACGGCCGGTCGATCGGGGCCAGGGCGCGGTGGGCGATTTCGGCCAGCGCGTCGGCGGTGCGGTTACCGGCGGTGCGGTGATCATCGGGGCTGGTTTTGTCCGCGTAGACGTCCAGGGCTGCGGCCAGCGCGGCGCCGGTGGCCGGGTCCAGGAACCCGGTCAGGTGCCACCAGCCGTCCAGGCTGGCCGACAGCCGGGCATGGCGTTTGGTGCGGGCGGCCTCAGCGTCATTGTCGTGGTCGTCGGGGCGGTAGTTCTGGACCAGCACGTCGAGGAACCCGCGCAGGTCTTTGGCGCTGTGGTCGCGGGCGAAGGCCACCACGGTGTCTTCGCAGGTGGTCAGCGCGTCACCGATGGTGCGGTGCGCGGCGCGGATCGCCCGGACATGGTCGATGGTGATGGCCCCGTCGGCCAACGCGGTCGCGGTCTCGGGCAGCACATCACGCAGCGCGCGGGCGGTGTGGACCCACCAGCCGGCATGCCCCGCCGGGGTGCGGGTGGATGTCGCCAGCCAGTCCCCCGTGGTCCGGTGCCCGGCCAGCTGCGCGCCGCCGCGGGTATCAAAAGACGCCAGGGCTTTGGCCTGTACCGCGGCCAGCTGCTGGGTGAGGGTGTGGACGTCCAGGATCGTGCGTTGCAGCTGGTCGAGGGTCCATTCGGCCGGGTCCATGGCCAACAACTGGTCGACCTGGCAACGCAGCCCGTCCAAGGCTGTGTCCGGATCTGTGGCTGTGGTGGTCATGACTACCTCCCCTCACTTCGAACGCTAGTACGAGGGTGTGACAAGTTGTCGCGTCCAAACAAATCTGTGGACAAGCAGCCCGATCCAGCAAACCTGGGGATAGGCAACCCGGCCAACGCCGTTGCCGTATCTATGACTGTGATCGTCACAACCGCCTCCCCTCAACTCGAACGCTAGGTCGAGGGTGCGACATCTTTTCCAGGTTCAGCAGAGCTGTGGACAAACGCTCACGCGAGGCAGACCTCGGGCAGAAGCAAACCTCAGCGACTCAGGGAACGAACCAACGTGCGCAGGAGACTCGACTTCGGCAGGTCCTCGATCAAGACGGGCTGACCCTCGGCGTCGGTGAGCGGCACACACCAGTTCGGGTACTCGGTGTCGGTGCCCGGTTGGTTCTGCGTGCGCAACTCCCCCACCCCGTCCACAAGCGACAGGCACAAGAGCCGGCTCGGCGCGCGGGACATCAGCCGGTGCATCGCAGCGGTGATCTGGGTGGGGCTCGGTTCCTGATCCTCGGCGAGCAGACCCTCCTCGCGCAGGACGCGGACCCAGGTCCCAACTTCCCGTCCATGACTGGCGAGTGCCTCGTCGACGGGCCGGTCGAGCAGGCCCAGTTCGTTCCACAGTCGAATGTGGGAGCCGGCCAGATATTGCGCCGTGGGTGGCAGATCATGAACTGTCACCGACGCAAGGCACTCGGTGCGCCAACCGTTGGGGTCGTGGACCGTATCGCCCTCCCGCTCGAACAGCAGGACGGTGGTGCCCAGGATGCCGCGGTCCGAGAGCACGTCGCGCGCCCACGGTTCGACGGTGCCAAGGTCCTCCCCGATAAGAGTCACGCCGGCCCGGAAGGCTTCCAAGCACAGGATGTCGATGAGTGCCTGATGGTCGTAACGAACATAGGTCCCGGCCGTAGCAGGAGCACCGGGCGGAATCCACCACAAACGGAACATGCCGATCACATGGTCGATACGCAGTCCCCCCGTGCCGCATGACGAATCGCACGATGTCGCGGAAAGGCCGGTACTCCGCCTCGGCCAGAGTCAGCGGGTTCCATGGCGGCTGGGTCCAATCCTGTCCCGCCGGGCTGAACATGTCCGGCGGTGCGCCCACCCGGAAACCCTGCGTCAGCAGGTCCCCCATGGCCCAGGTGTCGGCGCCGAAAGGATGCACACCGATCGCAAGGTCCTGGATGACACCGATCTTCATTCCCGCCCGCAGCAGTTCGCGCTGCACGTGCTCGAGTTGTTCGTCGAAGATCCACTGCAGCCAGGTGTAGAACTCCACCCGCCGCGGATCGACGGTCTCGTCGGCTGCCTTCGCGGGCCACTGATCCCAACTCGGCCCGTACTTCTCAGCCAGCACACACCACCGTCCGTAGGCCTGCAGGTCCTCCCCCTCCTCAGCCAGAAAATCGGCGAAGGCCACCTGCCGGGACGGGGATCGTCGCACATCGAAGATCCGCTCGAGAGCCTCCTTCTTGCCGGTCCACACCGCGTCCCGGTCGATCAGATCCCCGGTCTCGTTGTGGACGCGCAGTTCCGCAGCGATGTGCGTCACCCTGGCGGTGTCGTCGGCGGACAGGTACGCGTACTCCTCGATCTTCTCGGGACGAATGTAAAGAGGATGTCCAAAGCGCCGGGTCGATGGCAGGTACGGCGAGTTCTCCATCGGCGTGACCAGGGCTGCGGCATGCAAAGGGTTGACCAGAACGAAGTCGGCGCCCATCTCATCGGCGGCCCACACGCCTACATCCGCGAGGTCTTCGAGATCCCCGAAACCCCAGGACCGGTGTGACCGCACGGAGTACAACTGAACGGCCAGGCCCCAGCCGCGCGGCGCTCCCGGAAGGCGCCGGGGAGCCACCACCAGTGCATTGTCGAAGCGTTCGCCCTCGTCCTGCTGGATCCACAGACGATGCCACCCCAGGGGAAGATCCGGGGGCAGCAGAATCCGGGATTCGGTGAGCCGGTGATCGTCGATGCGATGGGTCTCCACGGGTTCACAGGGAAGGTCGTAGCGGCGTCCGCCGGCTTCGAGTTCCACCCAGATCAGCGGGGGCCTGCCCTCGGGATGGTGCACCCATGGACCGTTCGTGTCCTGCTCGCGCACGACCCACAGGGGAGGCAGGACCCGTTCCCAGTGCTCCTCGCGGCGGCGTTCGAGCGCAGCGTCGAACTCGTCCTCGGAATCCGCCTGGACTCCCAGCGCAGCCAGCGTGTGGGTCACGGTTGTCTCGGGCACCACGCGCAGGGTTCCGCCGAGGTCGAAGAACTCCGTGGCCACACCACAGGACGTCGCGAGGCGGTCGCGCGCGCTCACCATTGCGACGGCTTCCGGTCGGCCCACGGATGGGCCTGTTCGAGCTCAGCGGCCAACGAGATGAGAAGTTCCTCGGCGAACATGTGCCCTATGAACTGCACTCCCACCGGCAGCCCCGCGTCGGTCCAGTGCAACGGCAGATTGATGGCCGGCTGTCCGGTCATGTTGAAGGCGGCGGTCCACGCCGCCCACTTCTTCTGCAGTTCGAAGTCGCGGGCGGGGTCCTCGCGGTCGAGGATGTCCTCGACCAGCGGCGCGGGACCGTTCACTGTCGGGGTCAGGATGACGTCGAAGGCCGCCCACTGCGCCAGGGCCGCCCGGGTCTGGATCCGCAGCATGGAGACCGCGGTCGCCAGCGCGATCCCCGACACATCGCGTCCCAGATCCCGAAGATGTCGGGTCAGCGGCTGCAGCCGCGGTTCATCGTCGGGCGCCACCGGAGTCAAAAGGGCCAACACATGCCACAGGACCTCGAACTGCGACATCATCTCCGGGCCGAAGGGCCGCGGTGTGGGTTCGACAGTGTGGCCGAGGTCGGACAACAGCGCCGCCGCCCGCTCGACGGCGGTGGTGCTTTCCGGGTCCACCGGAACGTCGGCGATGATCGGGGCGGTGAAGAATCCGACGCGCAGGCGACGCACTGGGGTCCGCGCCGCCGCCAGAAAACTCGTCGCGGGCGGAGGTGCGTAATAGGGGTCGCCGGCAAACGGTCCCGACATCACGTCCAGCAGCGCGGCAGCATCGGCCACGGTCCGCGCGAGGGGGCCGCTGTTGACCAGGTCCCCGACGGGATCGCGCAGCGGGCCGTTGCTGATGCGCCCGCGGGAGGGCTTTATCCCGACCAGGCCGTTGGCCGACGCAGGGATGCGCACCGAACCGCCACCGTCCGAACCGTGAGCTATGGGCGCCAGGCCGGCGGCAACTGCCACCGCGGCACCACCGGACGATCCGCCAGCGGTGCGGCGCTCGTCCCAGACGCAACGGGCTGGCGGTGCGACTTCGGGGTCGGGTTCGGTGTAGCAGGGCAGACCGAACTCCGGGGTGTTGGTCTTGCCGGTGAAAACCAGACCGGCAGCGCGCATGGCCTGCACGACGTTGTCGTCGGCGTAGGAGGGGAAGTCGAAGGCCGCCGAACCCATCCGGGCGTTCGCTCCGGCCATGAAGAACAGGTCCTTCACCGGGCACACGACCCCGAACAACTCGCCCTCCGCACGACCTTGCGCCACCGCCTCGTCAGCGGCGCGGGCTTGCTCGAGGGCGAGCTCGGGGGTGAGTTTCACATAGGCGCCCGGAACCGATTCGCTGCGGCGCAGGTAGTGCTCGGCCAGTTCCACCGAGGTGGTGTCACCGGACTTGATGGCGGCGGCCTGCTCCAATGCGGTGAGGTCATGCAAGCTCATTTCTCACCCTTGCCCTGGCGGCGGCGCAACAGCAGTTGGGCCAGATACATCACCAATGCCCCCAACAGGAAGATGCCAACCAGGACCACGATCAGCGGGATGCTGGCGGTCGTCACGACCAGGTTGATCTCGACCGTCTCCCGGTTCATAAGGAAGAAGAGCAGCGCATAGACGCTGATGACGCCGAGCCCGCCGATGCGCGCGATGCGCTTCCAGTCACCGGCACCGGGCGGCTTGCCGTAGACATGATCTTTGCGGGCGGATCCCGGCTGCGGGATCGGGGGCTTCTCGTCGGAACCACTCATAGGTCGATTGTGGTCGCATCCGCAGAGCAATGCGAGTCAGGTCCTGCTGAGTGTTCAGAGTGGTCGGGGCTCCGTTGCAATGTGAACCTGCGAATTCGGCCCTTGACCGCAGACTCACGATCTGCGGCCACGCGAACCCATGCGCCACTGACGGCACGGACATCCGCCCGACGCCACTCGAGGCCGTCCGCCTCCCGATCTTCGGCAACCCGAATGCACAATGGGACGGTGCCGGACTGGAACAAGATGTGGGAGACATTGCAGGGAGCCCCGCTGCAGATCCTGATCATCGTGATCACGGCGGTGATCATCCGTTGGCTGTCCGTACGGATCCTGAACCGGGTCATCAGGCGGATGGCCGCCCAGGGCCGACGCGAACGCCTCGGTGAGACCCGTCGCGCGGAACGTACTCAGGAACTCAGTGAAGTCCTCATGAACCAGCGGCGTCAGCAACGCGCCGAGGCCATCGGTGCTCTGCTGCGATCCGTATTCACCGCAACCGTGGTCATCATCGCCCTGCTTCTGATCCTGCCGATCCTGGGCATCAACGTTGGGCCACTACTGGCCAGCGCGGGCGTGCTGGGTGTTGCTCTCGGGTTCGGCGCCCAGAGCCTGGTGAAGGACTACCTTTCGGGAATCTTCCTGGTCTTCGAGGACCAGTACGGCGTGGGCGACCTGGTCGACCTCGGCGAGGCCGTCGGAGTGGTCGAGGACGTGACACTGCGCATCACCCGCCTGCGAGATCTGGGCGGTGTCGTTTGGTACGTGCGCAATGGCGAGATTCTGCGGGTGGCCAACCAGTCGCAGGGATGGGTCCTGGCCGCCGTCGACATTCCTGTCGCCTACGACGAGAACCTCGACAAGGTCCGCCGCACGATCGAAGCCGTCGCCGAGGACATGTACGGCGACCCGTTGTACGACGACATGCTGCTGGGGCGGCCCACCTACGCCGGCGTCGAGGCGGTCAGCGGGGAGGCGGTGTTCATCAAGATCATCGCCAAAGCCGCACCGGAGAAGCAGATCCCACTCACCCGGGCGATCCGGGCGCAGATCAAGGACGCTTTCGACCGCGCGGATATCCGGGTGCCGATGGTCGTGCGACCCTTCCCGCCCGGCGCCGCGGGGCAACCGCCGGCCCAGTGAGACGACAGTCCCCACGCTGATGAACGGCCCGCGGTCAGCGATTAGCCTGGGCACATGAGCACGCCCTACGAACAGTTCGGTGGCGAGCAGTTCTTCACCGACCTGGTCGCCGACTTCTACCGGGGAGTGGCCCAGGATCCCGGATTGCGCCCCATGTACCCCGAGCAGGACCTCGGTCCCGCTGAGCGCCGGCTGCGGATGTTTCTGGAACAGTACTGGGGAGGGCCGAAAACCTACTCGGCCGAACGTGGGCACCCCAAACTGCGCATGCGGCACGCTCCGTTCGAAATCACCGACCACCACCGTGACCTCTGGCTCAAGCACATGCGCGACGCCTTGGACAACCGCGAGCTCCCGGCCGAGCAGGACCGCGTCATGTGGGACTACCTGGTCATGGCCGCGCAGTCGATGGTCAACCAGCCAACCACCCCGGTCAGAGGAATGCTGCTCGATCCTCCTGGTTGACCCAACCGAGGCCACCAGTGCCTGAGCGGATGCGACGGCGCCCCACCTGAGCAACACTGAAGGAATGCGCTTGCTCGTGACCGGCGCGACCGGATACATCGGCGGTCGGCTCATCCCCCACCTCCTCGACCACGGCCACCAGGTCCGGGTGATCGCCCGGCACCCCGACCGCCTCAGCGAACGCAGCTGGGCCGACCGGGTCGAGGTGCTTCAGGGCGATGCCGAAGATCCCGCGGCGGTGGCTGAGGCCATGGCCGACATGGATGGCGCGTTCTACCTGATGCACTCACTGACCGCCGGCCACGGCTTCGAGAATCAAGAACGGCACATGGCCACGATCTTCGGCCATGAAGCCAAGCGGGCCGGCGTGAAGAAGATCGTCTACCTCGGCGGCATGGTCCCCGACCTGCCCGAGAAGAAGCTGTCGGCCCATCTGCGCAGCAGGGCCGAGGTTGGACGTATCCTGCGCTCCAGCGGCGTCCCGACCATAGAACTACGGGCCGGAGTCATCATCGGATCGGGGTCGGCCTCGTTCGAGATGCTGCGCTACCTCACCGAGCGACTGCCGGTCATGGTGACCCCTCGCTGGGTCAAGACCCGCACGCAGCCGATCGCCGTGCGCGACGTGCTCTACTACTTGGTCGGGGCGATGGAGGCCGAGGAAACGGTCAACCGCTCCTACGACATCGGTGGACCGGACGTCACGACCTACGCGGGCATGATGCACGGCTTCGCGTCCGTGGCCGGACTCCCCCGACGTGTGCTTTTCCCGGTCAACGTGCTCTCGCCAAAACTATCCAGCCACTGGGTCGGGCTGGTGACCCCGGTGCCACGCGCGATCGCCCGACCACTGGTCGATTCCCTGAAGATGGAGGTCGTGGCCCGCGACCACGACATCGCCGATTTGGTGCCGGATCCGCCAGAGGGTTTGTTGCCGTTCCGAGAAGCTGTGCGTCTGGCCATCAAGCGGGTGCAGGACGCCGATGTGGCGACCCGTTGGTCCAGCGCATCCGTGGCAGGCGCTCCGAGCGACCCGCTGCCCGAGGACCCCTCGTGGTCCGGCGGCACGTTGTACACCGACGTGCGCGAACAGATCGTGGACGCGGACATCACCCGGGTGTGGGATGTGGTCGAAGGCATCGGCGGCGAGCACGGGTGGTACAGCGCCAACTGGATGTGGCAGATCCGCGGAGCCATGGACCGGGTGGCAGGTGGAGTCGGCCTGCGCCGAGGCCGGCGGGACCCCGACCATGCCCGGGTCGGCGACGCCCTTGATTTCTGGCGCGTAGAGGCCCATCAGCCGCCTGTGCTGCTGCGTCTGCGCGCCGAGATGAAACTACCCGGGCGCGCCTGGATCGAGTGGCGCCTCGAAGCCCGCGGGACCGAGCGCACCCACCTGCGCCAGCGCGCGGTTTTCCATCCGCGGGGACTGGCCGGTCATGCGTACTGGTGGTCCGTTGCGCCGTTCCACGCTTTCGTGTTCCCACCCATGATCCGCGGGATGGCACGCGAGGCCCAGAGCCAGCAGTCGCAAAACCTGGCGCCCGTGGTGCAACGGGTCGGTTGAGGGTTGGCGCCACCGCCGCGCATCCGTTGGAGTTAAGTACACACGTTGGACGAACGCACAGACGTTGGACGAACGCACAGACGTTGGACTTGATCCGCCCGCCGATCTCCAACGGATGTACCGATCTCCAACGCCTGTACCCAACTCCAACGCGTGTCGGCAGGCGTGCGAAATGCGCGCCCCGTTCTACCGCTTGAACGTCTCCAAGTACTTGCGCAAAGCCACCGGGACCGGAGTCGGCCGGTGCTCGTCGTCTATGCACACGATCACGGTGCGCGCCCGCGCGTAGACCACATCGTCAGCCCGGACCTCATGGGCGAACGTGAACGACGTCGTCCCGATCCGGTCGATCCAGGTCGGCACGTCCACTGGTTCCCGCCGGTAAGGCATGGGCTTGCGGTAGTCCACTTCCTGACGGGCGACCAGCAGGCCGGCCTCCCGCGGCACACCTGCCGCCGCGGCGTCGGACAGGAACTCGATGCGCGCCTGCTCCAAGTACCGCAAGTACTCGGAGTTGTTGATGTGGCCCAGCGCGTCCATATCGGACCACCGCAGAGCAACCTTCGAGGCGTACATCAGCCCCTCGTCAGTTTGCGGTAGGTGGCACGGTGGGGACGGGCGGCCTCGGGGCCGAGGCGTTCGACCTTGTTCTTCTCGTAGGACTCGAAGTTGCCCTCGAACCAGAACCACTGGGAGTCGCCCTCGTAGGCCAGGATGTGCGTGGCCACCCGGTCGAGGAACCACCGGTCGTGGGAGGTGATGACCGCACACCCGGGGAAGTCGAGCAGCGCGTTCTCCAGGCTACCGAGCGTTTCCACATCGAGGTCGTTGGTCGGTTCGTCGAGCAGCAGCACGTTGCCGCCCATCTTCAAGGTCAGCGCCAGGTTGAGCCGGTTGCGCTCACCACCGGACAGCACCTTCGCGGGCTTCTGCTGGTCCGGACCCTTGAACCCGAACGCTGAGACATAAGCGCGCGACGGGACCTCCACCTTGCCCACGTTGATGTAGTCCAGTCCGTCGGACACGACCTCCCACACGGTCTTGGTGGCGTCCAGGCCGGCCCGACTCTGGTCCACGTAGGACAGCAGCACCGTGTCTCCCACGCGCAGTTTGCCGGCGTCCGGCGTCTCTTCGCTGGGACCACCTGCGGCATTCACGATCATCTTGAACAACGTCGTCTTGCCCACGCCGTTGGGACCGATCACACCCACGATGCCGTTGCGCGGAAGATCAAAACTCAGGTCGTCCATGAGCAGTCGGTCGCCGTAGCCCTTTTCCAGGTGCTCTGCGACGACCACGACATTGCCCAGCCGCGGACCCGGTGGAATCTGGATCTCCTCGAAGTCGAGCTTGCGGGTGCGGTCGGCTTCGGCAGCCATCTCCTCGTACCGGTTCAGACGCGACTTCGACTTGGCTTGGCGCGCCTTCGGGTTCGAACGGACCCACTCGAGTTCGTCAGTGAGGCGCTTGCGCATCTTCGCGTCTTTGGCGCCTTCCACCTTGAGTCGCGACGCCTTGGTCTCCAAGTAGGTCGAGTAGTTGCCCTCGTAGGGGAAGCAGCGTCCGCGGTCCATCTCCAGGATCCACTGCGCGACGTTGTCCAGGAAGTACCGGTCGTGGGTGATCGCCACGACGGTGCCCGGGATACTTCTCGAGGTGCTGCTCGAGCCACTGCACGCTCTCCGCGTCGAGATGGTTGGTCGGTTCGTCGAGCAGCAGCAGGTCGGGCTGGCGAAGCAACAACGCGCACAAAGCCACCCGTCGGCGCTCCCCACCGGACAGCACCGTCACATCCGCGTCACCGGGTGGGCAACGCAGCGCGTCCATCGCCTGCTCGAGCTGGGCGTCGAGATCCCAAGCGTTGCGCCGGTCGAGCTCTTCCTGCAGTTTGCCCATCTCGGCCAGCAGCGTGTCGTAGTCGGCTTCCGGATCGGCCAGCGCCTCGGAGATCTCGTTGAACCGGGCCATCAGCGCCTTGGTCTCCGCGACGCCGGTCTCCACGTTCTCCAGCACGTTCAGCGACTCGTCGAGCTGCGGCTCCTGCTCGAGGATGCCGACCGTGTAGCCCGGTGACAGCAGAGCATCACCGTTGGACACGGTCTCCGTGCCCGCCATGATCTTGAGCAGCGTCGACTTACCCGCGCCGTTGGGGCCGACCACGCCGATCTTCGCACCCGGCAGGAAGGACAAAGTGACATCGTCGAGGATCACCTTGTCGCCATGTGCTTTGCGGGCCTTGCGGAGTGAGTAAATGTATTCAGCCACGTGCCCAGGGTAGATGCACCCTACCGGCCGGGACCTACCGCACCTGCTCGGCGATCAGCGCGCGCACCTGCTCACACAACTGCTCGGAAGTGCCGATCGGGTCGACCGGCGCCAGCACGTGCACACCGATCTCGTGGCGACCCTGCAGCACGAATCCGTGTTTGGGCAGCGCGTTGTGGGTGCCGCTGATGACGATCGGCACCACGGGCACACCGGTGGCCAGTGCGAGTTCGAACGCGCCGGTCTTGAAGCGCTGCAACTCCCCGCTCTTGGAACGGGTGCCCTCGGGGAACATCATGATCGAGCTGCCCGACTCCAGGGTCTGCTGGGCTTGCTTCATCATCTGCACCACGCTGTCGCGCTGTCCGCGTTGCAGCCGGATGTATCGGTTCATCGACATGTTCCAGCCGATCAGCGGCACCTTGAAGATCTCCGCCTTGGACACCCATTTGAAATCTTTGAACAGCCGGAACAGCACCAGGATGTCCAGCAAGGAAAGGTGGTTGGCTGCGAGCACGTAGGTCGTCCCCGGCCGAATGTTCTCCCGACCGGTGATGGTCACCGGCCACAGCGGATTGAGCCAGGTGTACAGCGACGCCCAGAAACACGTGAAGCGATGCAGTAGAACCAGTCGCCGGTCGAACAGCACCGTCACCAGCCAGATCAGGACCGCTACCGGGAACAGCAGGATGGAACTGAGCACGACGAAGCCCCAGAACACCAGCGAGCCCACCTGCTTCACCCGAGTCAGGTTACTGGTCGGGCCCTGCCAGGTGTGACATCCACGCCCCGGGGTACAGGACCAATGACCAGCGAATGCTCAATGAACCGCCTGGAGGACAGAACCGTGGATTGGTGGATGTGGATCCTGGTGATCATCGCAGTGATCGTGATAGCCGTCGCCTTAGTGCTGGTCGTTCAGTCCCGACGCAGAAGTGGCGGCGTGATCGCCGTGAGCGACATCAAGAAGCCCTCGGATCCGGGGAGTCAGTCATGAGCCTGCTGATACGGGCCTCGGCCCTGACGAAGAAGCCGGTGGTGACTCTCGACGGGGAGGACATCGCCCAGGTCAAGGACGTGCTTTATGAAGGCTCCGGCGGTTCGGTCATCGGTTTCACTCTCAGCGGCCGCGGACTGTTCGCCGGCCCCAAGAACGTGGCGCTGCCCTGGAGCGAGGTCGTGGGATGTGGTCGGGACGCCGTCATGATCGCCAGCGACCAGGCCCTGCAAGAACAACAGGATCTCGTCGCGAGCCACGACATCGGGGAACGCAACGTGCTCGGTGCCCGGCTTGTGACGGACACCGGCGTCGATCTGGGCGCTGTGGTCGACGTGATCGTGGAGGCCGCCGATGTCGCGGACGTCGTCGGCTACGAGGTCGAGGCCTCAGCCGCACTCGGCGGCGATGCACGCAACGTCCTGATCCCACTGCCCGACGCACTATCCGTTTCCGGGGAGGCACTCATGGTGCCTGCCGCCGCCCTCGACTTCGTCAGCGACGACTTGGCCGGATTCGGTGCCGCCGTCGACGATTTTCGAGCGAGCCTGCGAGGTGAGAACTGATGTTGTTCAGTGAGGCACTACGCCGTCCGGTAATGAGTATCTCGTCGGCTACGAGCCTGGGCGCCGTGGACGGATTCGTCGTGGACGTCAAACGACCCCAGGTCGTCGCGTTGAGACTGGCAGGGTCGGATCAGGTCATCGAGTGGGACCGGATCGAGAGTTTCGGACCTGACGCAGTCACGGTCGCCGACGACGAGGTGCCCGCCGAACAGAAGGGTCGCGTTCAAGCGTTGGCAGACGCCCGCTTCGCGCTGCTGAACAAGCGCGTGCTCGACGATCGCGGTGATGAATCAGGCACGGTCCACGATGTCGACTTCGACCCCGAGTCGGGACGGGTCACTTCGGTCATCACGTCCACCGGTTCGCTGGACGGCGACCGGCTGATCGGCTGCGGCCCTTACGCCGTGGTGGTCCGTGCGGCGGACGCAGCGAACAGCTGACACGGAGCACCTATGGATCCGGTGCCGCCTCAGACAGTCCCAGTGAACGGCTCGCTGAGGATCTTCGACGTCACATTGGTGGGCGTGAATCCGACGACCGGCTACAAGTTGCTGATGACGATCGGCTTGATCGTCATCGTTCTACTCTTGCGCAAAGTCCTGCTGATGATCGGCCGGCGAACCCTCGGCGGCGACATCGCAGATTCGCGGCGGTTCTGGGCGCGGCAGGGTATCTACGTGGTCACAGCGATCATCCTGACGCTGGGCATCTTCTCGATCTGGGTGACGCCAGGCACCGATATCAGCACCGGCATCGGCCTGCTGAGCGCCGGACTGGCCTTCGCCCTGCAACGGGTGATCCTGTCCTTTGCGGCCTACTTCGTGATCCTGCGCGGTGACACATTCGGCGTCGGCGACCGCATCACGATGGGCGGCGTCCGCGGCGACGTCGTGCGACTGGGATTCTTGAAGACGACAGTCATGGAGATGGGGCAACCGCCCTCGGTGGCCGACGAGGATCCAGCAGTCTGGGTGAACTCACGGCAGTACACCGGCCGCCTGGTGACGATCACCAACGGCGTCATTTTCAGCGAACCGGTTTACAACTACTCCAGCGACTTCCCCTACATCTGGGAGGAGATCGCAGTGCCCATCGCCTACGACGAGGACCGGGACACCGTGGAACAGATCATGCTGCGGGCCGCCCGCGCACACGCTGTGGTCGACGATCCGACGGCCCACCAAGCCCTCGATCGGATGCGCTCCCTCTACGCCATGTCCGATGCATCCATCGAACCTGCGGTCTTCTGGCGCCTGACCGACAACTGGCTGGAACTGTCTGTGCGATTCGTGGTCCCCGACCGCGGGGTTCGCCAGGTCAAGGACGCGATCAGCCGCGAAATCCTCGCCGGCCTGGACGCCCATAAGATCACGATCGCTTCGGCCACCTACGACATCTTGGTTCGTCCAAGACCCGAACCCGCGGGCCGCGATCGGACCGTCGACGGAAGGAGAGAACGATGACAGTCAGAACATTTCAGGACCTTCCCCTGGCAGACAGGGACCGTGAGTGGGATGGTTCGCAGGCGGAAAGCCGCGTGCGCAAGTGGGCAGGTGCCGAGGACGGCCCCAACGAGAAGTACCGCGACGCATTCGTCTGGTACGACGGCGACAACAAGGACAACTTCACCGCCTACAAATTGCCGATCGCCGACGTCATCGACGGCGAGCTCACGGCGGTGCCGCGGGCCGTCATGTCCGCGGCCGGTGTGGTGGACGGTGCGCGTGGCGGAGTCGACGTACCCGACGACGAGATGGGTCGCATCAAGGGCCACCTGGCCAGGTACTACAAAAAGATGGGAGACACACCGCCTTGGAAGGACGACTGAGCTATCGGCTCATCCCTGCTGGGGTGATGTAGCAGACTGGACCCATGAGCACAGTCCTCTTCACCGGCTACCCCGGCTTCCTCGGTTCCGCGCTGCTACCACTCGTGCTGGAGAAGCGACCAGGCACAAATGCCTTGTGCGTTGTCCAGGAACGCTTCATGCCGTTGGCGCAGAAACGACTTGCCGAGCAGACCGAGGAGCACCCGGACCTCGATGGCCGGGTGGAACTGGTCACCGGCGACATCACCGAGCCGGGATTGGGTATGGATCGGGTCACTGACGACATCACCGAGGTGTTCCATCTTGCGGCGGTGTACGACTTGGCCGTTCCCAGCGAGTTGGCGTACCGGGTCAACGTCGAGGGGACGCGACACGTCCTCGACCTGTGCTGGTCACTGCCCGGCCTGAAGCGCCTGCAGTACGTCAGCACGTGCTACGTGAGTGGCAGCCACCACGGCCTGTTCCTCGAGGATCAGCTCGACACCGGCCAGACATTCCAGAACCACTACGAGCACACCAAGTTCGAAGCCGAGCAACTGGTGCGCAACGCGATCGCCGATGGACTCCCGGCGACCATCTACCGCCCAGGAATCGTGGTGGGCGACTCGGTCACCGGAGAGACGCAGAAATTCGACGGTCCGTACTTCTTGCTCCAGTTCCTCATGAAGCAGCCCAAATACGCAGTCGTCCCCCGGGTCGCTGACCCCGACCAGGTCAGGTTCGGCCTGGTCCCCCGCGACTTCGTGATCGGGGCCATCGATCAGCTCAGCACCATGGACGTCGCCGTCGGCAAGTGCTACGCGCTGGCAGACCCGAAGGCGCCAACCGTGCGTGAACTGGTCGAGACGTTCTGCTCCTTGCTGGACAAGGAGCCGGTCTGGATGCGTGTTCCACTGAAGTTCACGCAGGTCCTCATCGGACTGCCCGGCGTTGAGCGACTGGTCGGATTCCCCGAGGAATCGGTGGCCTACTTCGCCCATCCGACGGTGTACGACACGACCAACACCGTCACCGACCTCGAGGGCACGGGTGTGAGCTGCCCACACTTCGCCGACTACGCACCGATCATGATCGAGTACGTCAAGATGCATCCCGATGTTTCTTCAGCAGCCATGGTCTGAGATCTCCTGGTCCATGCAGACCCCCGAACGCTAGGTCCACGGCGGTCCCCTGGTCTGGGTGATGACGGGAATCGCGTACGTGTCCATGGTGATGATGTAGCGACCCAGGTGCAGATCGTGATGGCATCTCGAACACAAAAGGGCCAAATTTGACAGGTCCGTTCTGCCTCCGTTCTTCCAGTGGTGGATGTGGTGGGCCTGGCAGAACCGCGGTGCCCGCCCACAGCGGATGCAGCCACGGTCTCTGGCAATCAGCGCGGCCCATTGTGCGGCACTTGCCAGGCGTTTACTCCGCCCCAGGGCGAGCGGCACGAAGGTGCCTTTCACCTTCAGTCCGAAGATGACGGTGCACGCCGCGGCACAGGACAACAGATCGAACGTGTCGGCTCCCAGCGGGGTGCCATCCGTCAGACACGCGTTGGCGCCCTCCGGCAGATTCTCCAAATCCACCAGAATCGACACCGCGGACACTCCCAGCGGCCGCTGATTGGTTGCAGCCGCGTTGGCGATGGCGGCCAAGGCATCTGCACGGCGCTGGGCCGGGGTGGCCTTGTCATGCGTATCGCGCGGCTGGGTGAACGCGGCCAGAGTTTCAGCCAGCACCGCCCCATCCACCTCGTCGAGGAGCCCGGTGATCCCCCACATCCCGTTGGCGCGGGCCGACAATCTGAGGCCGCGTTTGGCGCGTTGCTGCTCGCGGGTCCAATCCAGGTGTTCAGGGTTGTGGGCGTCTGCAACGGTCTGCAGCACCCGGCGAACCTCGGAGGCATCGGTGGCCTTGGCCAGGGCAACCACCGCCGGTTCCGCGGTCGTGAAGTCATCTATGTGTGGGGCCAGGTTCAGGATCTGGTGCACATGCATTCCAGAAATGGCGCCCTCGGCGTACGCGTCCGTGACTGCCGGCAGGCCCTCCAACGCTTTGGCGGTGTTCACGATCCCCGACCCGACCGCAACCGGGTTGTTCGTGGCGATCGCGACCAGACTGCCGGTAGTCCCGGCACCCAGAACCCGGGAGTCGCCAGCGGTATCGGCCGCTCCTGCCAGAAAGGTCAAATACGCGGCCAGCCGGTTCTGCAGCTTGGCCGTGTGACTCATCGCCGCGGCGCGTTCCTCCGCGCACAGATGCTTCGGATCCGGCAACGCATCGATCTCATCGTTGATCTCGTCGAACCCGGCCGGGGCTGTTGTCGGCAGGCTCGCCCGGATCCGGGCCCGGCGATGCGCCGCCCGAGACACATCGAAAAACGAAGAAGGAGAAGAAACGGCCACAGCACACCCCCGATCGACAACAACCTTGAATGTCGTATCGGAGGACAGGTGCCCACCGCGACGTCGCTCCACGAGCTGACGAAAACCAACTTCAACTACTGCTCACACCGTAAACCGGACCTACGACAACTTCCCCGACCTACCTGTTCACAACCTAAACCGAGGGTCTGACAGATTCCCCGAACTACCTGCTCACACCGTAAACCGGACCTACGACAACTTCCCCGACCTACCTGTTCACACCGTAAACCGGACCTACGACAAGTCCGACCGAACCGATAAGGGCAATCGCGCACCAGGGCTGACCCTGTGCGGCGTTGACGGTCTCGCTCGAGAATCGACCTCCGCCGTGCAGCCATTTCGGCGACGATGACGGTGACAACGAGGCAATCTGATATCAGGCGCTCGACATCGGCGAGGGGCGTCGTTCAGGCTCCCGTGAAGACGATTCTGTTTCCGTCCGGGTCGGCGAGTTGCAAGAGACGCGCGCCGCCTCCGGGTTCCGGTCCCGCGTGGTCTACACCCGCCGCACTGAGGCGGGCGGCGGCTCGATCGAGATCAGTCTCGCCGAGCACGACGGTCGACTGCCCAGCACGGTCGGTTTCAAGCCAGACTTGAACACCGAACGCGTCACCTAGGTGCCACTCCAGCAGTCCCGGCATGGGTCGGGCGTCGGGCGGGCCATTGAACAGACGGGTGTACCACTGCTCGGCGCGTTCGAGATCTGACACGGTGCACTGGGCGAGCACGCTGCGAATCATGACGGCTCCTCTCAGGATGAACGCCCCGAGCCAATCAAAGTTGCACCGCCGATGGCGCGACAACGCTCCGCGCGACGTGAAGGCCTCGGGTGCGCTGATCAAGAGCGAATGCGGTTTTGGGGAACGGGCAGGAGCCCTCGGTCGGCCTGCCATTCCCACTCGGTGCTGTAACGCCGAATCATCGAGCACGTCGACTGAGTCGTCAACGGCGACGCAGCGGTCACGTCGGTAGCAGCGCACAAGACAACCAGAGTCCAACGGGAATCCGGAAACCAGAACGAGCTCCCTTGGCCTCCCGACCACAGAATCGTCAGTGAGCCGGGCTACGCAGCCCGACGCAAGGCACGCTCAGGCACAGCGGTCGTCCGGTTCAGATCAGGGCCGACACACGACGCGTCGATCTCCACCCGGGTCGTCGACCGGCCATTGCGCTCCACGGAGAACACCTTCAACCGACCTGTGACGACGACGGGGTCACCTCGCCGCAAACTCGACGCGACGTTGTCTGCCAGGCGCCGCCAACATGCCACCGCCACGTAGGTCGGCTCGCCGTTGACCCAGGTGCTGTTCTTGCGGTCCCATCGCCGTGAGAAGACGACGATCCGGAAACGGGCCACGCGCAGATCGTCCTCCGTGGTGGTCACCGCGACGTCTGTAGCCAGGTTGCCGATGAGTGTGAGCGTGTTCTGCTGCATGGGGAAAGCCTCACACCGGTTGAGCATCCGTTGAAGCCCGTCGAGCTGTTCTGTGGACGCTGCGGCTCTATCCACAACCCAGGGCTACTGCGCCTCGTCGGGGTGGAACTGCGCGTAAAACTCCTGAAACGCCGAGTAGGCCCGGGGGGCGTAGATCGAGGCCGGACCGCCGCCCATGAGCAGCGTGACACCAATGGCTTCCGCGGCCTCTTCCAGAGTCGCACCGTTCTTGGCCGCCGCCCTGGCATGAGATGAGATACACCCGTCGCACTGGGTGTTCACCGAGATGGCCAATGCGATCAGTTCCTTGGTCTTGGCATCCAACACGCCGTCAGCAAACGCTGCGCCGTGCAGCGCGGCGAAACCCTTGTAGACCTCCGGGATCATCCGGCGCAGCTCACGGGTCTGCGGACGCAGTTCATCTTGGACGGCTTGGCCGTACGTCATTGTGGGGTTCCTCCTCAGTCTTCCACCGACACAAGTTGTCGACGGGTCTTGCACCCAGGATACCCCCCGGGGTATATTGTTGTACAGAACACATACCCCCTAGGGTATGTTCAACCCACGATCTCGGAGGTTCATACGATGTGCAGTCCCGCTGTTTGCCACTCCTGCCGCAAGGTGACGTACGCCGGGTGCGGCAACCACGCAGCCCAGGTGCTCGCCTCGGTTCCCGCGCATCAGCGGTGCGACTGCCGATGAGCCAACAGCGGGGTGTGGCCAAGCCGGCTCCCACCGAGAAGTCGGCCACCCCCGTGCGCCGAGCTCCCGTCCTGGGCGACAAAGAGCCGGTGACCATCAGCAGCGACGACCTCACCGCCATCGTCAACCGCCTGCGCCGCGCGGAGGGCCAACTCGGCGCCGTCATCCGGATGCTCGAACAGGGCCGCGACTGCCGCGAAGTGGTGCCACAGATCGCTGCGGTCTCCAAGGCTCTCGACAAGGCTGGCTTCGCAGTGGTCGCCAGTAGCCTGCGCGAGTGCGTGACCCACCCCGACGCCAGCGGCAGCGCCGACCTGGCCGACCTCGAGAAACTCTTCCTCGCCCTCGCCTGACCATCTCGAAAGGAAGTCCCCAGTGATCGAACAGATCTCCGTCTCGGACCTGAAGGCGCTGACCGACTCCGGCCAGCCGCGCATGATCGACGTGCGCGAGCAGTGGGAGTTCGACGGCGGCCATGTGCCCGGAGCCGTCTGGATCCCCATGTCCCTGGTCCCCTTGCGCAAGGAGGAGTTCGCAGGCGACTCGCCCGTCTACGTATTGTGCCGCACCGGCAACCGCTCCGGACAAGTCGTGATGTGGCTGGCCCAACAGGGCATCAGCAGCATCAACGTCCACGGCGGTACTGAGGCCTGGCAACGCCAGGGCTACCCGATCGAAACCACCCAACCGGCCGAAAGGATCCGCTGAACCATGCCGAAGCCCCAGATCATCATCATCGAGACCCCAGACCTGGGCGACCGCTCATACGTCGTCGGACTGGGTTCCACAGCGGTGGTCGTCGACCCGCAGCGCGACATCGACCGCGTTTATGCCGTGCTTGCTGAGCACCCCGATTGGACCGTCACGCACGTGATCGAGACCCACATGCACAACGACTACGTCTCCGGCGGCCTGGTGCTGGCTGAAGAACTGTCCGCGGGCTACGTGGTACCCGTCGGCCACGAATACCAGTTCAGCGCCCTCGAGATGGGCGAGGGCGACACGTTCGAGTCCGGCGACATGTCGTGGCGCGTACTGCACACGCCCGGACACACCCCCCATCACGTCTCGTACGCGGTCAGCGTGGACGGCAAGGACGAGGCGGTGTTCACCGGCGGTTCGCTGCTGTTCGGCAGTGTCGGCCGTCCCGACCTGATCGGTCCGGAAGCCACCGAGGGCCTGGCACACGCCCAGTGGAAATCCGTGCGCAAACTGGTCGAGGGCATCGACGACTCCGCGGCCGTGATGCCGACCCACGGATTCGGCTCGTTCTGCAGCGCGACGGCAACCGTCGGACTGGAATCGACCATCGGTCAGCAAGCCACGACCAACCCCGCGGCGCTGCTCGACGAGCATGAGTTCGTCACCGAACTGCTCGAGGGCCTCGACGCCTTCCCCGCCTACTACAAGCACATGGGCCCGGCCAACGAACAGGGTGCGCGCGAGATCGACCTTTCGCCTGCCGACGTCGCCGACGCCGATGAACTGCGCCGACGCATCGAGGCCGGCGAGTGGGTCGTCGACCTGCGTCAACGCCGCTTGTGGGCCGCCGAGCACCTGGCCGGAAGCCTCAGCTTCGACGCCGAGGGCAACGCGATCACCTACTTGGGCTGGCTGATCCCGTGGGGCACGCCGATCACGCTGCTCGGCGCGACGCAGGAGCAGATCAGCGAGTTCCAGCGCGCGATGGCACGCATCGGCATCGACCGTCCGGCTGGCCAGAATGTGGGCGAACCCAAGACCTGGGCGCGTAAGTCCGAGGATCTGGGCACCGTCCAGCGCGCCGATTTCCAGGAACTGGCCAAGGCGCTCGACAAGGACTCACAGTTGCTCCTGGTGGACGCGCGGCGCAAGACCGAGTGGCAAGAAGGGCACGTCGACGGCGCCCGTCACATACCGTTGCATGACTTGCCCGAAGCGATCGGCCAGGTCAAGGCGTGGTCGGATGCGGCCAAGCACGCCGGGGCCGATCCGACGGTCTGGGTGTCGTGCGGCAGCGGCTTCCGTGCGATGGTCGCGGCGTCTCTGCTCGTCCGCGCGGGCGTACCGGTAGTGGCAGTCGACGATGATTTCACCGCCACGGAGAAGGCTGGGCTGCCGATCGTCAAGGACACGCACGCTGCCATGCTGGGCAACGCGTACACCGACTAGGAGCACACCGTGGGACTCTTCGACCGATTCAAGGTGCCATCGGTCTCGGCCACCGAGGCGCGTGAACTCGTGCGCTCCGGCGCCCAGCTCATCGACGTGCGGGAGACCGGGGAATGGAACGCCGGCCACGCCCCGCAGGCCACGCACATCCCGACCGGTCAGGTCGACGCCCGGATGAACCGTTTCAAGAAGGGCAAGGACATCGTGGTGGTCTGCCGATCGGGCAACCGCTCGCGATCGGTGACCTCGAAACTGCGCAAGCAGGGCTACGAGGCGTTCAGCCTCTCAGGCGGCATGCGTGCTTGGCAGTCCGTCGGCGGACAAGTGATGGATCGCCGCGGCCGATCCGGCAGGATCGCCTGATACCTGGTGGAGTACGTCGAGTACATACTCATCGGCATCGCACTGGGGCTGTCCCTGGGGCTGTTCGGCGGGGGCGGCGGGATCCTCGCGATCCCCTTGTTGGTCGCAGCGGGCGTCCCCACCGACGAGGCCGGGACCACCTCGCTGGTCGTCGTCGGCATCGGCGCGATCGGCGGACTCATTCCGCATGCGCGCGCCGGACGCGTGGATTGGAAGCAGGGCTTCATCTTCAGCGCACTCGGAATCGTGGGCGCGTTGGCAGGCTCCCGGTTGGCCCTGGTCACCGAGGACCGGATCCAACTGTGGGGCTTCGCCGTCGTGCTGGTGATTGCTGGGACGTTGATGCTGCGCAAGGCACTGCGATCGTCCCCGGGTGGCGGTGAGCGGGTCGAACGCTCGCGCCGCTCCTGGTGGCTGGTCGTTCCGACCGCGGCGACGGTGGGCCTTTTCACCGGCTTCTTCGGGGTCGGCGGCGGATTCCTGGTGGTACCTGCCCTGGCCCTGGTGATGGGTATGAGCATGTACCGGGCGACCGCGACAGCGCTGTTGGTGATCACGTTGAACTCAGCCGTCGCCTTGGTTCCCCGAGCCGGTGAAGCCCTCGATCTCACCGCCACTGTCGTCGTCGCCGCGTTCGTGCTGATCAGCAGTGCGGTGGCCGCCCGCTGGTCCAACCGCTGGTCGGAGCGCAACCTGGGCATCGGGTTCGCAGGGCTGGTCCTGGCCATGTCCGTGCTGACGGTGGTGCAAGCGTCGGGAGCCTAAGACAGGCAACACGGGGAACCGTTGCGCCAAGGTGGGGCCCATGACCCTGACGCAGGAGCAGACCACCGCCACCGTCGCCCCCCACCGGTTCGACTGTCGGTGTCGCCCGCATCTACTGGGCCATCGTCGCCACGATCGGCACCGCGTCGTTCATCGTCAGTTGTGGATTGGCTGTGACCCAGGAGGGCAACGGAGGGTGGCTCAACGGCCTGATCTTCACCCTGAGTTACTTCACGGTGTGGAGCAACATCCTGACGTTCATCATGAACTGGTCGCTGGTTGCCGACCCGGCCCGTGACGGCACGATCTTCCGCTGGTTGCGGATGAGCAGCCTTGTGATGATCACGATCACCGGCCTGGTGTACGCCATCGTGCTGGCGCCCGACGCTAATCCGGTCGGGCTGGGCGTCTACACGAACATCGGCTACCACTACATCTCCCCATGGGCCACTGTCCTGGGATTCCTGCTGTTCGGGCCGCGCCCACGGTTCCGGGTCAAGACGGTCTTCGCGATGCTGGCAATCCCCGTGGTGTGGCTGACGTACACGTTGCTGCGCGGCCTACTGCTCGTCACTCCCCCACCGGAGGCTCCGTCCACCCAACTGGGCGAACCGCAGAACTGGTACCCGTACCCGTTCATCGATGTCAACGATCCGTCACCGTTGATCCCGGGACTGGAGTTCGGCGGGTACGCCGGCGTCGGCGTCAACATCGTGGTCATTGTGTTTCTGGGGCTACTGTTCGGCTTCATCTTCCTCGGTCTGGACCGGGCGCTCAGCAAGGGGAACAAAGCGCTGCCACTGACGTAGCCAACTGGACCCGACTCAGAAAGTCCCGACGTCCAGCACGCGCACCACCGCGACACCGGCTTCGTCACTGGCCGCGAGATCCACCTCAGCCTCTATGCGCCAGTCATGGTCGCCTTCTGGGTCCTCGAAGACCTGCTTGACCAACCACTTGTCCGGCATCTGCTCGATCTGCAGGAACTGCGGCCCGCGGGCCGAGACGCCGGTGCCGATCTCATCGTGTTCGGCCAAGTAGTCCTGGATCGCCTCTTGCCACCTCGGCGCGTCCCAGCCGGACTCCGCATCGAGTTCGGCCAGTTCGTCCCAGCGCCCGAGGGCGGCAAGTTCCACACGACGGAACAGGGCGTTGCGCACCAGCACCCGGAAGGCCCGCACGTTGGCGGTGACCGGCGGCGGCCCGGCGTCGATCGCCGCCGCGTCGATCCTGTCGTCGGCCGGATTCACCAACTGTTCCCACTCGTCGAGCAGGCTCGAATCGACCTGGCGCACCAGTTCGCCGAGCCATTCGGTGAGGTCCGCCAACTCCTCGGTACGCACATCCTCCGGCACGGTCCGGCGCAACGCTTTGTAGGCATCGGCGAGGTAGCGCAGCACCAGCCCCTCGGAGGCGGCCAACTTGTAGAACCCGACGAACTCCACGAACGTCATCGCCATCTCGTACATCTCGCGGGCCACGGACTTCGGCCGCAGTTCGTGTTCCAGGACCCACGGGTGACCTTCGGAGTAAATGCCGTAGGCCGTCTCCAGCAGATCGGCCAACGGCTGCGGCCAGGTGATCTCCTCGACGAGTTCGACCCGTTCCTCGTACTCGATACCCTCGGCCTTCATCACGGCCACCGCTTCACCGCGGGCACGGGACTGCTGGGCGTAGAGCACCTGCCGAGGATTCTCCAGAGTCGCCTCCAACACCGACAGCACATCGACGGCATACGTCTCGGACTCCCGGTCGAGCAACTCGATGGCAGCCAGAGCGAACGTCGACAGCGGTTGGTTCAGGGCGAAGTCAGCCTGCAGGTCGTCGACCACGCGCAGGTCGTGACCCAACACTCCCGCGGCCACCAGCGACTCCTGGATCGCTGCCGCGCGCTCAACCATCGCCTCCTGCTCAGCGGGCTGCTCATCGTTGTCGGTCAGCAGGTGCAGCAATGCCGACTCCAGCCCCTCGGCGCGGTGTGCCACGTTGAACACCATCGCGTGGTTGACGTCGAAGCGGGACTCGAGGATCTCAGGTTGGGCCACGGCCACCTTGTCGAACGTGCTGCGGTTCCAGTTCGGAATGCCTTCCGGCGCCTTCTTGCGCGTGATCCGGCGAAGCTTCTTGGGGTCGTCCCCGGCCTTGGCCAGCAGCCGCTCGTTCTCGATCTCGTGCTCCGGGGCCTGCACCACCACGTAGCCGCACGTGTCGAAGCCCGGACGGCCCGCGCGGCCGGCGATCTGATGGAACTCCCGGGCTCGCAGCACCCGCATCCGCCGACCGTCGAACTTCACCAGGGACGTGATCAGCACCGATCGGATCGGCACGTTGATCCCCACCCCCAATGTGTCGGTGCCGCACACGACCTTCAAGAGCCCGGCCCTGGTCAACTGCTCGACCAAACGCCGGTATCGCGGCAGCATGCCCGCGTGGTGGACGCCGATTCCATGGCGCACCAGGCGGCTCAAGGTGCGGCCGAATCCGGCGGTGAAGCGAAAGCCCCCGATCTGCTCGGCGATGGCGCGCTTCTCCTCGCGGGTGCAGACATTCAGGCTCATCAGTGCCTGCGCACGTTCCAAGGCCCCTGCCTGCGTGGGATGGACGATGTAGACCGGAGCCTTGCCCTGGTTCAGCAGGACCTCGACCGTCTGATGGATCGGCGTGGTCACATATTCGAACTCCAGCGGCACCGGCCGTTCCCCACCGGCGACCACCGCCGCTGGGCGCCCGGTGCGTCGGGTGAGATCGGCGGCGATGCGCGTGGTGTCCCCGAGGGTGGCCGACATGAGCAGGAACTGCGCGCCGGTCAGTTCGATGAGCGGCACCTGCCAGGCCCAGCCGCGGTCGCGGTCGCCGTAGTAGTGGAACTCGTCCATGCAGACCAGCCCCACATCGGTGTCGGCGCCTTCCCGCAGTGCGAGGTTGGCCAGCACCTCGGCGGTTGCACAGATGATCGGGGCATCGGCGTTGACGGCCGCGTCACCGGTCAGCATCCCCACCCGGTCGGCACCGAACAGATCGCACAGGTCGAAGAACTTCTCGGACACCAGCGCCTTGATAGGTGCGGTGTAGAAGGTACGGCGCCCTTGCCCAAGAGCGAACAGCGTCGCCCCGACAGCGATCAGGCTCTTCCCGGATCCGGTCGGGGTACCGACGATCGCGTGCGATCCCGCGGCCAGTTCGAGCAGCGCGTCCTCCTGCGCCGGATACAGCGGTCGACCGCCCTGCGCGGCCCAGGCCGCGAACTGTTCCAGCAGTTCCTCCGGCTCCCGCGGGGACAGCAGATCCGCCAAACCGGGTTCAGTCACGTTCTTGATCCTTGCACGAGCGCGGCTATGCCAGCGGGACCGCGTTCAGCACAGGCGCGATCTTGCGGAAGTAGCGGGTCGGCACGTGCTTGCCCTTGTTGGACACGTTCATCGCCACGACCGCGGTGGCACCGGAGTCCGGGTCGTTCATGACAAGCACGGTGAAACCCAACCCCTCCCCGGTGTGTCCGACCCAACCGTCCAGCATGCCGATCCCCTGTCCGTACGTGTCGTACTCCGGGCCCTGCGCCAGCGGTTGGCCGTCGACGCGCGCGGCTTGTGTCGCGGGGTCAACAAGCTCCCCTTGCCCCAGTGCTGCACCCCATGCGCACATGTCGTCCAGCGTGGAGGTCATCGCCCCGGCAGGGCCGAAGATCGAGAAGTTGTTGTCCTGTGGTTCCAGGCTGCCATCCTCGGCGGGCTGGTATCCCGTGGGATGCGGACCTCCCCATTCGTCGACGGCGACCGGATAAGTGGTCGTGTCCAGAGCCAGCGGCTGCAGGATCTGCTCGGAGACCACCTGGACAAACGGCTGCCCGTACTCCTGTGCAACGACCTCGCCCAGCAGCAACGTCGACGTGTTCACGTAGACCTTCTTGGACCCGGGCGGGAACTGCGCGGGTTCAGCGATCGCATACGTGATGAGTTCCTGTGTGGTGAACTCCCGGTTCGGGTCGGCCAGGTAGTCCTGGAGGAACTTCTGCGTGGTGTACTCCGGAACCCCGCTGCTCATGACCGACAGCTGCCGCAACGTGATCTGATCACCGTTGGGAACCCCGTCCACCCACTGGTCGATGGTGTCGTCCAGGCTGATTTTCCCCTCATCCACGAGTTGCAGAATCAAGGTCACGGTGTACGACTTCGTGACGCTTCGCAGCGGCCAGACAAGCTCCCCGGTCATCGGCGTGCCGGTCTCAATGTTCGAAACACCTTGAACAATGGTGGCGTTCTCGTAGCCGGGCACGCAGACCTGCACGGCAGCACCCGGCACGTCGTTGCTGGACATCGTCTTGGTCAATTGTGCGGCCAGTGCGTCGGTCACGTCCGTCGGCAGTGTCTGGACGCTGGGCGACGCGCTGATCTCACCCTCGTCACTCCCGCCCGAAGAGCACGCGGTCAAGGTGAGCATGCCTGCGAGAAGCAGAACGAGTAGGCGGCGCATTCGCCAAGACTAGGGGTGAGTGGCGTAGTAACTGCTCAGGCGCTCGAAACCCTCGTCGAGATCTACCCGGGGACGCCATTGCAGTACGCGCTCGGTCTCACGCAGGTCGAACCAGTGGGCGGTGCCTAACTGTCCGGCCAAGAACCGCGTCATCGGCGGGTCGTCGGTGCGCCGCGCGAGCCTCCACGCGGCTTCGGCGACTGCACCGCCGGCCCAGGCCACGGGCTGCGGCACGGTCAGGGAGGGTCCGGGCACGCCGGCGGCGGCGCAGATCCGCTCGATCATCTCCTCGACAGTGCGGGGCTGCCCGTTGGAGACGATGAAGGCGCGGCCATGGCCGGCATCGATGTGGTCCACCGCGGCGACGAGGGCGTCGGCGGCGTTGTCGATGTACGTGGTGTCGATCAGCGCCCGGCCACCGGAGACCAGACCCAAACGGCCGGTCTTCGCGCGGTCGACGATCCGGCCGACGAGTTGGGTGTCCCCGGGCCCCCACACCAGGTGCGGCCGCACCGCGATCGTGGCGAAACCGGGGGCGTCTGCGGCGAGGACCTCGACCTCGGCCAGCGCTTTCGATCGTGAGTACTGGCCTTTCGCATGCCGGGGATATGCGGGCTCGGCGCCGTTGCCTGCAAGCGCTTCCCCGGTGTGTGCGACCGACGGCGACGACACGAAGACGAATCGGCTCACCCCGGCAGCGCGCGCAGCGGCCAGCAGCGTGCGGGTCCCGACCACGTTCGTCTGGAAGAACTGTTCGCGGGAGCCGACCACTCCCACCCGGGCGGCCAAGTGGATCACGGAATCCACGCCTTCGACAGCTTCGGCGACGAGCGCGGCGTCGTTGATATCGCCGAGGTGCTCGGTCAGGCCCAGTTCGGCGGCGACGTCCGTGGGACGGCGTTGCAGTGTCGACACATGATCGCCGCGGGCGGTCAACTGCCGGACCACCTGCGAGCCGAGCAGGCTGCTGGCCCCGGTGAGGAGCACCCTCATGGGGCGCCAACCCGTCCGCCGTCCAGCACCCGCTGGGCCCACTGGCCGACCCGCACCCGGTCGATCTTCGAGTTGTGCCGGATGTCGACGGGCAGCGACGCCACCGTCAGGACCGCGGCGATCTCGATGCCGGTGGCCTTCACCGCTAGGCGGACCGCATCCCGCAACGGGGCCGGGGCGAGGCCGTTGCCGGAGGCGCCGAGTTCGACAACCATGACGACCTGCTGGGCGCCGCGCGGTCCCACCCCCACTGCGGCCGCCCGGCGCACTGCCGGGATCGCCTCGGTGAGTCGTTCCAGCCCCACCGGCGTAACCGGACCATCGGCGGTCACGATGACGTGTACCAGCCGGCCCTCGATCCACAACCGGCCCTCATCGTCGAAGTGCCCGACATCGCCGGTCCGGTGCCACCCACGATCGCGGCTCGCAGCACGTTCGGTGACCCACAGCCGGTCGTAGCGTTGTTTCGTATGGGCGGCGCGCACGCACACTTCGCCGGTGACGGAACGCTCTTCGACGATCGGTCCGGTGGGGTTGCCGTCCGCGTCGAGGGCACTGATCGCCACGGTCACGCCGGGGACCGGCCGCCCCACGCACACCCCGTTGCCCGAACCCGCCCGTTCGAGTTCCGGAAGGTCGATGTCAGCGACGGGCAGCACCTCGGTCATGCCGTACGGGGCGTGCGCTTGCGCCGATGGCATCATCTGCAGGACTTCGCGCAGCAGCTCCGGCGGCACAGGAGCGCCAGTGGACAGCAGGAGACGAACCCCGGCCAGGGCCTCCTGGCAGCGGATCGGCACCTGCGAGCGGGTTTCGGCCACGTTGGCCAAGGCGGCCGGCGAACCGAAGACCAGGGTCGCGTCCACGGCATCGACAGCCTCGGCCAGTGCCGTTGCCGTCAGCGTCGCCGGTGCGGTCAGGTCCATGTCCGGAACCGCCGAGGAGATGCCCAGTGCCGCACCGAACAGGGCGAAGACTCCGAAGGCCGCGACGAGCCGGTCGTCGTCGGTGATGGCGTAGAGATCCGCCAGGGCGTCGCGTTGGGCCTGCAACTGGCGGTGCAGGTAGAGCACACCCTTGGCGGGGCCGGTCGCGCCCGAGGTGAAGGCGATCGCAGCCTGGGCGTCGTCTGCCGGGGGTTCCGGCAGTGGCGAGTCGGATCCCAGCGCTTCGATCTCGACAAGGGTCGTGCTCACGCCCAGCACTCGGCGCGCGGTGTCGGGGAGGTCGCCCACGCAGATGTGCTTCGCGGTGAGACCCATCGTGCGGACAGCGGCCAGGCCTTTGGGGATCGCGATCACGTACTGAGGTCCGGCGCTGCGCAGCGCGGTGCGCATGCCCCGCAGACCGAGCCCTGCATCGACCACTACCGCGATCGCTCCGCGCCGCCAGATGCCGTAAAGCGCGGCCGTAAGGTCGACCCCAGGTGGGACGAGCAGCGCGATCCGGTCGCCAGCTTGGACGCCGAATGCCGCAAGCCCGGCAGCCACGTCCTCCACACGTGTGTTCATCTGCGTGAAGGTGGTCACGGTCGGACCGTTCACTGTCATTTCCGTGACAGCCGGGGTCTTGTCGCGGCGGCGTCGCTCAAGGGCGCCCCAGAGCGGTGTGCCAGCGGGGGCTGGGTGCGTGGCCTCTTCGCGCCGATCGAGATCCTGGACCCACTGCGCGACGTCGGCTGCGAATGTCGGCGCATCCTCGGGAACGAAGTGGCTGGAGCCCTCGTAGCGGTGGACGTCGGCGTGCGGCATCCGGTCGATCAGGTCGCGCAGGTAGAGGTCGGAGAACACCGGGTCCCGCGGGCCCCACAACAGCAGGACCGGTACGTCGGCCAGTTTGTCCAGCCCGGCGGCGATCTCGTCCAGGGCCGCGGCGCTGGGGTGACCGGGTTCCAGCGGGATGTCCTGCACGAACTCCTCGATGGCCGCGCGCCGATCCGTCCTGCCGTAGGGCGCGTAGTATCCGGTGCGGATCTCACGCGACGGCAAGGGCCGGGAGAAGAGCAAGCCGCCCCGGATGAAGTTACGGGTCCGCTTGGTCACGGCATTCAGCATCGCGGGGGTCCTGGCCGCCCGGATCACCGTGGGCGCCGGGGAGCCTTCGGGCTGATGCACCCCGGTGTTCGACAGGACCACACCCGCCAGTTGGTCGACGTGGCGTTCCGCCCACCCCAACGAGATGGGCCCACCCCAGTCGTGCGCCACGGTGACGACCGGGCCGGTGAGCTTCAGCGCCTGTGTCAGGGAGTCGAGATCATCGACGCGCGGTGCGAGCCGTCGCACAGTGCCGGTCCGCTCCGAGAACCCCATGTCGAGGTGGTCGATGGCGATCACCCGCCAGCCTGCTGGAGGTGCTGCGACCAATCTGCGCCACAAGTAGGACCAACTCGGATTGCCATGAACACACAGCAGCGTGCCTTTGGGGGCGCCTTCAGGCCCAGAGTCCAAGACGTGCCAGGTGCGGATTGTGCCGGCGGAGTCCGGTCCGGTGATCTCCCTGGACCAGGCGGGGTCGAGGCCATGCAGCCCCGACGGCGGCAGGCTCACCAGCGGATCTCGGCGGCCATCGCGTTGATCCCCGAGCCCATGCCCATGACCAGCACCTTGTCACCGCGCTCGATCTTGTCCTGGTGCATGGCCAGCGTGATCGGGATGGCAGCCGGACCGATGTTGCCCAGGGTGGGGAACGTCAGCGGCACCTTGCTCGCATCGAGGCCCAAGCGCTGGACCAGCGCGTCACAGTGAACAGTCGAGACCTGGTGGATGATGTAGTGGTCGATGTCGTCCCACTCGAACTCGAGGTCGGCTTCCTTCATCGCGACCTCGGCGACGTCCAGTCCCGCGATCAGCAGCCCGCGGCTGTCGGTCACCATACGTTCCATATCACCCAGGCAGAGCTGGTTGTGCTCAGTCACCGCGCGGCCCACTCCCCCAACGAGCACGTGGCCCTGCGGGTTGCGGTCGGCGCGGCCCAGCACCATGCCCGCAGCCCCGGATCCGAGTGTGAGGGTCGCGAAGTCGGACAGGATGTCGGTGGCTTCGGTGCTGGGGTCCTGCAGGCGCGCGATGGTGCGCTCTTGGATCGTGCGGCTACCCTCCGCGTCCACGATCAGCGCGTAGTCGATCTGCCCGGAGTCGATCATCATGCCGGCCAGGTGCATGCCGTTGACGAACCCGAGGCACGCGTTGGACAGGTCGAAGTTCAGGCACGACGGCGGCAGTCCCAGCTCGTTGTGCACGAAGACGGCCGAGGACGGCTCGAGGCGCGCACGGCACACCGATGTGTCGATGAGAAGTCCGATGTCGTCAGGTGAAACACCTGCGGTTTCCAGCGCCTTGGCACCGGCTTGGGCGGCAGCTTCGGAGTACGTGACCTCCGGCGGCCACCAACGCCGCTCCTTGATCCCGGCGACCTGCTCCAGCATGCCCCGACGCAGGCCGAGACGCTCAAGAGTGGGCTCCAACTGGTCATCGAACGACGACGAGGTGATGACTTCGGGGGCTTCGATCGCCTCTACCGAAAGGATTGCCGTGTTCGTGAAATGGTAGATGCTGTTGCCGCTCACGCAGTACTCCCTCAGATAATCCCTCCAATCGTCTCACGGACATATGGGACGGGCATGCCTTACCCGGGTCGGTGGCGGAGTCCTGTCTTGAGGGCTTCGTGAGCAAGGGCGCGTCGTGGCTAGACTTGGGGGGTACCGCAGCGTTCGCTGCGGGATCCTGCGCCCGTAGCTCAACGGATAGAGCGACCGGCTTCTACC
>JADKAV010000007.1 GCA_016719135.1 Micrococcales bacterium | reverse complement strand
CGCGAACCGCGCCTTCCACAAGTCGTGGCGATCCACACGCAATGTGCCTCAACAATGGGAGAATCGCAGGGATGAGCATCGCCCCCGCCGAACTGGAATCCCATGAGACCGAACTCGAGTCGGATTCTCCGTGGGTCTGCCTGGTGTGGAACGATCCGATCAACTTGATGAGCTACGTGACTTACGTCTTCATGCAGTACTTCGGCTACTCCCGGGAGAAGGCCGAATCCCTGATGTGGGACGTCCACACCAAAGGCCGTGCTGTGGTCAACGCGGGAAGCCGGGATCAGATGGAGATCGACGCGACCGCGATGCACGAATACGGACTGTGGGCGACCGTGCAGAAGGACGACTGATGGCCAAACCGTTCAAGGTCAAGAAGGGCAACCTGGTCGCTCGCCTCAGTGGTCAGGAGCGCCGGGTCCTCGAGTTCGTCTGCGACGAGTTGACCCTCATCCTCGCCGATCCCGCTGCTGACCCCGACATGCCCGCATGGGCCAAGGAGTTGGGTCTGGCCGGGGTCGGTGAGTCTCGCTCGACGCCCGAGGATCCGATCCTGGCGAGGTTGTTGCCCGACGCCTACGCCGATCCGGAGCGAGCAGCGGAGTTCCGCAGGTTGACCGAGGCCAGCCTGCGAGCCACCAAACTGGCCCACATCGCCGTCGTACGCGAGCAATTGCATCAGGATCCGATCGTGATCACCGACCAGGTCAGGGCGTGGCTGGCGTTCCTGGCAGACGCCCGTTTGATGATCGGAACCCGGCTGGATGTCTCCGAGGATGACTCCCTGATGCCCAGCGATGATCCCGAACACAACCTCTACCTGTACCTGGGGTATCTGCAGCAATCGCTGGTCGAGGAGCTGATGGGCTGAACCGCACGGGAGAATGGAGCCATGCTGACCATCAATCGTGAACTCGTCGACGCCATGATCGCCCACGCCCGGCGCGACCATCCCGACGAAGCGTGTGGGGTGCTGGCCGGACCGGTGGGCAGCGACACCCCCCAGCGCTTCATCCCGATGGTCAACGCCGCCCGTTCCACGACGTTCTACGAGTTCGACTCCGGTGACCTGCTGCGGCTGTACCGGGAGATGGATGCCCGCGGCGAGGAACCAGTGGTCATCTACCACTCCCACACGGAGACTGAGGCATATCCCTCTCGCACCGACATCGGACTTGCCAGCGAGCCCAACGCCCACTACGTGCTCATCTCGACGCGGTCGCAGGACACCGACGAGGTCCGCAGCTATCGGATCGTCGACTCAGAGGTGACCGAGGAGAACGTCGTGATCACCGACTCCGTACCCTAGTGCTTATGGCTATCCAGGTTCAGATCCCGACCATCCTGCGCACCTACACCGGCGGTGAGAAAGTCGTGACCGCCGACGGTGCGACCTTGGCCGACTTGGTGGCGGACCTCGACGCGAAGTTCCCGGGTTTGAAAGACCGGGTCGTCGACGACGCGGGTCTGCGGCGCTTCGTGAACGTCTACCTCAACGACGAGGATGTGCGGTTCCTCGACGGCCTGGGAACCTCACTGTCCGACGGTGATTCCGTGACGATCCTGCCGGCGGTTGCTGGCGGCTGATCTTGCGCTTCCCGAACCTTTTGGCCTCAGTCGGCCACACTCCGATCGTGGGCCTTCCACGGCTGAGCCCCACCCCGGACGTCCGGCTCTGGGCGAAGCTGGAGGATCTCAATCCGACCGGATCGGTGAAAGACCGTGCTGCGCTGGCAATGATTGAAAGCGCCGAGCGAGACGGCGTACTCACCCCTGGCGCCACGATCATGGAGCCGACCAGCGGTAACACCGGCATCTCGCTGGCGATGGTCGCCAGGCAGCGCGGCTACCAACTGATCTGCGTGATGCCGGAGAACACATCGTTCGAACGCACTCAGTTGTTGCGGATGTGGGGTGCTGAGATCATCTACTCCCCGGCGCGAGGGGGGTCGAACGAGGCGGTGCGCGTCGCGAAGGACCTTGCCGCCAAGAACCCGGACTGGGTGATGCTCTACCAGTACGGCAATCCGGCCAACGCCACGACCCACTACGACACGACCGGCCCGGAGATTCTCGCCGACCTGCCCGAGATCACCCACTTCGTGGCCGGGCTCGGCACGACCGGAACGTTGATGGGGGTCGGGCGGTTTCTGCGCGAACACCGCCCCGATGTCCAGATCGTGGCCGCCGAACCTCGGTACGGCGAACTCGTTTACGGATTGCGCAACCTCGACGAGGGGTTCGTGCCGGAACTGTATGACGCGTCGGTGCTGACCTCGCGCTATTCGGTCGGGCCGCACGACGCATTGATGCGCACCCGGCAACTGCTGCACGAGGAGGGGATCTTCGCGGGCATTTCGACCGGCGCGATCCTGCATGCGGCGCTGGGCCTGGCCGACCGGGCGGTCGGTTCCGGGGAGTCCGCGGATATCTGCTTCATCGTGTGCGACGGGGGCTGGAAGTACCTGTCGACCGGCGCGTACGAAGGCACGATCGAGGACGCCGAGCAGGCCATCTCCGGGCAGTTGTGGGCGTGAACGTGGCGCCGGGGGCGGATGCACCGCTGGGGATCTTCGACTCCGGCGTCGGGGGACTGACGGTGGCCCGGGCGGTGATCGACCAGTTGCCCCACGAGGCTGTGCTGTACGTGGGCGACACCGCGCGCGGCCCGTATGGCCCGCTGCCGCTGGCGCAGGTGCGTGCCTACGCCCTGGACATCATGGACCACCTCGTCGAACACGGCGTCAAGGCGCTGGTGATCGCCTGCAATTCTGCGAGTGCGGCGGTCCTGCGCGACGCCCGCGAGCGCTACGACGTGCCCGTCATCGAGGTGATCCAGCCCGCGGTGCGCCGGGCGGCCCGGGTCACGGGCAACAACCGGGTGGCGGTCATCGGCACGCAGGCCACGGTCACCTCGGGGGCCTACGAGGACGCTTTCGCAGCCGCGCCGGGGATCGAGTTGTTCATGCGGGCCTGCCCGCGTTTCGTCGAGTTCGTCGAAGCGGGCATCACCGGTGGTCCGGAGTTGCTGCGCGTCGCTCAGCAGTATCTGCTCCCGCTGCGGGAGGCCGGCGTCGACACGCTCGTGCTCGGATGTACCCACTACCCGTTGCTCACCGGCGTCATCCAGTGGGTCATGGGCGACGACGTGGTGCTCGTCTCCAGCGCCGAGGAGACCGCCAAGGACGTATATGCGCGGCTGTCCGCGCACGATCTGCTGCGCGATCCCACGCTGCCCGAACCCGAGCACCGGTTCCTGGCGACCGGGGACCCGACGGCGTTTGCGACGATGGGTCGCAGGTTCCTCGGTCCTGAGATCAGGGAGGCCTATTCGGCGGTGGAGGTGGTGTCGTGAGACTGACCGTGGTGGGGTGTGCCGGGTCGTTCCCGGGTCCGGACAGTCCGGCGTCGTGCTACTTGGTGGAGCACGACGGCGCGCGGATCCTCCTCGACTTGGGCAACGGTTCGCTAGGGGCTTTGCAGCGGTATGCCGACATCTACGACATCGACGCCGTCCTGCTGTCCCATCTTCACGTCGACCACTGCATCGACCTGACGTCTTACTTCGTCGCCCGCAAGTATCATCCGGACGGCGCCCACGGGCGCATTCCCGTCTTCGGGCCGCAGGGAACCGCCGACCGGATGGCGTCGGCCTATGGTCTGTCCAGCCGTCCTGGCATGCACGACGAGTTCAACTTCATGCGCCATGCAGCGGACGCGACCGCGATCGGGCCGTTCACGGTGGAGACGATCCGGGTCGCCCACCCGGTCGAGACCTACGCCATCAGGGTCAGCGCCGACGGTCGCTCGCTGGTGTACTCCGGTGACACCGGCCCCACGGAGTCTCTTGTCGAAATTTCCAGGGGCGCCGATCTGGCGGTTTTCGAGGCCTCGTTCGTCAATGGCCGCGTGAATCCCACGGACCTGCACCTGACCGGTGGGCAGGCCGCCGACCACGCGAAGCGGGCCGGGGTCGAACGCCTGCTGCTGACACATCTGGTTGCCTGGAACGATCCGCAGCAGGTCTTCGCCGAAGCAGCGCAGGCCTACGACGGCGAGCTGCTGCTGGCCTCTGGCGGGCTTCAGCTAGAGGTTTAGGCCGCGGCCTTGCGTGCCATGGCAGCCAGGAACCTTTGCACCTCACGGTCAGGGTCCGCGTACAGATCCTCGACCCAGACTCGCAAGAAGCCGTAGCCGGCCTCCCGCAGGCTGTCCTCGCGGAACTTCTCATCGATGAGGTCCTGAACGGTGCGGTATTTGCCGCGGCCATCGACTTCCACGATGAGGCGCCCGTGAAGAAGATCTGCGAAATACTGATCGCCCGTGGCCCCTCTGATCGGCACCCCGCATTGAAGGCCCGTGACGTCCGCCTCGATGAGATGGCCGCGGAAGTAACTCTCCGCGGGTGAGTCCGCGGCAGGATCGGCACACCGCAGACCCGGGAGATCGATTTCGTGGGTCAGACGCAAGCGCACATCGTTTCGGCAGTGTTCAGAGGACAGCACAAATCTGTCGCGTGTGTCCGCAAGTCGCTGTGCGATCACATCGATGACCATCAGCGCCTGCGGCAGGGGAAGCTCCGACGCGGCCCACGCGGCGGTCGTGGTCAGGTCGGTGACCGGTCCCCAGTCGCTGTGCAACGGGGCGATGCCTGGCAACTTGCTGACGCCTCTGTCGCGGCGGGCCTTTTTTGCGCCGATAAGTAGCGGGCGTCGCTCCCAGGGCATGAACCACGGATTCGGCAGCTCGTGAATGGCGAAGGCCGAGTCGCCGAACGCGACATGATTCGTGCGATTCATCAGTCCGGCGCCGACCTTCTGCTGGTACCGGCCCCGATCGTCGTCCGCGAGGCGGGTGACGTAGACACCACGTCGGAGCTGCTCGATCTGGCGCTGCTCCACAAGCTGTTGCCACTGCCAGGTGGTGAGCCCGAGGCCCAAGGCTTGAGCCCGCGTGAAGGGACGAATGCCGAATGCGCTGGTGAGATCCACCTGGTCATTTCAGCAGGCAGTGAGGCCTTGTAGATGGCAGCCGGAAAATCTGTGGATAGAGGGGTCAGTCATCACTTGGGGGCCGGTATTCCGCGCAATGGCCGCGGGTGGCCCCCGAATGATGGGGTTTTGGCGGATATGTGGCTTTCTGGAGGGCCTATCGCCATGAAACGAGGGCGGCGTGGACGGCTGGCGGCCCAGGTTTGATGGTGCAACGGCTGGGCCCCGGTGGCTGGGGTCTGGGGTTCTCGTGGGGTCGGCAGAGAGTCTGTTGGGTGGCCGCCATCACTTGGGGGCCGGATTCCAAGCCAACGGCTGCAGGTGGCCCTGGAATGACGGGGTTTCGTCGGATATGTGGCTTTCTGGAGGGCCTATCGCCATGAAACGAGGGCGGCGTGGCCGGCTGGCGGCCCAGGTTTGATGGTGCAACCGCTGGGCCCCGGTGGCTGGGGTCTGGGGTTCTCGTGGAGGTCGGCCAGAGGGTCTGTTGGGTGGCCGCCATCACTTGGGGGCCGGATTCCAAGCCAACGGCTGCAGGTGGCCCCCGAATGATGGGGTCTTGTCGGATATGTGGCTTTCTGGAGGGCCTATCGCCATGAAACCAGGGCCGCGTGGCCGGGTGGCGGCCCAGTTTTGATGGCGCAACCGCTGGGCCCGACCGTGCACCGCCCTCGCTACAGTCGGACCCATGTCCCGATCCGATGGCCGGCAGGCCGATCAATTGCGCCCGATCCGATTCCACCGCGGTTGGCAGGACAACGGCGAAGGGTCGTGCCTGGTGGAGTTCGGCCGCACCCGGGTACTGTGCGTCGCCTCCTTCACCGCCGGGGTACCACGCTGGCGGCGGGATTCAGGTCTCGGGTGGATCACCGCCGAGTACGCCATGCTGCCCCGGTCGACCGACACCCGGGGTGCCCGCGAGTCGATCAAAGGTCGTCCCGGCGGACGCACGCACGAGATCTCCCGACTGATCGGGCGAGCACTGCGGGCCTCGATCGACGATGCGGTCCTCGGCGAGAACACGATCCAGGTCGACTGCGATGTCCTGCAGGCCGACGGCGGCACCCGCACCGCAGCCATCACCGGCGCCTATGTCGCCGTGGCCGATGCATGTTCGTGGGCGCAAGAACAGGGGTTGCTGAAAGCCTGGCCGCTGCCGAACTCCGTGGCAGCGGTCAGTGTGGGAATCGTCGACGGTCAGCCCCGGCTCGACCTGCACTACGACGACGACGTGAACGCCGACACCGACATGAACGTGGTGATGACCGGCGACGGCCGCTTCGTCGAGGTCCAGGGGACCGCCGAAGGGGAGCCGTTCGAGCGGGCGGTCCTCGACGAGCTGCTGCTGCTGGCAACCGCTGGTTGTGCGGAGCTGACCGAACTGCAGAAGGCGGCCCTGGCCGATGGCAGTCCAGTGCAGGGCCGGTTGATCGATGGGAGTCCCGCGACGGTGTCGGCGGGAGCTGCCCCGGGCGGAGCAGCATGACCTGGGTTCTGGCCACCCGCAACCGTGGCAAACTCGCCGAGATATCGCAGATCCTGGCCGACGCCGGGATGCCCGAGCAGGTGCTGGACCTCGACGACATCGATGTGCCGGATACTCGGGAGACCGGGGTGACATTTGCGGAGAATGCGCTGCTGAAGGCACGGGCTGTGGTGGCGCAGTCAGGGATGCCGGCGATGGCCGACGACTCGGGGCTGGCGGTGGACGTGCTCGGGGGAGCGCCGGGGGTCTTCTCGGCCAGGTGGTGCGGGCGTCACGGGGACGACGCCGGCAATCTCGACCTGCTGTTGAAGCAGTTGTCCGACGTGGCCATGGAACACCGCGCAGCCCGGTTCGTGTGTGCGGCGGTGGCGGTGTGGCCCGACGGTCGCGAAGTCGTCGAGCTGGGTGAACTGACAGGGCGTCTGACGTTCGAGCCGCGCGGCAGCAACGGCTTCGGCTACGACCCGATCTTCGAGGTCTCCACCGACCAAGGACCACGCACAACGGCCGAACTAACCCCCGGGGAGAAACACGCCATCAGTCACCGGGGCCGCGCCTTCCGGGCGCTGATCGGCAAGCACCTGGTGGCCGGAGGCCCACCCGCCGTTTAGGGTTGGCGCATGGGAATAAACCTGCAATGGCAGGACACTTCGGTGCGACCGCAGGACGACTTCTACCGGCACTGGCTGGGGCAGTGGCTGACATCCTTTGAGATCCCGGAGGACAAGGCCGAATTCGCGTCGTTCACCGACCTCCACGACACCTCACAGGACCAGTTGCGCAGCATCATCAGGACTTGTCCGCCCAAGAACCCGAGCCGGACACCAACGCCGGGCGGATCGCCGTGCTGTTCAACGCGTTCATGGACACCGACGAGATCCAGCGGGTGGGGCTGGAGCCGATCGCAGACCTGTTCGCGGCAGTAGATGCCTTGGACTCTGTCGACGAGCTACCGGGGCTGCTGGGACGGTTGGAGCGGGAGGGAGTGGGGGTCGCCGCTGGGCGGGGCCGTGCATCAGGACAACCGCGATTCGACCCGCTACGTGCTGGACATGTGGCAGAGCGGGCTCGGAATGCCCGACCGCGACTATTACCTGGAGGAGTCGTTCGCGGCTACCCGTTCGGCCTACACCGATCACGTCGCCGCCATGCTGGAACGGGTCGGTGTCGGTACCTCCGCCGATGCCCAGCGGATCGTGGCGCTGGAAACCCGACTGGCCCGCAGCCACTGGACAACGGTCGCCAACCGCGACCCAGTGAAGACCTACAACCAGTACGAGCTCGACGAGCTGTCCGACCTGACTCCGGGCTACGACTGGTCGGCGTACCTCGAGGCGGTCGGCGTGGCCGGCCGGATCGAGACCTTGAACATCGCCCAGCCCGACTACGCGCAAGCCTTCACCGCCGCCTTGGCGGAAGTGGACCTTGAGGACTGGAAGCCTTATCTGCGGTGGCGGGTGCTGAGCTCGTTCACCGGCTTGCTGTCCGAGCAGACGGTGCAGGCCTCGTTCGAGTTCTACGGCAAGGTGCTGCGCGGCGTCCCGCAGATGCGGCCGCGCTGGAAGCGGGGCGTCGACCTGGTGGAAGGTATGGTCGGCGAGGCGCTCGGGCAGGAATACGTCGCCCGGCACTTCCCGGCTGAGAACAAGGCCCGGATGGTCGAGTTGGTGGACAACCTGCTGAAGGCGTTCGAGCAGTCCATCGACGGGCTGGAGTGGATGACGCCTGCCACCAAGCAGCAGGCGCACGCCAAACTTGAGCGTTTCACGCCGAAGATCGGCTACCCGGATGTCTGGAAGGACTATTCGACGATGGTCCTGGCCCCCGGTCAGCTGATCGCGTCGGTGCGTTCGGCGCGTGCCTGGCACCACGACTACGAGGTGGGCAAACTCGGCGGTCCGGTGGATCGCAACGAGTGGCACATGAACCCGCAGACGGTCAACGCCTACTACAACCCGGAGATGAACGAAATCGTCTTCCCAGCGGCGATCCTGCAGCCACCGTTCTTCACCATGTCCGCCGATGATGCGGTCAACTACGGTGCCATCGGTGCGGTGATCGGTCATGAGATCTCCCACGGCTTCGACGACCAAGGCTCGCAGTTCGACGGCGAGGGCAACTTGCGCAACTGGTGGTCGGACTCCGATCACGAGGCCTTCTCCGACCGCACGCGGGCTCTGATCGAGCAGTACGCCGCGTACGAGCCGGTAGCCGGTCACACGCTGAACGGCGAGCTCACACTCGGGGAGAACATCGCGGACGTCTCCGGTCTGGCAGTCGCCTACCGCGCGTATCTGCTCTCGCTGGGCGGCGAGCCGGCGCCGGTCATCGACGGCTTGACCGGTGAGCAGCGCTTTTTCGTCGGATTCACGCATGTCTGGCGCGCCAAGACCCGGCCGGAGGAGACCGTGCGCCGGATCACCATCGATCCGCATTCACCGCCGGAGTTCCGCGTGTTCGGCACTCTGCTGAACACTGACGCGTTCTTCGAGGCGTTCGACGTCCAACCGGGCGATGGCATGTGGCGCGACCCGGCCGACCGGGTTCGGATCTGGTAGGTGGCCGATCCCGAAGAACCTCGTTCTGCTCCGTTCTATGAACCGTGGGCGGATCCGCATCGGGACTACGCGGCAGGGCCGCCACCCACGTCCCACTCCGGAGTGGCGGGCCGGGTCGAACGGGTGGTGCTCGCGGCCAGCAGGCTCGTAGACCGCAGCCAGTCGCGCTTCCAGCCGGTTGCCTTCGGGTACGCGGTATTCAAGAAGTACGCCGATGACGAGGGCAGTCGCCTTGCTGCATTGCTTGCGTACTACTTCTTGTTCGGAATCTTTCCGCTGGCCATTGGAGGCTACGCGGTACTGCGGACGTTGGCGGACAACAATCCAGCCTTGATCGACGATCTTGTACGCCAAGTGGTGCCCGTGCAATACCAGCAGCAGATTCTGGATTCTTATGCCAGCCTGCCCGACGGCGGTGTCGCGTTCTGGATCGCATTGATCGGTCTGCTGCTCGCTGGCACGGGGGCTGTGTTCGCGCTGTACGCGATGGTCAATCAGGTGTTCTGCGTGCCTTACCGTTTTCGGTACGGATTCGGCCCTCGGTATCTGCGCGTGATTCTGGTGGTGCTGTTGCTGGGTCTGGCCGTTGTGGTGGTCGGGGGTACTTCTTTGGCGGCATCACGATGGGCACCGGCATGGCAGCAGCCGATCGGCACCCTCGTGGCTCTGGCGGTGGCCTTCTCGCTGTTGTTCATCGCGCCCAAGATCCTGTCGAGGCGCCCGATCGCCAACGGGGAGGTCATGCTCGGTGCGATCGTCGGAGCCGTAGCGCTGGTGACCATCACCAATCTGGCGGGGCTGATCACCGCGCGGTTTCTCAACAACTCATCGGCGGTTTATGGGGCGATGACGACGGTCGTGGCGTTCATCTCCGTGCTGTTTCTGAGTTCGAACGCGGTGGTGTTCAGTTACGAGATGTCGGTCGTGTGGGCCTGGCAACTGTGGCCGCGCGGTTTGGACATCAACACGCTCTTCCCGGCCGACGAGCGGGCTTACGGGCTGCTGTCCCTGATGGACGAGCGGATGCCTTCGCAGCGGAATGGGGTGTACTTCGATGCCACGGGACACGACGATCCCCGGCGGACGGATCTGGAGTCGCTGATGCGCCGACCCGAAGGAGTGGCGCACTCGCCGTACGAGGGCGACTGACAGGTCGCAGCGTCCTGGAGTTGAGGTGCGCCGGGCGGCGAGGGCGGCGTTGTTGGGGGTTCTGGTGGCTCGTAGCGCCCAACAACGTCGCCCTCAAGTCCGGTGCTGCCGGCCTCGAAACCTGTGCGGGTGGGGAGACTTGAACTCCCACGTCCGAGGACACAGGAACCTAAATCCTGCGCGTCTGCCAATTCCGCCACACCCGCGATCCGCCCCAGCCTAGCGCGGTGCTAGCGGCTGTTTGACAGCCGTTGGAGTTGCGCGGGCCGTGGTTGTCAACGCCTGTACCGATCTCCCGCGGCTGTGCCGCTTGTCTCACATCCGGGGGCAGGCGCGGTGGCTTCGCAGCGTCAGCCCCGCGAAGCTCAAACGCCCAGTTCCGAACGCAGTTTCGCCACGTGGCCTTTGGCCTTGACGTTGTACATGGCGCGTTCGATCTTCGCGTCCGGGTCGATGACGAACGTGGAACGAATGACCCCGATGTACTTCTTGCCGTAGAGGTTCTTCTCGCCCCAGGCGCCATAGGCCTCCAGGATCTGGTGGTCGGGGTCGCTGAGCAGCGGGAAGGTCAAGCCGTCGCGTTCCCGGAATTTCGCGAGCTTCTCCGGCTTGTCTGGGCTGATCCCCACGACCTTGACGCCCGCTGCGGACAAGGCCTCTAGGGAATCGCGGAAGTCGCAGGCCTGCGTCGTACATCCAGGCGTCATCGCTGCCGGATACACGTACAACACCAGCGTCGATCCGGCGTAGTCGGACAGGCTCACGGTCTGTCCCTGGTCGTCAGTTGCGGTGAAGTCGGGTGCGGCGTCGCCGGGTTCAAGTCGGACATTCTCGGTCATATCGTGAGCCTAAGGTGGTCGCTGCAGGTCGGCAATCGGTGCAACAAGCCGGCGGGAACCGGAACCTTTATTGCGAACAGTTCGCAATAACCACGTATGCTGAGGGTCATGCAACTTCTCGCGATGCATGTGCCCGACGGATTCATCGACGCGCCGGTGAGCCTGTTCGCGTTCGTCCTCGCCGCCGCGGTGCTCGGCGTGGCGGTGGTGCGCTCCCGTGCCGCACTCGACGATCGGACTGCGCCACTTGCCGGTCTCACTGCGGTGTTCATCTTCGCAGCGCAAATGATCAACTTTCCGGTCGCTGCCGGGACCAGCGGGCACCTGCTGGGCGGGGCACTGGCGGCGATCCTGGTGGGGCCGTGGGCCGGCATGCTGGTCGTCACCGTCGTCCTGGTGGTGCAGGCGCTGCTGTTCGCCGACGGCGGCCTGACTGCGCTGGGTATCAACGTGCTGAACATGGCGGTCGTGACGGCGGTGGTCGGTTGGCTGGTATTCCGCCTCGGGGTCCGCTTCGTCAAGACGCCCAAGGGGGCTGCGCTGGTAGCCGGCGTCGCGGCGTTCCTGTCGGTGCCGGCGTCGGCTCTGGCCTTCGTGGCCGAGTACGCACTGGGTGGCACGGCTCCGGTGTCGCTGGCCGCAGTCGCCGCCGCCATGGGCGGGGTGCACGTTACTCCCTGACCGGGGCGTCGGATGAACGACTCGGTGGTGCGGCGGCCGGGATCGTCGGCGTCGCGGTGACGGCAGGGCTCGGCTTCGGATTGTTCTATCTGATCCGGGAACGGCGACACTGAGCGACACCGGGCTCCTGCACCGCGGCTACGTCGACGCCGCGTCGCTGACCCACCGACTGTCCGCCCAGTCGAAGTTGGTCGCCGCGATCACGTTCGTGTTCTTCGTGGTTCTGACGCCGCGCGAATGGGTGGCTGCCTTTGCCGGATACGCACTCGTGCTGACCGTGTCCTTGGCGGTGGCGAAGGTCCCTTTCCGACGGGTTCTCGTGGGGCTGACGATCGAGATCCCGTTCGTATTGTTCGCGGTCCTTCTGCCCTTCGTCGGCCCACCGCCCGATGGTGTCGGCGGATTGTCGATCGCCGGTCTGTGGGCGGCATGGAACATTCTGATCAAGGCCTCTCTGGGTGTCCTGACGGCGACGCTGCTGTCCGCCACCACCCTGCCGGTGGACCTGGTCGCAGGCCTGCAGTCGCTGCGCATGCCCACGTCGGTCGTGGCGATTCTCACGTTTTTCGTCCGCTACGTCGACGTGGTCGCCGACCAGTACACGCGCATGCGGGTCGCGCAGCAGGTGCGCGGCATGCGCTCAACCTCACCGCGGTCGTGGCCGGTCATCGCGTCCGGTCTGGCAGCGCTGTTCGTCAGGTCGTACGAACGCGGCGAACGGGTCCACTTGGCGCTGGTGAGTCGCGGCTACGACGGCAAACTGCCCGCACCCCCCGCCGGTCGCGCGCATTCCTGGGCGATCGCCGCGGTACTACCCGTCTGCGCCGCCGTCATTTTCGGGATCGGTCTGATGACGCAATGGTGATCGAACTGCGCGGCGTGGACTACACGTATCCCGACGGCACCGCGGCCCTGCGGGACGTCTCGCTATCCATCGCTCGCGATGAGCGGGTCGCGCTGCTCGGCCCGAACGGAGCGGGCAAGACAACCTTGGCCCTGCATCTCAACGGTGTGCTGGAGACCCAGGAAGGAGAGGTGCGCGTCGCGGGTCGGCGCGTGGAGCGCTCCACGCTGCGCGATACGCGCCGACAGGTCGGGATGGTCTTCCAAGACCCCGACGATCAACTGTTCATGCCCACGGTGGCCCAGGATGTCGCCTTCGGTCCGACCAACTTCGAGCTGCCCGACGTTCCCGGTCGGGTGCAGCGTGCGCTGGACGCCGTCGGGATGGGAGCGGTGGCACAACGCGCTCCTCATCACCTGTCCTTCGGGCAGCGGCGGCGCGTGGCGATCGCCACGGTTTTGAGCATGGATCCGGAGATCCTGGTTCTCGATGAGCCGAGTTCCAACCTGGATCCCGCCAGTCGTCGAGAACTCGCAGAGGTCCTGGAGAGCCTGGACGTCACGATGCTGATGGTGACCCACGACCTGTTGTTCGCCTGGCAGTTGTGCCCGCGCAGCATCGTGCTGTCCGAGGGTCGGATCCGATACGACGGGTCCACCCACGAGCTTCTCACCGATGCCGAGCTGCTGGCCCGTTTCCGGCTGGAGTTGCCGTACGGGGTGATTCTGCGCACTGACGATGTATAGGCGGGATCGCCGGATAGAGTGAGGCCATGTCTGATTCCGGTGACGCCGTTGCCCGCGTAGGTTCTAGCGAACTGGACAAGCAGAAGCCCCGTGAAGCCGTGGTTACCGCGCAGCCGGCGCCACGCAGTATGGCTGAGATCGAGGCCGACATGGAAGCTACCCGTCAGCGCCTGGCGAGCACGCTCGACGAACTGAAAGTGGCCGCGAGCCCGAAGAACATCGCGTCGCGTCAGGTCATCAAAGTCAAAGCCTTCTACACCGACGAGTACGGTGCAGTGCGCGTCGACCGGGTCGCGGGCACAGTGGGGGTCGTGGTGGCGATCATCGTCGTGCGACGTACGTGGAGGCGGATCACCGACTGATGCTCCCGATCAAGCTCTTGCACGATCGGGTTCTGGTCAGCGCCGAGAGCGACGGGGAGCGCCATTCCTCCGGCGGCATCCTGATCCCTGCGACCGCCTCTGTGGGTAAGCGGCTCACCTGGGCGACGGTCGTGGCGACCGGCCCGAACGTGCGCCACATGACCACCGACGACCGGGTGCTGTACGAGCCCGAGGACCGCGCCGTCGTCGAACTGCAGGGAAGTAGTTACGTGTTGCTCAGGGAGCGGGACGTGCATGCCGTGGCTGCCGAGCACCTTGATTCCGAGGAGACCGGGTTGTACCTGTAGGGAGTTAGGCCGGGTACCACGCGGGTGCCGTGCTTCAGGCCGGGGTGCTCCCAAGTCGCAGTGCGACTCAGTCCCAAGGTCCTCTGGTGAAGATCCGACCAATGCAGGACGTGCTATCACCGAAAGCCGCGCAGGTCCATTTACCCGGGGGTCGACAGGGTCCGTGTCAACTTGTCCCGAGGAACGAAGTGCGGTTTACGCCGGTCGCTCTTGGACCGCGCTTGGCAGTCCCGTCCAGCATGCAGCGCGAGTAGTGCTGGCTGCTATGCTCGTGCACGTTGCGCCGCTAGCTCAATTGGCAGAGCAGCTGGCTCTTAACCAGCGGGTTCGGGGTTCGAGTCCCTGGCGGCGCACCACCCCGAAACCGGGCTCTCGGGCCCGGTTTTCGCATGTTGATAGCCCGTGAAGTTCCCGGAACCGGTCTGTCTCCTACATGTAGAAGTACGGGGGCATCCATCCGAAGTAGGCGCTGTCCGCGTATCCCTTGATCGACAGGATCGACACCGCTCCCGAGGTGGTCGAGACCATCGTGCCGTCCCCGAGCGACACCCCGATGTGCCCGTGTCCTCCTCCGATGGCGTTGGACCACACGACCACGGAACCACGCGGGGGAGGTCCGGTGAAGCGGTGCAGGTTCGGATTGGACCGTGTCCAGACCAGGTAGGCCGACGGTGGGCCGGATGGGCGGCCGTAGGCAAGGTTGACGAACCGTAGACAGTGCCCGGCGTCGCGGTTGACCCCCACTTGACCCAGTGCCCATCGGACGGCTTCTTCGGCGGACCGGGGATTGCGGTAGCCCACTGGCAGGCCCGCGTCGACCTGCGTGCCGTCACCGCCGGGATCAGCCGCCCACACCGCCGAAGCGGGATCAGTGTTGCCGACCGCGGCGACTCCTGCCCCGGCGGAGCCCGCAGTGGCCACGGCGAACAGGGCTAACAGCCCGGCGAAGATCTTCATCGGCCATCCGTAACAGCGGCTGACATCGGGGTGGAAGTGGTGGGTTCGGCCGCGCTCATGGATCGACTGTGCACCGTTCACCAGGTACCGACGCAGTTATCCACACATCGGGTTCGAGGGGTCCAAGAATGTCGGGACCCGTGCGAATGTCGGGTCATGGAAAGGGGGCACGAATGACCAGTTGGACCGTGCTGACGGGCTTGCTCGCCGATCTGAGCAACCCATCCCCGCAGGCTCCGGCCGAAGTCACAGCCCAATGGTCGAAGATCATGGGCCTGGCCAAGTGGGTAGCGTTCGCGGCCGGGGCTGTAGGACTGCTCGTCGCAGGCGTGATGATGAGTGTGGGGCGCCGACACCGGTCCAGCACGGCTGCCGACGGGGCGGTGGGCATTCCCTGGGTCATAGGCGGCCTGTCGACCGTGGCCCTGGCGGTGCCCATCGTGAACTTGTTCATGTGATGGACGCGTCGACGGGCACGCTGACCGGAGTGGCGCAGTCCTTCGGGGAGGCGTTCACCTCGCTGGTGGGTTGGGCTCTGGCCTGGTGGGTGGGTGGCGATGATCCGGACCTGGCCATGTTGCGTGCGAATGTCATGGCGATTCGCCCGGTCACCAGTTGGCTGGCTGCGGTGGTGCTGGGGGTGTCAGTGGTGCTGGCAGCAGTCGTGGTGATGGTGCGCCGAAATGGTGCCGACCTCGCCGCGCTCGTCATCGGGCTGACCCGCAGCGCCCTGGTCGTCTCCGCCGGATGGCTGCTGCTGGCCAGTTCCTGGTCGATGTCCGATGGCTTGTCCCGATGGCTGTTGGGCAGCAGACCGGACATCGACGCCTACGCAGATGCCGTCTCCGCGGCGATGAGTCAAGTGGATCCTGCCATTGGCCTTACGTTGTCCATCGTCGGAATCGCTGCCTGCCTGGGCTTCGTGGCCGCGGCACTGGCGCGCTTCGTCATCGCGGTGCTACTGGCCGTCGGTTTACCGGCCATGGCCGCGACCACCGTTGTGCGTGGGGCAGGAGGCATGCGTTTGGGCTTGTCATGGGTCGTCGCGGTGATGGCGTTCAAGCCGCTCAACGCCATCGTCTATCGCGTGGGTCACGGCCTGGTGTCTGCGACTGACGACCCGGTATTGGTCCTGCTCACCGTGGCGCTGACATTCCTGCTCGCAGCCGCGCTACTGCCCGGGATCGCGAGCCTGGCCGGTGGCCTGGTACCGGTGGTGGTGGTGCGATGAGCGCGGACATCCGCAACTACGGCGGCTGGCGGGAGCGACGCGGGTTCGGACTGGCGGGTCTGTCCGGCAGGCAAACCGCAGCCGCGCTGGGTGCGGTCCTCGTGTTGCTCGCGGTGGCCCTTGTCAGGCCCGGGTTCGTGGGCGTACTGGGAATCCCACTCGGCCTGGGGGTCGGGCTGGTCGTGCTGCGGATTCGCGACGAAGCGCTCATTTCGTGGTTCGGACGCCATGGTGCCTGGGTGCTGAATCGACGGCGTGGATGGACCACGGCACGCACCATCCACACCGGCGAATTCCCCGGTGTGCTGGCCGGGATGACGCTGCTCGAGGTGCAGGACCCGACCGGACCCTCCGTGGGCCTGACCTGGGACCAGAGGACTCGCAGTCTCACCGCCATCATCCCTGTCCAGCCGCTGGGGCTGACTCTCGTCGGTGGAGAGCAGGTCCATGAGTGGGTCTCGGGTTGGGGCGACTGGCTTTCACATCTGGGCTACCTGCCCGGCGTGAAGCACGTGGTCGTCACCGTGCACACGGGACCGGGTCCGCCGACACATCCTTTGGAGCCAACCAGCGCCGGGGAAACGAGCGTGGTGCAGGAGGTCATCCGGCAGTTGGATGACGATCTCGAACAGCCGGGTCCGGCGCAATACTCCCGCACCCTGGTCAGCATCACGGTCGATGTCCCGGACAGATCCCACCTCGAATCGGCGGGTAGCGATCTTGTGGAGTTGTGTAGTGCGCTCGGTTCGACGCTTGGTCGATGCGGCGTCAGCGTGCTTGCGACGATGTGCCCACAGGACATCGTGCAGTGGGTACGCGGCGTGTACGAACCGCAGTATGCCGGTGCCGCCGCCAGTACGCACTGGGCTGACGGCCGGCCGACATCCACTGAGGAGGCCTGGGGGCACTACCAGCACGACGGGGCCGTCTCGGCGGCTTACGTCTGGGATGAGACACCGGGCCAGAGTGTGCCCCCCGATGTGCTCGCCCGCTTGCTGGGACCTTCGGACTACCACAAGCGGGTGAGCCTGGTCTATGAACCGATGGCCGCCCACATTGCCGTGCGCGAGGTGGACCGGCAGGCCGCCGCGGCGGCGTTCCGCAGCCAGTACCGCCGGCGTCTGGGACGTGACGAGACCGCCCGGGAGCGAGCCGACCTGCATCGTGCCGAGCAGACCGCGACTGACCAGGTCGGGGGTGCGGGACTTGTCGACGTCGGGCTCTACGCGGTGGCGAGCGCGACGGACATCGTGGAACTGCGACGGTGCACGACTGACCTGGAGAACCGGGCGGGCGAGTCGCGGATTCGACTGCGCCGCAACTACGGAGCTCAGGCGGCCACGTTCGCCAGTACGACAGCGCTCGGTTTCGTGCCCCGCAGAGGTCTGTGAAATGGGGGTGCACGCTCGAACGTGGGTCAGTCGCTCGCGCACGTTCACCGCCAGTACGGCCGCCGCCGCGGGGCTCTTCCCCTTCGTCGCCGGGGCAGGTGCCCCCACCCAGGGGGTGCCGGTCGGTCGGCATCTCATGTGGGGTGAGCCGGTTCGCGCCGACCCGTTCTCATGGTTGGCCGCAGGTCTGACGACCAACACGGGGGTCTTCCACCTCGGACAACCCGGGACGGGCAAGTCCGCTTTCGCAAAACGGCAGATGGTGGGAATGGCCGGGGCGGGCGTGCGTCCGGTGGTACTCGGCGATCCGAAGGGTGAGTACAGCGAACTCGTCCGACGGATGGGTGGTCAGGTCATCCGGGTGGGTCGTGGGCTCGACCGGATCAACCCGCTGGACTCACAGGCTTTCGCGGCCGCCGATCCGATGGAGACCAGGGCACGGCGGCTGACGTTGGTGCTGGCTCTGTGCGGGTTGGTCCGTAAGGACCGGGTCGTGGGCAACGGGGAGGAGGTGGTGCTGGCCGCAGCCATCGACGGACTGTCCGGGCACGGTGTCGACCCGACCGTGCCGGATGTCCTGCGGGCGCTGCAAGATCCCGCCGCGAACGTGATGGATGCCGCGCAGGTTCGCAGCGTCGAGCAGTACGACAGCGTCACGCAGGAGTTGCGTTGGACGCTGAGCCTGCTGTGTGAAGGGTCTCTCAAGGGGGTCTTCGACCGTGCCAGTACGCGCCAATTCGACCCGAGCGCGCCGGCCGTGGCTGTCGACCTGTCGGCCGTCGACGACGAGACCCTCATGGGTGCCGCGATGCTGTCGAGCTGGTCCTGGGGCCAGGCCGCGGTGTCGGCTGCCTCTGCGGCGAACAAACGGTCCAGGTGGTTCATCGTCATGGACGAGTTGTGGCGGGCGTTGCGCGGCGCCCCCGGACTGGTCGACCATGCCGATGCCCTCACCCGGCTCAACCGCAGTCAGGGGGTCGCCAGTCTGATGGCGACGCACTCGCTGCGCGACCTGCAGGCACTGCCCGGCGCCCACGACGTGGCCAAGGCCATGGGGTTCATCGACCGCAGCGCGATCGTGGTGCTGTCCGGGTTGCCGCGACGTGAGTTGAGCCTTGTCAGCGAGGTCGTCGCGCTCAGCGAGGCGGAGAAGGATCTGGTCGCCGGCTGGGCGTCGGCGGACAGTTGGCGGGCTGGTGCCCGGCATCCGGGACGCGGCCGGTACCTGATCAAGACCGGTCACCGCCCGGGCCTTCCGGTGTCGATGCACCTCACGCCGATCGAGCGGGACCTGTACAACACCGACGGTCCGTCGCTGGCTGCTGGCACGGCGTGACCGTGGGCGGCCTCTACAAGCGGACGGCGCGTGACTTCTTGGGCACGTAGCGGTAAGCGGCCGAGCGCTTGAACGGCAGCAGGCGCTTGGTCGCTTTCGCCGACTGCACGATGCGCACCCGCAGGGGCTTGTCCGAACGGATGACGACCCGGGGCAGGACCTTGCCCTTGACGACCCGGCACCGATATTGCTTGCGCATCTTCGAGGGGGCTCCGGCACGCTTGCAGTAGGCCCGGGTAGTGATCTTCCGGCCTTGTGCCGTGCGGACTGGGCGCAGTACCTGGCGCTCGCGCAGGGCCTTGGGCAGTGCACGTTTGGCGGTCTGGGAGCGCCGGGCGATCTTCGTCACCTCGGTGTCACCGCTCTTCTCCACCGCAGCGTTGTCCTTGGCGCCGGCCCGGCTGCATCCCCAACTCATTGCGGGATCGTTCCACAACCGGTCGAAGTTCTGGGAGAACGCGTTCGACACCGTGGCGTCGGCGAACTGCACGAAGGTCTCGTCGTTGCGCTGCAGGGCGTTGTCGGTGAAGTTGTGGCTGCCCATCCAGGTGATCCGCTGGTCGACCCCGCCGCCGTACGAGCCATCGACGAGCACGTACTTCGCGTGGATCGTCACCCGGTCTTTGGTCGGGCTGGGCGCGATCTTCACGGCGACCTTGCGGGTGTCGAGCTTGTCGCAGAAATCGCGGGTCATCGTGTCCTGCCGGGCGAGAACCTGAACGGCACACCCTGCGTAGGCCATGTCGCGCAAGGTGTTGCGTACCCGCTTGCGCGAGAAGAAGGGGGCCATCACCCGCACGGTGGTCGGCTGGCTGGTGCAGTTGACGCTGCGCAAGGACGCGGACACGGTGTCGGTCTTGTCGGTACGAGGGAAGAAGTACGCGGTCACCGGACCGGAGGTGAGTGGCGGTCGCCAGAGGTGGTAGTTGTCCTGGTCCACGCGGCGCTCGCTGTACAAGTCGTCGAAATAGCCGAGGTACTGCTGGTAGGTGGTCTGGTCGCCCCGAAGGATCACGCCGGCGTTGTAAGCACTGTCGCCGCTGCCGTCCGCCCGCAGGTTGCCCGTCCCCTGGAAGACCACGTTCACCGCATCGCCGGTACGGGAGAAGGCGGCGAACTTGTTGTGGTTGATGCTGTCCGGCTCGTCGGTGATACACGAGCGGTTGCATTGCCGCGCGAAGGAGTCGCCCGCGGTTCCGAGGGTTTCGGCCAGTTTCGCGTACGCCGCGTCCACTGCACCGTTCTTCTTCGCCTTCTGCCCGTCACCGCTGTCGAGCACCACCTTGACCGACACCCCACGGCTGTAGGCGCGCAGCAGCGCGTCGATGACGGGGTGTCCCGGCTGGATCACGAAGTACGACAAGACGATCGATTCGCCGGCGGGCGTGCCGTCGATCAGGCCCACGAGCGCGTCGGTGATGGAAAGGTCCGCAGTGCCGGGCACCGGGTAGTTGAACAGCACCTCCTCGCCGGTTCGCATCGCGGGGGAGGGCTCGGGCGTTGGGGTCTGCGAGGGAGTGATCTCCACCGGCGGGGGGTCCACCGGTGGCGGGCCTTCGAGAGCGGCGCTGGTCGATGCAGCGGAGCCCAGGAGAAGGGCGCCCACCAGCAGCGCCGTGGCGCCTCGAAGCGTGCGTCCCATCGCGACAGTCTGCCACGACCCACTCGAGGCGGGTCTGCCCGGAGGTGTCACTTCTTGGCCTTGCGGATGTACTTCTTGGAACGTTCGAACCGCAGCAACGTCGCCGATCCCTTGGCCTTCTGAGTGATCCGGACCTTGAGCGTGCGCTTCGGCTTGGACAGTACGAGCGTGGGGTTGGTCTTCGGCTTGCGAATGACGCAGATCTTGCGCTTTTTCATCTTCTTCCCGGTGCCGACCACCTTGCATTTGGCGATGGTCCGCAACCTGGTGCCCTCGACCGTGCGGGTGGACTTCAATGCGGTGCGCCGCTTCTTGAGCCGCTTGGGGAGTTTGCGTTTTACACGCTGTTTCTCCTTGATCAGCGGAGTCACCTCGGTGTTGGCCTCCTCCTCGATGGCCTGCTCACTGGGTGCCCCTGCCCGGTCACATCCGGGCGTCAGCGACGGATAGGACCAGATGGCATCGAAGTTCGTCGTGAACGCCGAATGCAGGGACGCATCGTCGGTGAGCAGGAACGTCTCGTCGTTGCGGACCAGCGCGTTGCGGGTGAGGTTGTGACTGCCCATCCACACCACCCGGCGATCCGTCTCACCCTCGAAGCCACCGGCGATGGTCAGGTATTTGCCATGGATGCCGACCTTGGTGGTGGACGGCTTGTCGGCGATCTTGACCTGGATCGGTGCCCGGAGAGTGTCGCAGAACTCGCGGGTGATCGTGTCGGTCCGTGCGATCACCCGCACCGTGCAGCCACCGGCGGCCATGTCGTTGAGCCGGTTTCGTACCTTGGGGCGAGTGAAGAAGGCGGCCATCACGTCGACGCTGGTGGGCGCCGCTGCGCAATCGACTGCCATGAGGGCCTGGGACAGCGAGTCGCCGCCGTCGGTGCGGGGGAAGTAATAGGGCGTGGAAGCGCCGTATGTCATAGGGGGCCGTACCGCGTGGTAGTTGTTGCCCGGAACCGACCTGCGCGCCGCCAGATCGTTGAAGTAGGACTCGTACTGCGCCATGACCTCCGGGTTGCCGCTGGTCACTACCGCGGCGTTCCACGCGGCATCGCCGGACCCATCACTGCGCACGTTCGCCGTCGACTGGAACACGACGTCCTGCAGGTCACCGGCCTGCGACATCGTGACGAATTTGTTGTGGTTGATGCTCTTGTCAGCTTTCGAGATGCACGCCAGTCCGCACTGCATGGCGAACGACGGTGCCGCCGGGTCGTTCCCGAGCGCCGCTGCCAGACGGGCGTACGACGCGTCGACGGCCTCGTTCGTGGAAGGAGACTGTCCGTCGCCACTGTCCAGCACCACCCGCACCCCGGCGCCGCGGCCATGCGCGTTGATGAGCGCGTCGACCACCGGGTAGTTGGGTTGGATGACGAAGAAAGAAGCGGTGATCGTGGCGTCGGCCGGCGTGAGATCGAGCAGTCGTACCAGCTCGCTGTTCAGCGAGGGATCCGGAAGACCTGGCCCCGGGTAGTTGAAAACGGGGTAGACCTGCGGGTTGGGCGTTGCGGAAGGAGTCGGGCTCGGACTTGCGCTGGGACTCACGCTCGGGCTGCCACTGACCGTCGGGCTGGGACTTCCGCTGGGGTCCGGAGATGTTCCGGACTCTGCCACGGCGGGCAGCACTCCGGCTCCCAGGATCAGCGCGATGAGCGCAACAGTCAGAGAACGCATCCACTCCATGGTTACATGCTCGAGGCGTCGGACGAAGGGTCCCGGGTGGCGGCGAGGGTCTGCAGCGCCGCACGCGAAGGCGTGATTTCGCTCACCTCGGCGCGCGTAGACTTCGACCATGGACGCCGAGCAGATCGCCGAGGGCCGCCGCCGCTGGGAGCAGAACTACCGCGAGTCACGCACCCGCGACGTCGATTTCACCACGCTCAGTGGGCTGGAAGTCGACCCGTTGTACGCCCCCACGGAGGCCACGCCGGGCTTCGAGAGGATTGGCTGGCCCGGTGAGTATCCCTTCACCCGGGGGCTGTATCCGACCGGATACCGGGGTCGACCCTGGACGATCCGGCAGTTCGCTGGGTTCGGCAACGCGCAGCAGACCAATGAGCGATACAAGATGTTGCTCGCTGCCGGCGGCGGCGGTCTCAGCGTCGCGTTCGACATGCCGACGCTGATGGGCCGCGACTCCGACGATCCGCGCGCTCTGGGCGAAGTCGGCCACTGCGGGGTCGCCATCGACTCAGCCGCCGACATGGACGTGCTCTTCTCGGGTATTCCGTTGGGGGACACGACCACGTCGATGACCATCTCCGGACCCGCGGTGCCGATCTTCTGCATGTATCTGGTGGCAGCCGAGCGGCAGGGCTTCTCGCACGAGCAACTCGACGGAACTCTGCAGACCGACATCTTCAAGGAGTACATCGCGCAGAAGGAGTGGATCTTCCCGCCCGAACCGCATCTGCGCCTGATCGGTGACCTTATGGAGTACACCGACGCGAACATGCCCCGTTACAAACCGCTGAGCGTGTCCGGGTACCACATCCGGGAGGCCGGTGCGACCGCCGCGCAGGAACTCGCATTCACGCTCGCAGATGGCTTCGGCTACGTGGAGCTCGGACAAGCCCGCGGTCTGGATGTCGACCGTTTCGCACCTGGCCTGAGTTTCTTCTTCGACGCGCACATCGACTTCTTCGAGGAAATCGCGAAGTTCCGCGCCGCACGCCGTATCTGGGCGCGGTGGCTGCGCGACCGCTACGGAGCGACCAGCGCGCGCGCCCAGTGGCTGCGCTTCCACACCCAGACCGCCGGGGTCTCGCTGACTGCGGCGCAACCCGACAACAATGTGGTCCGTACCGCGGTTGAGGCGATGGCCGCCGTCCTCGGCGGGACCAACTCGTTGCACACCAACGCCTTGGACGAGGTGCTGGCTCTGCCCAGTGAGAAAGCCGCCGAGATCGCCTTGCGCACGCAGCAGGTGATCATGGAGGAGACCGGGGTTCTCAACGTGGCCGACCCGCTCGGAGGCTCCTGGTACATCGAGGCGCTGACCGATCGTTTGGAGGAAGAAGCCGAACGAATCTTCGCGCGCATCGAGGACATGGGCGGTGATGGGACGATCCTGTCCGGGTTGCTGCGGGGCATCGAGGACGGCTACTTCACCGGCGAAATCGCCGACTCCGCATTCGCCTACCAGCAGGCGCTGGAGAAGGGCGACAAGCATCAAGTCGGGGTCACGGTGCACACCGAGACGATCGAGGAGCCACTGGAGATTCTGCGCATCTCGCACGAGGTCGAAAAGGCGCAGGTCGCCGCGCTCGGTCAGCGCCGGGCAGCACGCGACGAAGCCGCAGTGACCCAGAGCCTGCGAGCTTTGCGCGAGAACTCGACCACCGACACGAACATGATTCCAGTGTTGCTCGAGGCCACGCGCCGTGAGGCCACTCTCGGCGAGATCTGCAACGTACTGCGTGAGCAGTGGGGAGAGTACTCCGAGCCGGCGCACATCTGAGCCGCTGGGCAGACGGGATTGCTGTTCGGGGTGGGTGTCCCGAACAGTAGGCGTGTCGGTGGGCTGCCGGATGGCAGGCCGAGGCTGCTCGTGCTGTGCCAGTTGCGCCGGGGTGAGTCTGCGTTCAGGCTTCGGGGTTGTTGTAGTTCCAGGGGTAGGTGGTGTGTTGGGTGCCCAGCGGGCTGGTCCAGGTCAGTGATCCGTCGGGGTGGGTTTGGCAGGTCCAGCCGGAGTGGGTTTTGATCAGGTGGTGGCCTCGGCATTCGGGGGCCAGGTTGGTCGGTGTGGTCTGGCCGGTCGGCCAGGGGATCAGGTGGTCGGTGTCGGTGTGCGCGGCCGGGGTGGTGCAGCCGGGGAAGCGGCAGTGCCGGTCGCGGGCCCGGACGGCTTTTTTGATCCGGTCGGGGATCGGGTAGGCCTTGGTGCTCATGTCGATCAGCTGCCCGGTGGTGGGGTCGGTGATCAGCAGTTGCCAGCGGGCATCCTTACGCAGTGCCAGGGCGCGGGCGTGGTCGGCGTCGACCGGGCCGAACCCGGTGATACTGGCCCCGGTGTTGCGCAGCCGGGCCAGGGTGTCGGCGGGGATGACCACGTCGACGTGCACGTCGATGCGGGTGTTGGCTGCGAGGATCTGGGCCAGGGCGTCGACGCGTTTCTGGTCGTGAGTGCGGTCATCGTCGTAGGTGCCGGCGATCTGATCGAGGGCGGACAGCAGGATCTGGGCGGTGCCGGCCGGTAGGTAGCCGGTCAGGTCGACCATGCCGTGGGCGCGGGCGAACACCGCGAGGTGGCGGCGGTCCCAGGCTTTGGCCCGCTCTTTGTCGTCGTGCGGGTCGGCCAGGTCGGGGCGGTGGTCGACCAGCAGCCGCGCGACGTAGCGGCGGGTCTGGTGGGCGGTGTGGCCGGCCGCGTAGGTCAACGCTTTGGCCTCCAGCAGGCCCCGGTCGGGGTCATCGAGTTGGATCAGCCCGTCGACGATCACCTGCGCGCGGGTGTGGTCGATGGTCCCTTCGGCCAGCGCGGTCCACACCGCCGGGCGGTCCACGATCCCCAGGGATGTGTCCATCAGATACCCCGCCGAGCGCGCGGAGGTGACGGTGATCGCCGCGACCGTGGCTACGGCCCCGGACACCCGGTGGCCCATCTCGTGGATCCGGTCGTGGACCACCGCGATCACCGCCGCCCGCCGCGCATACACCGCGCGCAGGTCGGCTTCGACGTCGCCCAGCGCCGACGCCAGGTCCTCATCGTCGAGGTGTTCCAGTTGTTGGAGTAGGTCCGCCAGGGTGCCGGGCGGTGCGGCCTCATGAACTGTCATACCCCCATCATCGAACAGGGGTACGACAAGTTTTCAGACGTAAACCACAGGCCGGGGCCCGCGCCCGCAGGCTCAACTCATGCGGCAGAACCTCAGTCCCGCGGACATCCCTGGTACAGGAACCAGGTCAGCGAGGTGAGACGTTCGAGGAACTCGGGGTCTGGCGGCAGTTGCCGAATGATGTAGCGATGGATCAAAGTGCCCAAGATCACGTCGAAAATGAAGTCCGCTGGGGCATCTGGTCTGGCATGCCCGCGCTCACGCTCATCCCTCACCATGGCTTCGATGTCGTGGCTCACCGGGGTGAGCACGTCACGGGTGAATCGTTCGTGGATGTCCGGATTCGTCGCGGCCGCTGCGGCCACCGCGAGGTAGGCCGCCTGGGAACCAGGGGGGCCGAACGCCTTCTGGAACAGGTCGGACCCTTCCCGTACGCCATTCTCGACGCTGTCAGATTCCGGCCCCCCGCCCGACACCAGGTCGGCCACGGCAGCCACTGCCAAGTCCAGCTTCGTCGGATATCTGCGGTACACCGTGGTCTTGGCCACGCCTGCCCGTTGTGCGGTTCCCTCGACGGTCAGGTTGGCCAGGCCGCCCTCGGCGAGCAGATCGCGTGCTGCGGCCAGGATCGCTTCGTCTGCATGGGGATCACGCGGTCGCCCCGGTTTGCCGTTCTGTGTACCCATAGGCGCTAAATGATACAAGTGGGCCACCCAACCCACTGGCCGCCGGGTTGCCCGAGCGCACATCGGGTGAAGACCCTCAGTCGCAGCGATGCCCACCGGGATGTGGTGACCAGCGACTTCTGACGCGCATCGTGTGGCCCGCGGGACGTGGGGAACAATGGATCCATGACTACTCAGCCCAATCCGAACTTGGCGATGCGCGGCGCCGTGGACCTCTCAGCGCTGGCTGCCGCGCGTGACGCGCAGTCGCAGGCCGCGGCCCGCAAGACCGATCCGAACGCAGCGCGAGTGATCATCGACGTCACCGAGGCAACGTTCGAATCGCAGGTCATCGCCACATCGCAGACCGTCCCTGTTGTCGTGGACCTGTGGGCCACCTGGTGTGGGCCGTGCAAACAACTGAGCCCGATCCTCGAGAAACTGGCAGTGGAGTACGCCGGGCGCTGGGTCCTGGCCAAGGTTGATGTGGATGCACAGCAGCAGATTGCCGCAGCCTTCCAGGTGCAGTCGATCCCCACGATCGTCGCCGTGATCAAGGGGCAGGTGCTGCCCCTGTTCCAAGGCGCCTTGCCCGAACCTCAGGTGCGCCAGTACATCGAAGAACTGCTCCGGGTCGCCGGCGAGGCGGGAGTGGCGGGATCGGTCGGTTCTGCTCCGGTAGAGACTGAGCAGCCGCCGGAGGAGGACCCGCGCTGGGATGCCGCCGCCGACGCGATCGAGGCGGGCAATTGGGACGAGGCCATCGCGTTGTACGAGCAGTTGCGGGCGGTCGATCCCGAGCAGGCGCAGGCGGCCATCGCGCAGGTGCAACTCGTACGACGGACCGAGGGGGTGGACCCCGCAGGTTCCATTGCCGCCGCGGATGCCGACCCCACGAACCTGGAGAAAGCAAGGACCGCCGCTGACATCGAAGTTGCACAAGGTGCTCCCGATGCGGCGTTCGAACGTCTGCTCGTCGTGGTCCGCGCTTCGGCCGGAGACGACAAAGCCGCGGCCAGGGACGCGCTGGTGGAGCTCTTCGCGCTGGTGGGGGATGCCGATCAGTCGGTGATCGCCGCCCGCACCAAGCTGGCGAACGCGTTGTTCTGATTCCTGGGTCAGTACCCCGGATCCGTCTAACCCAGCACGGTGCGCAAACGCTCCTCGCGCAACTGGGTCACCTCTGCTTCTTCGATGAAGGGCAGGTCGCGTCCGATCGCCCATCCCAGCAGCAGGTCGGCGAGTTGCGGATTGCGGGCCAGGCAGGGCCCATGCAGGTACGTGCCGATGACGTGGGCGGTGGTCGCACCCTCGGAGCCGTCACCATTGCCGATGCCCGCGCGAACTGTGGCCAGGGCGGAGGCGTTCGGGCCGAGGTGGGTCGCACCGGCATGGTTCTCGTACCCCGTGAGGGTCTGGGTCAAGGGCTCCTTCGGGTCCGCCGCCAGTTCCCCCACAGCGCGCTTCGGCAGTCGGTCGGTGCGGATATCGAGGATGCCCAGGCCGGGGGTGGCGGCGCTGTTCGCATCGGGGAAGTACTCGCCGAGCAGCTGATACCCGGCGCACACAGCCAGCACCGCAGCACCCCGCTCGGCGGCGCGCTTCAACGAGCCGTCGGCGCGCAGTGCGTTCGCGGCCGCTGTTTGCGCACTGTCCTCGCCGCCACCCAACACGTACAACTCGGCGGACTCCGGAACCGCATCTCCCGGTTCGATGTTGATGACGTCCACCTCGATGCCGTGCAAGCGGGCGCGGTGCCGCAGCGCCATGACGTTGCCGCCATCACCGTAGGTGCCCAGCAACGTGGGATAGACCGAAACCACTGTCAGATTCATGATCGTCGCGCCGCCTGTCGATCGGAGGAGGTCCGCAGGTGGTGAAAAGCCGTATAGGTTGCGGCGCAGTCAACCACCGCGAGTTCCCGCATCCCGTCGGGCAACTCCGCACCGGGCGCGTAGGGGTCCTCGATAACGACGTGATCCACTTCCGCATGCAGCAATCGCACGGCGAGGTCGCGACGGCGATCTCCAGTGGCGACCACCACCCGGCCGCGCAGGCGTTCGAAGGGCACGTCCCACAGCCAGGACGGGTCGCGGCCGTCGGCGGCGTTCGAGTTGATCGTCACGATCACGGGGGTGGGTGCCGGCGGCATGACGTCGACCAGTTCCGACCAGCCGGCAGGGTTCTTCGCCAGCAGCAGTCGGATGGTCAGTTCGCCGACTTTGACGACGGCGTATCGACCCGACACAGACTCCACAGTGGCCATGCGGCGCGCGGACTCCGCCGGATCAAGCCCCAGTTCGACGGTTGCCACCAAGGCCATCGCCCCGTTCGCCGCGTTGAAGCGGCCCGGCAGGCTCAGGGGTAGGTCGAAGCGCTGATCGTGCGGTCCGTGGACGACACCGTGGTCATCGACCCATTCAAGGGTCCACGTGGGAGTGGGTCGCGCGAAACCGCAGTTCGGGCAGCCCCAGGTCGAATCGTCTCGCTGCAGCAAGGAGCCGCAGTCCAGGCACACCGCCGAGTCGGCGGTCCACACCTGACCGGCCGCTACCCAGGTCACATGAGGTGCATGTCTGGCTGCCCAGACGATCGAGGGATCGTCGGCGTTGGCCACGACAGTGGTGTCGGTGGCATCGGCGAGCATGTCGCGCCAGCGGCGGGCGATCATGGCGACCTCGTTCATCCGGTCGAGTTGGTCGCGGCTCAGATTCCCCAGGATGATGACGCGCGGTTTGGTGGCCCGGAAGATCGCCGGCAGGTACGCCTCGTCGACCTCGAGTACGGCCTGCGCGGCTGGGTCACCACTGGCCAGAGTGACCGCCACACCGGAGGTCATGTTCGCCCCGGTGTTCTGACTGATCACGGGTCCGGCCTGCTCGACGGCTGTTGCCAGCAGTCGGGTGGTGGACGTCTTCCCGTTCGTCGCGCTCACCAGTGCGGCCACCCGGTCATGGGCCATTTCCGCGATCGCGTCGGGAGCCAGTCGCAGAATCACCCGGCCACCGATCACCATGCCTTCGCCGCGTCCCATCTTTCGCGACAGCGAGGAGGTCAGCAGACCCAGGCGGGCGGCGGCTCGGGTTCTGGCGGACAGGGTCACAACGGCGACTTTACCGGTCCGTTGCCCGATGCGGCAGCGGACGCGGTCGGTCCGACGCAGCCCAGCGGATGCCTCGCGCGTCGGGTCGGTGTCTGCCACTGTCGGTGTGTGACTTCCGACGTGGCGGCCAGGATGCGGTCGATGGTGTTCCCGGAACTGCGGGCTCATCAGACCGCGGCTCTGAGCGCGTTCGAGCAAAATCGTGACGCAAGCCGGTTCCATTTCGTACTGCCACCGGGCGCGGGCAAGACCTTGCTGGGATCGGTCATCGCCCAGCAGGTCGCACGCCGCCTGGTCGTCCTGGTGCCGAACACCGCCATCGCGGCCCAATGGATGGATCTGTGGCGCCACGCAGCAGTGAACCCGGATGTGACAGGCGATGCCCCCACCGTGGGCTCGGATCGGCGCTTGGACTGCGACGTGACAGTTCTGACCTACCAGGCGGTTGCGACCTTCGATGACGAGGCCGACAGTGATGACTCACCCATGGCGCGACTGCACCCCAACGCCCGCGACATGATCGACCGCCTCCACGGCGGCGAGCCCTACACACTCGTGCTTGATGAGGCGCATCACCTGGCGGCAACCTGGGGCGAGCTGCTGGCCGACGTGCTCAGGCAGGCCCACGGTGGGCGGTCGGACGGCCCCGTGGTCGTAGCGCTCACGGCCACCCCTCGCGACAGCTTGTCCGCGGAACAGGCCGCCTTGGTCGACGAGCTGTTCGGCCCGGTCCTCTACTCGGTGAGCACACCGGCCCTTGTGCGTGACGCGGTGCTCGCGCCCTACCGGGAGTTCGCGTGGTTCGTGGATCCGACCCCTGCTGAACGTGAGTACTTGGCGCGAGGTGCCCAAAGGTGGCGGGAACTGGTTGCCGCGGTGATGGCCCCGGACTTCGCCGACGTCGGTTTGCTTGCGTACCTCGACAGTGCGTGGGTTCGCCACGAAGGTGTGTCCTGGAGCCACATTCAGCGCAGTCGGCCGGAGTTGGCCCGCGCGCTGGTCCGGGCTTCGTACAACGGACTGATCGCCGTGCCACAGGGAGCCCGGGTTCTCGACGAGCATCGGCAGCCGCTGCAGGTGGAGGACTGGGTCGCGATCCTGTCCGAGTACGGCCGGACTGTCCTTGCCACCCCTGACCCGCCGGCGCCGGGATGGGAGCGACTGCGCGCGGGCCTGCGGTCGGTGGGCTGGACCTTGACCCGCAACGGTGCCCGCAGAGGACAGTCATCGGTCGACCGGGTGCTCTCACGCTCGGCGTCCAAGGCACTGGCCGCGGGATACCTGATCGAGCAGGAGTACCTGGTGCGCGGCGACGATCTGCGCGCCGTCGTGCTCACCGACTTTGAGAACGCCTCGGCCACCCCACCGGCCGACACCAGATCTGTGCTGGCGCAGCAGGCGGGTTCGGCGTGGGAGGCGCTCGCCGCGGTGCAAGCGGCCAATCCAGGTCTGACAGTGGTGCTGGTGACCGGTGCCTCTGTGGGTGGCACCCGCGAAAGCCTCTCCGCGGTTTTGCAGCCCGGACAGCGGTTGGTGGATCGCGAAGACGGCCTGGCTCAGATCGAGGCAGCCTGGGGCCCGCGCGACTGGGTGCCGCATGTTACCGACCTCTTCCTGGGCGGCGAGGTCGACATCATGGTGGGAACCCGGGGGCTGCTCGGAGAGGGCTGGGACGCCCCGGCGGCCAACGTCCTGATCGATCTCACCGCCGCCACCACCCCCACCGCGGTGGTACAGATCCGGGGCCGCGCCATCCGCCGTGACCCGCAGCGTCCCGGCAAGGTGGCGCACATCTGGTCGGTCACCACCGTCGACGACGAGCATCCCCGTGGTGACCTCGATTACCGCCGCTTGGTCGCCAAGCACCGTGGATATCTCTCGCCCGATGCCACTGGACGGATTCTTGCCGGTGTCGAGCATTTGGACCCCAGATGCAACGAGTACGCCCCGCCGGACGCGCAGACCCGGGCATCGATCAACGCCGACTCCCTCGAACAGGCCGGCCGGATCGATCAGACCCGAGCGCTGTGGCGGATCGGGTCGCCCTATCAGGACCTCACCCGCGCGGCTGTGCGGATCCGCGCACAGAAAGCAGCAGCTCAGATCGGCGTGCCGGAGCCGGCGGTCCGGTCGTGGGCAGGTCGCCCGTGGCTTGCAGGTGGTGTTGGTGCGGGAGTCGCCGGGGGACTCGCGGTCGCCGGGCAGGTCCCGGATCTGGTAGCGGTGGCTGGGGTGATCGGCGCCGCAGCGGGCTGGGCGATCGAACGTGGCGTGCGTGGTCTGCGGGCCCGGCGCGTGCGCCAACAACTGGGTGCAGACGGAATGCTGCTGGCGTTCGGCCGGGCTGTGGCGCATACCATGGCCCCGGGCCTTGGCGCCGCGGTCGTCGTGGAACCCGAGCCGGATGGCTCCTGGGTGTTGCGTCTGGAGCAGGAATCCGTCGACGCCTCGCGGGTGTTCGCAGAGTCGGTGGAGCAGATCTTGCTCCCGGTGGACTTCCCGCGGTACATCGTCTCCGCAGGCTTGGCGCGGGGCGGGCGATCATGTGGCACGCGGTACCGGATGCCTTCGGTGTGAACAAGGCGTCGGCGACGGCCTACGCCGAGCAGTGGCGGGTCTTCGTGTCCCGGGGGCAACTGCTGTACACCGGTTCGGCCGAAGGTGCGGCTATTGCCGAGACCGTCCGCGGGCTGGACCCGATGGATCTGACCACCGCGATGTACGCCGAATGGGGTTAGGGCGCCAATAGCCCGTTGGTTGCCACATGGCCCGTAGGTGAGGGGCTGTTCGGCAACCAGCGGGTCATTTCGCCGGTACCCTCACTCCGGCCGCAACCAGACTGCGCCCAGTGGCGGCACGGACAAGCTCGCACTGAATGGCCGGCCGTGCCACTCGATCTGCTCAGCCGCTACCGCGCCGAAGTTGCCGACACCGCTACCGCCGTAGTCCAGAGCGTCAGTGTTGATCACTTCTGACCAGGTGCCGCCGACCGGAAGCCCCACCCGGTAGTCGTGGTGCGGGACCGCGCTGAAGTTGACCACGCAGGCCACCACCTCGCCCTCGGAGCCCCGCCGGATCCAGGACAGCGTGTTACCGCCTGCGTCGTTGGCGTCGATCCATTCGAAACCGGCCGGTTCGGTGTCCAGGCTCCCACAGCGCCGGACTCGAGCGGTACACCGCGTTGAGATCGGTCACCAGTCTGCTCAACGCATCGTGGTCGGGCTGATCGAGCAGCCACCAGTCCAGGCTGCGGCCTTCAGACCACTCGGACTCCTGGCCGAACTCGGATCCCATGAACAGCAATTGCTTGCCCGGATGTGCCCACATGTAGGCCAGGAAGGCTCGCAGATTGGCACGCTTCTGCCAGTGGTCGCCGGGCATCTTGCCCAGCAGCGAGCCCTTTCCATGCACCACTTCGTCGTGCGAGATCGGCAGCAGGTAGTTCTCGCTCCAGGCATAGACCAGCGCGAAAGTGAGTTCGTTGTGGTGCCATTGCCGGTGGATCGGCTCGCGGGCCAGATAGCCCAGCGAATCGTGCATCCAGCCCATGTTCCACTTCAATCCGAAACCCAGGCCGCCGAGGTGGGTGGCTCTGGTCACCCCCGGCCACGCGGTGGATTCTTCGGCGACGGTGAAAGCCCCGGGCACTCGCTTGTAGACCGTGGCGTTCATCTCCTGGATGAACTGCACCGCATCGAGGTTCTCCCGGCCTCCGTAGGCGTTGGGCGACCATTGTCCTTCTTCGCGGGAGTAGTCCAGGTACAGCATGGAGGCCACAGCGTCGACCCGCAGGCCGTCGATGTGGAACTCCTCGCACCAGTACACGGCGTTGGCGACCAGGAAGTTGCGCACCTCTGGGCGTCCGAAGTCGAACACGTACGTGCCCCAGTCCGGGTGTTCACCGCGCAACGGGTCGGCGTGCTCGTACAACGGTGTTCCATCGAACCGGGCCAGTGCGAAGTCGTCCTTGGGGAAGTGGGCGGGGACCCAGTCGACCAGGACCCCGACCCCCGCCTGGTGCAGTCGGTCGACCAAGTAGCGGAAGTCGTCGGGGGTACCGAAGCGCGCGGTGGGTGCGTAGTAAGCGCTGACCTGATAGCCCCAGGACCCGCCGAACGGATGCTCCATGACCGGCAGGAACTCCACGTGGGTGAAGCCGTGCGCCACGACGTAGTCGGTCAGCTCTTCAGCCAACTGCCGGTAGCTCAGACCCTGTCGCCACGAACCCAGATGTACCTCGTAGATGCTCATGGGGCTGGCGTGGACCGGGTGCTGGGTCCGGGTCTGCATCCAGGTCGCGTCGTCCCATTCGTAGTCACTGGCGAACACCACGGAGGCGGTGGCCGGCGGGACCTCGGTGGCCTGGGCCATCGGATCGGCCTTGAGTCGGCGCACACCGTCGCGCCCGATGATCTCGAACTTGTAGCGGGTCCCCGCCCCGATCTCGGGGACGAACACCTCCCACACCCCGCTGCTGCCCAGCGACCGCATAGGGGTGGCGGTGCCGTTCCAGTAGTTGAAGTCGCCGACCACCCGGACTCCCTGCGCGTTGGGCGCCCACACCGCGAACGCCACCCCCCGCACCGGACCGTTCAGCGTTTCGTATCGATGCTCATGCGCGCCGAGCACGTCCCACAGCTGCTCGTGGCGGCCCTCCGCGATCAGGTGCTGATCGATCTCACCGAGCGTGGGAAGGAAGCGGTAGGGGTCGTCTGCGGGCAACTTGTCCCCGCCGTAGGCCACCGCCAGTCGGTAGTCGGGGATGTCCGTGCCCGCGAGCTCGGTGACCCACACCCCGGCGTGCTCGTGCTCCATCGGTTGGTTCTGTCCGCCGACCACGACGTCGACCGCGGTCGCGTCGGGTCGCAGCACCCGGATGGTCACGCCATCGGCGTCGGCGTGTGGGCCCAGGACCGCGTGGGGCTGGCTGTGGGTGCCGTCGACCAGGGCGGCGAGGGTTTCGGTGGGGACAGGGATCATCAGACGACTCCAGGGCGAATGGACATGATGTGGGCGCACGACAGGTGGGGATCCAGTCGCACGAAATTGGTGGCCGACCATGAGAAACTCTGGCCGCTGATCAGGTCCTGTGCGACGAATCGGTCATGCCAGTCCAGCCCCAGCGACGGCATATCCAGGTGCAGGGTCGCCTCACGCGGCCCGAACGGGTCGAGGGTCACGACCACGATGATCGTGTCGTCTCCGTCACGCTTGCTGAATGCGACCATTCGGTCGCTGTCGATCTGCTGGAACACGATGTGACGCAGTTGTTGCAGTGCTGGATGTTCGCGCCGGATCTTGTTGAGCATGGTGAGGTACGGCGCAAGGGTCTTGCCCTCGGCGGCGGCCTTGTCCCAGTCGCGCGGCCGGTACTGGTACTTCTCGGAGTCCAAGTACTCCTCGCTGCCGGGTCGCACGGCCACATGCTCGAACAATTCGTAGCCGCTGTACACGCCCCACGTGGGGGACATGGTGGCGCCCAGGGTGGCCCGGATCGAGAACGCGGCCGGGCCGCCGTACTGCAGGTAGGAATGCAGGATGTCGGGGGTGTTGACGAAGAAGTTCGGCCGCATGAACGCCGAGGACGGTCCGCTGAGCTCACGCAGGTACTCTTCGAGTTCCCACTTCTCGTTGCGCCAGGTGAAGTACGTGTACGACTGGTGGAAACCGACTTCGGCCAGCGCACGCATCATCGGTGGGCGGGTGAACGCCTCGGCCAGGAACAGCACATCGGGATCGGTGCGCTTGATCTCGCCGAGCACATGGTCCCAGAAGCGCACCGGTTTGGTGTGCGGATTGTCGACCCGGAAAATGCGCACCCCGTGATCCATCCAGTAGTGGATGACGCGAAGGACCTCGGCCACCAGGCCGGCGGGGTCCCCGTCGAACCACATGGGGTAGATGTCCTGGTACTTCTTCGGGGGGTTCTCGGCGTAGGCGATGCTGCCATCGGCCCGCACGGTGAACCACGGTCGGCCGCTGGTCGCCCACGGGTGGTCGGGTGCGACCTGCAGGGCGAGGTCCAGTGCGACCTCCATGCCCAGTTCCCGGGTACTGGCCACAAACGCGTCGAAGTCGTCGATCGTGCCCAGGTCCGGGTGGACTGTGTCGTGTCCACCGTCGGCCGAGCCGATGGCCCAAGGTGATCCAGGATCGCCGGGCCCGGGGGTCAGGCTGTTGTTCGGGCCCTTGCGGTTCACCGTTCCCACGGGATGGATCGGGGGCAGATACACCACGTCGAATCCCATCTCGGCGATGACGGGCAGTCGCTGCGCGGCGTCGCGGAATGTGCCACTGCGCAGGGGGTCCAGGCTCGATCCCTCGCTGCGCGGGAACAGCTCGTACCAGGAGCCGAACAATGCTCGGCGCCGGTCGGCGTAGACCGGCCACGGCCCGCACATCGATTCCAGATCCCTGATCGGGTGCTCCCGCAGCATCTTCCACAGGGACTCGTCCAGGCCGGCGGCAAGGCGTCCCGCCGGTGTCAGGGCGGTGTTGCGCAGACCGCGGATCGCCTTGTCCAACACTGTGCGGTCGGGAACCTCGGCGCGGGCAAGGATGCGGGCGCCCTCCTCGAGTTCAAGCTCCACGTCCACGCCCGCCGGAATCTTGATCTCGGCCCGGTGGCGCCACGTGGCCAGAATGTCGCTGTAGGTGGCGATGCTGAACGACCAGTCGCCTTCGTGGTCGGGGCGGAAGTTGCCATCCCAGATGTCGGTGCCGTTGTCCCGGGGAACCATGGGGGATCGGACACTGCGCCCGTGCCCATCGCTGGCGATCAGGTCCACCCCGAGCCGGTCGTGGCCCTCCCGGAAAGCCACGCAGTTGACCATCACCAACTCACCCACGGCTGCCTTCACCGGTCGCCGGCCGCCTTCCACCCGTGGCCACACATCCAGCACGGTGAAGCGCCCCGTGAGGGTCTGTGGTGGGGTCAGGTTGTTGGACGGCAGGTTCCGCCAGTAATCCTCGGCTGCTTGGGACGGAGCGCCCGAGCCCTCGGTCGAGTTGTCACGCACAACTGCGACGCTACCCCGTACGCCCGGGGGTTGTCGTAGGGGCGAACGCAGGTTACGGGCCACAACTGGCCCGGCCTACTCGTCGGGCAGCACCTCGGCGACGGCCATCGAGTAGCCCGGGACTTTGACCCCGGCCGCCGGGTCGTCACCGGCCAGCGTCACGTCCTCGCTGGCCAGTACCACCCGGGCGGGCACGGGGAACGTCATGGCCACCGTCTCGGGTCCGGTGTTCAGGCACAGCAAAACCGACGGGTCGCCTTCGAACATGGCCTGCACCACGCGAACGTTCGGGTCGTTCCACTGTTCGGAGGTGAGCACGCTTGCGTCCTCGCTGAACCAGTGCAGATCCTCCGGTGACGGGTGGACCTGCGGGCGTAAGACGGGGTACCGGTCACGGATCTGCAGCAACAACTTGGTCCATTCGATCAAGCTTGTGTCCTGCTGGTCCCAATGCGTCCAGGACAGCTCGTTGTCCTGGCAGTAGACATTGTTGTTCCCCTGCTGTGTGCGTCCGGCCTCGTCGCCGGCCAAGATCATCGGCGTCCCCGCGCTCAGCAGCAGGGTGGCCAGCAGGGATCGTTGCCTGGCCCGGCGGTTGGCCAGAACCTGCGGGTCGTCAGTGGGTCCTTCGACTCCGCCGTTCCAACTGCGGTTGTCGTCGCTGCCGTCGCGGTTGTCCTCGCCGTTGGCCTCGTTGTGCTTGTCGTTGTAAGACACCAGATCGGCCAAAGTGAAGCCGTCGTGGGCGGTGATGTAGTTGATCGAGTGGTAGGGCCGCCGACCGTTGTGTGCGAACCGATCCGCAGAACCGGTCATCCGTGCGCCGAGTTCGGACAGCGAACTGATGGACCGCCACGTGTCGCGCACTGTCCCGCGGAACACGTCGTTCCACTCCGCCCAGGGCCCGGGGAAGTTGCCGGCCTGGTAGCCGCCGATCCCGATGTCCCAGGGTTCGGCGATCAGCTTCACCTGTGAAAGGACGGGATCGGCCGTCATGGCCGACAGCACCGGGGCCCAGGTCGTGACCATGTGCGAGGTGCGGGCCAGCGTGGTGGCCAGATCGAACCGGAACCCGTCGACGTGCAGGTCGGTGACCCAGTACCGCAAGGACGACAGGATCAGCTCCACCATCCGGGGGGACTCCGCGCGAATCGCATTCCCGCACCCCGTGGGGTTGTCGTACATCCCCCTTCGAGCATCCAGTAGGTGTCCGCGTTGGCCGCGCCCTTCCACGCCAGCGTCGGACCGAGGTGATCGCCTTCGGCTGTGTGGTTGTAGACGACGTCCACGATCACTTCCAGGCCCGCGGCGTGCAGGGTGTCGACCATGTCCCGGAACTCGGCCACCTGCTGGCCCCGCTGGCCGTGGGCTGCGTATCCGGCATGTGGGGCGAAGTAGCCCAGCGGGTTGTACCCCCAGTAGTTCGTCAGGCCGCTGCCCAGCAGCATCGGCTCGGGCACGAAGTGCTGCACAGGGAGCAGTTCCAGGCTGGTCACCCCGAGGCCGGCGAGATAGTCGACCACCGCCGGGTGGGCCAGACCGGCGTATGTGCCGCGCAGTTCCTCGGGCACGTCCGGATGCAGCTTGGTGAAGCCCTTGACGTGCATCTCGTAGATGACCGTGCGGTCCCACGGGATGCGCGGAGGCCGGTTCGGACTGGGCTCCAGGGTTCTGGTGTACACGCCATGCGGAACGTAGGGAGCCGAGTCTGTGTCGTCTGGAACATCCGGGTCGTCCATGCGATACGGGTGGATGGCGTCATGGACCTGCAACTGCCCGGTCACCGCGAGGGCGTAGGGGTCCATGAGGAGCTGGGCCGGGTTCAGCCGCAGGCCGTACTCGGGCTCCCAGGGGCCGCTGACGCGAAAGCCGTAGGTGCTCCCCGGCTCGGGTTCGGGTAGTTCTGCGATCCAGTGTCCGTAGGGTCCGGGCTCCAGTTCGATGCTGGCCCCGCTCTCCATCAGCTCGAGGACGACCTGATCGGCGGCGGGGGCGAAGTAGTTGACGGTGGCTCGGTCCGGATTGTCCGGATCGCGGCGAAGTCCCATCGGTGGCAGACCCTCAGGGGTGCGCATAGTCCTCCTATCGCGAGAACCCGTCGACCGCAGGGTCCCTAGTGGAGGTTAGCCTCCCATTGGAACTCAAAGGAGGACGACGTGGTGCAAACACCCGATGAACCTGCCCGGTACGTGTCACTCGAGGTGAGCGACGGGGTGGGTGTCATCACGCTGCAACGCCCCCCGATGAATGCCTTGTCGATCGAGGTGCAGGAGCAGTTCGCGCGGGCCGCGCGGGAGGCCGATCAGCGCCGCGATGTCCACGCGGTGGTGATCTATGGCGGGCCCAAGGTCTTCGCGGCCGGCGCCGACGTCAAGGAGATGGCCGCATGGGACCACCGCACCATGGTGGAGCGCTCGACCGGTCTGCAGGCCTCGTTCGTCGCAGTGACGGAGTTGGGCAAACCCACGATCGCGGCCATCACCGGATACGCGCTCGGGGGTGGCTTGGAGCTCGCGCTGTGCACCGACTTCCGGGTGTGTGCGGACAATGCGAAACTCGGTCTTCCCGAGATCCAACTGGGAATCATCCCCGGTGCTGGCGGCACCCAGCGACTGCCGCGGTTGATCGGGCCGGCCCGGGCCAAGGAGATGATCTTCAGTGGCCGCCACGTGCGCGCCGAGGAGGCACTGCGGATCGGCTTGGTCGACCGGATCGTGGCTCCAGACGACGTTCATGATGAGGCGGTGGCATGGGCGCGCTCCTTCGTGGGTGGGCCAGCACTGGCCCTGCGTGCGGCGAAGGCCGCGGTGGATCGTGGGCTGGAAGTGGACCTGCGGTCCGGCTTGGAGATCGAACGGCAGCACTTCGCGGGCCTGTTCGCCACGCAGGACCGCACGATCGGAATGAACACCTTCCTGGAATCCGGTCCCGGCCAGGCGAAATTCGAAGGACGATGACCCTATGACCCCACCCACCGTCGAACAGATGCAGCAGGCCTGGGACGACCCGAAGCTGGCCAACCTCCTGTACCACGACTGGGAGGCGGACAGCTACGACGACAAGTGGTCGATCTCCTTCGACGAGCGGTGCATCACCTACGCCCGGGACCGGTTCGTGAACGTCGCCGGGGAGGCCGATTGGCCCTATGGCAGCGCGCTGGAACTGGGCTGTGGGACCGGCTTCTTCCTGCTCAATCTGAAGCTCGCGGGGGTGCTCGATGACGGGCATGTGACCGACCTGTCCCCGGGCATGGTCGAGGTGGCCAAGCGCAACGCCGAGCACCTGGGCTTCGAGCTCGAGGGCCGAGTGGCCGACGCGGAGACATTGCCCTACCCCGATGACACCTTCGATCTGGTCGTCGGCCATGCGGTGCTGCACCACATCCCCGACCTGGATCAAGCCATGCGCGAGATTCTGCGGGTCCTCAAACCCGGTGGCCGATTCGTGTTCGCCGGTGAGCCGACCGCGAAGGGTGACTTCGTGGCCCGCAAACTGTCCCACTTGACGTGGAACGTGGCCAAGCGGGTGACGCATCTGCCGGGACTGCGCGGCAAGTACGCCAAGACGGACACCGAGCTGGATGAGTCGTCGCGGGCCGCCCTGCTGGAGGCCGTGGTGGACGTCCACACCTTCGACCCGGACGAACTGCGTCGGCTGTGCCTGCGCGCCGGGGCGGTAGACGTCCACACGGTCACCGAGGAGTTCACCGCCTCCTGGTTCGGATGGCCGGTGCGCACGATCGAAGCAGCGGTAAAACCCGGTTCCCTGGGCTTCAAATGGGCGTACTTCGCGTACGGCACCTGGCTGGGGCTGTCCGCCCTCGATGCGAAGGTCATGAGCAGGATCGTCCCCGCGCAGTACTTCTACAACGTGAGTGTGACCGGAACCAAGGCGTGAGTCGCGACCCGCGCAACGCGCGTTTCCTCACCTGGGCATCGGTGAAGTGGATCGTCCGCAACCGGGCCTGGAGTTGGTGGTATCTGGTGCGGTACTGGCGGTTCCTGTGGCTGAAGGTGCGCCATCGGCACATCATCACCGAGGGGTTCGTCTTCATCGGTCGGCATTGCGAACTGTATGCCCGCAAGGGGTACGGCCAGTTGATCCTCGGGCGGTGGGTGCACGTGGGGGAGGAGAATCGGCTACGGGTGCACGAGGGAACCCTGCGAATCGGCGACAAGACGGTGTTCGGCCGAGACAACACGATCAATACATACCTGGACATCGAGATCGGGGGTAGCTGCATCTTCGCCGACTGGATCTACGTCTGTGACTGCGATCATGTCTTCGAGGACGTCAACCGGCCCATCAAGGACCAGGGGATCGTCAAGAGTCCGGTGCGGATCGGCCCGGACTGCTGGCTGGGCGCCAAGGTCACCGTCACCCGCGGCACCTTCGTGGGGCCGGGCTGCGTACTGGCGGCCAACTCGGTCGTACGGGGCACGATCCCCCCCAAGTCCGTCGTAGGGGGTGTTCCCGCTCGAGTTCTCAAGGACCGGCAGGAGCAGTACGACGCAGCCGCCGCCAGACGTGCGGCGCTGGAGGACATCGCTCGCAAGACGCGGGTCGCGGCTCAGGAACACACCACGGGTCAGTGACCTGCTGCCCCATAGGCGACTCGCGATCCAGTCTGTTCTGCCTGGAGCCGGTGGTTGGTTGGACACGAACCGCGGTTGGTCGTACCGGCGGACCGCAGGTTGCGGCTACCCTGATCCAATGAACGGGCACAGCGATTTCGAGGCCTTGGAATCGGCGTTGCCGGACATGGTCCATACGTTCTTGTCCGACCCCGAAGCCCCGCAGTGCCTGGTGATCGTGCCCAGCATGTCCTTCGACCAGGAACTGCTCAAGAACGTCCTGGGGGTCGAACACTACGAGGAACGCCTGCTGGCCATGCTCCTGCAGTTGCACAACCCGGCCATGCACGTCATCTTCTGCTCCAGCGCGCCCATCGCCGACGTGACCGTGGACTACTACCTGGGCCTCATCCCCGGCGTCCCCTCGTCGCACGCGCGGTCCCGGCTGACCATGATCAGCTGTGACGATCTGTCCCGGCGGCCGCTGACCGAAAAGCTACTGGAGCGCCCTGCCCGCCTCGCCGAGATCAAACAGGCACTGTCGCACTCCCAGATCGCGGCGTTGGTGTGCATGAACACCACCGGCCTGGAGCGCAAACTCGCGGTCGAACTCGGCCTGCCATTGATCGGCAATCCGCCGGACCTCGACCATCTGGGGTCCAAATCCGGTAGCCGCGGGATCTTTCGCGAGGCCGGGATCGACCTGCCCGCCGGGTACGAAGATCTGCGTGACATGCAGGATGTGGTGCGTGCGCTGGCGGACCTGAAACGCGAGCATCCGGCTCTGCACACAGGCGTGGTGAAACTCGAGGAGGGTTTCTCGGGCGAAGGCAACGCGCTGTACCGCTATGAACACGGCGAGGATGAGCAGGCCATCCGGGAGGCGCTGCCCCGGCATCTGAAGATGCAGGCGCCTGCCGAGACGTACGAATCGTTTGCCGAGCGCTTCGAGGTCATGGGCGGGATCGTCGAGGAGTTCGTGGACGCGGTGAGCGCCTCACCGTCAGGGCAGGGATACATCGGGCCGCTGGGCACTTTGCGGCCGCTGTCGACGCACGACCAGGTGCTCGGTGGATCCGACGGCCAGGTCTTCGAGGGCTCGACCTTCCCCGCCGACCCGCGGTATCGCCTGCGGGTGCAGGAGGAGACGCTCAAGGTCGGTGAGGTGCTGCAGGCCAAGGGTGCGCGCGGGCGGTTCGCGGTCGATTTCGTGGAGGCGGGGCAGCGACTGTCCGCCATCGAGATCAACCTGCGCAAAGGCGGCACCACCCACCCGATGCTGTCGATGGCAGTCATCACCGAAGGGCACTACGACGCGGCGACCGGGACGTTCGTGTCCGGGCAGGGATCGCCGAAGTGCTACTACGCCACCGACAACCTGCACTCCGACGACTACCGGGGAATGTCGGTCTCCGACCTGCTCGATGCAGCCGTCAGCAGTCGCCTCATGTTCGACCCGGTCACCGAGCGCGGCTGCGTGTTCCACATGCTTGGTGCCCTGTCCGAGTACGGCAAGGTCGGGGTGACCTGCATCGCCGACACTCTCGACGACGCGATCGCGGATTATGAGTCGATTGTTGACATGATGGGCCGGATGCGGTCCCGATAGGTCGGAGGAATCATGTGCGGTTGTTTCGTTGTGGCGCTGGGGGCGTTCTTCCCGCGAATTGCCTTGGCACTGATCTGGCTGTTCGGCGACGCCGTGGAGCGCGCATTCAACGGTGATTGGATCGTGCCGTTGATCGGGCTGCTTCTGCTGCCGTACACCACGTTGACCTACGTGCTGTTCTACTGGTGGATCGGCGAGGTCACCGGGTTCACGTGGTTCTTCGTGGTGCTTGCCTTCTTCATCGACATGGGCTCCTACGCAAGTTCGGCCAGGGCTCAGTCCTACCGCACGGCGTGATGCCGGCTGCCTTCCGAGTGACTCGTGCGGGTCGTCGTGCCCATGCCCGACGACAATCTGAGTCATCCGCGCGCCAAGTCGGCCTTCTTCACTCCCAGATCGGGTTTGCCGGCGCTCTGGTGACCCGGGCCGGACGCTGGCGCCGTCGCGCCTTGTCGTACACCTCCGCCGTGCGGCGAGCCACCTCGTCCCAGGTGTACTGACTCAGTGCGAGGCTGGCGTTCGCGCGGCGACGTGCTGTTTGCTCGGGCTCGTCGAAGGTGGTCACGATCTGCGCGGCGAGATCGGCGGCGTCGTTCGGCCGACACCGGCGACCGCGCTGGTCGGTGACGAACTCCGCCAGCCCACCGGTGTCCCCGACGACCAGCGGTACTCCCATCGCGGCAGCCTCCAGGGCCACGATGCCGAAGGGTTCGTAGGAGCTCGGTGCGATGACCAGATCAGAACTTGTGTAGACCGCGCGCAGGGTCGGTTCGTCCACGTGGCCGAGCAACTGCACCTGGGTCGTGAGCCCTGATCGTGCGACCAGGTCGGCCACAGCCGCCGACTGGCCGCCGGTCCCCACGATGCGCAGGCGGGCTCGCGGGTACCGCGCGAGCACGGCGGGCATCGCCTCGACGGCGGTGAAGACCCCCTTCTCCCACTCGATGCGACCCACGAAACTGATGCGTGGTGAACCCTCGAGCAGATCCGGCGCAACGTTGTCGTGCGGTGAGTAGACCGACGCGTCGATGCCGTTGGGGATGACGGTGATCCGGGCGGGATCTGCAGAGTGCGCGTGCTGGACCTCGGTGGCCATCGACTGCGAACAGACGATGAGGGAATCGGCCTCATCGACCAGCCAACGTTCGATCAAGTGGACCCCGCGGGACACGTCGTCGGGCAACCAGCCGCGGTGCCTGCCCGCCTCCGTGGCATGCACAGTGGCGACCAAGGGCACCTCCAGAGCTTCAGCCGTGGCCGTGCCTGCCCTGCCGGTGACCCAGTCGTGGACGTGCACGACCTCCACGCGATCCTGCTGCATGCCGGCACGTCCGATGGCGTCATCCAGGAATCCCACCCAGCTCAGCAGTGACGGAAGGTGATACGGGAAAGGTCCGACCGGAGATACCCGCACGATCCGGACTCCGTCGATCGTCTCTTCGGCAGCGGCGTCCTCAGGTTGTTGGGTCACTACCGTGACTTCGTGGCCGGCGGCTGCCTGTGCGCGCGACAGTGCGTGCACATGCCGGCCGAGGCCGCCGTAGACGACCGGCGGATACTCCCACGTCAGGTGCAGGACGTGCATCAGAAGAGCCGCGCGTCCAGATGTGGGAACGGTCGTTCCCCGCATGTCACCGGGCGACCGGTTTCGATCGCGGCGGCGATGCTCGCGAACTGGCGGTGGTGTTCAGCGTGCCGCAGGCGGGCATATTGCGCGGCACTGTCCTTGCTGACCATGAACGCCCAGTCGCTGGAGAGGGCCAGCAGGGCCTGGGTCGCCAACTCGTCCTGACGGGGATCGCGGACCTGCGGGTCGGCGAGTTTGCGCCACCGCCGCATGAGGTCTTCGTTGTCGTCGACCATGTCTGCGACCTGTGGGCCGCTCCACACACGAAAGTCCTTGCCGCTGCCCCACGAGCCCGGTTCGGGGTCGATGCGCCCCGCCACGCAGCCGTGCGCACCGGACAGGGTGGTGACCTCGACCCCGGCTTGGGGCAGCAGCGTGAGCACCTGCTCGAGCCAGGCGGGACCCTCATGCCACCAGTGCCCGAACAGCTCGGTGTCGTAAGCGGCGACCACCAGGGGATTGGGTCGCTCATGGGACAGATGCAGAAGTCGGGCGCGCACCACGTCGACGAAATCGTGGGCGTCCCGGGTCACCGCATGGGCCGCGGCGGCGGGATCGTAATCAGCTTTGTCGTTGCCGTGCACAGCCGTCGACGTGACACGCCTGGTGCGGAATCCCAGGTCGTCCATGACGTGGAAATCGCGGTACTCGTGGTGCCCCGGGTATCCCTTGCGCGGTGACCAGACGCGGTAGGTGACGTCAAGGTCACGCCCGAACGCCATCACGTCGGTGTCCCCCACGGTCCAGGCGCTGTGCGTCGGGTTGCCGACGTGCAACATCGTCGGCCCGTCCATCAGGAAATGCGTGATCCCCTGTTCGGCGTAGATCTTTTCCAGGCCCGGCCGGTAGCCGCACTCCGGGGCCCAGATCCCGGTTGGCCGGCTGCCGAAACGGGCCAGGTGGTCGTCCATGCCCGTGAGCAGGCTGAACGCGGCGGTGCGGTCGTCGAGCAATGGCTGGAAGGGGTGTGCGGCCGGCCCGCCGAGCAGCTCCACGACTCCGGCGTCGGCCAGGCGTCGCCAGGCCGTGGACAGCCCGGCCCGGTGCGTGGTCTGCAGAGCGTGCAACGTCGCGTTCGCCTGCTGGGCCTCGCGGGCAGCGGCCGGGCGATCGTACTGGCCCAGTTCCTGGGTGCGCCACAACCAGTCGGCAGCCCAGCTGCGGGTGGCTTGCAGGCATTCCGGGTCGTCGAGCTGGGCTGCGAGCACCGGCGTGATGCCGACCGTCGCCAGGTTGCGGTGGCCTTTCTCCGCCAGCCGCGCGAGCACATCCAGCACGGGCAAGTAGCTGGTCGCGATCGCCTCGTGCAGCCACACCTCACCCACCGGCCATCGTCCGTGTCCGCGTACCCATGGCAGATGACTGTGCAAGACGAGCGCGAACCGGCCGGTCACCGCGCGATCACCACCAGATCCAGGCTGTTGTCCAGGTCCTCGGCGCAGAGCTGAAAGTCGGCTGTTGTGACCGTTGCGACGTACTGCTCGAGTTCGGCTGACCAGGTGTCGTTCAGCGCCGCCCGGATCTGTTCGGCCAGCAGCGTCGGCCGGTCCGCCAGTCGGGGGCCGTGATGCACCCCATGGATGGCCACCTCGGAGAATCCTGCCGCGTCTAGAAGCGCACGTAGTTGATCGGCGTCGAACTCCTCCACATGGAATGGGTTGGTCGGTTTGGCGCCGCGGGCCAGTCCCGGTGAGAACGTCAATCGGTTGGGGGTGCTCAGGCAGGTCCAGTCAGCGATGCGCCGCACCTCGCGCAGAAATCCCGCCAGATCCCACAGATGTTCGATCACCTGCAGGCTGACCACGGCATCCATCCGGTCGAACGGCAGCGCGGCCAGATTGGCTCGTACGTGGGGCAGTGGGTAGGTGGCGGCACTGTGGGAGATCGCGGCCGCGTCGTAGTCGACGGCGACGACCCGCGCGCCGGCCTCATGCAGGATCTGCGCCCCGTACCCCTCACCAGAACCGGCCTCGAGCACGCTGGCGCCGGCGCACCGCGCAGCCAGCCAGCGGTAGACCACTTCGTGCCGGGCGAACCAGTACTGCTCGCGCGCTATCCCCGGCACGGTGCGTTCACCGGTCAGCGGCAGTCCTGGGGTCACACCGTTCAGGCTACGGGCGGACTTCTCGGCCGGTCGTGCCGAGCCCAGAGTGTGCGTTTGAGGCGTGGTGATCACGGCCGTGTTCGCGCCCTCACTCGCGGCGTCCACGTGAGCATCGACCGAACGGTGGGGCCAGCGATGGCACGGTTACTACTGGCGAGTAACATAGGGTCAAGTGCCGTGCGTTGGCGCGGCAACCCACCCAAGGAGGTCGACCGCCGCATGAAGATCGTCGTCTGCGTCAAGCAGGTGCCCGACACCTGGTCGGAGAAGAAGCTTGACCCCGCCACGAAGACCCTGGACCGGGCCTCGGTGGACGGTGTCATGAATGAACTCGACGAGTACGCCGTCGAGGAGGCGCTCAAGATCGCCGAAGCCACCAGTGGTGAGGTGACGGTCCTGTCGATGGGCCCCGAGCAGTCGACCGAGACGATTCGCAAGGCGCTGAGCATGGGTGCCGATGCGGGTATCCACGTTCTCGATGATGCCCTTGCAGGTTCGGATGCTGTGGCCACCTCTTTGGCCATCGCCACCGTTCTGGGGGACCGGGGGGTCGACCTGATCATCTTCGGTTCGGAGTCCACCGATGCCCGTATGAGCGTGGTTCCGGCCATGGTCGCCGAGCGACTCGGACTGCCGCAACTGACCTTCGCCAACAAGGTGGAAGCACCCGGCGACGGTACGGTCAAGATCCACCGCCTCCCCGACTACGGCTACGACGTGGTCGAGGCCAGCACACCTGCGGTCATCTCGGTGGTCGAGAAGATCAACGAACCGCGCTACCCGTCGTTCAAGGGCATCATGGCGGCGAAGAAGAAGCCCGTCGAGACCGTGACGGTGGCCGACGCCGGCATCGAGTCGGCGGCCGTCGGCCTCGGTGCCGCCTGGAGTGAGGTCGCGGAGTTCGCTGCTGCACCGCCACGTGCGGCCGGGACCATCGTCACCGACGAGGGTGACGGCGGCGTGAAGATCGCCGACTACCTGTCCGAGCAGAAGTTCATCTAGGGAGAACGACAAATGGCTGAAATCCTGGTACTCGTCGAGCACGTCGACGGCTCGGTGAAGAAGACCGCGCTGGAGTTGCTCACCCTCGCCCGTTCGGTAGGGCAGCCCTCAGCGGTGTTCGTCGGTGACGGTATCGACAATGCGGCTGCCACGCTGGCCGAATACGGCGCGGAGAACATCTACGTGGCCGATGCTGCCGAACTCACCGGACACGTGGTTGCTCCCAAGGCCGAATTGCTCGCGCAGCTGGTCGCCGAGAAGTCGCCGGCCGCGGTGTTGATCACCTCCACTGCCGAGGGCAAGGAGATTGCCGGACGGCTGGCGATCAAGATCAACAGCGGTGTGATCACCGACGCAGTTGGGATCTCCGAGGACTTGGTCGCAACCCAGTCCATCTTCGGTGGTTCGACCATCGTGCACTCGAAGGTGACCACGGGAACGCCGATCATCACGGTGCGCCCGAACTCGGCGGCCCCGGAGGCCGCGCCGGCTGCCGGTAACCGCGCAGACGTGACCGTCGCACTCAGCGAGAAGGCGACGTCCGCGAAGATCGTCGACCGAGTCGAGCAGGAGAAGGGCGCACGTCCTGAGCTCACCGAAGCCGCGGTCGTCGTGTCCGGTGGCCGTGGAGTCGGAGGGGCCGAGGGCTTCGAGGTGATCGAGAAGCTGGCAGACTCCCTCGACGCGGCGGTCGGCGCCTCCCGCGCCGCGACCGACGCCGGCTGGTACCCCCACCAGTACCAGGTCGGTCAGACCGGCAAGACCGTCTCTCCGCAGCTGTACATCGCCAACGGCATCTCCGGTGCGATCCAGCACCGCGCTGGGATGCAGACTTCGAAGACGATCGTGGTCGTGAACAAGGACCCCGAGGCGCCGATCTTCGAGCTCGCCGACTACGGCGTGGTGGGCGACTTGTTCGCCGTCGTGCCGCAGCTGTCCGAAGAGATCAGCAAGCGCAAGGGATAGTCCAGCAACTTCACCAAAGCAGCCCTACCGTCGACACGGCGGTGGGGCTGCTTGCGTCTGCGGCCCCGACCGAGCGGGACGAGTAGGCGGTCGATCAACGTACACCTCTCCAAATCGACTACCGGCCCCAGTGAGGCGTGCCGTTGTGCACAGGATGGTCTGTGGAGCCACTGGTCTGCGCGCTCAGGGTCCTTCGTAGACGATGTGGTCTCCGATGCGCCGCCATCGGCATGACGAGCCGGCGTCTCCGGAGACGAAGTCGAACGTCGCGCCCGTCTGGCGCCGCGAAACTCCACGTCATCTCCATGATCCTGGACGTGCCGCGCATTTGATCCACACGCAGTGACTTGGGCCACACGAACGAAGCGTCCGCTTGCTGGGCGGCCGCCCAGTCATGGCAAGCAGGCGCGAACCCCTCCGTGACCACCTTCTTGCGCCCTGTGCTCGGGCAGAGCAACACTCAGCTGTGAGGAGAAGCAGGATTGAGCGCCCTCGCTAGAGCCCCGGGTTCTGGCCCATTGCCTGCGTTTTACCGGCCCTTCGGATTTCAGGGGGGAGTCGAACGTGGTCGCCCACTGCTGGGTGCGGTACTCCCGGTTGAACAGCGTCTGGTCCATCCCGGTCGCCTGGATCGGGCCGATCCGCTCGGGATCGTCGACCAGCAGCTGACCGTGGGCCAGCGTCGTGTCGTTGACGGCATGCCCGTCACAGCCCCACGTGGCCAATGGCTGGCAGACGCCCCTGCCACCAGAGCATCTACCGCTCACCGCCATCACATGAGGGCCGCGGCGGGGGCGGTGAGGCCCTCGGCGGCCCCGATGTGATGGCGACGGCGTGCACTCTGGGGCTTATGTCCCATTTCTCCCATCAGATGGGGGCCGCAGCGGAGCCGAGGGTGCGACCGGTGGCCCCCATGTGATGGCGAGGCTGGACCGAACCGCTGGTCAGCAGTCGTTTCGAGAAAAGCCGCGGCCACCACCACCACCGCCCGCGGCCGGCAAACACCTCACCGACCAGACGACTCCCCCCTAGTCCGAAGCACCGTTTTACCTACGTCGCGCCGCGTACGTAGCGGGACAGAACGGTGGTAGCGCAGCCGTGCACGAACGAGTCGATGGCTGACCCGCGACCCGCCGAACGCGCCTGGGCCGGTTTGTCCGACCTGCGGGTTAGCCTCGCCATAGTCACGCGACAACTTCCCCATCGCGTGGCCCTTGGCAGAGACGGACATTGGGGTTCGCGTGGTCTTCCCGACGATCGAGTTCGCGGCGTTCTTCGTCGTGGTGCTGCTCGCGTCATGGCTGCTCATGCCCATGCCGAAGTACTGGAAACCGTTCATCTTCTTCGCTTCGCTGGCGTTCTACGCCGCTGCCGACTGGCGTTGGGTGTTCCTGCTGGTCGCGTCGATCGTCGGGAACCAGGCGGCGGCGACCGTCATCAGCAAGATGGCGCGCGGACCGGGGCGAAAAGCAGTGCTCATCACCGCGATCGTGGGAAACCTTGCGCTGCTTGGCGTGTTCAAGTACCTCGGATTCTTCGTCGAAAGTGTCAACGGCCTGGTGAGCGCGTTCGGTTTCGAGGGCGAACAGCAGGTGCTGGAACTCGCCCTGCCGATCGGCATCTCCTTCTTCACGTTCCAGGCGATCAGTTACGTGGTGGACGTGTACCGGGGCAAGACGCCACTGGCCAAACCCATCGACACCGCGGTGTATCTGTCCTTCTTCCCACACCTGGTCGCGGGCCCGATCGTGCGGGCTACGGAATTCATCCCGCAACTCGCGACGCCGCGCAGTCCCCGCAACATCCCCGTGGCCCCTGCGCTGTTCCTCATCGCCGGGGGACTCATCAAGAAGGTCGTGCTGGCCGATTACCTCGCGGTCAACCTCGTCGACCCGGTGTTCGGCAGCCCACAGGCATTCGGCGCCGTGGACACCGGCTTGGCGATTCTGGGCTATGCGGCACAGATCTACTGCGACTTCTCCGGGTACACCGACATCGCCATCGGGATCGCGATGTTGCTGGGCTTCTGGTTCCCGCAGAACTTCGATCAGCCATACCGGGCAGCCAGCCTGCAGGAGTTCTGGCACCGCTGGCACATGACGCTGTCGCGGTGGCTTCGCGACTACCTCTACATCCCGCTCGGTGGTAGCCGTAAGGGTCCCCGGCGCACCACGATCAACCTGATGATCACCATGGTCCTGGGCGGGCTGTGGCACGGTGCGGCATGGACCTTCGTGGTCTGGGGTGCCCTGCACGGATCAGGTCTGGCCTTCGAACGCTGGGTCAGCCAGCGCCTCACACTCCTGCGCGGCGGACCCGAGATCGACCTGCGGGATGGACCGGCCGCGCCCGTTGGTGATCAGCAGGACCCGCAGGTGACCCAGACGTTGGTCATGGTGAAACCCAAACCCCGGATCGACGCCGCGATCCAACGTCATTACCCGAAGGCCGTCCTGTGGGTTGCCACGTTCGCGTTCGTCAATCTTGCGTGGGTGTTCTTCCGGTCGCCCGATATGGCCACGGCTTTCACCGTGCTGTCACGGCTGGTCGTCGGATGGACCACGGCAGTCACGTTGGTGACACCAGCAGTCATGCTCGCGTTGGTCGTCGCCTTCAGCACCCAGGTGACCCCGCCCCGGCTGTGGGACCGGATCGCGGTCTCGTTCAGCCGACTGCCCTTCTGGGCGCAAGGCATCGCGTTCGGGGTGTTCTTGATCGTCATCGACACACTCGTCGGCCAGCAGGGTGTGGCCCCGTTCATCTACTTCCAGTTCTGAGGCCGACGATGACAGACACCCTCCACGACCCCGACACGACGGCCAGTCCGCCCAAGCGGAATCGGGCGGATTCCTACCACCCGGCCATGCACGGATTCCAGGGCCGCCGGATGCCCGCCGGTCACCTGTGGCTGCTGGTGGTCATCGCGTTGGCGGTGGCCCTGCTGTTCAATTCCGGTGGCTTCGTGCGTGACGCACATGGGATGCGTCCCGGACTGGCCCGCACCGTCATGATCGGTATCGGGACCCCGGTCGACACCGTCGCCGGGTGGCTCAGGCTGGATACCCCGCAGCAGGCTTTTGCGCACGCACTGGGCCAGTCCACCGACGATGCTGACGGTGCAGCGCTGATCGCCGAAGTCCCGGAACCGGTGGCAGCCCACGTCGCGCCGCCGATCACCCCACCGACGCCGGCCGATCCTCTGGAGGTGCTCGTTCTCGGTGATTCCTTGGCCACGTATGTCGGGCAGCAGATGTCTGCGCAACTGGCGAATTCGAAGCTGGTCGACGTCAAGACCGTCTGGCGAAACGGCACGGGTCTGACCAACCCCGCTTTCTTCAATTGGGAGGCCGGCGCGCGCACCATGGTGCGCGACGAGCGTCCCGATGCGGTCGTGGTGCTCATCGGTGGCAACGAGCGCAATGACATGACCGTCAAGGGGCGGACCCTCGTGCCGGGCACCGCCCAGTGGGAAACCGAGTACGAACGGCGGGCCCGCGTCGTTATGAGGGCGATCATGTCGGAGGGCGTTGAGCGGGTGTTCTGGTCCGGACCTCCCACCGCCCGTGATCCGCAGTGGAACTCGACCTACGCGGATGTCAACGACGCGCTGAGCCGAGCGGCCGACGCGGTGCCCGGCGTGCAATACGTCGACCTCTACGACGAGAGCGAACCGTTTGCGACCGAGGAGATGATCGACGGCCAGCGGGTGACCGCGCGTCAGCGTGACGGCATCCATTGGACATACCCGGGAGCTGCGCCACCCGCCCGTGAAGAGGTGCGAGCGCTCGAAACGGTTTATGGTGATGTGATCCCACGCAACCGCACGGAGGCCTCCCTTGACACGCAATCAACGTCCCGGTCCTGATCTGCAGGACCCCGAGCGGTTCGCCCGTGAGTTCACTGAGGAACTGCGTTTCGGACAGGGCGTGGACTTCGTCAGGGCTCATCCCACCGATCTCTACATGGCACTGGCACGCACCGTGCGGCAGGCCCTGATCTCGCGCTGGATCGAGACCCTCGACACCCAGATGCGCAAGGGCACGAGGGTGGTCGTCTACCTGTCGGCGGAGTACCTGCTGGGCAGGCAGTTGGACAATGCGCTGCTGGCCACCAACCTGCAGGCCACCGCCAGGCACGCGCTTGCGTCCCTGGACCTCGACTTGGATGAACTGCGCGATCTCGAGACCGAACCAGGTCTGGGCAACGGCGGTCTGGGAAGACTGGCCGCCTGCTTCCTGGACTCCCTGGCGACGATGCAGATCCCTGCAGTCGGCTATGGCATCCGCTACGAATACGGGATTTTCACTCAGATCTTCAACGAAGAGGGACGACAGCTCGAGGTCGCTGACTCGTGGCTCAAGCACGGCAACCCCTGGGAGTTCCCGCACCCGGAGATGTCGGTCGAAGTGGGATTCGGCGGGACGGTGACCCATCACGCCAACGGGTCGGACCGGGCCACCTGGCACCCAGAGGTGAACGTCCTCGCGGTGCCGTACAACTACATGGTCCCCGGGTATCGCTCCGATGCGGTGAACACCCTGCGGCTGTGGCGGGCGGAGGCAGCGGAGAACCTCGACCTCAACGAGTTCAACTCCGGCGACTTCCAGGCCGCGGTGCGTCAGCAGACGGAGGCCGAGTCGATCTCGAAGGTGCTGTATCCCGAGGACTCGACCCCGGCCGGCAAACGCTTGCGCCTGCAGCAGCAGTACTTCTTCGTCGCGGCGTCGATCCACGACTTCATTCACAACGTCCTGCCCGGAGATTTCGACCTGCGCCGACTGCACGAACGGGTCGTTTTCCAGCTCAACGACACCCACCCGGTGATCGCGATCCCGGAGTTGATGCGTGTCCTCATGGACGAGAACGGCCTGCCCTGGGACGAGGCCTGGAACGTCACCCGGCGGTGCTTCGCCTACACCTGCCACACGCTGCTGCCAGAGGCGCTCGAGGTGTGGCCGGTGGAACTGATCCAGAGCATGCTGCCCCGGCACATGGAGATCATCTACCGCATCAACTCGCTGTTCCTGGAAGAGGTGGCCGACGCGTTCCCGGGCAATGACTGGCGCGTGCGGCGCATGTCCATCATCGAGGAGCACCCCGAACAGGCCGTCCGGATGGCCTACCTGGCCACGGTGGGCAGCAGCAAGGTCAACGGGGTTGCCGAACTGCACAGCAAACTGCTGCGCGAGCGGGTCCTGCCCGACTTCGCCGAGTTGTATCCCGACCGCTTCACCAACGTCACCAACGGGGTCACCCCCCGCCGGTTCCTGAAGTTGGCCAACCCGGAACTGTCGGCGCTCATCAGCTACAAGATCGGCCAGGACTGGGTGACCGACCTCGACAAGCTGCGTGAACTCGATCAGTTCGCTGACGACGCCGACTTCGTCAATGCCATGACCCGGATCAAGCGCGAGAACAAGGTCCGGCTCGCCGAGATGCTCAAGAAACGCGACGGCACCATCCTCAACGTCGACACGATGTTCGACGCGATGGTCAAGCGGCTGCACGAGTACAAGCGGCAACTGCTGAAACTGCTGCACGTGGTGGTTCTGCACCAGCGGATCAGTGACGGTGAACAGATCGTGCCCCGGACGGTTCTGTTCGGTGCGAAGGCCGCACCCGGTTACACCATGGCCAAGGAGATCATCGGTCTGATCAATGCGGTGGGTTCCACGATTGCCGCCGACCCGAAGGCGGCCGGTCAGTTGTCGATCGTCTTCCCTGCCAACTACAACGTCACCATGGCCGAAACCCTGATACCGGCCGCGGACCTGTCCGAGCAGATCTCGTTGGCGGGCAAGGAGGCGTCGGGTACCGGAAACATGAAGTTCGCCCTCAACGGCGCTCTCACGGTCGGCACGCTCGACGGCGCCAACGTGGAGATCCGGGAACTGGTCGGCGAGGAAAACTTCTTCCTGTTCGGAATGACCGAAGAAGAGGTGAGTGCCAAGCAGGCAGCCGGCTACGTGCCGGCCCAGTACTACGAGACAGACCCGGTGCTCAGGCGGGCCTTGGACGCGATCAGCCACGGGGACTACACCCAGGGGCAGTCATTCACGTACGGCCACGTGGTGGACAGCCTGCTGGCCCACGATCCGTACATGGTGCTGGCCGACTTCGCGGCATACATCGGCGTGCAGGACGAGGTTGAGAAGGCCTGGAACGACCCGGCCCTCTGGGGTCGGATGGTGGTGCACAACATCGCACGCTCCGGCTACTTCTCCTCCGACCGTTCGATGCGCGACTACCTGGACCGGATCTGGCACGTTCCGGCAGTTCCGGTCAAGTAGCCGACGGCGGTCGCGCGGCGGCCACCTACCATAGGCAGGGTGCACTACCTCGACCATGCAGCCACTACCGCATTGCGGCCCGAAGCGCTCGCGGCCATGCAGCGGCAGTGGCAGCAGGTGGGCAACCCCTCGAGCCTTCATAACGCCGGTCGCCAGGCACGGCGGACCGTCGAGGAGTCCCGCGAGCAGATCGCGGACCTGATCGGGGCCAAACCCGCGGACATCGTCTTCACTTCCGGAGGCACCGAAGCCGACAATCTCGCGGTCAAGGGCATCGCTCGCAGCGGCTCCAAGCGCCGTGTCTTGATCTCGGCAGTGGAGCACCATGCAGTCCTGGACCCTGCCGACGCCCTGGTCCAGGAGGGGTTCCTGGTGGAAAGAATCCCGGTGGACGCCGACGGTCGGGTGGACCTCGTGGCCCTGGCGTCGCTGCTCGACGACGAGGTCGCACTGGTTGCGGTGATGTGGGCGAACAACGAGGTCGGCACCATAGAACCGATTGCCGAGATCGCGCAGATGTGCGCGCAGCGTGGCATCCCGTTGCACAGCGATGCGGTGCAGATTCTGGGCGACCCGCAGTTCGAGGTTGCAGCAGTGCCGTCGGTCGCGCTGTCGGCGCACAAGGTGGGTGGTCCGGTCGGTGTCGGCGCTTTGGTGCTCGATCGGAACCTGGACGTCAAACCGTTGATTCACGGCGGAGGTCAGGAGCGCGACGTGCGCTCCGGAACCCTGGACGCCGCTGGCATCGCCGGTTTCGCGGCGGCGTTGGCTGCCCCAGCTGTGGACACCCGGCCATTGCGTGACGAGTTGATCACAGGCATCCGGCAGGCAGTCCCGGACGCGATCCTCAACGGTGATCCCGTTCGGCGACTGGCCAACAACGCGCATTTCTCGTTCCCGGGCTGCCCGGGTGATGCACTGCTCATGCTCCTTGACGCTGCCCATGTGGCTGTCTCGACGGGTTCGGCCTGCACCGCCGGCATCCCGCAGCCCAGTCACGTTCTGATGGCAATGGGCGCCGACGAGGCGGCGGCCCGCAGCTCCTTGCGGTTCTCCTTGGGCTGGAACTCCACGGGCGAGGATGTGCTCGCCGCTGTGGACGCCTTGCCGAAGGCCGTTGAGCGGGCCCGCCGGGCCGGAGGTCGGCGATGAGTCTGCGGGGTTGGGTATGAGGGTGGTCGCTGCCCTGTCCGGTGGCGTGGATTCCGCGGTCGCGGCCGCCAGACTCGTCGATGCCGGCCACGACGTCACAGGCGTGCACCTCGCGCTGGCTGAGAAACGCTACGCCGGTGGTGGTCGCGGGTGTTGCACGCTTGAAGACGTCCATGACGCCCGCCGGGCCGCGGACATGCTCGGGATCGCGTTCTACGTATGGGATTTCGCGCAGCGGTTCCAGGAGACCGTGCTGGACGACTTCTTGCAGGAGTACCGGGAGGGTCGTACCCCGAATCCGTGCGTGAACTGCAATCAGCACATCAAGTTCGCAGCGGTGCTCGAGCGCGCCCAAGCGCTCGGATTCGACGCCGTCGGGACGGGCCACTACGCCCGCCTGGTAGACGGCCCAGACGGGGTTGAGTTGCACCGCGCGGTCGACCCCACGAAGGACCAGTCGTACGTCCTCGGTGTCCTCGACGCCGGGCAGTTGGCGGCTTCGCTGTTCCCACTGGGCGACAGCCACAAGTCCGAAGTCCGCGAGGAGGCCGCAGCCAGGGGTCTGCTGGTGGCGGACAAGCCGGACAGCCACGACATCTGCTTCATCCCCGATGGGGACACCCGGGGATTCCTGCGCGACCGGCTCGGCGGTGACAGCGGGCCGATCGTCGACGAGGCGTCCGGTGCCCGCGTGGGCACCCACCCCGGGGCGGTCGGCTTCACCATCGGGCAGCGCCGAGGGCTGAATCTGCGGCAGCCGGCGCCCGACGGTAAACCGCGCTACATCGTCGACGTCGACATGTCCAGCAACACCGTGTTCGTCGGTCCGCCCGCCCGACTGCGGGTGCATGGATTCACCGTCGACAGGCTGCGCTGGACTGGTCCGTCGGACCTGCTCGCCCCCCTGATCGACCAGGTCCAACTCCGCGCCCATGCGGACCCGGTGACGGCGCGATTCACACCTACCGGCGCGGCGTCGGGCGAGGTCACGCTGGCGCAGGAGTTCTCGGCAGTGGCGGCCGGTCAGATCGCCGTGTTCTATCAGCAGGACCGGGTCCTGGGTTCAGGTCGGATCATCAGCACCGGTGGCTGAGCACTCCCGTCCCCGTTGAGCTACCCGCTGCGGGCGAAGATTTTGCTGACATCCATCGGCATCGGCGTTCGAACGTCATAGGCGGAGCTGACGAACCGGATGGTGGAGGCCACCACGATGCACATCCACTGCGCCACGTATACGTCGACGCCCAGCCAGAAGGCGGACAGGAATGTGAGGGCACCCACGAGGGCAGCGGCTGCCAGCCACTGCCCGGGAAGCAGCAGGCTGACCTTCTCGCCGCAGAAGAGATCGCGCAGGATGCCCCCGCCGGTCGCGGTGATGACCGCAACCAGCGCGGCTGCCAAGAAGCCCAGGCCGGTGCCGATAGCCTTGCTTGCGCCCACCAGGACCCAGACCCCGATGAACAGTCCGTCGATGACGTGGATCAACATGGTCGCGCGACTGGCCACTGTCGCGAAGATCCAGCCCAGCACCGCGCCGAACATGGCGTAGATCAGGAATGCCGGGGAGGTCAGGAACACGGGGGGGCCGGAGACCAACAGGATGTCGCGGATGACTCCGCCACCGAGCGCCGCGCAGAACCCGACGACCAGGATCCCCATCACGTCCATCTGCCGGCGGCGGGCGTGCAAGGCTCCGGAAATGCCGCCCACGGAGATCGCCAGCGCCTCCAGGACCGTCGGCAGGACGACGGTAGGCACCTCGTTCATTGCTGCGGCCCCCGCCTACTCCAGAACGACCAGACGCGGTCGGACACATCGGCGGCGGGTGACGTCTTCAGGCCCCACGCGACCGCGGCCATGCGGGTGAGGAAGAAGATCAGGATGACTGCGATCTGCGCGAGCAGTGGCTGTCTTGTCCAGGCATCCAGACCGACGTAGAGCATCGACGCGCCAACGGCAAGGATGCCCAGGAACACGCCGGGGCGCAGCAATTGTGGCGCGTCGCCCCCCAGGATGTCGCGGAACAACGGCCCGGCCGTGGCAACGATGGTGCCCACCGCGATCGCGGGCAGCGCTCCCATTCCGGCCCGCAGAGCGCTGTCGGTGCCCACGGTCGCGAGCAGTCCCATGGCCAGGGCCTCAAGACCCAGCAGCGCCCGGTCGAAGCGGGCGATGTATCCGGCGAAGAAGAAGCCGATCACCGCAGCGGCCAGGGCCGACCAGATGAAGCTGGCGTCGCGCAGCACGATCGGGCCGCGGGCCAGCAGGATGTCCCGGATGAGCAGTCCGCCCAGGCCCGCCGTGACCGACAGCGTCAGCACGCCGATGACGTCGAACCGCGCCGCGCGGCGTAGGTCGCCCCCGCCAGGCCACCGACCACCACAGCGAGGTACAGAGTCCATTCGGGCAGAGCGGTCAACCCGGTGTAGACCTGTGGCATACCCCTCACCGTAGTCGCCCGCCGTCCGGGCGTCGGCAGTTGCCGGCTCGGCGTCTGCGGTGTTTCGCCGCGGTTCACGGTGATGAGCCGGTGTGTAACCATGGGCCGTGCCCATCGAGTTGACAATGCCGGTCACGCTCACTGGTGTGGGTTCTGTGCCGGGTACCGAAGTGAGAGACTGGCCGACCCGGATCAGCGATCAGTTGCCAGACCTGCCGCACGTACCGGAATTGCCCGAGCGGGGCCCTGGGGCCGACATGATCGGGCGGACGTTGGGTCTGCTTTCGGCCGTCAGCGCCGATTTCTGCGCCACCACGACGGTGACGGGGTGGGAGTTGAGTGCGGCGTCCAAAGAGATGCGCCGTGCGCGCTCGCTGCTCGGCGAGGACCTCGATGCTGTCGAGTCGTCGTGGAGTGGTCACACCGGATTTGCCAAGCAGCAGCTCGCGGGTCCTTACACGTTGGCGGCCACCGTGGAACGCAAGGGTAATCGCCTGGTGTCGGACCGCGGACTGATGCGTGATCTCCTGACCGCCTATCGGCAGCTGATCGCCGACCACAGGGCTCAGCTGGGGCGACGGGTGGGGGCGACATGGTTGATCCAATTGGATGAGCCCTCGCTGCCTGCGGTGGCAGCCGGCATGGTCCGCACCACCAGTGGCATGTCTGTCCTGCCGGCGCTGGAACCGGATCTGGATCTCGGCGCGGACCTGCTGCACTGTTGCGCAGGGGGGCTTCCGTGGGAGCGGTTGCGACCCCTGGGCGGGATTCTGATCGACCAGGAGCAGCTCGGGATCGCCGATGACGAATCGCTGGCCGAGTTGTCCACTGCCGGGGTCACCATGGGTTTCGGGGTGTCGGCGGTTCCCGGTAGCGTCCGCAAGGTGTTGGACTTCTTCGATCGCACCGGTTTGGTGCCTGCGCCTATGCTGATCAGCCCGCCCTGCGGAATGGTCGCCGACTACCGCCCTTGGCACCGGGTGGTCGAGTCGCTCAACGAGAGGCTGGGCTGATGGCCGGCCCGCAGCAGTCCGACCGCGAGCGCTGGGAGGCGCTGGTCTCGCAGATCGAGCAGGCCCGCTACGAGTACTACCAGCAGGACACGCCACGGCTGTCGGATGCCGAGTACGACGAACTTTTCGTCGAACTGCGCGATCTCGAGCAGCGCTTTCCGGAGCTGCAGCGGGCCGATTCCCCGACGCAGACGGTCGGTGGTGCCCGGTCGGACATGTTCGAGCCCGTCGAGCACCTGCAGCGGATGATGAGCCTGGACAACGCCTTCGGCCTCACCGAGTTCCGCGCCTGGTCGACCCGGGTCGAGAAGGACCTCGGGCACGTGCCGCCCATGGTGTGCGAGTTGAAGATCGACGGGCTGGCCGTCGACCTGGTGTACCGTCACGGCCGGTTGACCACACTGGCCACGCGCGGTGACGGCCGCGTGGGTGAGGACGTGACCTACAACGCCCGGTTCATCCCCGCGATCCCCACGATTCTGTCGGGGGCCCCGGATCTGGTCGAGGTACGCGGCGAGGTGTATTTCCCGGTCGCCGAATTCGCGCAGCTCAACGAACAGATGCTGGAACTGGGGCGTTCTCCGTTCGCCAATCCGCGCAACGCAGGTGCCGGTACCTTGCGCCAGCGCGTGGATCGTCGTCAGGCGGAGATCGCCGAACGGGAGGCCGCTGGCCGCAAGGTCTCGGACAAGCAGCGCGGCGACCTCGAGCGGGGTGTCTCGGCGCTGGGCCGCCTGCGCCTGATCGTGCACGGCCTCGGCGAGATCTCCGGGCCGCGACCGCACCGGCTGTCGCAGGCATATGACGACATGCAGCGCTGGGGACTTCCGGTGTCGCCGCGGATCGCGGTCGCCGAGACGTTGGACGAGGTCGAGACCTACGTCAAGGAGTTCGAACGTAAACGCCACAGCCTGGACCATGAGATCGACGGTGTCGTGGTGAAGGTCGATGAGATCGCGGTGCAGCAGCGTCTCGGCTCGACCTCACGGGCTCCGCGCTGGGCGATCGCGGTGAAGTATCCCCCGGAAGTCGTGCGGACCCGACTGCTGGATATCGCGGTCAACGTCGGCCGCACGGGCAGGGTGACGCCGTTCGCGGTGATGACGCCGGTGCGGGTCTCTGGCACCACCGTGTCCATGGCCACGTTGCACAACGCCCAAGAGGTCCGGCGCAAGGGTGTGCTGATCGGAGACATGGTCTTCTTGCGCAAGGCAGGGGAGATCATCCCGGAGGTGATCGGACCGGTCGTGGAGGAGCGCACCGGTACTGAGCGTGAGTTCGTGATGCCCACGGTCTGCCCGTCGTGCGGCACGCCATTGGCCCCCGCGAAAGAGGGGGACGTGGACATCCGGTGTCCCAACGCCCGTGGCTGTCCATCACAGTTGCGCGAGCGGCTCAACCACGTGGGTGGCAGGGGAGCCTTCGACATCGAGGGTCTCGGGTGGAAGTCGGCCAGTGCCCTGCTCGACGACGGCCTGGTTGCCGACGAGGGTGACCTGTTCGACCTCGACGCCCCGGCGCTGCTGCGTTCGTCGTTCTTCACCCGTTCGGGTGACGAGCTGACCGAGAACGCCCGAGTGCTGCTCGAACAACTGGAACTGGCCAAGTCCCGGCCGTTGTGGCGTGTGCTGGTGGCCCTGTCGATCCGTCATGTCGGCCCGACAGCGGCCCAGGCGCTGGCTCGTGAGCTGGGTTCCATGGATGCCATCCGGGCCGCCTCGGAGGAGCAACTCGCCTCGGTCGAGGGGGTGGGGCCGACGATCGCTGGGGCTCTGCACGAGTGGTTCGCGGTGGATTGGCACGCCCGGATCGTGGAGAAGTGGGCCGCCGCCGGCGTGCGGATGGCCGATGAGAGTGCTGGCCGACCAGGACCTCTCACGGGTAAGACCGTGGTCATCACCGGCACGCTCACCACGTGGAGCCGCGACGACCTGACCGAGCGCCTGCAGCAGCTTGGTGCGCGGGTCACGGGGTCGGTGTCCAAGAAGACCGACTTCCTGATCGCCGGCGACAACGCGGGGTCCAAATACGCGAAGGCCGAAAAACTCGGCGTGCCGATCTTGACAGAGGACCGGTTGGGGGAGTTGGGAGTCGAGGTCTAGGCGTCAGGCGACTGGCCCCAGATCGGCGTGATTCTCCGACGGCCGCGCGCAACACGTTGCTCCAGCACGGCTTCGTCCAACGAGGGCGACGTTGTTGGGCACTCTCGTGGTCGAAACTGCCCAACAACGTCGCCCTCATCATCGGTCTCGGCTGGTCAGAAAACGCTAGGCCCGCTCCTCGGCGATCGAGTTGCCGCCGTCGACGACCAGGCACTGGGCGGTCGTGTAGGCGGCCCCGGGGGTGCAGAACCACGCGATCGCGGCCGCCACATCGTCGGGCTCGCCGGCACGACCGGCCGGTGTCATCAGGGCTTGTCGCGCTTCATCGACGGTCTGGGAACCGGTGGCGATCCAGCCCGGCGCAACGGCGTTCACGGTGATCCCGGAATCTGCGAAGTCCAGAGCCATCGAGCGGGTGAGGCCCATCATGCCCGCCTTGGCCGTGGCATAGGCGGGCTCATCGCGCATCGCCATCACCGGCCCCGTCACGCTGGTGACGTTCACCACCCGTCCCCACCGCTGCTCGGTCATCGCCGGCAGGACGTGGCGACTGACCAGGAAAGCCGTATCAAGGTTGCGCTGGATGCCAGCGCGCCACGTGTCCAGGGTCATTTCGGTGAGGCGCCCGGACTCGAAGTCCGTGCCGATGCTGACCATGCCCGCGTTGTTCACCAGGACATCGACGTGTTCCGGCAGCCGGGCGACCTGTTGCTCATCGGTGAGATCGGCAACGACACCCCGGGCCGACAGGCCCTCGGCGCGCAACCCGGCGGCGCGGTCGTTGATCCGATCCGTAGTGGAGGTCAGTATCACCTCCGCGCCCATCTGCGCGAGAAGGCGTGCGGTGGCGATACCGATGCCGGTTTCGGAACCGGCCCCCGTGATAAGGGCGGTGCGTCCTGACAGGTCGAACGCTTCGATCATGCGCCCAGATTATCGGTGGCGCTGGCGTGGATCCGCCGGTGAAGCGCTGGCACGTCCAGTGAGGTTGACGCTGAGAGTCACTCGCGGTCCCATGTGCCAGCGACACCTGCTCGATCCACCTCCGTAGACTTGACGCCATGCCCGCAATCTCCCGCGACGAAGTCGCGCACCTGGCGCGCTTGGCCCGGCTCGATCTCAGTGATGACGAACTGTCCCACTACGCCGAGCAGCTCGACGTGATCCTCACCGCCGTCACACGCGTGGGGGAGGTCGCCGCGCAGGACGTCGAACCGATGTCCCATCCGGTCATGCTGGACAACGTGTTCCGCGCCGATGTCCTGCAACCAGGACTCACCGCGGAGGAAGCGCTGTCGGCAGCGCCGGCCGTCGAGGACAGCCGCTTCCGGGTCCCGCGCATCCTGGATGAGGAGTGACTGTGTCCTTCAGCTACACCAATGCGGTTGACCTGGCGGCTGGAATCGCCGCAGGTGACTTCTCGGCCCGGGAGGTCGCAACGTCGTTCCTGGACCGGATCGCCGAGACCGACGACCAGCTCAACGCCTTCCTCGCCGTCGACGTCTCCGGCGCGCTGGCCACCGCCGATGCCATTGACGCGGCGCGGGCGCGCGGTGAGGCACTCGGGCCCCTGGCCGGCGTGCCAGTGGCCGTCAAGGACGTGCTGACGACCAAAGGGCTGCCGACCACCTGCGGGTCGAAGATGCTCGAGGGCTGGATCCCCGCCTACGACGCCACAGTCACCGCCAATCTGCGCAATGCCGGCGCAGTGATCATCGGCAAGACGAATATGGACGAGTTCGCCATGGGCTCGTCGACAGAGAACAGCGCCTTCGGCCCGACGCGCAACCCATGGGACGCAGGTCGTATTCCAGGTGGTTCCAGTGGTGGCTCGGCGGTGGCAGTTGCTGCTCGGCAGGCGCCGCTGTCCATCGGTACGGACACCGGCGGTTCGATCCGGCAGCCGGCCGCCATGACCGGCGTGGTCGGGGTGAAGCCGACCTACGGCGGGGTCTCCTGCTACGGGCTGGTCGCACTGGCCTCATCGCTGGATCAAGCCGGGCCATTCGCGACCACTGTCGCGGACGCGGCCATGCTGCACGCAGTGATGGCAGGCCATGATCCGCGCGATTCGACCTCGATCGACGCTCCTGTCCCGCCGGTGGTCCAAGCCGCCGCGAACCCCGACGTCAAGGGCATGCGGATCGGGGTCGTGAAGCAGTTGACCGGCGAGGGATTCCAGCGGGAGGTGCGCGAGCACTTCCAGGAGTCGTTGGACGCCTTGGCCGACGCGGGCGCCGAGATCGTCGAGGTCTCCTGTCCGCACTTCGAGTACGCGCTGGCCGCGTACTACCTGATCCTGCCCAGCGAGGCGTCGTCGAACCTCGCCAAGTTCGACGCCATGCGCTACGGCCTGCGGGTGGGGGACGACGGCGACCGCAGTGTCGAGCAAGTGATGGCGCTGACCCGCGAAGCGGGCTTCGGACCTGAGGTCAAGCGGCGGATCATGCTGGGGACCTACGCGCTGTCCAGCGGTTACTACGACGCCTACTACGGGCAGGCGCAGAAGGTGCGGACCCTCATCGCCAACGATTTCGCCGCGGCCTTCTCGCAGGCCGATGTCCTGGCCACGCCGACCGCCCCGACGACCGCCTTTCCGCTCGGTGAGAAGGTGGATGACCCCTTGAGCATGTACCTGCAGGACATCGCCACGATCCCGGCTAACCTCGCGGGTATTCCGGGGATGTCGGTCCCGGTGGGACTCGACGATCAGGGACTGCCGATCGGCCTGCAGTTCATGGCGCCGGCCATGGCCGACGACCGGCTCTACGTCGCCGGAGGAGCACTGGAAGCCGCCATCGGTTGGGAGGCCCGGCCATGAGGTTCGAGCAGGCCATCAGCGAATTCGACCCCGTCCTGGGGCTGGAAGTGCACGTGGAACTGAACACCGAGACCAAGATGTTCTGCGGGTGCTCGACCACGTTCGGCGCCGCCCCCAACACACAGGTGTGCCCGGTGTGCCTGGCACTGCCCGGCTCGCTACCGGTGGTGAACGGCACGGCGGTCGAATCGGCCATCCGGATTGGTCTGGCCCTCAACTGCGCGATCGCGCCGCGGTCGCGGTTCGCGCGCAAGAACTACTTCTACCCCGACATGCCGAAGAACTATCAGATCTCCCAATACGACGAGCCGATCGCGGTGAACGGCTACCTCGATGTCGACGTGGACGGTGACACCTACCGCATCGGGATCGAGCGTGCCCATATGGAGGAGGACACCGGAAAGTCCCTGCACATGGGTGGCGCGACCGGACGGATCCACGGCGCCGACTACTCGTTGGTCGACTACAACCGGGCAGGAATTCCGCTGATCGAGATCGTCACCAAGCCCATCGAGGGTACCGGCGAAAAGGCACCCGAGGTCGCACGCGCCTACGTGGCCGCGCTTCGTGACATTCTGCGGTCGCTGGGCGTCTCGGATGTGCGCATGGAACAGGGCTCACTGCGCTGCGACGCGAACGTCTCGTTACGCCCCGATCCGCAGGGTCCGTTCGGCACCCGCACGGAGACGAAGAACGTCAACTCCCTGCGCTCGGTGGAACGCGCAGTGCGCCACGAGATCGAGCGCCAGGCCGATGTCCTGGCCGCCGGCGGAACCATCGTGCAGGAGACCCGGCACTGGCACGAGGACACCGGCAAGACCACACCGGGGCGGACCAAGGAAGAGGCCGAGGACTATCGGTACTTCCCGGAGCCGGACCTCGCGCCGGTGGCCGCATCCGAGCAGTGGGTGGAGCAGCTGCGCGCGACGCTGCCCGAGCCGCCCGCCCAGCGCCGGGCACGGCTGCAACAGCACTGGGGTTTCACCGACCTCGAGATGCGTGATGTGGTCAATGCACAAGCACTCGAACTCATCGAGCAGACGATCGAAGCCGGAGCCTCAGCGGCGGGGGCCAAGAAGTGGTGGCTGGGCGAGTTGGCCCGGCGCAGCAACGACAGCGGGGTCGCGCTGCCCGACCTCCCGATCGATGCGGTGGGGGTCGCCCGGATCGAAGCCTTGGTCGCCGAAGGGACGCTCAACGACAAGATGGCGCGACAGGTGATCGACGGCATCCTCGCCGGGGAGGGTTCGGCTGACGAGGTAGTCGCGGCTCGCGGGTTGGCGCTGGTGTCCGACGACACGGCGTTGCTGGTGGCTGTGGACGAGGCGATTGCCGGCAATCCCGATGTGGCGCAGAAGGTGCGTGACGGCAAGGTTGCAGCTGTCGGTGCACTGGTCGGCGCGGTGATGAAGTCCACGCGCGGACAGGCCGACGCCGGACGGGTCCGCGAACTGCTGGTGGCCCGACTCACCGGTGAATAGGCGCTGACGTCGAGGTGGCAGCGAGCATCGGGGGCTGGTTGGGCGCTGTGCCGTTGTTTCCGATCGTCCTGGGCGCGGGGGTTCTGTTCACCGTCCTGTTAGCCTCGCAGGGTCGCCGCCCGGCTCGATCTGCCGGTCTGGGTGGTGGTGGGTCTGGGATTGAGCCTGAGCCTCATCGCTGCGGCAACGCTCAGCCCCGCGGCCAATGGCATTGCGGGTTCCTGCCTGCGGTCCATGGTCGCCCCGGTGGATCCGCGCGACTTGATCGGCCGCTCCGACCGCGTCCTGAACACCTGGCTGTTCGTCCCACTGGGGTTCTTCGCCGGTTTCCTCGCGGTGCGCCGGGTGTGGGTGCTGGTGCTGGCGTTCTGCGTGCCCCTGTTCGTGGAGGGGATCCAGCGTTACGCGCAGGTGCTGGGACGCAGATGCCAGTTCCAGGACCTGGTGGACAACACATGGGGACTGATTCTGGGAGCCCTCGTGGGGGTCGTGGTGGGGCTCGTCGCCCAGCGGACGGGCAGCGTTCGCCGCAGCTGAGCCCGTCACCGGTGCCGCCGCGTGCGAGCCTCACCGAAAATGTCGTACCCCCGTTCCACCATGGAGCCACACCACCAGCAAAGGGGGCACGATGCGAATCCTTCACACGTCCGACTGGCACCTGGGCAGGACGCTGCACAAGACCTCGCTGCGCGCGGCGCAGGAATCCGCGATGGATCAGATCGTGGCGATCGCTGCGGATCATGAGGTTGATCTGGTCGTGGTCTCAGGGGACGTCTTCGACCATGCCGTGCCTTCGGCCGAAGCCCTGGAACTGCTCGAGGACACCCTCAGTCGACTGCTGGGCATCGCCGCGACCGTCGTGACGGCGGGCAACCATGACTCCCTGCGCCGTCTGGGCTACGGATCGCGGCTGTTCAACGATCGGCTCTTCCTGCGCACGCGCCTGGAGGAGATCGGACAGCCCCTGTGTTTCAGTGATGAATACGGGCCGGTGCATGTGTACCCCGTGCCCTACCTGCACCCCGACACCGCGCGCCATGTCCTTGCAGCAGACGAGGAAGTGCCAGGTACCCATGCGGGCGTGATGGCGGCCGCCATGGACCGGGTGAACGCAGATCGGGCGCGGAATCCAGAACCCGTGCGCACCGTGGTGCTCGCCCACGCCTGGGTCATGGGTGGTGGGGTGACCGATTCCGAGCGGGACATCTCCGTTGGGGGGCTCGGCACGGTACCGGCCGATCTGTTCTGCGGCATCGACTACGTCGCGCTGGGCCATTTACACCGGCCACAGGAGATCAGCGCCCCGGATCAGCACACCCGCCTGCGCTACAGCGGCTCACCGTTGCGCTACTCGTTCAGCGAGGCGGCTCAGGACAAGACGGTGACCATCGTGGAACTCGGGCCCGGAGGGGTCACCGATGTGCAGGAGGTGGGCATTGTGCAGCCACGTGCGATGGCCAACCTGCGCGGGCTCATGGCCGAGTTGCTCGACCCGCAGGAGTTCGCCGAGCATCTCGACTCGTGGGTCAGTGTGACCGTCACCGACGATCGCCGGCCCTCGCAGATGTGGCCCAGGATTCAGCAGCGATTCCCCCACGCCCTGCTGGTGCGACACGAACCGGCAGGCGGCAGCATCGATGCCCGGCCGGGACTGCGGGCGGCCGAGGAGAAGCCGTCGGAGGTGGCAGGTGACTTCGTCAAGTTCGTCACGAACGGTGAGATCGAAGCCGGTGAAGCACAGGCCTTCGACCGTGCGGTGCAGGACGTGCGGGAGCAGGAGTCGGCATGAGGATCCGTGGTTTGCGCATGCAGGGAGTGGGCTCGTTCGCCCAGCAGGTGTCGGTCGACTTCGAGGGGCTGACCAGTGCCGGCCTGTTCCTGATCGAGGGACCCACGGGATCTGGGAAGTCGACGATCCTGGATGCGATCGTGTACGCGCTGTACGGGTCGGTCGCCGGATCCGCCTCCGATCTCGGCCGGCTGGACTCCCACATGCGCTCGGAATCACCCTGGGTGGAACTGGAATTCGAGGTGTCCGGCACGACGTATTTGGTACGCCGCAGTCCCGCGCACGAACGGGCCAAGAAGCGCGGTGACGGCACGACCTCGGTGAACGCGACGGCATCGCTGATGGTGCTGACCCCCGACGGGCTGCAGGAGTTGGCAACCCGGGCCAGCGACGTGGCCGAGCAGGTTCAGGGGATCATCGGTCTGAACAAGCAGCAGTTCGTGTCCACGGTCGTGCTGGCTCAGGGGGAGTTCGCGAACTTCCTGGATGCCGGGACCGGTGAGCGTGCCCAGATCCTGGAACGAATCTTCGGTACTGAGTTCTACAAGCGCGTCGAGGAGCAGTTACAGGTCATGCGCAGGCGTGCCCGCACCCGCCGCAGCGATGCTGACGACGCGGTCGCCGACATGGTCGAACAGTGCAAAGGCGTGCTGGAGGTCGAACTCGACCAGGCGGACCCGCTCAGTGCCGTGGACGCCGCGCTGTTGGCGTTGACGGCTGAGGTCACCGTGGTCAGGACCAGTGCAGATCTTGCCGACGCCGCCATGGCTGCCGCAGAGGAAGACCTTCGGGTCGCGCGGAGCATCGCCGCTGATCAGGTGCGCAAGCGCAGTGCCCTGGCACGGCTTGCCGAGCTGGAAACCACTCGCAGTCAGGTGCAGTCGTGGCGGACCGCCCTGGAGGCCCACCGGCGTGCGATCCCACTGGTTCCGGCGATCGGCGCGTGGCGCACAGCAGTCAACGAGGCTGCTGACGCACAGTCGGGCCTGCAGGCGTCCGCGGCGCGTCTGCAAGACCTGGGTGAAGCCCCCACTGCCGATCCCGAACGCCTGGACGCACTGGTCGGCGAACTCGGTGGCCTTGGCGCGGCGTTGCAGACCGAAGCCGCGCTGCCAGGGCTGCGGGTCGATCTCAAGCAGCGACAGGTGCAGCTGCAGCAGGCCCAGATGGAGCTCGGTGAGGCGCAGCGGGCGGTGGAGGAGGTCGAGACCAGCATCACCAGGGGCACGCAGGAGTTGGAAGGGCTTCCCGATGTCTCCGAGCGGGTGGCGGCGCAGTCGGGCCGGGTCGAGATGTTGCAGCGTCGGCACGATGCGTGGGTGCAGTGGTGTGAGGTCGAGCAGCAACATGCTGCGGCGGTGATCCACGCTGCCGAGGCGCAGGAGGCGTGGCAGTCCGCCGATGCGGCCGTGCGCGCGGCGTCGCAGGCGCACTTGCGCGATCACGCGGTGCAACTGGCGGCCACACTCGTGGACGGCCAGCCGTGCGCGGTGTGCGGCTCGCAGAGTCACCCCGCGCCGGCCCGCCCGGACGAAGAGGGAACCGTCGAAGATCTGGTCGCCTTGCAGGAACGTGCGCAGGAGCGGCAGGCGCTGGCCATGCGGCTGCACGGAGATGCCACCAAGCTCAGCGGTCTGCTGGAACGTCTTGCGGCGGAGGCCGGTCCTGACGCGGCTCAGGTGCCCGGGCAACTGGCCGACGCACAGTCGGCGCTCGCGGACGCTCAGGACCTACAACGGCGCCGTCAGCTGGTGGCGGCACAGTTGCAGGTGCTCGTCGGTCAGCGCCCGAGCGCGACGGAGGCGGTGACCGAGGCCCGACTGGCAGAACAACGCTGCGCTGTCCAGGTGCAGACGGCGATGGACACCTTGGCATCCAGTGAACACATCGTGGAACAGCGGCGACTGGATCATCCGTCCGTGGCTGCGCGGGTGTGTCACCTGGAGGCGGTGCGCGACGCGCAACGGGCGGCGCTGGAGGCACTGAGACTCCACCAGCGTCGTCGCGAGGAACTGCAGCGCAGCCTCGAGGTGCTGGACGAGACCCTCGAGCGGGCAGGGTTCCCCGCCGTGGATGTGGCCGAGGCCGGTCTGCTGGACCCGAGCCGGGTCGAAGACCTCGAAACAGAGGTCAAGGCCTGGGATGACGCCCTCACCGATGTGGAGCGGACGCTGCGGGATCTGGCAGACGTCGACCTCGACCATGCAGTGGATCTTGAGGCGATCGGCGAAACGTGTGCTGCGGCCACCGCCCACGCGCGCAAGGCTGCAGCCCAGGCCAGCGCACTGCAGGACCGGCTCGAGCGCGCCGGGCCCCGCCGGGAGCAGCTGCAAGCGAGGCTGGGGCACGCGGCGCAGGTGCGGGCCGACACCGAGCCGGTGATCCGGATGGCGGACCTTGCCACCGCGCAGCGTCATGAGGTGATCCACCGGGTGAAGCTGTCCTCTTTTGTGCTGATGCGCCGTTTCGAGGACGTGGTGAGCGCGGCCAACGACCGCTTGGACGCCATCTCCGAAGGCAGGTACCAGTTGGCGGTGGAAGGCCACGGATTGGACGCCCGCACACAGGCCGGCCTGGATCTGCGGATCTACGACGGCCGCTCGGACTCCAAACGCTCGACCAGGTCGCTGAGCGGCGGCGAACGCTTCTACGTGTCCCTGGCGCTGGCGCTGGGCCTGGCCGACGTCGTACGGGCCGAATCCGGTGGCGTCGAACTGGGGACCTTGTTCATCGACGAGGGCTTCGGGTCACTGGATTCCGACGTGCTCGAGGAGGTCATGGACATGCTGGAACAGGTCCGGGTCGGAGAGGACCGGGTGATCGGCCTGATCAGTCACGTGGACCTGCTGAAGGGCCGGATCGATCCCCGCATCAGCGTGCGGCGCGACCCCGCCCGGCCCGGTGTCAGCACGCTGGAGGTTCACGTGTGAGGCTGCCGGACCTGCTCGATGAGGCGATCCTTGCGGTGGTTGCGGCCATCCCCGCCGGGAGGCTGGTCAGTTACGCGGATGTGGCCGAGATCGCATCGCAGGCCGGGTATGCGTGCGGTCCTCGTCGCGTGGCCCGGGCCCTGTCCGATCACGGTGACCAGGTGCCGTGGTGGCGGGTGGTGCAGGCGGCGGGAACCCTGGCTGAACCGGTCCGGGACGCAGCCGGTGCGCTGCTGGGCGCCGAAGGGATCCAGGTCGACGGTCGCCGGGTGGGATTGGAGGAACACCGCTGGCGACCCTCCGCAGCGGAGTTGTCGCAGGTCGTCGCGCGGATAGAGTACGGCGACACCTGAGAATCGGTGGGATCATGGGGTGGTGATCGACGTCAGCCCGGAGAGGTTCGAGCAGTTGGTGGCTGCGGCTATCAACGTGATCCCCGCTGACCTCGCCGCCCACATGGACAATGTGGCCATCGTGATCGAAGACTTCGCACCCGAGGATCATCCGGGGGTGCTTGGGTTGTACGAGGGGATCCCGCTGACGGCCAGAGGTAGTTGGTATGTGGCCGCGATGCCCGACCGCATCCGCATCTTCCGGATTCCGATCCTGCAGATGTGCTCCACGCAGGCCGACGTCGTCCGGGAGGTCTACATCACCGTCGTGCATGAAGTGGGACACCATTTCGGCATCGACGACGACCGGCTCCACGAATTGGGCGTGGGCTGACAGTAATTTCCATTCAGGAAAGATCGGTTTATACTTTGCGGTATGGATGAGAATCTGAGATCACTTCTGGAAGATGTTGCGTCGGGAAAGGTGTCTGCGGACCAGGCCGCGGAACAGATCGAGATGCTGGACAGCGCCGCCGTGGTGGTGGACGAAGAGCCGGTGGCCCGCATCCTGATCAAGGCCGGGGCTGTGCGCCTGAACATCCACGGCGACCCGAACGTCTCCGAGGCCGTGGCTCATGGTCCCCACACGATGCGCCGCGAGGGGGACGCACTGCTGATCGACACGAACACGACCGCTGGCGACTACGCCGTCGAACCGCCCCGGTCGGCGTTCATGACCTGGGTCGGACAGATGGTCAACCGGGTGGGTGCGACCTTGGACATCCGGGTCAACCCGGATCTGCCCATCCAGGTCCTGCTCGTGGGCGGACCCTTGGAGATGTCCGGAACCCGAGCCGGCGCCTCGGTGGGGGTGGAAGCCGGGTCTGCGCAACTGTCCGGCGAAGGGCCTCTGCTGTTCGATGTGGCCAGCGGCAGCGGCCGGGTCGATTGGACATTCCGCGGGCAGTCGCGGGTCCGTGCCGACATGGGCTCGGTCAGCGTCACGGTCCGCCCGGACTCCGACGTGGTCGTGACGGCGGACACCTCGCTGGGGCAGGCCACCGTCAAGTCCCATCACGGCATTCTGAAGGCACCCCAGGACGCGACCACAGTGCCAGTAACTGTGGGCGCTGGCACTGGAGCGCTGAGCGTGAGTTCGCGGATGGGCTCGGCCCAGGTGACGATGGCATGAGCGACATGCACGCACCGCCGTCGGCCTGCCCGGTCTGCCGGGAGCAGCTGATCACCACACGTTTGAGCTGTCCCAGTTGCCACACGGAGATCTCGGGAACCTTCGCACAATGCCGGTTCTGCGAACTCAGCACGCAGGACCAGCAACTGTTGGAGGTGTTCCTGCGCTCACGGGGAAACCTGCGCGACGTGCAGGCGCATCTTGGGGTGTCCTACCCGACGGCGCGCCAGCGGTTCAACGACCTTCTGAGCCGCTTGGGGCTCGATGGGCCAGCAGTCAAACCCGACGAGGTGATGCGCGACCTCGCGGCGGGCCGGATCAGCGTCGACGAGGCGCAGTCGCTGCTGGAGCGCGAACGCCGCTAGTCCTTGCCTTCGCGGCGCGCTCTCTCCTGCGCTTCGCGAAGCCGCATCTCGTCCAGGGTCGGGGCGCCCCCGCCGAGCCTGGCCGGCCACCACCAGGCGTCCGCCTCCGGTTTGGGTTCGTACGCCTCGAGCGTCTCGTCCCACAGGCCTTGCATCACCGAACGTAGGTGGGCGGTCGCTTCGATCGGGTCGTCCTCTGGGGTGACCATGAAGGGCTGGCCCACACGCAGCGCGACCAGGGTCCCGCGGGTCATCTCCCGTTTGTGTCCTTTGGTCCACAGCCGTTGACCCCCGAAGGTGATCATCGGGACCACCGGCACCGCGGCCTCGGCGGCCATACGAACGGCACCGGTCTTGAAGTCCTTGACCTCGAAGGACTGGCTGATGGTTGCCTCCGGGAACACGCCGACGACCTCGCCCTTGCGCAGCCATTCCACCGCGTGGTCCAGAGATCCGGCGCCGGCTGAGCGGTCCACCGGGATGTGGTGCATGGATCGCATCAGAGGTCCGGAGATCTTATGGTCGAAGGTCGCCTTCTTGGCCATGAAGCGCACCAGCCGCTTCGAGGGCCGGGCCGCGTAGCCGCAGAAGATGAAGTCGAGGTAGGAGACATGGTTGCTGGCCAGGACAGCGCCCCCCGTGCGGGGCACATGCTCGCCCCCGGTCACGGTGAAGTGGATGTTGAACGCACGGAAAAAGGTGTAAGCCGTGGCGACGATAGGCGGGTATGTGATGTCCAGCACACACGTAACCGTAGTTCACTGAGGCCCGGTGGTGTCCGCAGGTAGACCGAACAGGTGCTCGGAAATCCAGTTCTTGATCGGCTGCTGTCGACGGACCCACTTGTCGGCGCGGCGTTGCGCCTTCTGCTGTTTGACCGGCGACTGCCGGTACCGGAAGTGCGCCCATGGGGAGCCGGGCCGGGCCACTCGGATGGCGGCGAACCAGCCGACGGGAGCGACCAGCATGGCCAGGGCAGCCATCCAGAGTTTGCCTTTCAGGATCGTGACCGATATCGGCAGTAGCCAGAACAGGATGAACAGGATCGAGGAGGTGACGCTGAGCCAGAAACTGGTCACCTCGTCGGCGGGGGGTTTGTTGGGTGCAATGATCAGCAGTGCACAGAACATGACGACGGCCGCCAGGGTGACCGCATCGGCCGATAGGCGTCCTTCACTGCTCCAGTAGACGTCGTCGAGATGCAGGACCATTGCGAACTCGTCGAGCACCAGTGCGGCGCCCACACCGAACATCAGGCCAGCGACCTGGCGCCAGAGTCCCCTCTCGCTGGAACCCAGAGCCAGCACGCCTCCCAGGAGCAACACGATCAGCCCGGGGACCACGTGATGGATGTGCACATCACCGGTCGACACGTTGCGGAACGGGCCTTTGCCGGCCCGGATCATGCGGGTGATCATGCGGGTCACCAGGAATGTCACCAGGAACGCCAACAACGCGAACAGCATCGGCTGGCGCCCCGGCTCGAAGACCTCGCGGGAGTACCAATCGACCATGTCCACAGCGTATGGACGCCGGAGGTTCAAAGCCCGCCGGAGTCGTCGCGGATCACATTGGCGAGGTTGGACGGCGGGTCAATCACAGGAATCGCTGTTCCGATTCGCGTAGATTGTTCGTGTGCGCACGATGATCAGGAACATGATCCGTGGCTGAGGCCACGCGGAGCAGTGCGTCGCTGGCCCGCGACCCCCAGACGCCGGGCAAGACCCTGTCGAAACTGGCCAATCACAAGAGCTGGTCGGTGCGCGCCGAAGTGGCCAGCAACCCCCGTACCCCGGCCAAGACGCTGCTCAGGCTGGCGCAGGACAAGCGCTGGGAGGTGCGCACCGAAGTCGCCTTGAACCACCGCGCTTCGTCCAAAGTCCTGGAGATGCTGGCCCAGGACGACAACAAGTCGGTGCGTACGGCCGTGGCATTGAACCCGGAGGCATCCGGTGCGGCGCTGCGGCGGCTGGCCAAGGACAAGTCAGCGGTGGTGCGACAACGTGTCGCGGAGAACCGCAGTGCCCCCAGTGGGGTGATTCGCAAACTCGCCGCCGATGAGAGCCGAACTGTGCGGCGGGCCGCCGACGACAACCATCGGAGTCCGAAGAAGGTCAAGTGATGCTGCTGTCGCAGATGACGGCCCAGCAGGTGGCGTCCTTGTCGTGGACCGTGGTTCCCCACCCTCTGATAGGTGCGCCTTTCCCGTCGCCGATCATCGCCGACCCGACATTTCTGGGACCCGGGAGCACACCTGAAGGTGACTGGCGGATGTGGGCGCACTCGTTGATCGGTTTGCACGCTCTCCGCAGCGATGACGGAATCGCGTGGCGTCGGTCTGGCACTGTGGCCCGCAACGCCCTGCGCGGGTACATCCTGGCTACGCAGTCGTCGCCGCGCTACCGCCTGTGCTACGAGAAAACACGGCTCTTCGTGCCGCTGGGTCTGCCGTGGCGTTCCCGCATCGAGTCCCGTGGCAGCGACGACCTCATTCACTGGCAAGCGCCGGTCACTTTGCTCGAGCCCAGCCTGGCGTGGCACGTGAACGGCCGCAGTCGGTCGGTGTCCAATCCGTGCCTGGTGGAGTTGCCCGACGGCCGCTGGCGCCTGTACTACTCAGCCGGCCTCACCGCGCTGCCCGACTGTGGGTTCTCTGAGCCGACCTACATCGGTGTAGCCGAGTCGGTCGGCGTCGACGGACCGTTCCAGGCCCTGCCCGAACCCGTGTTGGGTCCAGCGGATGGTCCGGCGAGCCTGTCGGCCGGTGCGATCAAAGTCCTGCGGGTCGCCGACGGCTGGGTGGGCTTCCAGAACGCGATCACCTGGGATGGTGAGCACTCCGGCTCGGAGATCTGGGTGTTGGGGTCGGCCGACGGGTTGAGGTGGCAGGTGTTGTCCGAGGCGCCTGCGATCGCCCCGACCGGTTGCGGCTGGATGGCCACCCATGTCTACGCTCTCGACGTCCGGGACACGCCGGTAGGGCCGCGGATGTACTTCAACGCGCGCGACGGCTACCACTGGTCGCGGGGCCGGGAGCGGATCGGACTGGCGACCCCGGCGTGGGGGTCAGCTGCCTGAAACGGGGTCTGGGTGCCCCCGAGGCGATTCGAACGCCTGCATGGCTCCGGAGGCCACTGCTCTATCCCCTGAGCTACGGGGGCCCTGGGCATTCCCCAGCGTAGCAACGCCAGTCCTACCCCGAACCGCGTGGATCGGGCAGTACCGTCGGGGTATGCGCTGGCCGGTGGTTGTACTCGCCGCATTGCTGGTCGGATGCGGCCCCGTGACACCGACCGTGCAACCCACTGCGCTTCCAGGACCGGTGGCGGCCGGTGCCCCGGACGCGGCGATCTCGGTGGCCGATCAGCAGTGGGAGATCTGTACACGCAAGCAGTTGCGCCAGTATCCGCCTGTGCTCGACGAGCTGGCGCCTTCCTATTACGCCGGTCCGTGGTGTCAGAGCGCCGACGGCGGGAACCGGTACATGTGGATCTACGCCCGGCCGCTGTTCGAGGGCGAAACCCCGCAGGAAGTGCGCAAGTACGTCAACGAGGACGCCAGCCTGCTGGTGCGCGGCCTGCGGACCACCGGCTACCAGCCGGTGCGCGCCGGGGCGAGGAGCCGTGACGTGTTCTATGAGGCCCGTCGACCGACCTCGCCCAATCTGGTGAGCATCGCAGTGCTCGGGGAGGACGTGCCGCCAGAAGGGCAGGCGTACGTCGGTGACAACCCGCTGCGCGTGGTGGTGGCGGTGCGCAAGGCCGGACCCGAAGATACCCCGAGCCCGAGCCCTTAGTCTGGGGCCATGACCCCTGACGCCCTCACCGAAGTCATCAGCGCGGCCCTGACCCGAGTCCCCGAGATCGAGGGAATCACCGCCGAGGTTCGCGTGGACCGCCCGAAGAACCGTGACCACGGCGACTACTCCACGAACATCGCGATGGTTCTGGCCACGCGGGCGGGACTGGCCCCGCGGGATCTGGCCGCCAAGGTCGTCGAGCAGCTGCGCGGCCAGGCCGGTATCGAGGCGGTTGAAATCGCCGGCCCGGGTTTCATCAACATCACGCTGGCTGCGGACTCCGCCGGGGCGATCGCACACTCGATCGTCGAACAGGGCGCGGACTACGGGACCATCGACGCGCTGCAGGGCACAGCGCTCAACCTCGAGTTCATCTCTGCGAACCCCACCGGGCCGCTGCACCTCGGTCATACCCGCTGGGCGGCTGTCGGGGACGCCATGGCACGCGTGCTGGCGGCGGCAGGCGCTGAGGTGACCCGGGAGTTCTACGTCAACGACCGCGGTGTGCAGATGGACAAGTTCGGACAGTCGTTGGAAGCGTCGGCGCGCGGCGTGCAGGTCCCCGACGGCGGCTATCAGGGCGATTACATCCATGACCTGGCCCGCACCATCGTGCAGGACGACCCTGCGATCCTGGAGCTGCCCGAGGACCGCCGGTGGGTCGCGTTCCGGGAAGCCGGTTACGCATTGCAACTGCAGCAGCAGAAGGACGTCCTGGACAACTTCCGCACACATTTCGACGTCTGGTACTCCGAACGTTCCTTGCACGAGTCCGGCGCGGTCGACCGCGGCATGCAGAAGTTGCGCGAGGAAGGCCACGTTTTTGAGCAGGACGGTGCGGTGTGGCTGCGCACCACGGACTTCGACGACGACAAGGACCGGGTGCTGATCAAGGCCGACGGAGAACTCACGTACTTCGCCTCGGACACCGCCTACTACGTCAACAAGCGCGACCGCGGTTTCGACGTCTGCGTGTACCTGCTCGGTGCCGACCACCATGGCTACGTCAACCGGCTGCGTGCCGTGGCGGCGTGTGCCGGTGATGACCCGGATTACAACATCGAAATCCTCATCGGGCAGTTGGTGAAGATGTTCAAAGGCGGGCAGGAGGTGCGGCTGAGCAAGCGGGCCGGTGCCATGGTGACCCTGGAGGATCTGGTCGACGAGGTGGGCGTCGATGCCGCGCGCTACACCCTGATCCGGTATCCGGCCGATTCGCCGCTGACGATGGATCTCGACCTGTTGGTGCAGCGCACCAACGACAACCCCGTGTACTACGTCCAGTACGCCCACGCCCGGATCTCCTCGGTTCTGCGCAACGCCGCGGACCTGGGCATCGACTGGCGTACCGCGGAATTCGACCCGGGTCTGCTCGAGCACGAACGGGAGTCGGCCTTGCTCGGGGTACTGGCCGAGTTCCCCCGGATCATCGCGACGGCCGCCGAACTGCGCGAACCGCATCGGGTCGCACGGTACTTGGAGGAAGTGGCCACCGCCTACCACAAGTTCTACGACTCGTGCCGGGTCCTGCCACGCAACGACGAGGAACTGGCACCGCTGCACATCGCACGGCTGTGGCTGTGCGCCGCAAGCAGGCAGGTGGTGGCCAACGGCCTGGATCTGTGCGGGGTGCAGGCTCCCGAACGGATGTAGTCGCCGCTGTTAGCGCATGGATACGCTGGCCTGCATGCCAGCTCACCCCGCCGGCCCCCGGCACGAGGACCTCACACATGCGGCCCGGATCGGAGAACCGCCCGCCGACCTGAATGCCTTGTCCGAGTCCGTGTGGCCAGCCACGGCCGCCCGCGTGGACGGCGTCCTCGAGCTCGCCGGGGTCCCGGTCACGCAAGCAGTGGCCGAATACGGATCGCCGTTGTTCCTGCTGGACGAGCGGCACTTCCGGCAGGCCGCCCGAGCCTACGCACAGGCCTATGCCGGGGCCGACGTCTACTACGCGGCCAAGGCCTTCCTCTCGGGCCGTATCGCCCGCTGGGCCGACGAGCAGGGGTTGCGCATCGATGTGTGCACCATGGGGGAGTTGGAGGTAGCCCTGCGGGCAGGGGTGTCCGGCGACCGTCTGCTCTTCCACGGCAACAACAAGAGCGAGCAGGAGTTGCGGCGCGCGCTTGAGGCCGGTGTGAGCCGCATCGTGGCCGATTCCTTCGACGAGATCGGCCGGCTGTCCCGACTGGCCGAACAGACCGGCGTCCGCCCGAATGTGCTGGTCCGGGTGACGGTCGGTGTGGAGGCACACACCCACGAGTTCATCGCCACAGCCCATGAAGACCAGAAGTTCGGCCTCGCGCTGGCCGGTGGAGTCGCCGCCTCTGCTGCGAAGGCAGTGGCCGAGGATCCGCACCTGAACCTGATCGGTCTGCACAGCCACATCGGCTCCCAGATCTTCGACGCAGCAGGTTTCGAGGTGGCCGCGCACCGCATGGCAGGTCTGGTCGCCGACCTGGTGACCGACGGGCACCGCATCGAGGAACTGAACCTCGGCGGTGGAATGGGCATCGCCTACACCCCCGACGACGACCCCCCGCGGGTGCAGGACATGGCCAAGCAGTTGCAGTCGATCGTCACCCGCGAGTGTGAACTGGCCGGGGTCCCGGTGCCGCGTTTGGCCGTGGAACCGGGCCGGGCCATTGTCGGCAGTGCCGGGATCACCGTCTATGAGGTGGGCACGGTGAAGACGGTGGACCTCGGTGGCCGCTCGCGTCTGTACGTCTCGGTGGATGGCGGGATGAGCGACAACATCCGTACCGCCCTGTACGGCGCCGATTACACAGTGGTCCTGGCGGGACGGAACTCGAGTGCCGAGCCGGTGCTGAGCCGGGTCGTGGGCAAGCACTGCGAGAGCGGGGACGTGGTGGTGCGCGATGCGTGGCTGCCGGGCGACGTGCAGCCCGGGGACCTGCTGGCGGTGGCGGCGACCGGCGCCTACTGCCGCAGTATGGCCAGCAACTACAACTATGTGCCCAAGCCCGCAGTCGTGGCGGCGCTGGACGGATCATGCTCGGTGGTCCTGCACCGGGAGAGCCTCGAGGACTTGATCCGCGGGGACGCGGCCTTCGACTAGCGACAGCGCCCGCGCCCCTGACGTCGACCATGTCCGCCGTGGGAGACTGTCAGCGTGTCTGATTCTGTGGTGCGTGTAGCCCTGCTTGGAGGCGGAACTGTCGGCTCGCAGGTCGCCCGCCTGCTCACCGACTCGGCCGAGGATCTGCAGGCCCGGGTGGGAGCTCCGCTGGAGCTCGTGGCCGTCGCCGTGCGGGACGTGAACAAACCCCGACCGGGCATCCCCTCGGAACTGCTGACCGACGACCCGTTCGCGGTGGTCAAGCGGGAGGACGTCGACATCGTCGTGGAAGTGATGGGGGGCATCGAGCCGACGAAGGAACTGCTCGAGGTCGCCCTGCGCAACGGGGCCAGCGTCATCACGGCGAACAAGGCGCTGCTCAGCGAACATGGCGCCGGTCTGCACGAGATCGCCTTCCAGAACGGCGTCGACCTGTTCTACGAAGCGGCGGTGGCCGGTGCGATCCCGCTGCTGCGACCGCTGCGTGAGTCGCTGGCCGGCGACCGGGTGCAGCGGGTCCTGGGCATCGTCAACGGCACCACCAACTACATCCTCACCAAGATGGACGAGGAGGGCGCCGACTACGACGAGGTGCTCGCCGAGGCGCAGCGGCTCGGTTACGCCGAGGCGGACCCCACCGCCGACGTCGAGGGCCACGACGCGGCGGCCAAGGCCGCCATTCTCGCAACCTTGGCCTTCCACTCCAGCGTCACGCTGTCCGACGTCCACTGCGAGGGCATCAGTTCGGTGACGTTGCGCGATGTCGAGGCAGCACGTGATCTTGGTTTTGTCATCAAACTGCTGGCCGTGGCAGAGCGGACCTCCGATTCCGGGATCGTCACCCGGGTGCACCCGGCCATGGTGCCGCGGTCACACCCGTTGGCCAGTGTCCGCGACGCGTTCAACGCGGTGTTCGTGGAAGCGGAATCCGCCGGCCCGATGATGTTCTACGGTCGCGGTGCCGGTGGCGAGCCGACCGCCAGTGCCGTGCTCGGTGACCTGGTGAGTGCTGCGCGCAACCGTCGGGCAGGAGCGTCCGGGCAGGCGCAGTCGATCTACGCAGGTCTCACACCGCGCCCGGTGGGGCAGGCGACCACCCGCTACACGGTGAACCTGGATGTCGTCGACCGTCCCGGCGTGCTGGCGCAGGTCGCCACCTGTTTCGGCGATCACGACGTGTCCATCCAGACCGTCCGGCAGGACACCGATGAGCAGAGCGGCCGGGCAGCGCTGCTCATCCGGACTCACGCCGCCTCGGAAGCGGATCTGGCTGCGACCGTGGATGCACTGCGCGACCTCGACATCGTCAACGAGGTGGCCGCGGTCATGCGCGTGGAGGGTGAGGAATGAGCGCCCACGTCTGGCGGGGGATCATCGAGGAGTACCGCGAACACCTACCCATCAGTGCCGAAGCCCCGGTCATCACCCTGCGCGAGGGCGGGACCCCGCTCGTGCGGGCGAACCGGGTCAGCGAGATGACCGGCTGCGATGTCTACCTGAAGGTCGAAGGGGCCAACCCGACCGGGTCGTTCAAGGACCGCGGAATGACCATGGCGATCTCGATGGCCGCTCAGGAAGGCGCCAAGGCGGTGATCTGCGCGTCCACCGGAAACACCAGTGCCAGTGCTGCGGCGTACGCCGTGCGCGCGGACATGGTGTGCGCGGTTCTCGTGCCTGCGGGCAAGATCGCGATGGGCAAACTCGCGCAGGCCCTGGTGCACGGAGCCCGCCTGCTGCAGGTCGACGGCAACTTCGACGACTGCCTGACGCTGGCCCGCGAACTGTCCGAGGACTACCCGGTCGCCCTGGTCAACAGTGTCAACCCGGCCCGGATCGAGGGCCAGAAGACCGCGAGTTTCGAGATCGTGGATCAACTGGGAAAGGCGCCGGACATCCACTGCCTGCCGGTCGGCAACGCCGGGAACATCACCGCCTATTGGATGGGATACCAGGAGTACTCGGTCAAACCCCGGATGTGGGGATTCCAGGCAGCCGGTGCCGCCCCGATCGTGCGCGGCGCGCCCGTGCGCAACCCCCAGACGATCGCTACCGCCATCCGGATCGGAAATCCCGCTTCGTGGCAGCAGGCCGAGGCGGCCCGCGACGACTCCGGCGGCCTGATCGACATGGTCACCGACCGGCAGATCCTCAGTGCGTACAAGTTGCTTGCGGCCGGCGAAGGGGTGTTCGTGGAGCCGGCATCGGCCGCCGGGGTGGCGGGGCTGTTGGCGCGCCACGCAGACGGTGAACTGGACTCCGGGCAGACGATCGTGTGCACGGTCACCGGCAACGGCCTGAAGGATCCGCAATGGGCGATCTCCGGAGCCCCACAGCCGGTGCGCATCGCGGTCGATGCCCCCGCGGCCGCCGCCGAACTGGGCCTCATCTGATGACGGTGGTGGTGCAGGCGCCGGCCACCTCCGCGAACCTCGGCCCCGGCTTCGACTGCCTCGGACTGGCGCTGGAGTTCCGGGATCGGGTCACCTTCGAGATGGCCGACCGGACATCCGTGACCGTAAACGGCGAGGGCGCCGGTGAAGTGAACCGCGGACCCGACCACCTGATCCTGGCCACCGTGCGCAGGGCCTTCCAGGAGTGCGGCCAACCGGTACCCGATATCGCCGTGCACTGTGAGAACAACATTCCGCACGGTCGCGGCCTGGGCAGTTCGTCCGCGGCCATCGTGACCGGACTGGCCGGCGCCCGGGGGCTCGGCGCGCGGCTCGACGAGGCGGACGTGCTGGCCCTGGCCACCCGGATCGAAGGCCATCCCGACAACGTGGCCCCGGCGTTGCTCGGTGGTCTGACGATCTCCTGGATGCAGGGAGTCAGCGGCCGGGCAGTGCGCCTGGACCCGGCGGCGGGGCTGGCCGCCACGGTTGCGGTGCCGGACGACCGTCTTCCAACCTCCACCGCCCGGTCCCTGCTGCCTGATTCGGTTCCATTCGGTGACGCCGTCCATGTTCTGGGACGCAGCGCGCTGGCGGTTGCGGCGTTCACCTCGCACCCGGAACTGCTCCTGCCCGCCACCGAGGACCGGATCCACCAGAGCTACCGTGCGCAGGCCTATCCGCAGTCGTTGGCCCTTGTGCACGAACTGCGCGAACGAGGTATCCCTGCCGCCATCTCAGGGGCCGGACCCAGTGTCATCGCCTTCGGGTCGGGCTTCCCGATCCCGGACGGATGGCGCCGGTTGGAAGTTCCGTTGGCCACCGAAGGGGTCCGGGTATCCGGGCCGTAGGCACCTCGTCCGAGGGCTGAACCGGTCGGTTCGTGTGGTTCTGCGAAGGGTTCGATCTCAACGCGAGGGGTGCAGGCGTTGGAGTTGTGCACATCGGTTGGGGTTGGGTACATCGGTGAGAGATCGGCGGGCCGCGTAGGTCCAACGTATGTGCGCAAGTCCAACGTGTGTACGTAAGTCCAACGGCTGTGCGCGGTGGCGGGCCCTTCGTGATCGCAGGCGATCTCCGCAGCCCTCAGACCGTCCGTGGCACTTTCCCGGTGAGTTTCATCATCCGGCACATCATCCGGTGCCCGCCGTCGGAGGCCCGCCCGAACATCAGCGGGCAGCCGCCGTCGATGACCATCACCCCGGCCTCCCGACCGATCCGCGTCGCCTCCTCCGAGACACTCCCAGGCCCGAAGGCCCGATGCATCCAGGCGTATTTGATGCCCAGATCCACGATTTCGCGCATCGTGGCGGGCGCGCGGTCGGCGGCGGTCGCAATGACCACCGCATCCACCCCGCCAGGGATGGCGGCGAGATTCGGGTACGTCGGATCTCCCTCGGCGGACTCGGCATTGGGATTGACGGCGAACACGGTGTACCCCCGCTCGCGCAGTCGGGTGTACACCGCGTTGCTCCCGTGCCCCTCGGGATGACTCGACACGCCGGTGACGGCGATCCGTTTCTGGTTCAGGAATTCGGCGGCGGCTGCGGCAATCTTCACGGCACCATCTCCTCGTGACAGGCACGATTCTACGCTGCTGTTCCCCGGGCACGGGCCTGTCCCGCGGGGTCGTGCCGACGACGAACGCGACAATCGCGGGAGGTCGTGTCAGCCGGGTTCTTTCACTGCCGGTAACGAGAGTGTTACAGTAAGGGCAGCCAGGGCGTTATCACTCGTGGCGATTCACCGGAGCAGACTTCAAACTCCTCACTTCTCCACGTAAACGCCTCCCGGCAATACCTGTCCGCTGTGAACGACCTTCGTTCACATTGTTGGGCGATCTCGCCCCGACGTCCATGAAAGGACGTGTCAGTTGACTGACACCACCATCGAATCAGCCCCCGCCAGCAAGCGTCGTCCCGGTCTTTCCGGCATGCTCCTGGCCGACTTGCGCAAACTTGCCTCCGATCAGGGAATCTCCGGGGCATCCTCTATGCGTAAGAGTGAACTCATCGCCGCTCTCGGCGGCTCGAGCAAGACCACCCCGCCTGCCTCCGGCTCCGATTCCCCGCCGAGTTCTGGGCCCAAGCCGTCCTCGGATGCGTCCGGCGACGAGTCGGGCAGTTCCGACAAGGCCGAACCGCAGGCCCGTGCCTATCGCACCGACGACCAGCAGCAAGGCCGTGAGAACGGCAACCGCGAGCAGGACCAGCAGCAGAGCCGTGAGAGCGGCAACACCGAGCAGGAGCAGGACCGCGACCGCGGCAACCGCGACCGTCAGCAGAACCGTGACGGCGGCGACCGTCAGCACAACCGTGACGGTGGTGACCGTCAGCAGAACCGTGACGGCGGAAACCGCGAAAGCGGCGGTCGTAACAGTCGCCGTCGCCGTGGGCGCAACCGCAGCGACCGTGACCAGAACCGCGGCGACCGCGACCAGAGCCGCAACCGCCGCGACGACAGCGAACCGGAGGTCGGCGAGGACGAGGTCCTGGTCCCCGTGGCCGGCATCCTCGACGTGCTCGACAACTACGCCTTCCTGCGCACGACCGGCTACCTGCCCGGCCCGACCGACGCTTACTTGAGCCTGGGTCTGGTGAAGAAGTACTCGTTGCGCAAGGGCGATCACGTGGTCGGCGCGATCCGTCCCCAGCGTGACAACGAGAACTCTCGGCAGAAGTACAACCCGCTGGTCCGCATCGACAAGGTCAACGGCCTGGAGCCGGACAAGTCACGCGAGCGCAAGGACTTCGGCAAGCTCACCCCGCTGTACCCGCAGGCGCGACTGCGCCTGGAGGGTGAGAGCCACAACATGACCACCCGCATCATCGACCTGGTCGCGCCGATCGGCAAGGGTCAGCGCGGACTGATCGTCTCGCCGCCCAAGGCCGGTAAGACGATGGTGCTGCAGCGCATCGCCAACGCGATCACGACGAACAACCCCGAGGTCCACCTCATGGTGGTCCTGGTCGACGAGCGTCCCGAAGAAGTAACCGATATGAAGCGTTCGGTGAAGGGTGAGGTCATCGCCTCTACCTTCGACCGTCCCGCGGAGGATCACACCACAGTCGCCGAACTCGCGATCGAGCGCGCGAAGCGACTCGTGGAGATGGGGCAGGACGTGGTCGTTCTGCTGGACTCCATGACTCGTCTGGGCCGTGCCTACAACCTCGCCGCCCCCGCTTCTGGACGCATTCTGTCCGGTGGTGTGGACTCCGCCGCGCTGTACCCGCCGAAGAAGTTCTTCGGTGCTGCGCGCAACATCGAGGAGGGTGGTTCGTTGACGATCATCGCGACCGCTCTGGTGGAGACCGGATCGCGTATGGACGAGGTCATCTTCGAGGAGTTCAAGGGCACCGGCAACATGGAGCTCAAGCTGGACCGTCGCCTCGCGGACAAGCGGATCTTCCCGGCCGTCGACGTGGACGCCTCCGGTACCCGTAAGGAAGAGCTGCTCATGAGCACCGAGGAGCTCAAGATCGTCTGGAAGCTGCGCCGTGTGTTGCACGCTTTGGACACCATGCAAGGTATCGAGCTGCTGCTCAGCAAACTGCGTGAGACGCAGAACAACTACGAATTCCTGCGCCAGGTGCAGCAGACCACGCCGGCCGGCCTCGAGGCAGAGGTTCCGGACGGGATGGGCGAGCTCTAGAAAGCTCCCCGTACTCGGGTCACCGATGCCCGTGTTGTGCACTAGCGGCATCACCATGTGTGGTGCAGCAACGGCGCGACACGGGCATCGTCGTGCCCGGCGCCCTTCAATGAGGTTTGGGATGCTGCTGACTCAGCAGGGGCGAAGATGACGCGGTGTATGGGGAGGCGGGAATCCGGCCTGCACCTCGGGATTCGCGAAGAGCCGGTCAAACCCGCATCCGCCCAACGAGCACATCAATGAGGCTCTTCGGGTTTTAGGGGGGAGTCGAATGTGGTCGTCCACTGCTGGGTGCGGCCCTTCCCCGAACCGGTTGAACAGCGTCTGGTCCTTCCCGGTCGCCTGGATCGGGCCGATCCGCTCGGGATCGTCGACCAGCAGCTGACCGTGGGCCAGGATCGTGTCGTTGACGGCATGCCCGTCACGGCCCAACGTGGCCGATGGTTCGCAGACGCCCCTGCCACCAGAGCATCTACCGCTCACCGCCATCACATGAGGGCCGCAGCGGGGGCGGTGAGGCCCTCGGCGGCCCCGATGTGACAGCACGGCGTGCACTGTGAGGCTTATGTCCTTTTCTCCCATCAAATGGGGGCCGCAGTGGAGCCGAGGGTGCGACCGGCGGCCCCCATGTGATGGCGAGGCTGGACCGAACCGCTGGTCAGCAGTCGTTTTGAGGAAAGCCGCAGCCACCACCGACACCGCCCGCCGATACTCACCGACCTGCTGGGTCAACCACCGCCCGGCCCGGTGTCCCACACCCCCCAGGCTCTTCACAATAGTGTGCGACTCACAGTATAGTGCGAGGGTGTCAACCAGCCAGGACGTACATCTGCAGGAACTGCGCCGTGGCACGGTCGTGCTGGCGAGCCTGCTGATCCTGCGGACCCCCGAGTACGGATACCGGCTCCTTGAGTCGCTGGCAGCCGCCGGGATCGACGTTGATGCGAACACGCTGTACCCGTTGTTGCGCCGTCTGGAGAAGCAGGGCTTGCTGGCCAGCGATTGGAACACCGACGACACGCGTCCACGCAAGTACTACGAGACCACGGCGGCGGGTCGTGAGGTGTCCGACCACCTGGCTGCGGACTGGGCGCGCTTGAACGTTGCATTGCAAGAACTCGCATCGGAAGGGAAGCGATCCTGATGGCCACGTTGACCGAAAGATATGTGGATGCCGCGGTTTCTGGGGTGGCGCAATCCCAGCGCGATGATGTGGCAGCCGAGCTCCGGACGTCGGTGGCCGATGCGGTCGACGATCTGACGGCGCAGGGTCTCTCACCCGAAGCGGCCGAGGTCCGCGCGCTGACCGATCTGGGCGATCCCGCAGCGCTGGCCGAGCGGTTCGGCGGAAGGCCACGGCACTTGATCGGTCCTGCCTACTTCGGCCATTACTCGCAGTTGCTGAGGACTCTTCTTTTCGTCGTGCTCCCGATCGTCGCGGTGGCTTCACTGATCGCACAGGGCCTGACAGATGCCTCACCCATCGAGGGCGTGCTCAGTGCCTTGGGTGTCGTTTTCCAGACCGGGGTGCAGATCGCGTTCTGGGTGACGGTGGTTTTCGCCGTCCTGGAGCGCTCGCACACTCCCATGCCGACGCGGGAATGGACACCTGCGGACCTGCCCGAGGTCGTGCACCGCCGCATCGGGCTGGGGGAGACCGCGTTCGGAATCAGCGTGCTGACCCTGCTGATCTGGGCGCTCTTCTGGCAGCGCGATCACTGGCAGGTGACCATCGACGGGGAGTTGCTCCCCGTTCTCGCTCCGGCGGCCTGGTCGCCCTGGCTCGTGCTGCTGCTGGTGATCCTGCTGGCGATGGTGGTCCTGGAGATCGTCAAGTACCGCATTGGTCGGTGGACGGTGCGGCTGGCCACCTGGAACACCGTTCTCAACCTCGGATTCGCCTCGATCGTGGTGGTGCTCTGGGCGCAGGAATCGCTGCTCTCGCCCGGCATTCTCGAAGCGGTCCCCGGTGGTCTTCTGAACCCGGTGCCCTGGATCGTTGTCGCCATCACCGTCTTCGACACCGCCGAGGGCTGGTGGAGTCTGCGGCGGGGGAGCAGCGCCGGGGAATAGCCGCAACCACCCCGCGCGTTACACTCGCTGTACGCCCCGGTTCACGCTGTGCGTTTTCGGCGACCCGGGACCATCAAAGGAGAATCATGAAGCCCGACATCCACCCCGAGTACGTCGAGACCACCGTGACGTGCTCGTGTGGCAACCAGTTCACGACCCGCAGCACTGCCAAGAGCGGCACCATCCACGCGGACGTGTGCAACAAGTGCCACCCCTTCTACACCGGTAAGCAGAAGATTCTGGACACCGGCGGCCGCGTCGCGAAGTTCGAGAAGCGCTTCGGCAAGTCGACCCCCAAGTAGGTGTTCGAGCGGGTTGCTCTCCTCGTTGACGAGTTGCACGGGCTGGAGGCCGCACTCGCCGACCCTGCTTTGCACGCGGATCCTGCGAAAGCCCGGAGCGTCGGCAAGCGTCACGCCCAGTTGCGCCCGGTCGTGGAGTTGTACGAGCAGTGGCTGACGCTCGGAGAGGATGAGGGAGCCGCCCGCGAACTCGCCGAAGTCGACCCTGTGTTTGCGCAGGAAGCCGAACAGCTCGCATCACAACGCGAGGAAGTCGCTGAACGCCTGAGCCAGTTGCTCGTTCCGCGCGACCCCCTCGACGACTCTGACGCGATCCTGGAGATCAAGGCCGGCGAGGGCGGGGATGAATCCGCGCTGTTCGCCGGTGATCTGGTGCGCATGTACGACCGCTACGCGCAGGCCCGGGGCTGGCGCGTGGAGGTCATCGACATGGAGGAGACCAACCTGGGCGGGGTGAAGGACGCGACGATATCGATCAAAGCCAAGGGTCAGACCGAGATCGACGACATGCCGTTCGCCCGGCTGAAGTTCGAGGCCGGCGTGCACCGGGTGCAGCGGGTTCCGGTCACCGAGTCGCAAGGTCGCATCCATACCTCGGCCGCTGGGGTCTTGGTATTTCCCGAGACCGAAGACGTCGAGATCACCATCGATCCGAACGACTTGCGCATTGATGTGTATCGCTCCTCGGGACCAGGTGGCCAGAGCGTCAACACCACCGACTCCGCAGTGCGCATCACGCACGTGCCCACAGGCGTGGTCGTCTCCTGCCAGAACGAGAAATCGCAGCTGCAGAACAAGGAACAGGCGATGCGGATCCTGCGCGCGCGTCTGGTGGCGCTGGCCGAGGAGCAGAAGGAAGCGGAGGCCTCTGCCACGCGCAAGGAACAGGTGCGCACGGTCGATCGTTCGGAGCGCATTCGCACGTACAACTTCCCGGAGAACCGGCTGTCGGACCACCGCACGGGCTTCAAGGCGTACAACCTCGAAACCGTCCTCGCCGGTGAGCTTGACCCGGTGATCCAGTCCTGCGTGGATGCTGACCTGCAAGCGCGCCTGGAGTCGGCGGAGTCGATGTGAGCCTGCGCCGTCGCATCGCGGCCCAGCTGCAGCAGGCACAGGTGCCCTCGGCTGACGCCGACGCGCAGCGGTTGATCGAGTTTGTGACCGGATCCCGGATGCCCGATCCGGAACTGTCGGCCGAGCAGGAGCAGGCACTGCAGGAACTCGTCGATCAACGTTGTCGCCGGGTGCCGCTGCAGCATCTGACCGGTTCGGCGGGATTCCGGTACCTGGAGATGCAGGTCGGTCCGGGCGTGTTCGTACCTCGTCCCGAGACGGAGGTCCTCGTCGAGCTCGCGCTGGCTCAGCCGTTCGAATCAGCAGTGGACCTGTGCACAGGAAGCGGAGCAATTGCTCTGAGTCTGGCCACGGAGACGACCGCGTCGGTGACCGGTGTGGAGATAGACCCACGGGCTTTGGAGTGGGCCCGGCTCAACGCGAAGGGCCGATACACCCTGGTTCAAGCCGACATCTGCGCCGAGGACCTGTGCGAGTTGGGTCCTGTCGACCTGGTGGTCAGCAATCCTCCCTACATCCCAGACGACATGGTTCCGCAGGACCCGGAGGTGGCGCTGCATGATCCGCAGGTCGCCTTGTTCGGTGGCGCTGACGGGCTCGTGGTCGTTCGTTGTGTGGTGGCGCAGGCGCGACGCCTGCTACGGCCGGGAGGTCGGCTTCTGATCGAGCACGGAGAACTGCAGGGAGGGTCCCTTCGTGAGCTGCTCGACGGTTTCGCCGATGTGCGCACCTGGCCGGACCTGACGGGGCGACCGCGGGTCACAGGGGGAGTGCTGGTTTGACGTGTGGGGCGTCTTGTTTCTGGGCGCGCCCACGTCGGGGAGTCGAACGGTTTGCTTTTCGTCTCCCGGGCTTTCCAAACCCGCGGCCCCTCAGTCGAAGCACTCGGCTATCTCGGCGGCGCTGATCGCGCCCTCTCGGACCACGTCCACGCCCTTGCGCAGGTCGACAACGGTGGAAACCGGCCCGCCAGGCAACTCACCACCGTCCAATCCGATGGAGATACCCGCCGTGTCGCACCCGGTCAACTCGACCGGCAGGTGCTCGCCGACAATCCCGGCGCCGGTGGCGGCTATCGGCCCCACCGTAGCCACCAATTGCAGCATCCACGGATGCAGTGGCATGCGGATCGCGACCGCGTCGGAAACACCGGCGGACCACGCCAGCGACAGTTGAGGTTTTCCGATCAGTGTCAGGGGCCCGGGCCAAAAGGTGCGAGCCAGCACTTCGGCGTCCCGCGGGACGCGGCCCCACAAGGCATGCAAGGTGGTGCGGCGGTCGATGAACACGGGCACCGCTGAGCCTTCGGGCACCTCACGCAGTTCGCGCAGGCGTTGCAGTCCCGATTGCGAGAACGCGTCGGTGACGATCGCGTAGTGGTAGTCCGCCGGAGCGAGCACCAAGCGGCCCGAACGCATCGCCGAAGCGGCGGCTCGGGTGCCGGCCGCGCGCAACCCAGGGTCGTCACCGGGATATGTGCGCATCATGGGGCGATTGTGACAGGGTCCCCCACCTGCCTGTGGCGTCCACCGTGAGTTGAGCGGGCGCCACGCCGCGCCCACCCGGGCGACCCCTGCCCCCGTACACTGACGAGCAGACCATTCTTCAGGAGCAACCATGACCAACGTCCCATTCTGGGGTCCGGACTTCGCCACGCTGCAAGCAGAAGATCCGGAAATTGCCGGGATCCTGCTCAGCGAACTCGATCGCGCCCGAAACGGGTTGCAGTTGATCGCCAGTGAGAACTTCACCAGTCCGGCGGTCCTGGCTGCCCTCGGATCGACGTTGAGCAACAAGTACGCCGAGGGTTACCCCGGACGCCGCTACTACGGCGGGTGCTCCGAGGTCGACAAGGCGGAGATCATCGGCATCGAGCGTGCCAAGGAGCTGTTCGGCGCAGATCACGCCAACTTGCAGCCGCACTCGGGGGCGTCGGCGAACATCGCGGTCTACGGCGCGTTCGTGAAACCGGGGGAGAAGATCCTGGCGATGAGCCTGCCCCACGGAGGTCACCTGACGCACGGCACCAAGGTGTCTTTCTCGGGCAAGTGGTTCGAAGCGGTGCACTACGGGGTCGACAAGACCACCGAGGACATCGACTACGACCAGGTCCGCGACCTCGCGCGCGAACACCAGCCCAAGATGATCATCTGTGGCGGTTCGGCGATACCGCGCCTGATCGACTTCGCGGCCTTCCGCGAGATCTCCGATGAAGTCGGTGCCGTGCTCATGGTGGACGCCGCGCACTTCATCGGCCTGGTCGCAGGCAAGGCGATCCCCAGCCCGGTGCCGTACGCCGATGTGGTCACGTTCACCACCCACAAGGTGCTGCGCGGGCCGCGCGGCGGCATGATCCTCAGCACCCAGGAGCATGCAGCCGCGATCGACAAAGCCGTCTTCCCGATGATGCAGGGCGGTCCTCTGATGCACGCGGTGGCCGCGAAGGCCGTCGCGCTCAAGGAGGCGTCCACGCCGCAGTACCAGCAGTACGCCCGCGCGGTCATCGAGAACGCCCAGGCGCTCACCGCCGGACTGGAGGCCGAAGGCATGCGCGCGGTCACCGGCGGCACCGACACCCACCTGGCGCTGCTCGACCTGCAGCCGATGGGCGTCACCGGTGCCGAGGCCGAGCAGCGCTGCGACGCCGCAGGAATCGTGCTGAACAAGAACGCGATCCCCTTCGACCCGCAGCCCCCGAGCATCGCCAGCGGCATCCGGGTCGGGACTCCGAGCGTGACCACACAGGGTATGGGTGTTGCGCAGATGAAGGAGATCGCCGGGCTGATCGCTCGAGCGGTGCGAGAACCGGATGCCGGCCCGGAGGTCCGCGCCGGGGTGGATGGCCTGGTCGGGGAGTTCCCCGCGTATCCCGTACGGGATGCTCGTGGCCAGCCGGTTACCCGAACTCAGTGCGGTGTTCGGTGCCAACCGGCAACCCCTGGCACTGATCGTCGGCTCGACCCTGATCGTCGTGCTCGGGCTGCTGGACGACCGCTTCGGCCTCGACGCCCCCACGAAATTCGCCGGCCAGGTGCTGGCCGCCGGCTCCATGGCGTTCCTGGGCATCCAGATGGTGTGGCTGCCGATCGGTGGCACGTTGGTGCTCGACCCGCTGACCAGCGTGCTGCTCACGGTGCTTTTCGTCGTCCTGACCATCAATGCGGTCAATTTCGTCGACGGTCTCGACGGCCTTGCCGCGGGGATCGTGGGCATCGCCGCGACCGCGTTTTTCGTGTACGCGTTCCTGCTGTCCGTGGAATTCGGATTCGACCGAGCCACACTGGCCGCCCTGATCTGCGCGCTGCTGGCAGGGATCTGTGTGGGCTTCCTGCCGCACAATCTGAATCCGGCCAAACTCTTCATGGGGGACACCGGCTCGATGCTCATCGGCCTGTTGCTGTCGGCCAGCGCCATCATGCTGTCAGGGCGGGTCGACCCCAGTGCTGTGCGCGGTGAACTGCTGCTGCCGGCGATCCTGCCCCTGTTGCTGCCGCTGGCCGTCATCGCGGTTCCTTTGCTCGATGTCGGGATGGCCGTGGTGCGCCGGACCCGCCGTGGGCGCAGCCCGTTCGCGCCCGACAAGGAGCACCTGCACCACCGGCTGATCGAACTGGGTCACTCCCACCGGCGAGCCGTCGGCCTGATGCACGCCTGGACCGCACTGATCGCATTCTCGGCGGTCGCGGTCGCCCTGATCCCGTGGCCGCTGGCGCTGGTCGTCTTCCTGATCGGGCTCGGTGGGCTGGCGTTGATGGTGTCGCGACCGGAAGCGTCGCTGTCGCGGCGGTGACGCGAGGCGGCAAGGCGCGCTCGCCCGCAGTGCCCTCGGCAGTCCGGGGCCGTGCACCATCAAGCCCGCCTACCCCCGCCGGGCCGTCCTTACCTGACCGTTACAGTTGAAGGACATGAATCCCGATTCCCCCATCCCTACCCGGGCTGCCCTCGTGCGTCCGGCGATCGCGACTGCTGTGGTCGGTCTGCTGGGTGTTGTTTGGGGGGCTTTGGTCGCTGGAACCGCCGGGGTGATCGCGGCCGTCATGGCCACCGCCGTGGTGCTCGCCTTCTTCGCGCTGGGCCAGATGGCGGTACAGAAGGTTCTGGCCACGAATCCAGCGCTGGGTCTGAACGTTGCGCTGGGGGTGTACATGGGCCAGATCGTGGTTCTGTTCATTCTTCTGGCCGCCTTGCGCAACGCCACGTTCTTCGACCCCAGGGTGTTCGCGGGCACCATCGTCGCCTGTGCGCTGGTGTGGACGGCAATGATCGTTGTATCGCTGTCCAAGCGGCCCTCGGCGTACGTGGAACCCGAGTCGACACTGGGTCTGTCCGACGACCCGGAGGTCATCGCCCGACTGCGTAAGGACCCCTCGTGAAGCCGCGGGGTCGGATCCGGCCTGACGGGGGGTGCTGGTAGGTTGAGCGCGACCATGAAATCTGCAAAAGAGCCCGTCGACGCGCAGACGCCGAACGCCGCGTGGACCGTCATGAACAACCTGATCGCGGGTATCTTGCTGTACGGCGGAGTCGGTTTCCTCATCGGCTATTTTCTGGGGAACACGTCGGTCGGACTGGCGGTCGGGGCGATCTTCGGCATCGTGGCCAGCACGTATTTGATCTTCTTCCGCCTACGCGCGTTGGATGGCGGACACAACACACAGCGGGAGGCGTAGTGCTGGGCGCAGTCGTTCCCATGGCCGAGATCGAGCCGGGATGTCATCTCGGCAATGACTTCGGGTGTGGATTCCCCGCTCCGGACGCGTCGATCTTCGAGATCGAACCGTACTTCGGCAGCTTCACCAAGCCGGTCTTCTTGCTCCTGCTCGGCTCCCTGATCATCATCATTTTCTTCCTCGCCGCCTTCCGGAACTCCAAACTCATCCCGGGCAAGCTGCAGAGCGTCGGCGAGATGGGCTACCTGTTCATCCGCGACGGGATCAGCCGGGAAGTCATCGGCAAGGACGGCGACCGCTTCGTCCCCCTGCTGTTCACGCTGTTCTTCTTCGTGTGGATCGGCAACCTCTGGGGCATCATCCCCGGCGCGCAGTTCCCGGTGAACTCCCGTTTCGCTTTCCCGGTCGGCTTGGCGATCACCGTCTGGCTGATCTACATGTACCTGGGCATGCGTCACCAGGGCCCGATCAAGTTCTTCACGAACATGATGTTCCCGCCCGGGATGCCCAAGGCCATCTACGTGATCCTGGCGCCGATTGAACTGATCTCGAACGTGATCGTCCGCCCGGTCACTCTGTCCATCCGGTTGTTCGCCAACATGTTCGCCGGTCACCTGCTGCTGACGGTGTTCACGGTGGCGACCTTCTACCTGGCCAGCCTGTCGCTGGTAGGGATCCTGGGCTCGGCCACGTCGTTCCTGATGACGATCATCTTCACTGCGTTCGAGGCGCTGATCCAGGCCTTGCAGGCATACATCTTCACGCTGTTGACCGCGGTGTACATAGCCGGGTCACTGCACGCAGAGCACTAAACCGACACAACACATGAGACGTACCCCCAGCGACATGGGGGTCCGAGAGGAGAAGGAACCGACATGGTGGACCTGATTGCCGAATTGACCGGCTCAGTGGGAAGTATCGGCTACGGCCTGGCCGCCATCGGCCCGGGCATCGGTATCGGAATCATCTTCGGTAACGGTGTGCAAGCGATTGCCCGCCAGCCGGAGGCCTATGGTGTGATCCGGCAGAACATGCTGCTGGGTTTCGCACTTGCCGAAGCGTTGGCGCTGCTGGGCTTCGTGGCCCCGTTCGTCTTCGGTACGTGAGGTAAACATGACCTGGCTGCTTGCTGCCGAAGAGGGCGGAAGCAACGTTCTGCGGATTCCGCTGTTCGAGTTCTTCATCGGTCTGGCCGCGTTCTTCATCGTGTTCGGGGTCCTGGCGAAGTTCGCGCTGCCGGTGATCAAGAAGACGCTGGAAGACCGCGCGGATGCGATCGAAGGCGGGATCAAGCGTGCCGAAGAGGCGCAGGCCGAGGCACAGCGCACCCTGGAGCAGTACCAGGAGCAGATGGCCGCAGCCCGCGCCGAGGTCGCCGAGATCCGCCAGCAGACCGAGGCCGAGCGTGCCACGGTGATGGAGGAGGCCCGCAAGGCCGCCGAAGTCCAGGCCGCACAGATCGCCGCCAACGCCACCTCCCAGATCGAGGCGGAGAAGGCCAAGGCGCTCGCGGAGTTGCGCAAGTCCATGGGCGGTGTCGCCACCGACCTCGCTGGGCGCATCGTGGGTGAGTCGATGACCGACGACGCCCGCGCCGCCGGAGTGGTCGACCGCTTCATCTCCGAACTCGAACAAGCGGCACCGAACGGCGGGCAGAACTGATGATCGGGGCCAGTCGCACCTCCATGGCGGCGTTGCGGGAGGCCGTCAACGCGCGCTTCGACGCCGCTGACGGGGCTGCCCTGGCCGCCGACGGTCAGTCCGTGCTGGCGTTCTCGACGTTGCTCGGCGGGCAGCGCACGCTGCGGCAGACCCTGGCCGACCCGGCGATGGTGGCCGGTGCCAAGCGGGATCTGCTCGGCCGCCTGCTCGACGGGAAGGTCGCGCCCGCCGCGCTGGACCTGATCGCACAGACGGTCGATCTGCGGTGGTCGACCGACCGCGACATGGTTACGGCCATGGACGAGGCAGGACAGAGCCTGTTGCTGATGTCCGCGGAGAAGCAGGGCCGGCTCGACCGGGTCGAAGAGGAGATCTTCCGCTTCGGCCGCGCGGTCGAGTCCAATCCGAACCTGCAGATGGCGCTGAGCAACCCAGCCGTCGACGAGCAGCGCAAGTCGGCCCTCACCCGGCAGCTGCTGGAAGACAAGGCGGACCCCCTGACCGTCAGCCTGCTGACCAACGTCACGACCGAACTGCACGGACGGCCGGTGCAGGGTGCAGTTGCGGACCTGAGCAGCCTGGCCGCACAACGGCGCGGGCGGGTCGTCGCCCATGTGCGCAGCGCGACTGCGCTGACCCCCGAACAGTCCGATCGGCTCACCGCCGCCTTGGCGCGTATCCACCACCGCGACGTCCAGCTCAACGTCACCGTCGACCCATCGGTCGTGGGTGGCCTGGAAGTCCGCGTCGGCGACGAAGTGATCGACGGAACCCTGTCCACCCGACTCGAAGCGGCACGCCGCCGCCTCACCCACTGACGAAGAACCAACACGAGAGGCCCGAGAACAATGACTGAACTTTCGATCTCGCCGGAGGAGATCCGCGCAGCGATCGAGGCCAACGTCTCCTCGTTCACCCCCGAGAACGCCCGTGAGGAGGTCGGACGCGTCGTTGAGACCGGTGACGGCATCGCGCGCGTCGAGGGACTGCACTCGGCGATGACCAACGAACTGCTGGAGTTCGAGGGCGGCCTGCTCGGTCTGGCGCTGAACCTCGACGTTCGTGAGATCGGTGTCGTGCTGCTCGGTGACGGCAGCGACATCGAGGAGGGCCAGATCGTCCGCCGTACTGGGCGTGTGCTCTCAGTGCCCGTGGGCGACGGCTTCCTGGGCCGCGTCGTCGATCCGTTGGGAACCCCGATCGACGGCCTCGGTGACATCGTCGCGGAGACCGACCGCGCCCTGGAACTGCAGGCGCCCACCGTCGTGCAGCGCCAGCCGGTGAAGGAGCCGCTGCAGACCGGCCTCAAGGCCGTCGACGCCATGACCGCCATCGGCCGTGGCCAGCGTCAGTTGATCATCGGTGACCGGCAGACCGGTAAGACCGCCCTCGCACTGGACACGATTCTCAATCAGAAGTCGAACTGGGACTCCGGGGATCCCAAGAAGCAGGTCAAGTGCATTTATGTGGCGATCGGTCAGAAGGGCTCGACCATCGCCGCCGTGCGCGGCGCCCTCGAGGAGTACGGCGCACTGGAGTACACCACGATCGTGGCTGCCCCGGCCTCTGACTCGGCCGGTTTCAAGTACCTGGCCCCCTACACGGGCTCGGCCATCGGCCAGCACTGGATGTACAACGGCCAGCACGTCCTGATCGTGTTCGACGACCTGTCGAAGCAGGCTGAGGCCTACCGTGCCGTCTCGCTGTTGCTCCGCCGTCCGCCGGGTCGCGAGGCCTACCCCGGTGACGTCTTCTACCTGCACTCGCGCCTGCTCGAGCGCTGCGCCAAATTGTCCGACGATCTCGGCGGAGGTTCGATGACCGGACTGCCGATCATCGAGACCAAGGCCAACGACGTGTCGGCCTACATCCCGACCAACGTCATCTCGATCACCGACGGCCAGTGCTTCCTGGAGTCCGACCTGTTCAACTCCGGTGTCCGTCCGGCGATCAACGTCGGTATCTCGGTCTCCCGCGTCGGTGGTTCTGCTCAGCCCAAGGCGATGCGAAAGGTGGCCGGTAGCCTGCGGCTGAACCTTGCCCAGTACCGCGAGCTGGAAGCCTTCGCGGCGTTCGGCTCCGATCTCGACAAGGCGTCCAAGGCGCAGCTTGAACGCGGGTCCCGGCTGGTGGAGCTGCTCAAGCAGCCGCAGTACGCACCGTTCTCGATGGAGCGTGAGGTCGTGTCCGTGTGGGCCGGGACGTCCGGACAGCTCGATGACGTCCCCCTTGAGGACATCAAGCGGTTCGAGGCTGAATTCCTGGAGAACGTCGAGCGCGAACACGCCGGGGTCATGACCACGATCCGGGAGACCGGGGAACTGTCCGACGACACCGTGACCGCTCTGGAGAAGGCGGTCGACACCTTCAAGCGGACCTTCATGACCAGCGAGGGGCACTTACTCGTCAAGGACGTGCCGGTGGAGGCGCTGCCCGAGGAAGACATTAAGGTCGCCCAGGTGACCCGTCAGGTGCGCGGCTGACCGATGGGTGCTCAACAACGCGTCTTCCGCCGCCGGATCCGATCGGTCCAGGCGACCAAGAAGATCACCACGGCGATGGAACTGATCGCGTCGTCGCGCATCGTGAAGGCCCAGCAGCAGGTGACGGCCACGGAGCCCTATTCGTTCGAACTCATGCGTGCGGTGGGCCTTGCCGCCTCGCACACGAAGGGTAAACACCCGCTGACCGCCAAGGCGCGCCTCGAGGAGCGCGCGGCCATGCTGGTCATCACCGCCGACCGTGGTCTGGCTGGGGCCTACTCGATGAACGCGATCAAGGAGGGTGAGGCCCTCATCGAACTGATGCGCGGTGAGCGCCAGATGGAGGTCGTTCCCTTCATCGTGGGACGCAAAGGTCTGGGGTTCTACAAGTTCCGCGAGCGCGAGGTTGCCGACTCGTGGACCGGATTCACCGACGCTCCCACGTACGAGGACGCCAAGCCGATCGCGAAAGCGCTGCTCGACCGCTTCCTCATGAAGACTGAGGACGGTGGCGCCGACGAGATCCACATCGTCTTCACCCGCTACTTCAACCGCGCCCGTCAAGAGGTCCAGGTTCTGCGGATCCTGCCGCTGGAGGTAGTGGAAGAGGTGGTGGACACCTCCGCCTCGAACATCACCGGTGGCGACAACGCCGGTGGCACCCCGGTGTGGCCGCTGTACGACTTCGAGCCCAGCGCCGAAGAGGTGCTGGATGCATTGCTGCCCAAGTACGTCGAGTACTTGGTGTACGCGGCGCTGCTGCAGTCGGCTGCTTCCGAGCACGCCGCTCGCCAGCGCGCGATGAAGTCGGCCACCGACAACGCCGACGAACTGATGAAGACCCTTACCCGCCAAGCCAACCAGGCCCGCCAGGCCGAGATCACCCAGGAAATCAGCGAGATCGTCGGTGGTGCCGACGCGCTGGCCTCCGCAACCGCAGGGAGCTGAAAGACACATGACTGCGACACCAGACACGATCACCGGAGTGGGCCGGGTGGCCCGGGTCACCGGTCCGGTCGTCGACGTGGAGTTCCCGTCCGAGCAGATGCCGGAACTCTTCAACGCGCTGAAGGTGGACGTCACGTTCGACGCCGGCGAGGGCGATGTCGAGCACCGGACCCTGACCCTCGAGGTCGCGCAGCACATCGGTGACAACATCGTGCGCGCCATCTCGATGCAGCCGACCGACGGCCTGGTCCGTGGCACCGAGGTTCGCGACACCGGTGACGCGATCACCGTGCCCGTCGGCGACGTGACCCTCGGCCACGTGTGGAACACCCTGGGCAAGCCGCTCGACGTCGAGGAGTCCTCGCTGGACATTCAGGAGCGCCGCGGGATCCACGCCCCCGCGCCGAGCTTCGACCAGCTCGAGTCCAAGACCGAGGTCTTCTGGACCGGCATCAAGGTCATCGACCTGCTGACCCCGTACGTCAAGGGCGGCAAGATCGGCCTGTTCGGTGGTGCCGGTGTCGGCAAGACCGTGCTCATCCAGGAGATGATCTACCGCGTCGCCGAGAACTTCAGCGGTGTGTCGGTGTTCGCCGGTGTGGGGGAGCGCACCCGTGAGGGCAACGACCTGTTCCTGGAGATGACCGAGTCGGGCGTCATCGAGAAGACCGCGCTGGTCTTCGGCCAGATGGACGAGCCGCCGGGCACCCGGCTGCGGGTCGCCCTGACGGCTCTGACGATGGCGGAGTACTTCCGCGATGTGCAGAAGCAGGACGTGCTGCTGTTCATCGACAACATCTTCCGGTTCACGCAGGCCGGCTCCGAGGTCTCCACGCTGCTGGGACGTATGCCCTCGGCAGTGGGATACCAGCCGACACTGGCCGACGAGATGGGCCAGCTGCAGGAGCGGATCACCTCGACCCGTGGGCACTCGATCACCTCGCTGCAGGCGATCTACGTGCCCGCGGACGACCTGACCGACCCGGCGCCGGCGACCACGTTCGCGCACCTCGACGCGACCACAACGTTGAGCCGCCCGATTTCCGAGCTGGGCATCTACCCCGCGGTGGACCCGCTGGACTCGACCTCCCGGATTCTGGACCCGCGCTACATCGGTGAGGACCACTACGCGGTGGCCGCACGCGTCAAGGAGATCCTGCAGCGCTACAAGGATCTGCAGGACATCATCGCGATTCTGGGTATGGACGAACTGTCCGAGGAGGACAAGATCCTCGTCAACCGCGCCCGCCGGATCCAGCGATTCCTCAGCCAGAACATGTTCGTGGCCGAGGCCTTCACCGGCCAGCCCGGATCGTTCGTGCCGGTCGAGGAGACCATCGCCTCCTTCAAGGCGCTCACCGACGGCGAGTACGACCACATCCCCGAGCAGGCATTCTTCATGTGCGGCGGGATCGAGGACGTTGAGCGCAACGCCGCGAAGTTGGCCAAGTAGTCATGGCTGTCCTGTCCGTGGCCCTGGTCTCCACCCTGCGCAACGTGTGGGAGGGGGAGGCCTCGTTGGTCGTGCTGCGAACCCTTGACGGCGAGACCGGCATCATGCCCGGGCACTCACCGCTGATGGGGATGCTCGCCGACGGCCCGATCCTGATCCGCCCGGTCCAAGGTGACGACATGCGCGCCTACATCCACGAAGGCTTCGTGACCGTGGACAGCGACCGCGTGATCCTGCTGGCCGAAACCGTGGAACTGGCCTCCGAAATCGATGTTCGGCAGGCCGAGGACGAGTTGGCCGCGGCTCGCGAACAGGGCACGGAGACTGAGGTCCGCAAGGCCGAAGGGCGTCTGCAGGTCGCGGTCGGTCCGCGGCACTGAGCCTGGCTCGGCTGCTTCGGCGCTGCCTCGGTATTCAGGGCGACGTTGTTGGGGGTTTTGGACGTTCGAAGTGCCCAACGTCGTCGCCCTCAGCCGGTCCAGCCCTTGCTCCGTAGTCGGTTGAGGATCATGGTGACGGTGCGCTGCACGTGACGGAAGTGGATCGCGGTCAGCGGCTGCACGGTCCAACCCGCTGCGCTCAGGTCTGCACGTGTGTTGGCGTCCTTGTGCCTTTGCTTCAGCGGTGCGTGGTCGGCCCCGTCGTACTCCACGATGAAGCGGAACTCGGGCCAGACCAGGTCCCCGGTGGCCAGCCAGACTCCCTGCTCCACGATGTCGAGGTTGACCACTGGAGCGGGCGCTCCTTCAATCAGCAGGTTCACCCGAAGCAGCGATTCGCGTGGTGATCGACTGCGCGAGTCCGCGAGTTTCAGCGCAGCGGCGAGAGTCGATGCCCCGCGTCGATGTCCCGTGATGTGCAACTCAGTGGCGGGAATCCGTTGGAGGACGACGTCAGTGACCGCCACCTGCCACTCAAGGGTGAGCCGGCTTCCCAGATCCAACCAGGTGCGTGCCAGATCCGTCGCCGGCAGCCCACCCGGGTGAGCGGTTCGCAGGGGGAGTTTGGAGTAGTGCCAACGCACCGCGTGCCGAGATCCCCGGGCGGAGCGGGAAGCCACCGTCACGTCCAGCGGTGTGCCGTCGAGGGTGGGTAGCGGAAGTTTGTGCAGCTGAGCGGCGGTGTCATGAGAGAAGACGGCGCCCGCGGGTAGAACCAGAGCCAGTGCTCGAACCTGATCTTTCCACGTGTCCTCGTCTGGCTGATTACGAACGCCCCGGGTCGGCGTGGTCATGCTGCGACGGCGGGTTTGCTCATATGTGAGTCCCTCTGCGCCCGCTCGGCTGACGATGAAAGGCATGGTTCAAGGTTCGTTCCGCTGCGCGGGTCCGTCACTGGCGGCGAAGGATCTGTGGACGCCGGTAGGGGCTGTGGAAAAGAAAGGCGGCGCCCTGATTCTTGAGGGCGACGTTGTTGGGCACTTCGCGCACCGAGAATGCCCAACAACGTCGCCCTCAACCGCGGACGGCGGAGGAGACGGTCGATTTACCGCTCGCCACCCGGCACCCACAGCACGTCGCCGCCAGGGTTCGCGACCCGCCCGAGGATGAACAGCAGGTCGGACAACCGGTTCAAGTACTGCGCAGTGAGGGGGTTCATCGTGTCGCCGTGCTCGGCGAATGCCGCCCAGGTCGCCCGCTCGGCGCGGCGGGTCACGGTGCGCGCCACGTGCAGATACGCCGAAGCAGGGGTTCCCCCCGGCAGGATGAACGAGCGCAGGTTGGGAAGGTCCGCGTTGAAGGTGTCGCAGTCGGCCTCGAGTCGTTCTATGTAGTCCTGCCTCACGCGCAGTTGCGGGCCTTCACCGCCCAACGGCGTGCACAGGTCCGCCCCCACATCGAAGAGTTCGTTCTGCACGCGACCCAGCACCGCGACGATCTCCTGGGCCGGCTCACCAACAGCGAGCACAACCCCGATCGCACTGTTCGCCTCATCCACGTCGGCATAGGCCTCCAGACGCAGATCCGTCTTGCTGGTCCGGCTGAAGTCTCCCAGCGACGTCGAGCCGTCGTCGCCGGTCCGTGTGTAGATCCGCGTCAGGTTCACCATGGTTTCGACCCTAGGGCACAATGACGCACATGGTCGAAGTCCCCGAAATCAGCTTCACTTCCCGCGTGGCCACCATGGCGTCCATGGCCAGCATCGGGATGTCCTATCAGCCCGGCCTGCTGCCACGTAGCGTCGGGGACCAAGCGATCCTCACCGGCTTGACCAGTGCGATCAACTACGGTCTCGTCGCGGTGACAGGGTCTGCCGTGGAGGGCTTGGCGGCAGCCGTGGTGGGTCATAAGCGGATGCAGCGACCGGGTGTCGCTGGGGTGACCCAGGCCGTCGCGCACGCGGGTGCCATGGCCGCAGGTTTGGCCGTGTACCGACTGCTACCGCGCCGGGAGTCCGAGCCAGCCAGGCGTGCTGCGCTGCGCAGCGCCGGATGGGTGACCGGGGTCACCGGTGTGACCGGGCTGATGGCCTCGAGCGTTCTGGGGGCTGCCGAAATCCTGCAGGCCCGTCGAGGCTGGAGCTACCGGCGGGTCGTCGGCCCCGGGACGTTCGCGCTGGCCACGGTGACCGCGATCGGACTCACCGCACGCAACCGCCGGGATGCGCGCCGCGATGTCCTTCCGATCCCCAGGGATCCACTTCCCCTGTCGTCACAAGCGGCAGCCTACGAGCAGCGCCAGACCGACAAGTACGAGAAGTCGCCGTCCTTGGCGCGGTCTTTGGCCTTCGGGGTGGGAGTCAGCGCCGGTCTGCAGGGGGCGGCCTTCGTCGAATCCGTCTCCGCGGACGGCATCGCGCATCTGGTGAAGCGGACGTCACCGTCGATGAGTCCCTTCGCCAACTGGCTCGGGCATTCCGTGAGCCTCGGGATGGTGGGAGCCGGCCTGATCGCGGGTCTGGAATATGTCAACCGGCAGGCTGATGCAGGTGGTGCCGCCATCGAGGCCGCATACAGCAAACAGCCCACGATGCTGACGGTGTCCGGCGGGCCGGGGTCCCAAATCCCGTTTGACACGTTGAGCCGGGAGGGTCGGCGGATCGTCAACATGGCCCTGCCCGCCGCGGAGATCACGGCGGTCACCGGCAAACCAGCGATGGATCCGGTGCGGGCATTCGCGGGGATCGCGACGGCCACGCAGGTCGACGAACGGGTGGACCTGCTGATGCGCGAACTCGAGGATATGGGTGCTTTCGAACGCAAAGTCCTGTGCTTCTGTTCGCCCACCGGAACCGGCTATCTCAATTACGTGATGATGGAGACGCTGGAGTACCTCACCGGCGGGGACTGCGCGACCTTCGCCCTGCAGTACTCCCTGCGTCCGTCGTTCATCTCGCTGGATCGCGTGGCAATGGGCCGTGAGCAGAACCGTGCCATGCTGCACGCCCTGACGTGGCGGATCCGGGCGATTCCGGAGAACAGGCGGCCCAAACTGCTGGTGTTCGGGGAGTCCCTGGGGGCCCACACCATGCAGGATGCCTTCTTGCACGAGGGCACGCGCGGTTTCGACCGCGCAGGAGTGGACCGGGCTCTGTTCATCGGAACCCCCGCCGCCAGTGGGTGGGCCAAGCGGTGGCGGGCGGACAAGCAGAAGACCGACCCGGATGGATGTGTCGTCGAGGTTGCCAGCTACGAGGAGTACGAGGCGCTTTCGGAGTCGGTGAAGAAATCTGCCCGCATCTTCCTGGTCAGCCATCACGAAGATCCGATCGTGAGGTTCGAGCCGGAACTGGCGGTGGAGTGCCCGCCCTGGCTGCGGGACGCACGTGAACCAGGAGTCCCGCGGGGTATGCGCTGGCGGCCGGTCGGGACCTTCCTCAATGTCGGGGTGGACCTGAAGAACAGCACCGACGTCGTGCCCGGTGTCTTCGTCTCACGCGGCCACGACTACCGGGCCAGTATCGCCCGCTTCACCTCATTGGCCTTCGACCTTCCCGTCGACAGCGAGACGATGGCGAGCATTGAGCGGGCCCTGCGGCTGCGCGAACTCACGTGGGCGACCGACCGTGTTCAGGCAGAACAACTGCAGCGCGCCACAGAGGCTTTGCAGCGGCAGCTGAGCCAGTGGGGAGTCACGGACCTGTCCGGAGCCATCACCGCGCCGAGCGCGTAGTTCGGTGACTCTCGACCTCGTTGTCCTCGGGGTGTTGATCATCGTCAACGTCCTGAACCACTCGCCGTACGTGGCCCAGCGCTGGTACGTGCCGACAGGTGTGATCGGCAGTGTGCTGATCGTGTGGATCGGGTACCGCGCCGGCGTAAGTCTCACGGACATCGGATTGGGCCCCGGCAGTTGGATCCGCGGCCTGATCTGGTCCGCGGGCTGCATCGCAGCGGTCACCCTGGTTTACGTCATCGGCGGCTCGATGCGCTTCACCCGACGTTTTCTCGCCGACGACCGCGCGGTGCTCGGTCCGCGCACCCTGCTCTACAAAACACTGGTCAATGTGCCGCTTGGCACTGTTCTGTTCGAGGAGCTCGCCTTTCGCGGTGTAGGTCTGGCTCTGCTGGATCAGTGGCTGGGGATATGGCAGGCGGTGCTGGTGTCGAGCCTGCTGTTCGGCCTGTGGCACATCCTTCCCAGCCTGGTGATGCACGACGCCAACGGTGCCGTCGGTGACTTGCTCGGTGGCGGAATCTGGGGGCGGATCCAGTCGGTGCTCTTCACCGTGGCCGGCACTGCGGTCGCCGGGCTGGTCTTCTGCGCGCTGCGCATCTACTCCGACTCGTTGTTGACCCCGATGGCTCTGCACTGGGCGATCAACGGGCTGGGTTTCATCGCAGCCACCTGGGTGCATCGCCGCGCGGGACGGATCTGAACGGGCACCGATCACCTAGTGGCTGTTGACGTCGCCTCTTCATCGGTCAGGTCGTCCGGCCCGCGTGCGGCCCACGCCGCGGCCGCCACCAAGATCGTGGCTACCCCGGTTGCGCTCAGAGTGACGTGCTCGAACACCGCCCCGGCCACGACATCCCTGGAGAGCAGGGGAACGACCATCGAGGTCCACACAACGATCGCGACCGTGTATCCCAGTACACCTTTCGCGATCAGTTCCGAAGCCTTGATGGTGCGTGGCAGTCGGTGCCGGACCAGCGCAAGCAGCAGGATCACGAGCAGTGCGGCGACAGTGATGACGATATTGATCCATACTCCACTGGACAGACCGCCCACAGTGCAGTCATTGGTTTCCGGGGAGACGGACGCACGGTACGCCTCGATGTCCATCGCGTTGGCGAACTGCAATGACAGTGACACCACCGGCCCCAACACTGCTGACATGGTCAGCATGACGCTGCGGGCAGGAAGGAAGACCGCCCGGTTGCGCCCATAGGCGGCCAGCACTGAGCGCAGCCCGAACAGCAACAGAAGTGTCGACAGCCCGAACGCAGAGCCGTTCAGCAGCTGCTCGTGAGCCGCGATGCTGCGCTCTGGTCCATCTCCAGTACGCCCGGACAGAATGGCGTAGGAGACCCCGAGGATCAGCAGGGAGAAGAAGGCGCAGGTGAAGATGACGACCGACTGCGCCGCCCCGATTCCCTCGTCGCCCTCCGCTGCACTGTCGTGGTCCAGGGGCAACAGGATCGCCAACAACGCAAAACCCGCGAGCAATCCAGCGATGGCCGAGTACCACCCGGCCGCTGCTGCGATGTCGAAGGTGGATCCAGCCAGCCGGCACTCCTGCATTGGGGAAGGTTACCAATGCCCGTGAGTTTCGCCGGACGACTGGCCATGGGGCGCCCCAGCGTTGCCCATCGGGTGCCAGCGACCGTCGGTGTCCGCCGGCAATTGTGAACCGGGCAGTTCTGCCACGCCATCACGACAGCCCGACGTATCCTTTGGGGGTGGCATTTCAGGTCGTGGGTGGCAATCGTCTGTCCGGCACGGTCAGGGTTCCAGGAGCCAAGAACAGCATCCTGAAGTTGATGGCCGCGGCACTGCTCGCCCAGGGTCCGACCACCCTGACCGAGGTGCCCGACATCCTCGACGTCACGATCATGGCCGAACTGCTGCGCCGCCTCGGTTGCGAAGTGGTGCAGGACCGCGAGGCGGGGACTGTGGTCATCGACGTCCCAGCCGCGCCGGGTCACCAAGCCGATTACGACCTCGTGCGGCAGATGCGGGCGTCGATCTGTGTGCTCGGCCCGCTGGTGGCCCGCGTCGGGCAAGCCGATGTCGCGCTGCCCGGGGGCGATGCGATCGGGTCGCGCGGCCTGGACATGCACGTCAACGGCCTGACCCGCCTCGGCGCCGAAGTGAGCAGCGAACACGGCTTCCTGATCGCCAAGGCCGGTCAACTGCACGGAGCGTCCATCTGGCTGGACTTCCCGAGTGTGGGTGCCACTGAGAACTTGCTCATGGCCGCGGTGCTGGCCAAGGGCACGACCGTCATCGACAACGCCGCGCGCGAGCCGGAGATCATCGATATCTGCACGATGCTGGTCGAGATGGGTGCCACGATCGATGGGATCGGATCATCGACGCTGGAGATCGAGGGAGTCGAGTCCCTCACACCGGTGACCCATCGGACCGTGCCGGACCGGATCGTCGCAGGTACCTGGGCGGTCGCCGCGGTGATGACCCAAGGCGACATCACCATCGATCAGGGAAACTCCAGACATCTTGAGATCGCGCTGGACAAACTCGTCTCCAGTGGCGCCATGGTCGAGCTCCTCCCAGAGGGTTTCCGGGTGTCGATGGACCGGCGGCCCAAGGCCGTCGACATCGTCACGCTGCCGTACCCAGGCTTTGCGACGGACCTGCAACCGCAGTTCATCGCTCTCAACGCGATCGGCGAGGGTGCGGCAATGGTGACCGAGAACCTGTTCGAAGCGCGGTTCCGCTTCGTGAACGAACTGACGCGACTCGGAGCCGACGTGCACACCGACGGCCATCACGCGTTGGTGCGCGGCCGGCCGCGGCTGTCGGGGGCCCCGGTGGAGGCCACAGACGTGCGGGCAGGGGCCGGACTCGTGCTCGCCGGGCTGGTGGCTGAGGGGACCACGACCGTGCACGAGGTTCATCACATCGACCGCGGTTACGCGGGTTTCGTGGAGTCGTTGCAGGGTCTCGGCGCCCAGATCAGCCGCGTCGACTGAGCAGGTCGAGGGCCCGATCGCGGTCGGTCTGCCACACCATCAGCCGGGGACCGTCGGTGGTCCGGACCAGATTGACTTTCACCCCGGCGTCCTGCAGCATCTGTCGCTGCATCTCGGCCCGAACGTAGTCCTCAGCGCCGGCCACCGGCACCATCAAACCGTACTCATCGGGTTTGCCGGTTTTCGGCTCGTCGGCCACCAGGGACCCACCCGTGTGGAAGGCCCACCGCAGCAGCAGCACCATCACGACCATGATCCCGCCGGCCACCAAGGGGCCGAAGAGATACGAATACGTGGACCACGCTGGCACAGCCCCATTGTGCGCCCCGGTGCTTCATCGCGCATCTGGTCGAAGGGTTAGCCTCTCAGGTATGAGAATCGGAGTCGTGGGCGCCGGATTGATGGGCGCAGGAATTGCACAAGTCAGCGCCGTGGCAGGTCACGACGTGGTCCTGCAGGACGTCAATGACGGCGCGGTCGCCCGGGGCCGCGACGGGATCGCGAAGTCGCTGGCGAAGTTCGCCGAGAAGGGCAAGATCAGCGCCGAGGACGAGCAAGCGGCCCTTGCGCGGGTGAGCACGACCACCGAGCTGGACGCGATGGGCGAGGTCGACATCGTCGTCGAGGCCGTCTTCGAGAAGATCGAGATCAAGACGGAGGTCTTCGAACGCCTCGACAAGATCTGCGCGCCCGGGACGCTGCTGGCGACCAACACCTCGGCGATCCCGATCACCTCGATCGCGGCGGTGACTTCGCGACCCGAGGACGTCGTCGGGACGCACTTCTTCTCCCCGGTGCCATTGATGAAACTGTGTGAACTCGTGCGCGGATACAAGACCAGTGATGAGTCGATGAACCGTGCCCAGGAGTTCGCCGAAGGGGTCGGCAAGACGGTAGTCGTGGTCAACCGGGACGTGGCCGGGTTCGTGACCACCCGATTGATCACGGCGCTGGCCATGGAAGCGATCGCACTGGTGGAGTCCGGTGTCGCCTCGGCCGAGGACGTCGACGTGGCCTGCCGTCTCGGCTTCGGGCATGCGATGGGTCCGCTGGAGACCGCTGACATGACAGGAGTGGACATCATCCTCAACGCGACGTCCAACATCTATGCGGACACCCAGGACGAGAAGTTCAGTCCGCCGGAGGTGCTGCGCCGGATGGTGGCCGCGGGGGATCTCGGGCGCAAGAGCGGCAAGGGTTTCTACGAGTACTCGTGAAGTCCCTCGGCCCGCTGACGCGTGCGGAATCCACCGCCAGGATTTCGCTGGTCGTCTACTCATCCCTGACCCTGCTTGCCACGGCCGCTGCGGCCAACGCGAAGGGCTACCTGGACTCGCTGGGTGAGCTGACCTTCGTCCTGCTGGTCGCTGCGGCTGGTCTGGTCGTCGCGCACTTCTGGGCGGCAGTGCTCGCAAAGCGTCTGCAGGACATGCAGGCACCCTCGGGTGGCTGGCTGCGCGCGGAAGCGATCCACAGTTCGTCGATGTTCTTGCCCGGTCTGCTACTGGTCGGCGCGGCCTGGGCCGCCTCATTGCTGGTGGACGACTTCGAGGCCGCGGTGACGCTGGGCATGTGCACGTTGGTCGTTGCGTTGTTCGCCTACACCTGGGTCGGCGGCGGTTCGGAGGACCGGAGGGACGATCTGCTCTGGGCGCTGGGTACCGCGGCGGTCGGTGGCCTCGTGGTCGTGTTCAAGGTGCTCATCTGATGCGGCTCGTGGTGGCGCAATGCCAGGTGGACTACGTGGGTAGGCTCAGCGCGCACCTGCCCATGGCCCGGCGCCTGTTGCTGGTCAAAGCCGACGGATCAGTCTCCGTGCATGCCGACGACCGGGCCTACAAACCCCTGAACTGGATGAGCCCGCCATGCGTGCTGCAGGAGACCCACGACGAGGGGAACACAGTCTGGGAGGTCACGAACAAGGCCGGCGAGCGCCTGATCATCCGGCTCGGGGAGATCGAGCACGACTGGTCGGGGCAGTTCGGACCGGATCCCGGACTGGTCAAGGACGGTGTGGAGGCACATCTGCAGGAGTTGCTGGCCGAGCAGGTCCACACGTTCGGCGAGAACTGGACGCTGGTGCGCCGCGAGTTCCCGACCGCGATCGGTCCGGTCGATCTGCTGTGCCGCGACGATTCGGGCGCGGCGATCGCGGTGGAGGTCAAGCGACGCGGTGAGATCGACGGCGTCGAACAACTGACCCGTTACCTTGAGCTGCTCAACCGCGATCCATTGCTGGCCCCGGTGACCGGAGTCTTCGCAGCCCAGGAGATCAAACCGCAGGCCCGGACTCTGGCCCAGGACCGCGGGATCCGGTGTGTGGTGGTCGACTACGACCACCTGCGCGGGTACGACGACGTGGAGTCACGGCTGTTCTGACGAAGGTGCTCACCGGTTGTCGCGGCTCCCACCCTTCGGCGTGGTCCGGCCGGGTATCTCCGTCTGTGTCCCGGGGACCGTGGAATTGGCATCGAAGACGCTTTGACCGAACTCCCGCACCAGCCCGACGTAGATCGGAACCTCCTTGTAGCAGGCCCTGCGCTCCTTGCGCAGCTTCCTACCCTTCAAGAACCGGTCGCATTGCGCCGTCAGGTCGGCGGCGAACTTCTCATCGACCGACTCGCGAGACCACCGGCGGTAGTCAGTCGCCTTCTTCGTGCGCATCCCCACGACGGTCGACCCGCCGTAGGCGGCGTCGTGCTGGTTGCAAGCGCCACGCATGACCACCGGTTGGTCGCCGTAGAAGCGGACATCACCGAACCAGTTCATGATCTCGACCGCCTTCTCACCCCAGGCGGACCCACCGCAGCCGTTCGACACCCGCGTGATGGGGACCTGGATGGACAGCCAGCGGCACGCGCTGAAGGGTGCGTTCTTGCTCTGGTTGCCAGCGGCATCCTCGGCCCAGAAGCACTCGTAGAACGGTCCTGGATGACCTTTCGGGTATTTCCATTTGGCCGACCAGCCCTGGCCCACCGCCCGCACCGGGCCCTTTGTTCCGGTCATCACCACGTCACCATCGGAGTACATCGCAGCGTGCATCGTGGCCTTCTTGCTGTTGTCCGACAGCGTCCCGAACACGGGGGTCTTCTCGCCGATACCGGTGACTCCGCGAGGTTTCTCGATCGTGATCACCGGTGGTTCCGTGTCCAGATTGGCCACCACGCCGATCGTCAGGCGCACAGTCGGACCTCCGCACACCCCGGAATCGTTGCAGTTGATCCCTTTCACCACGACGTACATCTCGGTCACGACGCCGCCACCCTCACCGCTCGGCGCCACCGACGTGAGGTTGTAGGAGAACGGATAGGTACCGCCGTAGACCAATCCGGTGAAGGACTGCATGGGTGCACCCGACAGCGACGCGGACTGCCTGAGGTTGGTCGCGTAGCCCTTCTGCAGCGAGTACGTCATCGAGCCGCTCAACGTGACCTTTGCCCCGGGCTTGACGACGCCGGCGTACTGCCCCGCGAGAGCCGGCGGCGGCGCACTCACTCCGCCGACATTCCAACTCACTGTGTGCCCGCCCTCGGTGACGGTTCCGGATAACCCGGGGCCCTCGGCGTTGCTGGGCGCCACGGCACCCAGAAGCCCAATGACCAGGGCGGTGATCGTGATGTGTGCGAATCGGCTCATGGCAGCCACTCCCCTCCATGGGACGTGACCACCGCACATCGAGGTGCGCCAGCGTCGCGTCCTCACCTGCAAGTCTACTCCTGCGGTGATCGCTTCCCAGGACTCAGCCGAAGCGTCTACAAGTCCACGGCCCAGTGCGTGAAACTGCGTTCGACGCTCATGCCGAGCCGGGTGTAGACCTCCAGCGCGCCGGCGTTGGAGTCCGTGGACAGTCGCACGTGGGAATACCCGCGGCCGGTGGCACGCGAACGTGCAGCATCGAGCAGGTCCCGGGCGAAACCATGTCCCCGGAATTCCGGAGCCACCGCGAGTTTGTCCACCCAGACCTCCCCGGAATCGATGAGGAACGCCGCTGCCGCCGGTCGGTCCCCGACCCGAATCACCAGCAGGTCATCTGGCTCGAAACCAGGCCGCTCGACAGTCGCTGCCCGCCATTGCGCACAGGGCGCGGGAAGGCGGTCCTGGTGTTCGGCGAAGGTCCGCTCGAACAGATCCAGCACCGCATCCACCTCGCCTGGTGCTACCGGTTCGGCGCGGTGTTCGGCGGCGTCGGCCGGTGCCGAAAGGATCCAGGAGTGGTAGCGCGGGGTGTAGCCGTGCCCAGCCAGCCAGGCGGCAACTTCGGTGCGCCGGTCATCGATCGTCTGACCGATCCGGTCGGCGCCCAGCGCCGTCGCCCGCCACGTCGACCACTTCAGCAGCCATTCCCCGATGCCGTGACCGCGGGCGTCGGGATGAACATCCGCCCAGCGCTTGCGGGTCTGCCACACCATGGCCCACCCGACGATCCGCCCGCCGCTGACGACGACCACCGCGTCGCGCTGACGGTCCAGCCCAGCCAGGTCTGAAACGAGATCGGCAGCCTCCAGCATCACCTCGCCGCTATCGGCCGATTCGCACTGGTTCACCATCGCGACGACAGCAGCGATGTCCGCGTCGTCCAGCGGTCGGGCGTGCCACACCCACCTATTGTCGCCGAGGCCCGCTTTGCCAGACTTGGGGGCATGGCTGAGAAAACGGTGGCAATCCTCGGGGTGGGTACGGTCGGAGCACAGGTTGCGGGGTTTGCTCGTGACGCGGGCTGGACAGTGATCGGCGTGGAGAAGGACGAGGCCACTGCGAAGGCTGCAGCCGACCGGGCCGGCGTCGACGTCGGCGACTCGCTCAAAGGCATCGAGTCCGCGGCCATCGTGATCGAATGCCTGCCGGAGTCGCGCGCTGTCAAGCACGCGGTGTTCGCCGAGGCCGGCGGCCTGGTGGCACCCGATGCGGTCCTGGTCACGACCGCCACTGCGTTGTCCGTCACCGACCTGGCTCTGAGCAGCGGTCGGCCCAACCGGGTCCTCGGCCTGTCGCTGCCGCACGACCCCAACCGCACCCACGCTGAACTTGTGCGCCCGGAGTTCACCGACGCCGACGCCGTGCAGACCCTGCAGGCCTTCCTGGCCGACATCGGTCGGGAGGCCACGGTGGTGCGTTCCAAGCCCGGGTACATCGCCGATGGTCTGCTTTTCGGATACCTCAACCACGCGGTCACCATGTACGAAGCCGGCTACGCCAGTCGCGACGACATCGATGCAGCCATGCGCTTCGGCTGCGGCTACCCGATCGGGCCGCTCGCGCTGCTCGACAAGATCGGTATCGACACTGCGTACGACGTGCTCGACACCCTGTACGCGACCACCGGACGGCGCCTGCACGCTCCGGCGCCCATCCTCAAGCAGATGATCGCCGCCGGCCGGACGGGGGAGAAGACCGGACAGGGCTTCTACGATCACAGCGGTCAGGCCGCGGGCGCGTCGGCAACCGATCAGGACTCAGCGGTACGTCCGGTCGCAGCCGTGGGTGTCGTCGGAACCGGCACCATGGCCTCGGGCATCGTGGAGGTCTTCGCCAAGAGCGGCTACGACGTGGTCTTCGTGGCCCGAAGCGACGAGAAGGTCGCCGGTGTGCGGGCGGCCGTGACGAAGTCGCTGGACAAGGCGGTGGCCAAAGCCAAGATGACCGAGGATGTCCGCAACGAGGTGTTGGGCCGGATCACCGGGGCCACGCAGCGTGAGGCGTTGGCCGACGTGGATCTGGTCGTGGAAGCGATCGTCGAGGACCTTGAGGTGAAACTCGATCTGTTCCGGGACCTGGACCGCATCTGCAAGCCGGGTGCCATTCTGGCCACGACCACTTCGTCGCTGCCCGTCGTGGAGATGGCCGCGGTCACCTCCCGGCCCCAGGACGTAGTCGGGATGCACTTCTTCAACCCGGCGCCGATCATGAAGCTGGTCGAAGTGGTGAGCCCGTTGACGACTGGCAAGGATGTGACGGACACGGTCGTGGACCTGTGCGCCAAGGTCGGCAAGCACCCGGTGAAGTGTGGCGACCGGGCGGGATTCATCGTCAACGCGCTGCTCTTCCCGTACCTCAACGATGCAGTTCTGCTGCTGGAATCGCACTACGCGACCGCCGACGAGATCGACACGGTGATGACCAAGGGTGCCGGTCTGCCGCTGGGGCCGTTCGCTCTGCTCGACGTGGTGGGCAACGACGTGTCGCTGGCCATCGAGCAGACGCTGCACTCGGAGTTCCGCCTGCCGGAGCTGGCTCCGGCCCGGCTGCTCGAGCAGATGGTCGAGGCCGGTTACCTGGGCCGCAAGACGGGCCGGGGTTTCCGCGCGTACCGCTGATCGGCTGCCTACCCTGGACAGATGAGCCGCCGTAATCGCCGCCGCGAGGAGCAAGCGCGTCCGCTGTCGGCGGGCTACGCCTCGCGACGCCGCGAGGGGGACTTCATCGTGCAGAGTATCCCCGGTTCACAGGCGAGTAAGCAGTACATCTGCCCGGGCTGCAATCAGCGCATCGCGATAGGTGTTCCGCACGTCGTGGTGTGGCCGCAACACCGGGGCGTCGACGAGCGGCGCCACTGGCACAATCCCTGCTGGGCCCGCAGCGGTCACTCGATGTGATTGGTGATCGGCGTCGGGACTTCCAGCGATCGACCGACGGTGCACAAGCGGTCGTGTGAGCGTGCGACCGCGGTCGGCAGGGCGGTCCGCGCCCGGTCACCGTCTTGACCCTGCGGGAACCGCAGCCGGAACGTGACAGTCACGTCCTGCAGGAGGTTGCCCTGCTCGGGATCTTTGAGTTTCTCGGCATCGACGGCGATCTCGAAGTCAAGCGGCTCAGCGCGGCGCGAGGTCAGGTAGTCCACATCCATCCCGGTGCAGCCGCCGAGCGCCACGAGCAGCAGTTCGACCGGTGTGAACTGGTCCTCGCCCTCACCGAATTCGATCTGGACGCCCGCCATGTTCGTGGCGATGTAGGAGCCCAGTTGTTCGCGTGTGATCGTCACATGTGGCATCGCACGACAGTACCGCCCACAGCGTCCGTCCACCCGGTGGGTGGGTCAGGACTTCGTCGGATACGGTGACGGCTTGATGCCGCGGCGCAATGCCGGCCCCCAGTTCCAAGAAAGTGACGCTGATGAGAGCACCTGTTTCTGCAGTCCTGGCCGCGGCTGTCTGCCTAGGACCGGCTGCTGCTGGAGCGGCCGCCGACGATGGCACCAATGTCCCGGCAAGGGCGAACCCGATCGTCTGGGCGGATTACGCGCAGAAGTTCGCTGCTGCCAACGCCATCCGCGACTGGAACTCCGTGTCCGGGGAGTTGGTCGCCGATAGCGGCTTCCGCCCCTTCAACGATGGCTTCAGTTTCTTCAACACCGCGGCTCCTGATCCCTCCAACGCCAAGCTGTTCGGTACCGACCCGGCCGGCCCGAAGAACCTCAATGCCGCGACCATGCGTTCCATGATCGGCAAGCGGGTCTGCGTGGAAAGAAGGGCTACAGGACCCTGCACGTTGACATTGTCGGCGCGGGAATGGATGCGCGCGATGAACGGTGACATGAGTGGCGGTCACTGTTTCGGCTTCGCGGCGACGGCATCGATGCTCTACGAAGGCAGTCTTCAGCCCCGGCAGTTCCAGCCGGGAGTCAACTCCACATACTCGTTGGCCTTGAAAACACCGATCTCGCGCACGATCGCCCGCAACATGGCCACGCAGTACCTCAATGACACCGACAAGTACCTGCTGAAGCCCTCGCAGGTGGCCAAGCGGCTCGCGGCATCCTTGCGGCCGGGGGTAGCACCTCCGGTCCTCGTCATGGGGAGTGGCGCGGGTGGGCATGCGGTGACTCCCTACGCGCTGTACGACAAGGGCGATGGGCGCTACGACGTCGCGATCTACGACAACAACTACCCGGACTTCCGGCGAGTGGTGCGCCTGGATGCCACCAATGAACAGGCGCAGTACACGTTCTCAGCCAATCCCAATGCTCAGACGTCCGATCCGACATTGGACGATATCGGCCTGGTCCCGCTTGGCGTGTTCAAGAAGAAGAAGCAGCGCTGTGCCTTCTGCCCCGGAGCCAACCAGACGCAGGTAACGCTGTCGCCGGTGAGAACCGATGTTCCGTTGGGCGTGAAGATCACCAGCCTCAGCGGCAACCGGATCAAGGGAGTCACCCGGAACCTTCCGACGAACCCGTGGGAGCCCGGTAAGAAGTGGAGCTTCCCCAGTTTCACCGTCCCCAGGAAGAAGACCTTCGTCGTCCGGATCAACGCCAAGCAGAGCTCCACGCCGATCCGGACCACCGTGTCGGCGGTATCTGGTTCCTACACACTCGCGGTCAACCGGGCCGGGGTGCCGGCAGGAGGCATCGGAAAGGTGGGCCTGCGCCCGTCCGACGGAATTGTCGTCTACCAGAGCAAGTATCCGAAACTGGGTCAGCTGAGATTCGTGGACACCGTGTTCAACGGTAATTCGACGCTCATCACCGCACGTGCCAAGGCGAAGAATGACTCCGCGATCCTGGGTGGGCTCGACGAAAAAGCAGGTCAGGTGATCCTGTTCACCGCGGACGGCAAGAAGGGCTCGGTGCAGGCCAACGCCATCCAATCCGGCGTCGCCGAACCGGGTCCGGTCGGAACTTCTTTCGCCACGCTGAAGGCCAAACTCGGCAAGGGCGAGCGCGTCCTGCTCGATTACAGCCGGTGGGCGCCGGACAAGCCGCGAGCACTCAAGGCGTACATCGTCTCCGGCAAGAGCAGCAAGCCGCTGAAACTGCGGTTTCCGAAGCCCCGCGTCGGGTAGCCACACGGTCGGCGACCACCGCGCGCGATGCCGACCAGAGGTGACAGGGGCCGGGAGTACGCTTGAAACATGGCTGCGGTCATCGATGTGCAGGGTGTCGTCAAGAGGTTCGGAAGCACGATCGCGCTGGACGGGCTGGATCTGCAGGTCGAAGCCGGTGAAGTGCACGCCTTCCTCGGCCCCAATGGGGCGGGCAAGACGACCACCTTGCGCGTGCTACTGGGTCAGTTGCGCATCGACGCCGGGCACATGACGTTGCTGGGTCGTGATCCGTGGGCTGACGCCGTCGAGTTGCACAAAGACTTGGCCTATGTGCCGGGCGAGGTGAACTTGTGGCCGCAGCTGTCCGGGGGGGAGGTGATCGACCTGCTCGGCCGCCTGCGCGGGGGGCTGGACCCGAAGCGGCGACAACGCTACGTGGATCTGTTCGAGCTCGACCCGACGAAGAAGGCCCGGACCTACTCCAAGGGCAACCGCCAGAAGGTTGCCCTGGTTGCCGCCCTGGCCAGTGATGTGCCGTTGCTGCTGCTCGACGAGCCGACCTCCGGGCTGGACCCGCTCATGGATGCGCGCTTTCGCCAGTGCATGCACGAGTACCGCGAGACAGGCGGCACGGTTCTGCTGAGCAGTCACATCCTCAGCGAGGCCGAGGCGCTCTCCGACCGGGTCACGATCATCCGCAGCGGTCGGGCAATGGAAAGCGGAAGCCTCGCGCAACTCCGGCATCTGGCCCGCACCAAAGTCGTGGCAACCGTCGAGCGGATGCCCGACGCCCTCGCGGAACTGCCAGGTGTGCACGAAGTGACCGTTGATGGCCAGCAAGTCTCCTGTCAGGTCGACCCCGCCGGCATGCCCGCGTTGCTGAGTGTCCTGGCGGACGCGGGGGTACAGGCTCTGAGCAGCCAGCAGCCCACGCTGGAGGAGGTTTTCCTGCGTCACTATCAGGGTGGCGAGGATGGCTGACTCCTTTGCAGGTACTGGCGCCCTCGTGCGACTGGCATTGCGCCGCGACCGGCTGCTGCTGACGTTGTGGATCCTGGGTTTCGCCGGCATGGCCGGATTCTCCGCGGCGGCGACAGTGGGTCTGTACCCGGACGAAGGCTCGCGTGTTCAAGCCGCGGAGATCGTCAACGCCACCGGGGCGCTGGTGGCTCTATACGGCCCGGTCTATGACCCGACGTCCGTGGGCGCGTTGTCGTTGTTCAAGCTGACCGCTTTCGGTGCGGCCATCACTGCGGTGCTGTTCGTCTTCGTGGTCATCCGGCACACGCGTGCTGAGGAAGAAGCCGGACGTCTGGAACTGCTCGGCGCTGGTCGGCTTGGACGACTGGCCGCTCTCAGCGCGGCGTTGATCGTGGCCTTCGGAGCGAGCCTGGTGCTGGGGGTGGCCAGCGCAGGGTCGCTGATCGCGGCCGGACTGCCGGTTGCAGGTTCGTTCGCGTTCGGACTTGGTTGGGCCTTCACCGGGATCGCCTTCGCCTCGTTGGCCGGTGTCACCGCGCAAGTCACCACGGGTGCGCGGGCCGGTCGTTCCCTGGCCCTGATCGCCGTCGCGGTCGCCTACGCCCTGCGAGCGGTCGGTGACGTCGCCTCCGGTGGTGGGAACTGGTTGTCCTGGCTTTCGCCGATCGGGTGGATGCAGCAGGTGCGAGCGTACGCCGGTGATCGGTGGTGGGTGCTGCTGCTGCCCACCGCGATGGCCGCCGTCTGCGTCCCGGTGGCCATGGTCCTGCGAAGTCGCCGTGACCTGGGCGCGGGACTGTTGACCGACCGAGCGGGACCATCGCAGGGGAAACTGAGCTCGGTGTCCGGACTGGCGTGGCGGCTGCAACGCACAGTGCTGATCTCCTGGGCGGTCGGCTTCGCCGCCTTCGGTTTTCTCCTGGGCTCCATCTCCGACTCGGTGACCGGGTTCCTGGACTCGCCGCAGGCCGCCGAGTACCTGCAGAAGCTCGGCGGGACCGACGCTTTGGCCGACGCCTTCCTGGCCGCGGAGCTGGCCATCATGGGTGTGCTGGTCGCCGCCTATGGGATTGAGGCGGCAAGCCGGCTGCACGGTGAGGAGGAGGACGGCCACGCCGAAGTGTTGCTGGCCACGTCGGTATCGCGGGGTCGGTGGGCGGCCAGCCATCTGGTGATCGCGCTGATGGGAGTCGCCGGCGTCTTGTTCGTCGGTGGCCTCGCGGTCGGACTCGGGGCGTGGGTCGCCACCGGCGACGCCGGTCAAGTGGGGGCGCTGGCGGTCGCAGCGCTGTCGAAGGTCCCTGCCGCTTGGGTGCTCACCGGCCTGCTCTTCCTGCTTTTCGGATGGCTGCCGCGGGCGGTGCCGGTCATCTGGGGGGTCTTCGCCGTGGCTGTGGTCGTCGGTGAGTTCGGTCCGTTGTGGGATGCACCACAGTGGGTGATGAACCTGTCCCCGTTCGTGCATTCTCCGGGCCTGCCGGCCCCGAACGCCAGTCTGGTCGGACTCGTCCCACTGACACTGACGGCGGTCGTCCTGCTGGGGCTCGGTTTCGTGGGCTGGCGCCGGCGGGATCTGACAACGCCTTAGGAAACCGCGGGCCGGGTCCCGTTGGACACTCCGGTTGGCTCACCAACCAAGGCGACCCACCGCCCGAATGGGAGTGCCGCTATAGGCTGAAACAGTGGAGCGGATCGCGGCGAACTCAGTGCTGCCGGCCCGCCGTGAACCGCTCACGCTTAAGACCTCCGACGGTCTGAGCCTGGTCGCCGAACTCGCGCTGCCCCTGACCGCCACCCCGGTCGCCACGATCGTGTGTGTCCACCCCCTGCCGACCCACGGCGGCATGATGGACTCCCATCTGTTCCGCAAGGCCGCGTGGCGTCTGCCCGCGTTGGCGGATCTGGCGGTCCTGCGTTTCAACACCCGCGGCACGACCAGTGCGGCTGGGACGTCCGAGGGTCGTTTCGACGCTGGCAATGCCGAGGGGCTCGACCTGCGCTCGGCTGTCGATTTCGCACTTGATCGCGGACTCCCGGACGTCTGGGTCGTCGGCTGGAGTTTCGGCACCGACGTGGTTCTGCGCCACGGTTTGCTGCCCGGGGTTCGTGGCGCGATTCTGTTGAGCCCGCCGCTGCGGTTCGCCGAAGACACCGATCTGGATCGCTGGGCGGCCGACGGACGACCGCTGGTGGTCATGGTTCCGCAGCATGATGACTTCCTGCCCCCGGATGCGGCCGCGCCCCACTTCGCGGTCGTCCCCTCCGCGCAATTCATCCCCGTCGCAGGTGCCAAACACCTGTGGGTGGGGGAGAAGTACACCGGCATCGTGCTGGACCAGATCGTCACCAGCGTGACCGGACGACCCACCGAACTGCCGCCCACATGGGACGGCCCGATGAGTAAATGGAGTGACTTATGAGGCAGCTTGACGGCAAGAAGGCGATCGTCACCGGGGCATCCCGCGGCATCGGCAAGGACATTGCCATCGAATATGCCCGGCAGGGCGCCGACGTGGCGCTCATCGCCCGCAGTGAGGACCTGCTCAACGAGGTTGCCGCCGAAGTGGTGGATCTGGGCCGCAACGCCGTAGTGAAGGTAGCTGATGTGACCGACGAGGCGGCCATCACCGCCGCGGTGCTTGGCGCGATCGACGGCCTCGGCGGAGTCGACGTGGTGGTCAACAATGCCGGTGGCAACAGTTTCTCGTCACCCATCGTGGGTATGCGCTTCAGCGGCTGGCAGAAGACCCAGCGGCTCAACGTCGACTCGACGGTCCACGTGCTGCAAGCCGTCGGCCCGGTCCTGATGGGACAGAAGAGCGGGTCAGTCATCAATGTGGCCAGCGTGGCGGGCCTGGCTGGTGCCCCGATGATGAGCCACTACGGCGCGGCCAAGGCGGCGATCATCTCCCTGACGCGCAGCGTAGCGGTGGAATGGGCCTGGGCGGGGGTGCGCGTCAACACGTTGCTGCCCGGCTGGATCCAGACCGAACTGACCCAGTTCCTGCGGGATGCGCCCGATGGTGGCGCCGGCGCGCTGGCCCGGGTTCCCATGCAGCGCTGGGGACAGCCCGCCGAGATCGCCGCCGGGGCCGTGTTCCTGGCCTCGGATGCATCGTCGTTCATGACCGGCCAGGAGTTGGTCCTGGACGGCGGCCTGACGGTCATGCCGTAGCCCCCTCGGGTCGGTTGGCCACCCCGAGTTGCCGGCCAGCCAGGCCAAGGGTCAGGCTGGGGACATGGGTAAGCGAATCGAGAAGATGCGCAAAGGCATCGACACGCTCGAAGAGGCACTGGCAGACACCGACAACGCGATCGTCAACGCAGACGCGGTACTGACGCGCGCAGACGAGACGTTGGAACGCGCGGAACGCGGCATCGAGACCGCCAAGCGGACCCTGCCGAAGGCCGCATTGGGCCTGACGCTGGTCGGGATTGGGATCGCAGTGGCCGTGGTGATCCGCCGATCGCGTATGGGCAAGGCGGCCGCGCAGGCGGAGGTGCTCGAACAACCCGAGGAGCCAGTGCCCCCGGCGACCATGCGCGATGTGGCCCGCGACGCGGGGGACTCCGATGTGGGCGACCTCGCTGACGCCGCCGACGCCGTCGAAAGTGAGAGCGAATGACCCAGGTCGTGCTGCTGCACGCATTCCCGGTGAACCGGCACCTGTGGGACGCCCAGGTCGAGTATCTGACCAAAGCCGGGTTCAAGGTCACCGCGCCGGACATCGCAGGATTCGGGGAGTCCCGCATCCCGCAGGACCCGTCGATGGCACTCATGGCCGAACAGGTCCTCTCGCACGTGAGTAGGCCTGCGGTCTTCGCTGGATTGTCCATGGGTGGTTACCTCCTCATGGAGATCCTGCGCCAGGCCCCTGACATCGTCACCGGCGCGATCTTCATGGACACCAAGGCGAGCGCGGACACCGCTGCTGCTCGCGAACAACGCCTGCGCGTCGCCGGCGAGGTGTTGGCTGCCGACCACACCCGCGATCTGGCCGACGCCATGCTGCCCAACCTGCTGGGCGCCACCACTATCGCCCAACGCCCCGAGGTCGTGCAGACAGTTCGTGGGTGGATCGAACAGGCGCCCCCGGAAGCCGTCGCCTCCGCGCAGCGGGCCATGGCCGATCGCCCCGACTCGGCGCCCACCCTGCGCAACTACGAGGGCCCAGCTGTGGTCCTGTGGGGTGACGAAGATGTGATCTCGCCGACCGCCGATCAGAAGGCGATGCTGGAGATGATGCCGCAGGCGGTAGCCCGGCAGATCCCCCGAGCTGGGCATCTGAGTGCGGTGGAGGACCCCGGCGCGGTCAACGACGTTCTGCTCGAGGTGCTCACCGACTGGGCGTGATCCGCTCGGTCCTAGGCTGGGAACTGTGCCAGCCCTCGTCGTCACCGACAATCTGACGATCACCAAAGGCACGACCACTGTGCTGCAGTCCGTGGCCCTGGGGCTCGCCGACGGCGACCGTATCGGTGTGGTGGGACGCAACGGGGCTGGCAAGTCCACCCTCTTGCGTGCCTTGGCCGGCCAGGAGAGCCAGGATTCCGGCCGCGTCACCCCTGCCGGTGATGTGTCGATCCGCCTGGTGACCCAGCACGACACGTTGCCTCCCGGAACGGTCCAGGAAGTCGTCGTGGGCACCGGCCCGGTCCACGCGTGGGCGTCCGACCCGTCCACGCGCGCGGTCCTGGACGGATTGCTGGACCCCGCATTACTCGAACGCCCCACCGATCAGCTCAGCGGTGGACAGATGCGTCGGGTTGCCCTTGCTGCGGCGCTGGTGGCTCAGCCCGATGTCCTGCTGCTGGATGAACCCACCAACCACTTGGACATCGAGGCCATTGGGTGGTTGGCCGCGTACCTGCAGGGGTGGCCGAAAGGTCGTCGTGCCCTGGTCGTCGTCACCCACGACCGCTGGTTCCTCGATGAGGTGACCACGCGCACCTGGGAGGTCGGGCGGGGCCGGGTTGAGCGCTACGAGGGCGGCTACGCCGCCTACGTCCTGGCACGAGCCGAGCGCGAACAGCAGGAACAGGCCATCGAAGCACGCAGGCAGAACCTTCTTCGCAAGGAACTCGCCTGGCTGCGCCGTGGCCCGCCTGCCCGGACGTCGAAGCCCAAATTCCGCCAGGATGCAGCCCTGGAGTTGATCGCTGACGAGCCGCCGCCGCGCGACCGGCTGACTCTGCAGCGAGTCAGTATGAATCGGTTGGGCAAACAGGTCATCGACCTCACCGATCTCACACTGAGCCCGGCTCCGGGTGTGCCTGCGGTGTTGCGTGATGTGACGTGGGGGATCGGACCTGGCGACCGCGTCGGCCTCCTGGGTCCGAACGGAGCGGGCAAGACCACCCTGTTGCGCGCACTGGTCGGGCAACTCCCGCCGGACTCCGGGCGGATCAAGCGGGGCAAGACGGTGAAACCTGCGGTGGTGGATCAGAAGCTGCCTTCGATCGACGCCGAAGCACGGGTCCTGCCCTGGCTGCAAGAGGTGGGCAACCACGTCGAGGTCGCCGGTGGCGACGACCTGACGCCGTCGCAACTGCTGGAGGAATTCGGTTTCACCGGCGACGCCCCGTGGAAGCGTCTGGGGGATCTCTCCGGAGGCGAGCTGCGCCGGCTGCACTTGCTGCGCACATTCCTGTCCGGCGCGAACGTGCTCATGCTGGATGAGCCGACCAACGATCTGGACACCGAGACCCTGACCGTGTTGGAAGACGTCCTGGATTCCTGGCCCGGAACCCTCATCGTGGTGTCGCACGACCGGTACTTCCTGGAGCGGGTCTGCGACGACGTCTGGTCGATGACCGGTGGCACGCTCAAGCACCTGCCCGGAGGGGTCGACCAGTACCTCGCGGACAGTCTGGCTGAGCGGACTCCCTCGTCCAAGGCAACCAGTGGCGACAGTCGCGCGGCTCGCAAGGAACTGGCGCGCATCGAGCGCGAACTGACAAAGGCCAACGCCCGCATCGAGGATCTGCACGCCCAGATGGCCCAGGCGGCCACAGACGGGGACCGGTTGATGGAACTCGGAGTGCAACTGAGCGATGCGCAAAGGGTGCTCGCCGACGTCGAGGAGCGGTGGTTGCAGGCCGCGGAGGACGTGTAAGCCAGTCCGTGCTGGGCAGGGCCGGTGCTCGACGCTGCTGCGGCTTTCTCGTGAGTCAGACCGAGTACGGGGCTGCCGCGCCCGGCAGGGAGCGCGGTTGCGCATCAGTTTCGCGCTAACATTCCGCAATGAGCACCCAGTCGGTCAGTCGACCCGCCAGCGTCAGTTTCGTCGTTGTTTTGACGTGGATCGTCGCGATCCTCACGATCATCGCGTCCGGGATTCTGCTGTTCACCAGCGATCAGACATTGACCGACGCCGGGGTCGACCCCGGCACCGCCAGGATCGAAGCGTGGGTTGGTCTCGGGCTCGGTCTGGTGATGGCGCTGTTCGCCTCCGCACTGGGCCACGGAAGCAGGTTCGCCCGACTGCTCATCAGTCTGCTGATGATGTTCCGATTCGTTTTCGGCGTGATCGCGATGGTCGTGCTGTGGGGCAGCGCGTTCTTCTGGTCCGCCCTGGTGATGACGGTGTTCGCGCTGCTGATCCTCTACCTGCTGTGGAACTCCCGCGCGGCCATGTTCTTCGCCAAGAGCTGACTGAGCTAGCGGGACACGACTTTGTCAGCGATGACCCGCACGACGACCCGCACGTTGTCGGTGCCGTCGTCGGCCGGGTAGCGCTCCCACCCCTGGTAGGCGCGCGCGAACTTGTCGATGAGTTCCCGGCCCCCCTCGGTGGTCATCTCCACATGCCCGCGGACTTCCACGTATGAGTAAGGCTGGTCCATGTCGTAGACCAGAACAGTGCACCGTGGATCGCGTACGAGGTTCTTGTGCTTGCGGCGGTCCTGGACCGTGGAGATCAGCAGGTCTTCACCATCGCGCTCGTACCACACGACGCTGCTCTGTGGCTGGCCGTCAGGCTCGATGGTGGAGATGATGGCGAACTGTTTGGGCTTGTCGAGCAGTTCTTTGGCCTTGTCGTCGAACATCAGGTGTTCCGGAACCGGTTGATCTCGGTTTCGAACCTCGCGCGCTTCTGCGCATCTTTGACCCCGAGGCCCTCCTCGGGAGCCAGTGCCAGCACCCCGACCTTGCCCTGGTGCTGATTGCGGTGCACCTCATACGCAGCCTGACCGGTCTCTTCAAGCGGGAACGCCTTGCTCAGCGTGGGGTGGATCATGCCCTTGTCGATCAGGCGGTTGGCCTCGTACGACTCCTTGTAGTTCGCGAAGTGCGAGCCGATGATGCGCTTGAGGTTCATCCACAGGTACCGGTTGTCGTACTCGTGCATGTATCCGGAGGTCGAGGCGCAGGTGACGATGGTGCCGCCCTTCTTGGCGACGTAGACACTGGCGCCGAAGGTCTCACGGCCGGGGTGTTCGTAGACGATGTCGACGTCCTCGCCGCCGGTCAGCTCACGGATCTTCTTGCCAAGGCGTTGCCATTCCTTGGGGTTCTGGGTGTGCTCGTCCTTCCAGAACTGGTAGCCCTCGGCGTTGCGGTCGATGATGTACTCCGCGCCCATGGCCCGGCAGATCTCGGCCTTTTCCGGGCTGGAGACCACACAGATGGGGATCGCGCCTCCGTTGAGCGCGTACTGGGTCGCATAGGAACCCAGTCCCCCGGAGGCGCCCCAGATCAGAACGACGTCGCCCTGCTTCATGCCGGCGCCGTTGCGCGAGACAAGTTGCCGGTAGGCCGTGGAGTTGACCAAGCCCGGGGCGGCAGCTTCCTCCCACGTGAGGTGAGTGGGCTTGGGCATGAGCTGGTTGGACTTCACCAGGGCGATTTCGGCCAGCCCGCCGAAGTTGGTCTCGAAGCCCCAGATGCGCTGCTCGGGGTCCATCATCGTGTCGTTGTGACCGGCCGGGTTCTCCAGCTCGACGCTGAGGCAGTGCGCGACGACCTCGTCACCGGGATTCCAGGCGTTGACGCCGGGTCCGGTCCGCAAGACCACGCCGGCGAGGTCGGAGCCGATGATGTGGTACGGCAGGTCATGGCGCTTGGCCATCGGGTGGGTGCGGCCGTAGCGCTCGAGGAATCCGAACGTGGACACGGGTTCGAAGATCGAGGTCCAGACGGTGTTGTAGTTGATCGACGACGCCATGACTGCGACCAGCGCCTCGCCTGGACCAAGCTCGGGAACCGGGACCTCGTCGAGGTGCAAGGACTTGCGGGGGTCCTTCTCGCGGGTGGTCAGGCCCTCGAACATCTCGGCGTCGTCCTTGTGGACTGTGATAGCCCGATAGGACTCGGGAATCTCGATCGACGCGAAGTCCTCGGCGGGTGCGTCGTTGAGGATGGCGTCAAGAATTTTCTGCATTTCGCGTCTCCCATTCGTGAACCTACTTGCACGCTAACGGGTGGCTCTGACTTCGACGCCGATAGGGTGCAACGTGACGATCTGTAGCGCTATTGTCGCTGTGGGTAGTCGCAACTTTGAGGGGATCGTCGTGAAAATCAGAACAATGAGTGCCGCTGTTGCCGGTCTGGTGTTGATGTCTGGAGTCGGATTGGGCATGCCTGCCCAGGCGCGCCCCTCCGACACGATTATCAAGGAGCGGATCGGAGCGAATCCCATCGTGGCTGGTTCGCCGAACGGGACACGCTTCCGAATCACGGTCACCAACAACGCTTCCTATGACCGCCAAATGGGCTTCTTCGATGTGTTGGACCCAGGCCTGCAAATCCAGGGCGATCCGGTCAGTTCGCTGCCGGGGGGCTGACTGTACAACAACGGGTGGTTTCGCGTCTTTGGAGTGCATGGCGGACGTTGCGGAAGGTGGATCGTGGACGGTTGAGGTCGGTGTGACGGCAGCACCGTGGCTACAGCCCGGCACCTATGGCAACTGCGCGAGTTTCCTCGCCAAGATGACGCCGAACAACGGCGTTGATTACTGCGCCACGACCAAGGAGGTCTCGGTCACCGACAGTCCTCCTGTCGCCCGAGCCACGGTCGACGTAGTCACGGACGCGGACATGTCGATCGCCGCATCCCATGCGGCGCAGTTCGATCAGGTGGATCCTGGCAATCAGGCGGTGGTGGATTTCGCGGTCAAGAACAACGGACCCTCGGATGCAGCTTCGCCGATCACGGTGAAGGGCACGTTGCCGGCAGGGGTGACATTCGTTTCCGGAACGGACCCGTGGACGTGTTCGGCGGCCGGACAGGCGGTTGAGTGCTCCTGGACCCCCGCTTACACCAAGGTCGGTGTGTCCGTCCCCGCGCCGGTGTCCTCTCTGCCCCCGGGGGAGAGTGCCCCGCCCTTGAGTTGGACCGTCGCCACGGCCAAGCCCGGGCTCGTCGCCTCTTATCCGGTGTCTGCGACGGTGGCATCTGGTACGCCCGATTCCAAGCCGGCGAACAACACCAGCACCACGCCCATCGGTGTCACACCGGTCGACCTGGCGTTGGCCAAGTCCGGGTCGGGATCATTCGCGCTCGGTGAGCAGGGTGTGTGGACTTTGTCGGCAAGCAACGTGGGGGCCATCGACGATGCCGGGCTGATGACTGTGGTCGACACCCTGCCTGCTGGATCGTCGTTCGTGTCGTCGTCCGGAGAAGGCTGGTCGTGTTCGGCCTCCGGGCAGACAGTCACCTGCACGCATGCTGGGCTGGCCAAAGGTGCGTCCTCTCAGGTGTCGTTGACCACCCAGATCGACAAGGTCGGTGTCACTAACGAGGCAACGGTCTCCACGACGTCATATGAAAAGGACTTGGCGAACAACTCAGCGTCCGCGACCGTGAAGGTGCGACGGCTGCCGCAGACCGCAAAGGCGCTGCCGGCTTCCCCGACGCGGGTGAAGGCGGGCAGGACCGATCAGGGGCAGAAGCTGAAGACCCGGGTGATCTGCCGGCCGAAGAAGTCGGCGGCGGCCGGCGAGGTGAGCTTCTGCAAGGTGACCCGCAAAGCAGGTGTGGTTCGGATCAAGGTCAAGGGTCCCCGCACCATGAAGGTGACCGTCATCCAGACCGCCAAGGGCACGCCGCGCTACAAGCGGTTCGTCCAGCGCAAGACCTGGGTGGTCAAGCCGTAGTCGGACCGTTCTTTTGGTGCCGGTCTGTGGTTAAGGTCTGAAAACTTGTCGTACCCCTGTTCGATGATGTGGGTATGACAGTTCATGAGGCCGCACCGCCCGGCACCCTGGCGGACCTACTCCAACAACTGGAACACCTCGACGATGAGGACCTGGCCGCGGCGCTGGGCGATGTCGAAGCCGATCTGCGCGCGGTGTATGCGCGGCGGGCGGCGGTGATCGCGGTGGTCCACGACCGGATCCAGGAGATGGGCCACCGGGTGTCCGGGGCCGTAGCCACGGTCGCGGCGATCACCGTCACCTCGGCGCGCTCGGCGGGGTATCTGATGGACACATCCCTGGGGATCGTGGACCGTCCCGCGGTGTGGACCGCGCTGGCCGACGGCACCATCGACCACACCCGCGCGCAGGTGATCGTCGACGGGCTGATCCAACTGTCCGACCCCGACCGGGGCCTGCTGGAGGCCAAAGCGTTGACCTACGCGGCCAGTCACACCGCCCACCAGACCCGCCGCTGCGTCGCGCGGCTGCTGGTCGACCACCGCCCCGACCTGGCCGACGACCACGACGACAAGGAGCGGGCCAAAGCCTGGGACCGCCGCCACCTCGCGGTGTTCGCCCGCGCCCACGGCATGGTCGACCTGACCGGCTACCTACCGGCCGGCACCGCCCAGATCCTGCTCGCCGCCCTCGATCAGATCGCCGGCACCTACGACGATGACCGCACTCACGACCAGAAACGCGTCGACGCCCTGGCCCAGATCCTGGCGAACAACACCCGCATCGACGTGCACGTCGACGTGGTCATCCCCGCCGACACCCTGGCCCGGCTACGCAACACCGGGGCCAGCATCACCGGGTTCGGCCCGGTCGACGCCGACCACGCCCGCGCCCTGGCACTGCGTAAGGACGCCCGCTGGCAACTGCTGATCACCGACCCCACCACCGGGCAGCTGATCGACATGAGCACCAAGGCCTACCCGATCCCCGACCGGATCAAAAAAGCCGTCCGGGCCCGCGACCGGCACTGCCGCTTCCCCGGCTGCACCATCCCCGCCGCGCACACCGACACCGACCACCTGATCCCTGGCCGGCCGGCCAGACCACACCGACCAACCTGGCCCCCGAATGCCGAGGCCACCACCTGATCAAAACCCACTCCGGCTGGACCTGCCAAACCCACCCCGACGGATCACTGACCTGGACCAGCCCGCTGGGAACCCACCACACCACCTACCCCTGGAACTACAACAACCCCGAAGGTTAACCACCGACAAGGCCACAGCTGCTGCACGCGTCAGCGGCACCCTCGGCATGCCCCGTGAGACGCATGTCAGGGCTGTCCGTCAGGTGCGTGCACTGTCGTGGCGCCACTGCGCACACTGAACAGGTCGCCCGGTTGGCACTGCAGGGCGTCGCACAAGGCCGTAAGTGTGGAGAAGCGAATCGCTCGGGCACGATTGTTCTTGAGGATGGACAAGTTCACCAGACTCAACCCCATGCGCTGCGCCAATTCGGTCTGGGTCATGCCGCGTTCGGCGAGCAGTTCGTCGATGTGGCACAGCACGCGATGAGCGTCCGCCTGCACCTCGGGCACTTCAGACCAGTCCCTCTACGTCCTCGGACAGGTCGCGTCCGCGCGCGAAGGCCTCGGCCAGTATGAAGCAAATTGCTGCAGCAAATACCCAGCCGAGGTTCAACGTGAAGGAGCTCAAAGCAGGACCAGTCCCGTTGGCGGCGCCGGTAGCCTCAAGAAACCGGATCTTTGCCAGCGACTCGATGATTTGACCGCCTACACCTCCGAAGAGTAAGAGCAGGCCGATGAACCTGAGTCGCCGAGGATTGCCTGGGACGAACGGGCTGCCTGCACGCATCTCGCGAACGACCCTGTAGAACAGCACCCCCGCGGCGGCCAAACAGCCGAAAAGCAGGCTCGATCCGAGCCCGCTGAGAAGACGCACCGGCCAATCCAGCGCATCTGCGTGCATTTCTATCGGGTTGCCGTTCTCGGTGAATTGCAGCCAGACCCCGTCTGGCACTCCTGTGATGGCATCCAAAGCTTCATCTTGGGCTGATTCGGTGAGGTCGATCGCGGTCATGCCACCGGCCTGCCGGAGCTGGCTGACAGGCTCCACGACCGCTGCGATACCTGCGAAAGCCGAAGACAGCAGGATGATTCCCAGCATGACGTCGAAGACCAGACTGCGCGCCGCCATCTCGGCGCGGGCGACCCGGGTTCTCGTCTTCTCGCTCATGACAGCCTCCAGCGCTCTTATCGATTATCGTATACCACGATAATCGATAAGACTCAGTTGCCGCTAGCTCCCAGTTCGCCCAGCAATTCGCCCAGCAAGGCCGTGCGCTCAGTGCCCGTCGCCGGGCTCGACCAGTTCGACGAGCACTCCGCCGCAGTCTTTGGGGTGGGCGAAGTTCACGCGGGAGTTCGCGGTGCCGCGCTTCGGCTGGTCGTACAGCATGCGTACGCCGGCCTTTCGCAGTTCATCGGCAGCCACCTCGATGTCCGACACCCGGTAGGCCATCTGCTGAATGCCCTCCCCGCTGCGAGCAAGGAACTTGCCGATGGGGGAGTCGTCGGACAGCGGGGCCAGGAGTTGCACGCAGGAGCCGCTGTCGCCAACGGCCATCATCGCCTCGCGCACGCCTTGCTCTTCGTTGGTCTCCTCGTGCACCAGTTCCATGCCGAAGGCGTCCCGGTAGAAGGCGATGGCCTTGTCGAGATCTCGCACAGCCAGTCCAACATGGTCGATCGCAGTCACAAATCCCATGGCGTTATCGTGGCATCAGGCGTTGTCCCACCGATTCAGGAGGTCTGCTATGGCCGGAAATGTGATTGTCGCAGGAGCTCGCACCCCCATGGGTCGCCTGCTCGGTTCGCTCAAGGGCTTCTCGGCCGCTGACCTCGGCGGTTTCGCGATCAAGGCGGCGATGGAGCGCTCCGGGGTGACCCCCGATCAGGTGGACTACGTCATCATGGGCCACGTTCTGCAGGCCGGTGGTGGTCAGATCACCGCCAGGCAGGCCGCGGTGAAGGCCGGGATCGGGATGGACGTTCCGGCGCTGACGATCAACAAGGTGTGCCTGTCGGGCCTCGACGCAATCGCTCTGGCCGACCAGCTCGTTCGTGCCGGTGAGTTCGAGATCGTGGTGGCCGGCGGCATGGAGTCCATGACCAACGCGCCGCACCTGCTCATGGGATCGCGCGAGGGCGTCAAATACGGCGACTGGAAGGTCATCGACTCGATGGCCTTCGATGGGCTCACCTGCGCGTTCGACCAATGCGCGATGGGCGAATCGACCGAGACTCACAACGGCAAGTACTCCGCCCTGACCCGTGAGCGGCAAGATGCCTTCGCCGCGCGGTCGCACCAACTCGCAGCCATCGCCGAGAAGAACGGTGCTTTCGCCGAGGAGATCGTGCCGGTGGAGATCCCGCAGCGCAAGGGTGACCCGGTGGTCTTCGCCTCCGACGAGGGCGTGCGTCCCGACACCACGGCTGAAAGCCTGGGCAGGCTGCGTCCCGCCTTCGCCAAGGACGGCACCATCACCGCCGGCAACGCCTCGCAGATTTCCGACGGAGCGGCCGCTGTCGTCGTGATGTCAAAGGCCAAAGCAGAAGAGCTCGGACTGACCTGGCTGGCCGAAATTGGCGCGCACGGTGTCGTCGCCGGGCCGGACGCCTCGCTGCACCTGCAGCCGGCCCAGGCGATCAAGGCTGCCTGCGACAAGGACGGCATCAGCCCCGCCGACCTCGACCTGCTCGAGATCAACGAGGCGTTCGCGGCGGTCGGCCTGGCCTCGACCGACGAGTTGGGCGTCTCCGAGGACGTCGTCAACGTCAACGGTGGTGCGATCGCACTCGGGCACCCGCTGGGGATGTCCGGGGCGCGGGTGGTCCTGTCGCTGGCCCTGGAACTCAAGCGCCGCGGCGGGGGCCTCGGCGCCGCCGCCCTGTGCGGTGGCGGTGGCCAGGGAGACGCGCTGATCGTCCGCGTCCCGTAGTGCACCTCGTCGACCGGGCGCGTGCTGGAGACATCCGAGCGCTCGCCCGGTTGCTCACGCTCGTCGAGAGCGGATCCCCGGATCTGCGCGACGTCAGCGCCGACCTGGTCGCGCACACCGGCCACGCCCATATCGTCGGCATCACCGGTGCCCCGGGGGTCGGTAAATCCACGACCACGTCAGCGCTGATCAAGGCATTGCGCGCAGAGGGCCGAACCGTGGCAGTGCTCGCGGTGGACCCCAGTTCACCGTTCTCTGGCGGCGCGTTGCTCGGCGACCGGGTCCGCATGCAGGATCATGCCTGCGATCCCGGCGTGTTCATCCGGTCTATGGCATCGCGCGGACACCTTGGCGGACTCTCTGCAGCGACACCGCAGGCCCTTCGGGTTCTGGACGCCTGCGGCTTTGACGTGATCCTGGTGGAGACGGTGGGCGTGGGGCAGTCCGAGGTCGAGGTCATGGGACAGGCCGACACAGTTCTGGTCCTGCTGGCACCTGGCACCGGTGATGCAGTGCAGGTCGCCAAGGCCGGAATCCTGGAGATTGCCGATATCTTCGTGGTCAACAAGGCCGACCGGGACGGCGTGCACAACACCACTCGGGAACTGCGATCGATGATCAGTATCGGCGATCGGGGTCCGGATGCGTGGGTACCCGAAATCGTCACGACGGTTGCCACACGCGCCGAAGGCATCGAAGCGCTCGTCAGCACGGTGGAGCGTCACCGGGCGTGGGCTGCGCGGTCCGGAGATCTGCACAGTCGCCGCCTGGAACGCATCAGGCGCGAGATCGAGGCGCTCGCCCTGGATCGGCTGCGTGACGAGTTCGCCGGCTCCCGGGCCTTGGCGCAGCGTGTGCTCGACGGCGAACTGGACCCGTACACCGCCGCACAGTCCCTACTGGATTAGCGGGCGACGAAGCGCTGCTTGCGGATAGCCCCGGGACCACCTGAACCGGAGGCCCTTACCTGCGCGATGTAACTGCCGGCTTCCACCGAGAACTGCGCGACTGGGCGGCGGACTACCACCCAGTTGCCGGCCCGGCCAGCAGAACGTTTGATACGGACCCAGTACGACGTCGCTGCCTTAGCCGGGCGCCACCGCACGATCGCCTGTGACTTCTTGACCTTCACCCGCAGTCCGGTGACCTTCCGCGGTGCGGACGGCCCGGACAGCGGCCGGGTCGGGACCGAACCTGGCGAGGTTGCCCCCGCGCCGCCGACGTTGGCCGCTCTGACCGTCACGCTGTAGTCGACGGAGGCATCCAGTTTCCGAATCACGCAGGAGGTTTTGCCGTCGGTCCGGCAGGACCTGCCGCCTGGCCATGCGGTGGCCACGTACTCGGTGATGCGCTTGCCACCGTCGGTAAGCGGCTCGTTCCACGCGACCTTGAGGGCCGACGGCTTGGCCGTCACCCGCACCGCGCGGGGCGCCGATGGTGCCGCTGATGGAGTCGCATGCTTCGACGACATCACGGATGTGCTGACGCCGGCTTGTGAACGGGCCGTGACGGAGACCGAGTATGCAGTGCCGTTGCGCAAGCCGCTGATCGTGCACGCCAAGGCGGCGGTGGAACAACTGCGTCCACCGGGGCTTGCGACAGCGGTGTACTCGAGGATGTCGTCACTGGGCGAGGCCGACCAGGTCACGTCCAACGACCGGTCGGAGGGCACGAGTCTGACGTCGGCGACGGGACTGGGCAGCGCCGTGGATGGTGCGACCACCCGGCTGGCCACGGACGGCGCACTGCTACCGATCTTGTTCTCCGCGACCACGGAGAACCGGTATTCCTGACCGTTCTGCAGCCCCAGCACCGTGCATGTCAGCGTTTGGGTCGTGCATGTGGCCGATCCCGGCGATGCTGTCACCGTGTAGGAACTGATCGGCGCTCCGCCGTCGTCGAGTGGGCGCTGCCAGGACACGGTCACTTGTCGGTTGCCCATGTCAGCCGCGACCTGCGCGGGGGGTGCTGGCGGATCCAGCAGGACCAGGTCCCGGGAGACCGGCCCGCTGAGTGCAACGGGTGCTTCGACCGCGCTGGCGCCGTTCGGCGTCCGCAGCGTGTACGCGCCGCCGGGTAACTGCAGGGCATAGCCCCCGTTGAGATTCGTGATCGCGGCGGGTCGAAACGTCGGCTCGTCATCGCGCTGGGCGCTCACGACCACGTTCGGTACGGCCGCGCCTGAGCGGTGGCGCACGGTGCCCGAGACCGTCAGGAGTTGAGGGACCTCTGCGGTGAACAGGTGTGTGTCACACACGGCGGCGTCACCGGGGTTGCAGCCGGCCGATGTCCCGAACACCACCGCGCCAGCGGTATCCGGGGAGTACTGCCGTGGCCAGTACATGGTCGCGAAGCCGGACCGTTCTATGCGTACGTGGTAGCGCCCGAATGGTAGATCCATCGCTTGGTAATACCCCGAAGTGCCCGGGCTGCCGAAGACCGACAGCGGGGTCTGCACCCCCGAGTCGAGGTTCACAGCCACGACGGTGGCCCCGGTCATAGGCGAGGTATGTCCCGCGGTGTAGCGGGCGGTCACACTGACGCCGAGGATCCCGGTGCCCGTGGCGTGGGCCGGTCCGGTCATGAACGCAGTGAGTGCGAAGGCGGTGCTGAGCGCAGCGGACAGCGCGGTGCGACGAAGTGAGATCACGGGGAGCCCATCTGTGAGTTCGGATTGACAGGGTTGGGAGGTGCTTCGGGACCCACCGGCGCAGGGGCGGCCACGGAGGGTTCTTGCCTCACGGTGCGGGTTTGGGTAGTGGTCGACGTCTGGGTCTGTGCCGCCGCAACAGGCTGCTGGGCAGGGGTGGGTGCCCAGGAGCGAGCCCGCTGTGACCGGGGGCGCGGCAGGTGGGCCGCAGCGTGCCGGGCTGCGGCCGCGACGGAGGTATCGGAGCTCGTGCGGATGACACGTTGCAGGTACGGCGAGCTCGGGGCGGTCTTCGGAACCTGCGCGGCGACCCCGATGGCGACGGTGGTGGCTGGCGGGCTCGGCGCGGCCGTTGGCGATGGCCGTAGCGACTGGAATGTGAGGGCCAGCCCCACGCCGGCGATTGCGACCAGGACCACCAGCAGGATGAGCGGACGGCGGCCCGCGGGCTCTGGAACCGGATGCGGGTCACCCAGAATTCTGATCCTCGCGGTGGTGCCGGTGCCCGGGCCGTTCGGTGCAGCGAATGTCATCGACCCCCCCGGGCGCTCCGACTCTCAAGTCATCAAAGAGTAACCCGGCGCTAGTGTGGCTCATCGGGAGGTTGTGGATATGTCAGTGGTGGTGGGTTACGACGGGTCGGACGTGTCGGCAGCAGCGGTCCGCTTCGCTGCACACGAAGCGAAGATGCGTGGCCTGGACCTCGAGGTACTGACCGCCTGGGACCAACCCGCTCTCGACCTGGGGATGGGCGCCGGTGCCGTCCTCGATCCGGGGGTGTCGGACGTGGTCGCCCAGCAGGCGGCTGCCATAGCGGCAGAAGGTGCCGACCTGGTGGGATCGGCGGTGACCGTGACGTCGGCGGCCGTGATGGGGCCGGCTGCAGCGGCCCTGGTCGAACGAGGGCTTGGCGCCGATCTGGTCATCCTCGGTTCGCAGGGTCGGCACGCAGTGTCCGACCTCCTGCTGGGTGGCGTGTCCCGACAGGTCGCCGCCCACTGCCAGTGTCCGGTCATCGTGGTGCGCGACAGCCCGGCCGAACAACGGGTCGTGGTGGGGATCGACGGGTCGCCGCAGGCCGGTCGCGCACTCGACTTCGCCTTCGACGAGGCGAGCAGGCGCCATTGGTCGCTGCAGGTGGTCCACGCCTGGGACGTGTCGGTGATCGGATTCGATGTGGACGCCAGCACGTATCCCGCCGGCGGCATCCTCGATGATGTCAAGGAGGCCGAAACCCGGCTAAGCGCAGAGGTGCTGGCCGGTCACCGCACGCGGTATCCCGACGTGGAGGTGGAAGTCGTCCTGCGGCGGGGGGCTGCCTCACAGTTGTTGATGGAAGCCAGCGCTTCGGCAGGGCTGATGGTCATCGGTTCGCGCGGACGAGGCGGTTTCGCCTCGCTGCTGCTGGGGTCCGTCAGCCACCGGCTCCTGCACCGCAGCCAGTGCACCATCGCCATCAACCACTGACGTGAGCTCCACGGTCAGCCTGTTTTTGCAGGTCCTTCCGCTGGCTCTTGGAGCGGCCTTCAGCCCCACCTTCCTGGCCATGCAGGTGGTGGTTCTCACCAGCCCCGCGCCGGGGGCCGTGCGCAGGGGCTGGGCACTGGCGGCAGGCAGCATGGTCGCCTTACTGCTGGTGAGTTTCGGCGGACTGTCGCTGCTGGCATCACTGCCGGACTTCCAGACCGGCCAGCCCTCGTATCCCCAGGCGATCATCTTCACACTCGCCGGAGCGGCGTTGCTGGTCGTGGCCCTGGTTCTCAGCCGCCGGCGGCCGCAGCGACGCCACAGCAAGCTGATGAGCAGTGTCGGGGATGCCCGACCACCTCTGCTCTTCGCGATCGGAGCGCTCAGACTGCTCGTCAACGCCACGACGCTGGCGTTGTACATCCCCGCACTGCATGCGATCACGCACTCGACGGTCGACGTGGCTGCCAAGGCACTAGTGTTCCTGATGCTCTTCGCAATCACGGAGATCGCGGTGGTCGGTCCGGTACTGGCGGTGACACTGCTGGGCGACCGCGCCAAACCGGTACTCACCGGGATTCACGAAGCCATCGACAAACATTCCCGGGCCCTGACGATCTGGACGTGTGTCGGCTTCGGCGTCGTGCTGGTAGGGGTGGGTGTGCGGGTCTTCATCCAAGTCGGGTAAGCGGCCCGGTGGCCGTCAGTCCGCTGGGTCGTCAGCCCCGCGTTTGACCGAGGCCAACACCGCCTTCGTGAGACCGTCGAGGGTCTGCTCGATGCCCGCCAGGAACTCCGGCAGGTCGCGTACGGTGTCGTAGTCGGCGCTGACCCCGAAGTTGATCCGTCCGTTGTACGACGCGATGGCCGTGGACAAGCGGACTCCCGGCGCCAGGGGCACGAACGGGATGAGCAGCTGCAACTGCCGGCCCAACAGGTACAGCGGCGCCTGCGGCCCCGGAACGTTGGTGGTGACCGTGTCGAAGGCCCGCTGATTGATCTGCCCCGCGACGCGTCCGGCCGCTGCGAACAATGCCGGTGGCACGAAGTCCGCGAGTCCGATGATGGAATCCACGGTCAGGGGGGTGCCACTCTTCTTCAGCCGGTCCATCTGCCGGGTCATGGCGTGCAGACGCTCCACCGGATCGTCGATCCCGACGGGCAGTTGCGCGAACATCGCGGACACCTCGTTGCCGCCGCTGGCAGCGCCGGGTGCGCGCATCGAGACCGGGATCATCGACTGGATCTGCAGGGGTCTGGTATCGATGCCGCGGGAAGCCATCAAGGCCCGGAAGCCGCCGCTGACCGCAGTGAGGATCACGTCGTTGACCGTGCCGCCGAACGCATTCTTCGCCGCTTTGAGGGTCTCGAGATCGGCCTCGACCCAGCCCCACCTGCGGTGTGGTCCGCTCGCCCCGCCCAAGGCGGACTCCGTGCTGATCAGGCGGCTTCCCACCGAGGTACTGCCAGCGGCCCGAACTGCCAGGTGCTCGACCAACTCCCGTGGATTCGAAACCCGCCCCACGATGCGGCTCAAGTGCTGGCCCGGTCGTTTGACCGAGTCGATCACGGCATCGGTCACCAGATCGACGGTTCCCGGCTCCGGCTGCGGTGTCCATGTGCTCGGCGGATTCCCACTGCCTTCGGGTGCGAGGTCGAGGATGACCTCCATGATGTCGTGCCCGGACAGCCCGTCGATCATGGCGTGGTGGGCCTTGTTGATCAGCGCCCAGCGGCCCTTCGCCAGGCCCTCCACCAGCCACATCTCCCACAACGGCCGATCCAGGTCCACCCTCTGCGACAGCAGGCGGCTGGCCAAGCGCTCGAGTTGTTCGGTGCCCCCCGGTTTCGGAACTGCGGTGTGGCGCACGTGGAATTCCAGTTCGAATGCGTCGTCGTCGACCCACACCGGCTGCCCGATGTGCAGCGGGACCGAACGCACCTTCTGGCGGTATCGCGGAACTTGGTCCAGTCGTGAGTCCAGGTATTGGCACAGCTGCTCGTAACTCGGGGCGGGTCCTTCGAACACCATCAGCCCGCCGATGTGCATCGGCTGGCCGTCACGCTCCAGGAGCAGGAACGTGGTGTCCAGCGGGCTCAGGCGATCGGGCATGGGAACCTCCTTGGCTCCGGGCCAGACTAGTTCACGGTCCTGACGTTGCGGTGCGGTGCGTTCAGTGTTGAGGTGTGCGTAAGCCGTGCCCAGGGGTGTTGTTCGGTGATCGGCGAGCCGGAGTCAGGCCAGCGCTGCGTCCCGGACCACATCCGGGTTCTCTGTGAGCCACTGCAGGATCGTCGCGGCTGTGGCTTCGGGCTGCTCGATCTGGGGGACGTGTCCGACATCCTCGATCAGGTGGAAGGTCCACTCCGGGCGCCGGGCGGCTGCAGCCTGCGCCGAGCGGGCCGAGACCACGCGATCGCGGCCTCCATGGATCAGCAGCACCGGGGTGGCCAGTTCCCGCAGGCGACGCACGTAGTTGCGGCTCTGGCTCATCAGGACGACCGAGCGCGCGGCTTCCACGACATGGCGCGCCGTGCCGGAGAACTGACGACGGACCTCGGCCTGAGCGATCGCAGCCTCCATGACCTCCCGAGGCAGCCGGGTCGGATCGTCGGTGACGATGCGCAGTGTGCGAGCCACCTGCGCCTCGGCCGAGGCCAACCGCGTCCACAGCCCGAGGATCGCCGCACCGAGTCCCGGAGTGGCGAGTACTGCGAATTCGAGGACCATCCGCAGATCGCCCACCATGATCCCCGCGGCCGGCAGTGCCGGTGCGATGAGCACGACTCCTGCGGTCGTGGTAGGAGCCGAAGTCGCCTGCACCACGGCCAGCAGACCGCCCATCGAATTACCCATCAGCACCGCGGGGCTGCCCGTCACCTCGGTGAGGAACCGATGGATGAGGTGCTGGTTGGCGTGCACGCTGGTGGAGCGCCGGCCGGCCTGCGTCAGGCCGTGTCCGGGAAGGTCGAGGGCCACCACCCGGCACTCATCGGTGAGGTGACGCGCGATCAGGTCCCAGTTCAGCGACGAGCCGCCCAGACCATGGATACACACGATCAAGGGGCCGTCGGCGGGCCCGCCGTAGTCGCGGTAGTGCGTCTGTCCGTCGATGTCGACCCAGTGGGAGGTGCCGGTTCGGGCGGTCGTGGAGACACTCACGGGATACAACTTACGCACGCCCAAAGTGACGCGGACCGCCGGACCACTGAGCGACCTGGGACATGCTGCGCGCGGTGACCACCGCGACGACCGGATAGCCACCGGTGGTGGGGTGATCGGGTCCCAGGATGATCGGCAGACCGTTGGGCGGAAGCTGAACGGCGCCTTGGACCATCGGTCGACTCGCAAGAGTGTGCTGCGCAGCCTCGATGGGGGAGCCCGACAAGCGGACTCCGATCCGGTTGGACTGCGGGTCGAGATCCCACGGTCGCGACAGCAACTGCTCCAGCAGGTGTTCGGTGGCATCCGGACCGGGCATCATCGCGAAGGTCGCCGTGTCGTCCGGGACCGGGGCGTGGTCGATGACCGGATCGGTTCGTGGGCTGGAACCGGTGTACAGCACGTCCGATGTGCGAAGCGGCGCTGGTCCCAGGCCGCCCAGCGTGTCGTGTGAGCGGGATCCCAGTACTGGCTCAGCGTCGATCCCGCCACCAACCGCGACGTAGTAGCGGATCCCTGCCCGCGCTGGCCCCAGCGTGATCCTGGCTCCTCGTCGGACGTGGATCACCGTATTCGTCGTGTGGGCGCGCCCGTCGACAAAGACCGTGCCCGCGGCCCCGGTGACGGCGATGGTCAGGTGGCGCAGGGCTTCCAGGGCCAGGCCTCCACCCAGGTTCTCCAAAGCGGCACTCGCTTCTGGATTTCCGACCAGCCGGTTGGCCAGCCGCCAGGAGCGCGGGTCGAACGCCCCTGCCCGCGGCACCCCGAGATGCGCGTAGCCGATCCGGCCCGCATCCTCGATGAGGGTCAGCGTTCCTGGGGCGAGGATCACCGCGGCCTTCCTCACGCGAACCTCACGATGGTGCCGGGACCCAGCAGGGCGGGCGGGTCGCAGCACGGATCGAACAAAGCCGTCGTCGAGGTGCCGAGCAGATGCCACCCGCCCGGGGATTCGGTGGGGTACACCGCGCAATAGCCGGCTGCGATCGCCACGCTGCCCGCGGGTACTGAGGACCGGGGCCGGGCTCGGCGGGGCACATGCAGGGGTCGCGGCAGTCCGGTCATGTAGCCGAACCCCGGTGAGAATCCGCAGAAGGCCACTTTGAACGTGGTGTTGCGCATCACCTCGACCAACGCCGTGTTCGACATGCCCGCCGTGCGCGCCACCTCCGCGAGGTCGGGTCCGTCCCAGGTCACCTGCAGGGTCACGACCGAGGTCAGCACCGGGGTAGCGAGTTCCTCAGGGAGGTCGGCGATGACGCGTGCGACGACCTGCGGGTTGCCGCGCAGCAACACGCAATCCGCACCGGGGACGACGTCTGCCAGGTCGGTCGCATCGATGGCCGCGGCCAGGGCGATCGGATCGTCGGCGGCGACCAGCCAGCCGTCCTCACCGAACGGTGTGACTCTCATGGGTATGCCCGCACGACGATGCCTTCGTCGGCCAGTAGACGCCCGATCCGCACAGCCAGATCTGCTGCGCCTGGGGTGTCCGAGTGCAGACACAGTGACTCGGCACTCACCTGGATGACCGCGCCGTTGACGGTGGTCACCGTTCCGCGGGCCAACTGCGTCACTTGGCGCAGGACGGCGGCCTCGTCAGTGAGCACCGCATCCGGCGCAGTGCGGGGCACGAGCCGACCATCGTCGGAGTACGCCCGATCGGCGAACCCCTCCCGGATCGTGGAGAGCCCGAACTCCGCGGCCCGCAGCACGTAGTGGGCATCGTGCTGTCCCATCACGGACAGGGCCGCGCCCAAGCGCTCGCCGGCCTCCGTGACCGCCTCCAGCAGCGTGGTCGCGAGGTCCGGTTCCTGTCCGGCGGCGTGATAGAGCGCTCCGTGCGGTTTCACGTAGGCGGGCAGGCGGGGGCTGTTGTCGGCCAGACGCAGGATCTGATCGCGCAATTGACTCCTCAGAACCGCTAGGGGCACATCGTGGCGGGTGCGTCCGAAGCCCTGTCGGTCGACGAACGACGGGTGCGCTCCGATCCGCACGTCACGTCCAGCGGCCGCGACGGTGACCCGCCGCATGCTGGCATCGTCGCCGGCATGCCCGCCACACGCGACACTCACGCTGGAGACGATTTCCAGGATCCGGGCGTCGAGGGCAGCGTCCATCTCGCCGACGTCGGCGTTCAGATCGATCGCTGTCATGATTCCGATGGTGCCTGCAACCGGTACATCAGATCAATGGCCAGCCTTCCGTGGCGCTCTCCGGCCCGCTCGTACTTGGTCCGGGGTCTGAGCGGGACGCGGGGTCCGTCGTGGATCTTCTGCAGAGCGGATTGGCGTCCCAGGACCTCTCGCATCACGTGGGCGTAGGCGGGGTCGTCGGTGGCCAAGTGGACGGTACCGCCGGGTTGCAGGACGTGCACGAGGGCCTCGACGAACTGCTGACGCACGAGCCGGCGCTTGTTGTGCCGGGCTTTCGGCCACGGGTCCGGGAAGAACACGAGCACCTCGCTCAGGCAGGCTGCCGGAAGCCGCCGGGTGATCAGGTCGAGGGCATCGCCGTGCAGTACGCGCAGGTTGGCCAGATCACGCTGCGCGATGAGCAGAAGTGTCCGCGCGATGCCTTTGCTGTGGACGTCGGCGGCGATGTAGTCGCGGTCTGGATTCTCCTGCGCCAACTGCAGGGCGGTGTCCCCGAGTCCGGACCCGATCTCCAGGATCTTCGGCGCGCTCCGGCCGTAGACGACGTCGAGATCCAGCGGATCGGGGAACAGTGCGAGGTCCCACTGGGGAGCCAGCGTGTTCAGCGCCCAGCGCTGGTTGTCGGACAGCCGGCCCCGGCGGGCGTGGTAGCTGCGGATGGCTTCAACCACCTCGTCACGCTACCGCTAGACTTGGATCGGTCCCGTTGCAACGGGTCCTTTTTGGTGGGTGTAGCTCAGCTGGTAGAGCACCTGGTTGTGGTCCAGGGGGTCGCGGGTTCAAGTCCCGTCACTCACCCCAAACGGGTCAGGTGTGAACTTGCGACCAAGGGTCCGCCCTTGGTCGCGGTTCGCGCCTGGCCCATTTTCTTCGCCTCGGCGGCCCAGCTCAGGGCGTCGGCATGGAGGCCGGAGAGGCTGAGCCCGTCGTACGGGTTGCGGTAGCCGACGCGCACGTCGTTGTCCTCGTCGATGTAGATCGTCTTGAACAGCGCCTGATTGATGAGCCGACGGTTCGCGTCGTCGGCGTGCTCGTAGATGTCGGCGGCGTTGGACAGCAGTTTCAGCGAGTCGTCGAGGTTCGCCCGCGCGTCGGCGTAGTGGCCGTGGTGCGCGGTGATCCGGTGCTCGATGGTCTCCAGCGACGCGGTGATCCGGTCCTGCTCCTTCTTGAGGAGGTCGAGCGGGATGGCTCCGGCGTAGTGGGCTTGGAGCAGCTTCTGCTGCTCGCCTTCGAGCTGGGTTCTCCGGGACGCGAGGTCGGCGAGTTCGGCGGCTCCTTCGGCCATCATCTCGTCGAACCGGGCATGGATCATCGCCGAAACCGCCTCGATCGTTTCCGGGTCGATCTGCACCTTGGCGTAGAAGCGTTCGATGAGTCGTTCGACCTGCTCGATCAGCATCGCCTGCCGGGTGCAGTCGCCTCTGCCGCCGTGCCGGCTCGCGCACACGAAGTACGGGTAGATCGTGCCCTGGCTGCTCTTCGCGTTGCACACCAGCAGCCGCGAGCCGCACTGTCCGCAGAACACCGTGCCCTTCAAGTAGTGCTCGTGCACCTGCGTTGCATCCGCTGCCGAGCGGTGCGTGCCGAGCACGGTCTGCACCTGGTCCCACACCTCGTTCGGGACGATCGCCTCGTGCGCTCCGGCGTAGGTGACGCCCTGGTAGCGGACGCTGCCCTTGTAGTACGGGTTCGTCAGCATCCGGTGCACCGACGACTTGCCGATGGGCCGAGAAGGTCGCCGCGGTGTCGCAGCAGTCGTGAGGCCGCGCGCCACGAGCTCTTGGTGGAGCTGGCTCGTCGTCCAGTCGCCGGAGGCGAACACCTGGAACGCCCACCTGACCAGCCGCGCCCGCTCCTCGTCGATCTCGACGGTGCGTACCTCCCGCCCGAAGTCGTCGCGCACGCCGACGTTGCGGTAGCCGATGGGTGCCTTCGTCACGGTGCCGCCCTGCGCGGCCTTCTGCGACAGGCCCTTGACGACCTCGGTGGCGAGGTTGCGGGAGTAGAACTCGGCAATCGAGGACATGATGCCGTGCAGCAGCATCCCCGATGGGGTCTCGTCGATGTTCTCCGTGGCCGACACCAGCGTGACGCCGGCGTCCTTGAGCGCGAGGTGGATGGTCACGTCGTCGGCTCGGTTGCGGGCGAGCCGGTCGACCTTGTGGACGATGCAGTAGTTCGTCTTGTGCTTCGCGACGTACTGGATCATCCGCATCAGCTCGGGCCGGTCGGCCTTGCGCGCGGACTCGCCCGCGTCGACGAACTCCTCGATGATCGTTGCGCCGAGCTGGTCGGCCTTGCGCTGGTTCGCCTCGCGCTGCGCTGGGATCGAGAAGCCCTCCGCTTGGCCGCCCTTCTCCGCCTGCTCCTTCGTGGAGACCCGCAGGTACGAGACGGCGAACGATCCGGGGAACGGGGTTGGCGCTACGAGGCTGTCTATCGCGGTGCGGTCCGCGTCGATGATCGTCATGGCTCTTCTCCACAGTCACTGGTCCTGCCGACGCGGACTTGTGAGAGCGGATGTTGATCGTGAGAAGAGCCCGAAGGCTGTAGGACTAGGCCGAATCGGCCACGTTTACTTTGCCCCGCCGAGGCGAAGCGCTAGGACCACAACATCCGCCATCCGCGGCGGATGCCTTCATTCTACGACGACGTGCTCGCCGTGGCACGAGGGCGCTTCGGTCGCGTCGCATCTTCCGAGCGGCACGAGCCCGATTGCTGGAGCGCCAGGCGGATCAGCAGCTCGCAGAGCTTGTCCAGGTCGGGCGGTTCGTGGAACTCGGCGCGGATCGTCAGCTCGCGCTCGCTCTGCTGACGCTGCCCGGTCTTCCGTTCATAGCGGCGCGCCACGACTCACACCTCGCCCGTCTCCGGGTCGAAGCCCGCGAAGAAGGCATCCTCTGCCTCCTGGCGCGCGTCCACCATGTCGATCACGAACCGAACGAAGTCCTCATCGCGATCCGTGATCGGTGAGTCCTCGATGGGCTGAGAGGGGTCTTCACCGGGCCAGCTCGTCTGGCGAGTCGGCCGGTCGCGATCGAGGCGGGTGCCGGAGGTAGCCACCCAATCGCGAAGGCGAGGTGCGGGCGTCGGCGAAGTCGCGGTGCCAGCCCAGCGGTGCGGAGCCGTTCTGCTCGGGGTCGTAGGCGCACAGCCAGTGCAGGTGCAGCGCGGACAGCTCCCAGAGGAGTTCGGGGTGGCGGTGCCAGTACGGCGGTACGACGCTTGCGGGGAGTCCGTAGGTGTGGCGGAGCCAGTCCACCCAGCGGTTCAGTTCGAGCAACTCGGCTTCGAGATCGTTGGCGGTCAGCAGGTTCCAGTTGACCGGGTGCGGCGGCTCGGGCACGTCGAACCGAGGTGATGCCGGGCCTGCCTCGGGCGGCGTGTCGGCGTGCTCAGGGAAGAACTGATCGGTCATCGCGACGTCGCTCACATTCCGATGGCGGCCGCGGTGGACGGCGCGGCCTGCTGAGGGGCGGCGAAACGCCGTGGCGTCGCGGCCGGAAGTGCGTTCGCTGCGATCCACCTCGTAGCGGGTGCGGGCGAGGTCGTGTCCGATGCGCGTCGCGATGAACTCCTCACCCTCGTACCGCTGGCCGTTGCGCTCGTAGGAGTAGTCGCGCACCCGTCCGTCGGCGATGATGTTGTCGCCCTTGGCGAGCCGCTCGGCTCCCTGCTCGGCGGCACCGCGATACGCGATGAGGTCGTGGAAGGTCGTCTCCAACTGCGTGAAGGTGTTGTCGGGCTCCTTGCGGTAGTGCTCGATCCCGACCTTCATGTAGAGCCGCGCGTCGCCGCGTTCGGTGTAGCTGAGCTGCGGGTCCGAGGCGACGAAACCGGAAATGGACTGGTGGGTGCGAATGGCCATGATGGCGTCCTCCTGAACTCGGGCGACCAGCCGTGTGTGGTCGCTGTGTCAGGCAGGTGCGCCCCGCGCCCAGGTCCGCGCTCAGGAGGCGGGACGGTGGCGCAGCAGTGCTTCGAGTTCGTCGCGGTCGCTGCGGAGTTGCGCGGCGTCGGGGCGGGTCGGCCAGGCGCGGAGGTCGGTGACGATGGGCGGCGCGGAGCGCAGCATCGTGATGCCGGTGCCGAATGGCAGGGTGCGGATGCGGTCTGGCGGCAGGATCGGGACGCGGCGGATCGAGCGCTGATTCGAGCGGGTGCCGTGGTCGCCGAGGGTCACGCTGTCGGTGTACTCGTCACGCTCTCCGATGAGGGTGGAGAGGTCTTGGAGGTCGCGGCTGTTCGATGCGCCGCCGAGGATGATCTTGACGATGCTGGCGTCCCAGATCGCGCCGGCCTGATGCTCGCTCCACCGGTCGCGCGCTTGGGCGAGGGACTGCAAGACCGGCATGGTCGTGATCCCGGTGCCGCCGCCTTCGGCCATGAGCGTCGGCAGTGACGGCAGCGGGGCGAGGTTTCCGATCTCGTCGAGCGCGAGCAACAGCGGCGGGTCGAGCCGGGCTCCGGGTGAGCGTGCGGCGAGTCGGCGGGCGGTTTCGATGAGGTCTTCGACGAACGCTGCGACCAGCGATGCGGAGGCTCCTGCTCCGGCTCCGGTGGCGAGCAGGTAGAGGGTGCCTTGCTCGGTGAGGAAGGTCTCGGGGTCGAAGTGCTCGTGCGGGCCTGGCGTGACGGCATCGAGCACGCGCGGGTCGGCCAGTGCGGCGAGGGCGAGGGAGACGCCTTGCCAGATGCTGTCGCGGGTCTTGGGGTCGGCGTCGATCATCGCGGCCAGGGAGTCGTCCCAGCCCATCGCGGCGTTCGGGTGGGAGTTGAGGATCGCGACGGCCTCGGACGCAGCGCTGGGGTCGAGGGTCCACCTGAACAGCTCGGCTGGTGGGCGGCCGTCGAGCGCGGCGGCGTGCAGCAGGCTCTGGAGCGCGGTGCGGGTCTTGCCCTCCCAGAAGCCGCCGGACTCGACCCCTCCAGCGCTCAGGCCGGTGGCGGCGGCGAGGCCGTTGGCGCGGATCATCGCGGTCAGCGGGTCGTGGCAGCCGCGAATGGGTGACCAGCGCAGCCCGGCGGGGATGCCTTCGGCGAGGTGTTGGGGGTCGAACACGGCGACCGGCCCGCCCTTGCGGCGTCGGGCGCGGAGGGTCGCGGTGAGGTTGTCGGGCCTCGTGCTGGTGGTGACGACCGCGCCGGGTGCGTCGAGGATCGCGTTGATGACGACGTGCAGGCCCTTGCCGGAGCGGGGCGGGCCGATCAGCAGGATCGAGTCCTCGACCGATGCCCAGACCTTCGTGCCACGACTGGCACCGAGCAGGTAGCCGACATCCTGCGGTGCTGGCGACTCCAAGGAGGGCCGCAGCGTGGCCGCGCGGTGCAAGCAGTGCCTTCGCGGATGCTGCGGTCTTGACCTCATGGCTGGTCGCGATCCCGGCCAGTCGGTGCGGGTCGGTCTCGGTCTTCCGCGTGTGGCGGCGCAGCACGATCCAGACCCAGACGATCCCGGCGGCGAGTCCGCCGAGCAGCGCCGTGCTGACGAGCCAGTACACGACCGGGTTGAGCCCGTCGGCACCGAGCGCGGTCGCCGGGTCGCCGGGGTTGAACAGCACGGCGAGCCCCGCCGCTGCGCCGGCGTCTGGCTGCGGCGTGCCGGTGAGGAACGCGGCGACGCTGCCGGCGGCGCGGAGGACGAGCGCGATCCCGAACATGCCGATCAGGCCGATGAGGGCGGCGTTGGTGAGTTCGTCGCCCATGCCCCCGGCTTGTCGCTGGTTCATGTCAGCCGCCGCACCGCGAACGTGCCCGAGATGCGCCCGAACAGGATCACCTCGTGCGTGCCGTCGTCGGGCAGGTCGTCGAGGTCGATGAGCGCGCGGGCCTCGCCGGTTCCGGTGGCGTCGGTGTGGGAGACGATCGTCGCGACGGCGACATCCTCGCCGGGCACGAACCCGCCCGCGGTGACCTCCGCCAAGCGCGGCACCCGTCGGGCGTGGCGACTCCGACGAGTCTCCGGCACAGGGGTCTCGGACGGTGCCGCTGCGCGTCGGGGCTTGCGGGTGCGGAGGATGTCGGTGAACACGCTGCCGTCGCTCTCGCGCACCTCGACCCGGACTGCGATGGTGCGGTCCTTGGTGATGGCATCCATGAGCGGCCCGAACGTCGCCCGCGTCCACGCGGTCCCGTCCGGCGACGCGAACGGTGTTCCATCGACCGTCGCGGTGAGGGTGCCGTCTGCGGCGACGGTGACGAGGACGTGCGGCAGCTCGACGGGAGCCGTCGCATCGTCGTCGTTCGGGCCTGATCGGCGCGGGCCAATGAGGTTCATCGGTGGCCTCCCGCGGCGCGGCTGCTGGTGTCGAACAGGGCGAGTTCGTCGGGGTGGAGCTGGTGCTGGCAGACGAAGCTCCTGGCCTTGATCCGCCACAGGCCTTGGCCGACGCCGAGGTTCGGCAAGAGCTGCTGCTCGGTGCCGGTCAGACCGAGGGCGGTCGCGGTCGGCCCGAGCTGGTCGGACTCCTGCCGGTACACGATCCGCGTCTCGGCGTTCGCCAGCAGCGAGTTGGCCAGGGAGCGCATGGCGGAGCCTTGGTCGCCCACGTTGTCGAGGTCGGTGAGCTTGTGGAAGATCAGCATGTTCGCGATCCCGTAGTGCCTGGCGAGTCGCCAGTGCGCATCCATCCGCCGCAACAGCGCCGGGTGGGACATGAGCCGCCAGGCCTCGTCGTAGATCACCCACCGCTGCCCACCGTTCGGGTCGAGCAGCGCGGACTCCATCCACGCCGACGAGCACGTCATCAACACCGAAATGAGCGTCGAGTTCTCGGTGACCCGCGAGAGATCGAGCGAGATCATCGGCAACGACGGATCGAACGCGACCGTCGAAGGCCCATCGAACAAACCGGCCAGGTCACCGGCCACGAGGCGGCGCAGCGCGTGGCCGACGAGCCTGCCGTCCTCGGCCAGCCTGCCGTCGGCATCCGCGCTCGGGGCGAGGATGCGGTCAACGACCATCGGCAGGATCGGCACGTCGTTCTCCCGCACCGTCTGGGTCAGGGCGATGTCGATCGCGGTGTGCTCCAACGGCGACAACCCACGCGCGAGCACGGTCTCCGCGAGCGCGCCGATCAGGTCACGCCGTCGCGCGGCGACGGTCGAGGCCCACTGCTCGTCCGACAGGCCGCTGGGTCGGTGGCCTTCGTCGAGCGGGTTCAGGCGAGTGTTGAGGCCGTGGCCGAGGACGATGGCGCGTCCGCCGACGGCGTTGGCGACGGCGGTGTGTTCGCCCTTCGGGTCGCCGGGCACGTACACGCGCCGCCCGAACGGCAGCGACCGCGTGTAGAGGGACTTGGCCAGCGATGACTTGCCGGAACCGACGATCCCGGCCAGCACCACGTTGGGTGCGGTGATGATCCCGCGTGCGTAGAGCACCCACGGGTCGTAGACGAAACTGCCGCCCGAGTAGAGGTCTTGGCCGACGAACACGCCATCGGCACCGAGCCCGCCCTCGGCGACGAACGGGTACGCGCCCGCCAGCGTCGCCGACGTGCGCGCTTCGGGAAGACCTTCGCCTCCTACCAACTTCGTGAAGCGGCTCGGCGCCAAACGCATCCTCGTGGTCACCTTCAAGCCCGCAGTGGAGGACGCCCGGCAGACCGACCTGAGTCTCGCCGACTTCGACGGCTGGCAGTACCTCTCCTCGGTTATGCCAACGGGGGCAACCTAGATGAGGCGGACAAGACTCGGCCACCGGTCTACTTCGGTTCGTTCCAGGACCTACTCGGGCGAGATCGGAAGACCGGCCTCATCAAGGCGAAGAACGAGTGGGTCCACACCACCAACTGGGACCTCGTCATCTTCGATGAATATCACTTCGGTGCGTGGCGAGACACCGCCAAGGAGCTGTTCGAGGGCGAGGACGAGAAAGTCAAGCAGAAGGAACTGGCCGCGGAGTACAACGACGGCCTCGTGGCTTTCGACGAGGAGCTTGACGAACTCGGCAACGACGAGGACGACTTCCTGCCGATCACCACCCGCGCCTACCTGTACCTGTCGGGCACGCCATTCAAGGCGCTGGCAACCGGTGAGTTTATCGAGGAGCAAATCTTCAACTGGACCTACACCGATGAGCAGCGCGCCAAGGCCGAGTACGCCGTCGCGCAACCGGACGCCTGGAACCCGTACGGGGCACTCCCGGAGATGCGTCTATTCACGTACCAGATGCCTGACGAGTTGATTGCCGTTGCGAATCAGGGAGAGTTCGACGAGTTCGACCTCAACGAGTTCTTCGAGGCAAAGGGGCGCCGGCAAGGACGCCGAGTTCACCCGCAAGACCGACGTGCAGAAGTGGCTCGATCTCGTCCGCGGCGCTCACCTGCCCACCCAGGTCGACGCGATGCGAATGGGCACCCGCCCGCCATTCCCGTACTCCGATGTCCGACTCCTGCCGTACCTTTCAGCACTCGTTCTGGTTCCTGCCCAACGTTGCTGCCTGCAGGCAATGGCGAACCTGCTCGCGGAGAAGCAGAACGTGTTCTGGCACGACTACAAGGTCCTCGTCGTCGCGGGTCCCGGCGCGGGCATCGGGCTGGATGCTCTCCCGCCAGTGCGGGCGGCGATCGGCGACGGCCACGACACGAAGACGATCACCCTGTCGTGCGGCAAGCTCACCACGGGCGTCACCGTCAAGCAGTGGTCCTCGATCCTGATGTTGCGCAACCTCAACTCACCCGAGACCTACTTCCAGGCAGCCTTCCGTGTGCAGTCACCGTGGTCGATCAAGAACCCCGACGGCGACAACCCAAGCGCCGAAGCCGTCCTCAAGCCGGTGTGCTTCGTGTTCGACTTCGCGCCGACCCGCGCGCTGCGTCAGATCGCCGACTACGGCGCGGGCCTCTCACCGGAGACGCCGAACCCCGAGCAAGCCGTAGAGGAACTCGTGAAGTTCCTACCCGTGCTTGCGTACGACGGGTCGAACATGACCCAGGTCGATGCCGGCGGCATCCTCGACATCGCCATGTCGGGCACCTCCGCGACCCTCCTGGCCCGCAAGTGGGAGTCCGCGATCCTCGTCAACGTCGACAACGAAACCCTGCGCAAGATCATGAACAGCCCCGACGCCCTCAACGCCGTCATGAACATCGAGGGTTTCCGTGCACTCGGCAACGACATCTTCGAGACCGTCGTGAACAAGAGTGACGCCGTGAAGAAGGTGAAGAAGGAGAAGGGCGAGGACATCACTCCGGCGGAGAAGAAGGAGCTGACGGCGGAGGAGAAGGAGTACAAGTCCAAGCGGAAGCAGATTCAGGAGAAGCTGGTCAAGTTCGCCACCCGCATCCCTGCATTCATGTACCTGACCGACTTCCGTGAGAACACTCTTACCGACGTCATCACCAAGCTCGAACCCGGCCTGTTCCGCACCGTCACCGGACTGACCGTCGAGGACTTCCACCTCCTCGTGAATCTCGGCGTCTTTAACGCCACCCATATGAACCAGGCCGTCTTCGCCTTCCGCCGCTACGAGGACTCCTCCTTGTCCTACACCGGCATCGAGTCCCACAAGGGCCTGCGTCGCTACGGCCTCTACGACACCGTCGTCGCCGTCAACGACGAGACCGTAGTCTGACCACCCGTCAGCCCGTATCGAGAGAGCCGCATGTCCTTCCAGACCCGGCGCAGCATCGAGGAGATGCTCACCGCCATCCACAAGCGCGAGTATCTGATGCCAGCTATCCATCGTGAATTTGTCTGAAGCACGGATACCCTGTCGGCTCCTTCCTGCTCTGGAACTTCAAGCCCGAGACCGCGCAGTCGTACACGTTCTACGAGTTCCTGACGAACTACCACGAGCGCGACAACCTTACGCGGACAAGACAACGGTTCCCTCCGGGCAGCAAGACCCTTCAGCCGATTGGTCAGAGGTACCGGCAGATCGACTCGGGTGTGCAGGCCTCCGGCGACGTCTGTGCTGCGTTCGCGCGGAGCTCGGCGACGCTGGTACGGAGCAGGCGGAGATGCTCAAGCTGCTCGTCGATCTCGACCAGTCGCCGGTCGAGGAGGTCTCGAACATGACCGCACGGCGACCCGCCCGCGTCACGTACTTCGAGGATCTCGGCGGTTTGCGCGAGGGTGAGCCCTGCTGCGCGGGCCCGGTCGATGAACTCGAGCCGCTGCACCGCCTCGTCGCCGTAGTTGCGGTACCCGGCCGGGGTACGCTCCGGAGGTTGGAGCAGCCCGCGCTCCTCGTAATACCGCAGCGTGGACGCCCTCGTCTTCGCCTTCCCCGCGAGTTCCCCGATCCGCATCGTCACCTCCGCCACCGACTTGACCTTCAAGCATACTTTAAGGTCCATTCTTTCAGGAGTGGCCGCATGAGTGGCCGGTTCGAACTTGAGGAGGCATCGTGACACAGCACACGGAGGTTGATCTCGTGGTGATCGGGACGGGCGGGGCGGCGATGTCCGCAGCGATCCACGCGCGCCTCGAGGGGGCCAGCGTGGTCGCCATCGAATCGGGAACCCTCGGCGGTACCTGCGTGAACGTGGGTTGTGTGCCGTCCAAGACGCTTCTCGCGGCCGCGCACACCCGGCACTCCGCCCTCACGAACCCGTTCTCAGGCGCCCCCAGCTCTGCTGGGATGGTCGATCTCAGCGCGCTCATCGAGCAGAAGGATGATCTGGTTGGGATGCTCCGCCAGACCAAGTACGCCGACATCGCCGCTGCCTACGGGTTTGACATCCTCCCGGGCACTGCAACGTTCACAGACGCGGGAACCCTGCTCGTGGATGGACGACCGGTGCGCGCGAAGTCGTATCTCGTCGCCACCGGCGCCGAGCCGCACGTGCCGGCAATCCCTGGGCTTGAGCAGGTTGATTACCTCACGTCGACCACAGCGATGGAACTGACGGAACTGCCCGCGTCGCTCGTGGTGATCGGCGGTGGCTTCGTCGGCCTGGAACAGGCGCAGCTGTTCGCCCGGCTCGGAGTAGAGGTCACCGTCATCGGTCGGCTCGCCCCGCACGCCGAACCGGAACTGTCATCCGAGCTCCGCAAGGCCTTCCTGGCCGAGGGGATCAGCGTCATCGGCGACCGCGCAGCCACGATCACCCAGCACGAGGGCCTGGTCCAGGTGACGACCCGCAACGGGAAGGACGCGACCGGTGAACGTGTCCTCGTTGCCACCGGTCGCACCCCGCGCACCGAAGGGCTCAACCTTCCTGCTGCGGGTATCGCGACCGACGAGCGCGGCTTCGTCATCGTAGACGAGCAGCAGCGGACCACGAACCCGGCTGTGTTCGCCGCCGGTGACGTCACTGACGTGCCCCAGTACGTGTACGTCGCCGCGAGGACTGGGAAGATCGCCGCGCACAACGCCCTGGGTCACGACGAGCGAGTCGACTACACCGGGTTGCCGTCTGTGCTGTTCACCTCACCCCAACTGGCCTCCGCCGGGATCACCGAAGCCAGCGCCATCGCCGCCGGATACCGGTGCGCCTGCCGATTCCTACGACTTTCCGACGTGCCCAGGGCCATCGCCAACCACGACACACGCGGCGGCATCAAGGTCGTCGCCGACGCCGACACCGGCAAAGTCCTCGGTATCCACGCCCTCGCCGACACCGCTGGGGAGATGATGCTCGCCGCAACCTACGCCATCACCGCCGGATTCACCGTCACCCAACTCGCCGACACCTGGGCCCCCTACCTCACCATGGCCGAAGGCATCCGCCTCACCGCGAACCTCTTCCGCAACGAACTCCCCACCTCCTGCTGCGCCTGACACAAGAGCCGGGCCCAGCGATGTGGTGATCCAAGTGATATCCGCGACGCCTTCAACACCGGCACCGACCGCGTGATCGACGCCTACGCGGTCAGCGTGGGCTCAGTTGAGGCAGCGGCGCCGAGCACGTCGTCTGGGCCGCTCACACGCGGAGCGCACCGGGACACTCAGCCGCCAGGTAGCAACCACAGCACGCTGCCATCTACGCAGTCGGCTACGAGTTCAGAGGCCGAAGGCACCACCACTGACGAGGATGAAGATGCCCAGGCCGATGAGCACGATCGGGAACAGGATGTGTTCCCAGCGTTCCAGGAGTTCGGCGATCGGTCGGCGGGTGGCGACGAACTTGCCCAGGCCGACGAGGGCGGCGACCAGGGCGAGGAACACGATGCAGTACGCCACCACGGCCGCTGGGCCCACGCTGAGGAAGACCGGGACGTAGACGCCGATGTTGTCCCCGCCGTTGGCGAAGGTCACCCCGGCCACCGTCCACACCCCAACCTTCTTGCCCTCGACCTTTGCCTCATCGTCATCGTCGGCACCGCGGTTGCGCCAGGCTTGCCACGCAGCCCAAAGTCCCAACCCCAGCGGAATGAGTCCGAAGTAGGGATGACCTCCGGCGGCAGGAACGCTCCCGCCCCGAGCGTCACCAGCACGGAAGCGCCCAGGATGCCAGCGAACCCGAGGTACTGTCCGACCAGGATTCGGGCGGTGGTCCCGCGCCGGCCCGCGCCTCGGGCGAAGAACAAGGAGAGCACGATGATGTCATCGATGTTCGTGGCGATGAATAGGCCGATCGCCTGCAGGACGGAGGACAGGATCATGCGCCCACCGCCGCGTTACAGCCGCCTGGCGACCCAGCGGTTCCGGCAGCCGCGTGCCGTTGATACTCTGCGACCATCATTGTCCGTTCCTGGTGTGGTTTGGGCCTCGGAGGTAAAGCAGTACGCCCAGGGCGACGCCGAAACCGAGGATGACGTCGGCAAGGTTGCCGATGAACAGGTTGCCGTAGGCGAGGAAGTCGGTGACATGACCGCGGCCGAATCCGGGAGGGGCGAACAGCCGGTCCAGGAGGTTGCCGACTGCGCCGCCCCACACCAGGCCGATCGCGACCGCCCACCCGGCCGATGGAGCGCGCGCGGCGGCGATGAGCAGGGCGATGGACGCCGCGGTCGCGATGACGGTGAGCAGCCACGTTGAATCGGACCCTAAGGACATGACGGTGCCGGGGTTGAACGCGAGCTGTAAGCCGAGCCAGTCTCCCAAGAGCGGGATTGCGGTCATCCTCGCTGAGCTGAGCTGAGCGAGGGCGAGTGCCTTGCTGCCTTGGTCGATCAGCACCGCGCCGGCGGCGACGGCGCACGCGAGCAGGAACCAGCGGAGCCGGACGCGCGCCGCCGCCGGGCCGGCAGAACTCGCTTCCACGGCATCCGCTTTTCCCGGGGAGGGAGCGGAGCCGTCAAGGGGATCGGTCATGCCTTCGTGCGCCGCGCCGCGCGGAGCCCGTTGAGGATGACGACGACTTCAGCGACCTCGTGTACAAGCACGACCGCGGCGAGCCCGAGGACTCCGGTGATCGCGAGCGGCAGCAGCGCCACGATGATCGCGATCGACAACACGACGTTCTGGTTGATGATGTTGCGGCCGCGGCGGGCGTGGGCGAGGGCCTGTGGGATGAGGCGCAGGTCGTGGCCGGTGAACGCGACGTCGGCCGACTCGATCGCAGCATCGGCGCCCTTGGCTCCCATAGCGATCCCCACATCCGCGGCCGCCAGCGCGGGAGCGTCGTTGATGCCGTCCCCGATCATGGCAGTGGGCTGAGACTTCGACAACTTCGCGACGGCGGTGGCCTTGTCCTCGGGGCGCAGCTCGGCGCGCACGTCCCTGATGCCGGCCTGGTCGGCCAGCGCTGCGGCGGTGCGGGCGTTGTCGCCGGTGAGCATCGTCACCCCGATCCCGCGGCGGTTCAGCGTGGCGATGACCTCGGGAACCTCTGGGCGCAGTTCGTCACGCACCCCGATCGCCCCGGCCGGCTGGTCGCCTCGGTGCACGATGACGACGGTCATCCCCTCGGACTCCATCGCCCGCACCTGGTCGGCCAGTGATCCGGCATCCAGCCAGCGGGGGCTACCGACGGCGAGACGGGCACTACCGAGCGTGCCGGTGATGCCGCGCCCGGCGGTCTCGGTGACGTCGTGCGCGGTCGGGGCGTCGGGGACGGCCTTCGTGATCGCGGCGGCCAGCGGGTGCGTGCTGTGACCTTCCAGGCTCGCCGCCCACGCCAGCACCTCATTCTCGGTCGCGCCGGTGGTGACGACGCGGGTCACCGTGGGCTCGTTGCGGGTCAGCGTACCGGTCTTGTCGACGGCGAGGTGGCGGATGCCGCCGAACCGCTCGAACGCGGCCCCGGACTTCACGACCACACCGAACTTCGACGCCGCGCCGATCGCGGAAACAACGGTGACCGGGACGGCGATCGCCAGCGCGCACGGCGAGGCTGCGACCAGCACCACCAGAGCGCGGGTGATCCACAGCTCAGGGTCGCCGCTCAACAGCGACCCAAGCACGCCGACCAGCACGGCGAGGATCATCACGCCGGGCACCAGCGGGCGGGCGATCCGGTCGGCCAGGCGGGCACGGTCGCCCTTCTCGGCCTGCGCCTGCTCGACCAGCTCCACGATGGTGGTGAGCGAGTTGTCGGTGCCGGCGGCGGTGGCCTCGACCTCGAGCACGCCGGTGGTGTTGATTGACCCGGCCGAGACGTCGGTGCCCGGTTCGACCTCGACCGGGATCGATTCACCCGTGATCGCGGACGTGTCCAGGCTGCTTCGCCCGGCCCGCACGGTGCCGTCGGTGGCGATCCGTTCGCCCGGCCGGACCACCAGGACATCCCCGACGCGCAGCTCCTTCGCCTCGACCTCGGCGGTGGCGTCGCCGCGCTTGACGAGTGCGGTGTCGGGCACGAGCTTCAACAGCGCCCGCAACCCTGCGCGGGCGCGGTCCATCGCCTTGTCCTCCAGCGCCTCCGCAATGGAGTACAGGAATGCCAGCGCGGCGGCCTCCTCGACGTAGCCGAGGATCACCGCGCCGGTCGCGCTGATCGTCATCAGCAGCCCGATGCCGAACTTGCCCTTGGTGAACAGCTTGCGCAGCGCGCCCGGCACGAACGTGTAAGCGCCCAGCAGCAGGCCGATCCAGAACAGCACCAGGCCCGCGGTCTCCGCGCCGGTCCACTCGCACACCAGGCCGGCGGCGAACGCGACGCCGGAGGCGATCGGGATCAGAACGCTCGGGCTCCGATACCACGGCCGGTCATCGTCATCATCGTGGTCGTCGAGGTCGACGTGCTCGACCTGCGAACCTGTGACCGCGCTCACGCCCGCACCTCCCCCGCCTGGCAACCCTCGACCCCGCAGTCCGGGTCCATGCACGGCACGCTCTCGTCGACCGCAAGCGTGACATCCACCAGCGCCGTCAGCGCGCGGGCCAGGTGCGGGTCTGCCACCTCGTAGCGGGTCTGTCGGCCCTCGGGCTCGGCCACCACGATCCCGCACCCGCGCAGGCATGTCAGATGGTTCGACACGTTCGAGCGCGACAACCCCAGCTCGCGGGACAGCACCGCCGGGTAGCTCGGCCCGGCCAGCAGGGTCAGCAGAATGCGGGAGCGGGTCGGGTCGGCCATAGCTCGGCCGAGCCGGTTCATCACGTCGAGTCGATCGGAAATAGTCAGCATACGATGACTATACACTGTACGATGTATATTCGGCGCCAGGTGTCCTCACGAGCGGCGAGTCAGTTGACAGCTCCCTACCAGCGAGCGTGGCGAAGTGCTCGAAGATCCGTCGTGGAGAATATGTCCCGTTCCTCGGTGCCGGCGTCCCGCTCGATTAAGGTCGACGACTACTTGGCCGCCGCATGCCTGCTGCCGAACCTTCAGTTGCTGGGTGGGGCCGCCAACATCGAGAAGCAGGATGGACTGCCTGCGGAGTGGATGGACACCGCCTTCCCGAGCGAGAACAAGCGAGCTACGTACCTTGCCGAGGACGACCTCGACGGCCTTCCGCTCGACTTGGCCGACTTCACCTCGTTCTTCGAGCAGCGCAAGCAGCGAGTCCGGGTCCGCCTGCTCGCCGCTCTGGGAACGACACCGGGAGCACCGGAGGACGCCGCTCTCGCGTAGCCCACGTTCACGCGGCGAGCAGTGACAGCGCGGACACAGCCTGGAGGGGTAGCACTCCGTTGCCGAGGGCGGTGATCTGTTGATTCTGCGTCAGGTCGCCGCTATCGGTGACCCATCCAGTCGGCAGGCCCATGAGCCATTCGACGAATGCCGGTGCTGGGCGGGGGCCGTCGGCGTCGTTCAGGAGGGCTGGCGCTTGCGCGGGTCGTCCGGTGATGTGTTCCCAACGGGCGATGGCGTCGGCGTAGCGTCCCCAGCGCTGAACAGTCCGTCGATCAGCGACCACAGCGTCTCCGATTCGGCTCTCCTGTTCGGTGAGCCAGCCGGTCCGTGGAGCGCGAAGTCGATGATCTGGTGCGACAGCGCGATCGTCCCTCGTCTCGCTCGCACCTGGTCGAGCGTTTCCCCGCCGCGCGATGAGTCCGTCGCCAGTGGGGTGCGGAACAGTGCGCCGGGCGAGGGCGAAGATGCGGAAGCGTTGGTGAGGAGCGCCGACAAGGGAAGCCGGTAGGCCGATCCATCGTGCATCCAGCCGCAGGTCGGCCAGATCGCCGAGAACGGCGCCGAGAGCCCGTAGAGGTCGAGCTGCGTTGTCTCCCAGATGCCACGGGTCGGGTTCCAGGCCGCGAAGGGTTGCGCCGTCGGGGGTTGCATCGCCGGGGTTGCGTCGGTCATGGTCGTCTCCTTCTGCGGGTGGCCGTGTCGCGGGTGAGGACAGCAGCCCGCGGACGTTCTCGATGACGACCCATTCGGGCTGGAGCGCGTCGATGGCTGCGGCCATGTGCGCCCAGAGACCCGAGCGCGTGCCCGGTGCGAGGCCGGCGCGCTTGCCGACGGTGGAAACGTCTTGGCAGGGGAACCCGCCGATGAGGATGTCCACGGGCTCGACCTGGCTCCAGTCGATGGTCGTGATGTCGCCGAGGTTCGGGGCGTCAGGCCAGTGGTGGGAGAAGACGCGGGCGACGGGCTCGTTGAGTTCGGAGAACCACACGGTCTTGGCGTTGAAGACGTGCTCGACGGCGAGGTCGAGGCCGCCGTAGCCGCTGAACAGCGACCCGATCCTGAGTCGTGGTTCGCCGCTGATGTCGAGGTCGTGCATAAAGTCTGCTCCGGTGACGGTCGTCCCCGGCATCCGTGCCTCGTCGAGAACTGATGCCGAGCTGGTCACCTGTCAGGTGCACGACTCCGACACGCGCCGCCGCTCAACCGAGCCCCGCTTGCCGCCGCCCGAGGCCTCCATCTCCGGCCTCAGCTCCGACCGCCATCCGAGGTCACACGCGTCTTGCAGATCGAGGTAGCCGGGCATTACCGCGGCAGAAGTCACCGGGTGCGGGTGCTCACCTGCCCGGCAGGAGCGGAGGTGAGCATGACGGTTTCGATGCGCGTGATGTCGGCGGGTGATGGCTACAAGTACCTGCTCAAGACGGTCGCGGCAGCCGACGGCGACAGGCCGCTCTCGACGCCGCTCACTCGCTACTACATGGAGGAGGGCACCCCGCCTGGTCGCTGGCTCGGCGCGGGCGTAGCGGCCCTCGGCAAGGGCGAGATTCAGGTGGGCGACCGAGTATCGGAGCACCAGCTCCAGCTCCTGATGGGGACTGGCCATGATCCGATCACCGACGAGCCGCTCGGTCGTGCCTTCCCGACCTACAAGAGCCAGGAGGAGCGGATCGAGGCGCGGATCGCCGACCTCGAACCGACGATGACGCCTGGCGCCAAGGGCGAGGCCGTCGCGCAGATCGTTGCCGAGGAGACTGCCCGGAGCACACGACGCGCGGTAGCTGGCTTCGACTTCACCTTCTCGATCCCGAAGTCCGCGTCAGTGTTGTGGGCGGTCGCCGACGCCGGGGTCCAGGCGCTGATCGCCGAGGCGCATCATCGAGCGGTTGCGGAGGTGGTTGCGTTCATGGAACGCGAGGTTGCAGCCACCCGCACGGGCGCAACCGCCGGGGACGGCGCGGTTGCGCAGGTCGATGTCACCGGGCTCATCGCGACCGCGTTCGATCACTTCGACTCCCGCGCCGGCGACCCCCACCTCCACACGCACGTCGTCATCAGCAACAAGGCCAAGACCGTCCTCGACGGGAAGTGGCGCTCGCTCGACGGCAGACCGATGCACGCCGCCGTCGTCGCGCTCTCCGAACTACACGAAGCCGTGTTCGCCGACCACATGACGCGCACCTTCGGCGTCTCCTGGGAGGCGCGCGAGATGGGCCGCGACCGGAACCCAGCATGGGCGATCACCGGCGTGCCGGAGGAACTGGTCGCGGAGTTCTCCACCCGCGCCCGCCACATCGACGCCGAGAAGAACCGGCTCATCGCCGAGTACGTCGCCCAGCACGGACGCCAACCATCGAACGCGACGATCCTCAAACTGCGAGCCCAAGCCACGCTCGCCACCCGCCCAGAGAAGCAGGTCCGATCCTTGGCTGACCTGACCGCCGAGTGGCGGGACCGCGCCACGAAGACGCTCGGCCGGGACGCGACGACGTGGGCGCGCGAGGTCACCGACAACGACAAACCGCTCCTGCTGCGCGCCGACGACGTGCCGCTCGACGTGATCGGCGAGATGGGGCGTTCGGTCGTCGAGGTGGTCGGTGAGAAGCGCTCGACCTGGCGACGGTGGAATCTCATGGCCGAGGCATCCCGGCAGACGATGGGCTGGCGGTTCGCCACCATGCAGGACCGGGAAGCCATCGTCGCGATGGTCGCCGACGCCGCCGAGCTCGTCTCGCTTCGGCTGACGCCGCCCGAACTCGCCGCCTCGCCCGTCGTGTTCCGTCGCCCCGACGGCAGCTCGGTGTTCCGTCCGAAGAGTTCGACCGTGTTCACCTCCGAGTCCCAGCTCGCGGCCGAGGACAGACTCCTCGAACGAGCCGCCAACCTCGGCGGGCCGACGGTGCCGCTCGCAACCGTCGAGAAGATCACGCGCAGTCCCGACGCGGACGGCCGGATGCTCGGCGACGACCAAGCCGACGCCTTGACCCGCATCGCGGTGTCAGGACGGATGCTCGATGTGCTCGTCGGCCCCGCCGGGGCGGGCAAGACCACCGCCATGAACGCGCTCCGCCGCGCATGGGAAGCCGAGCACGGCACCGGGTCCGTCGTCGGGCTCGCGCCGTCAGCGGTCGCCGCCCAGGTCCTCGCCGACGATCTCGGGATCGCGACGGAGAACACGGCGAAGTGGTGGCAGAACCACCTCATCCACGGCACCACCTTCGAGGCGGGCCAGCTCGTCATCATCGACGAAGCCTCCCTCGCCGGCACCCTGTCACTGGACCGCATCACCCACCTCGCCCAGGACGCGGGCGCGAAGGTGCTGCTGGTCGGCGACTACGCCCAACTGCAATCCGTGGACGCCGGCGGCGCGTTCGCGATGATCGCCAGAGACCGAGCCGACACCCCCGAACTGGTCGACGTTCACCGCTTCACCCACGCCTGGGAGAAGACCGCCTCACTCGAACTACGCCACGGACGCACCCAAGCCATCGACACCTACCTCGCCCACGAGCGCATCACCGACGGCGACGCCGAGGCCATGACCGATGCCGCCTACAACGCCTGGCGCGCCGACCGCGACGCGGGACTGGTCTCGGTGCTGATCGCCGAAACCCACGAAGACGTGACCACGCTGAACCGTCGCGCCCGCGCCGACCTGATCCTCAACAAGACGCTGAACCCCGACCGCGAAGTCGAGCTGCGCGACGGCACCGCCGCAGGCGTCGGCGACACCATCATCACGCGACAGAACAACCGGAACCTCCGCACCCTGGCCGGGCGGGACTGGGTGCGCAACGGCGACATCTGGACCATCACCGCCGTCGGCGACGACGGGACCATCACCATCGCACGCGACTACGGGACCGGCACCCCTCCGCACCGAACCATAGGCCAGGCGCAGGTTCGGCGGCAGCATCGTCCTCCCGGCCTCGTACGTGGCCGAGCATGTCGATCTCGGCTACGCAGTCACCGCCTACCGCGCGCAAGGCATCACGACCGACACCGCGCACGTGTTGGTCGAACCGACCTCGACGAGGGAGACCTTCTACGTCGCGATGACCCGAGGACGGCACTCGAACCACGCCTACGTGACCCTCGACCGCGCCGACGACCACGCGCAGCCACACCCCGGCGACGACCCGATGCCACCGCGCGAAGCGTGCTCTACGGCGTTCTGCAGCACAGCGGCGCCGAACTCTCGGCGCACGAGACCATCGTGGCCGAACAGGAGCAGTGGGGCTCGATCGCCCAGCTCGCCGCCGAGTACGAGACCATCGCCGCCGCAGCCCAACACGACCGCTGGGCCACCCTCGTCCGCGGCTCCGGGCTCACCGAGGAACAGGCCGAGAGCGCCATCGAGTCCGACGCGTTCGGCCCGCTCGCGGCTGAACTCCGCCGTGCCGAAGCCAACCATCACAACGTCGATGCGCTCCTGCCGCGCCTCGTCGCAGCGCGCGGGTTCGGCGACGCCGACGACATCGCCGCCGTCCTCCACTACCGGGTCGAGCGGGCGACCGCGCGTCCCGCAGGCTCGGGCAGGACTCGCAAGCCACCGCGACTCATCGCCGGCCTCATCCCACAGGCGCACGGAGTCATCGACCCCGAGATGTACGCGGCGCTCGACGAGCGAGAATCACTGATCGAGGCCCGCGCCGACGCCGCACTCGAAGCTGCACTTGCCGAGAACGCACCGTGGACGAAGGCACTTGGAGCGCAGCCGAACGACCGACGACGAGCCGCGGCCTGGCGCAAGGCCGCCCGCATTGTCGCCGCCTACCGCGACCGCTACCGCATCACCGACGACCCACCCCCGGCCCCGGCCCCAGCCGCCGGGAGGGTCCAGGCGCGGCGGCGAGCGCGCCCCCCCCCCGCCAAGGTACGCCAGCCCGGCCCCGGCGGGCGGGCTCGCGGAGGACGCGGCTTCAACCCGTCAGGCGCGACCAGCCCGGACCCGGGCGCAGCATCTGACCCTTCCCAACGTCCGGACTGGGGCGTAGCCTTGACGGTGAGGCGGATTTCTCCTTACCTTTGGGCCGCTCGCGGCAGACCTTCGGGTCACTCTCCACGCACCGTTTCGACTACAACTCGCGTGTTGAGAGGAGCCCATCATGATCCGCCTACTGTGGACAGCGAGCGCAGAGGTCCGCTACTTCCTGCGTCGCTACATGCCGAGCAACATCGTGCTCGACCTGATCCGCACCAGGAAGGGACTGAAGTGGGGCATTCCAGCGATGCTGCTCGCCGGCCCATATCTGGCCATCGCCTTTTGGTGCACCACACTCATCGAGAGCGGCGGCCCAGGATGGCTCCACCTCGTGGTCCTGCTCTGCATCTGGAACGCTCTCAAGATGCTGGCCATCGGCCCCGTCAGCCTGTCACTGCTTGTGAGGACTCGCGTACGCGAGCGCCACGCGCGAATGCACATCAACCAAGAGACTCGCGACGAACCGCCGCCGGAACTCACCCGAAGCGGCCAGAGCCACGACTCGACCCGGCACCTCAGCAACGAAACGTCAACCATAAGATTGAACCGTCACCGTTGGTGTCAGACCACTCTTGATGGGTTGAGTCGTTCAAGGTGGCGGAAGGTTCTAGGCTGCTCGAGGGAAGCCAGCGTAGTCATCTACGTTCTTGAGAGGCTCGGTGGCGAGCTTGAACTCGCGGCGAAGCCTCGTCGTTCCCGCGTGGATCACGTCCCCGGCGAAGGTGTCATCGACGGCAGCATCGATCCTCTTCAGCACCACGGCAGCGCGATCTCGCGTGCAACCGATTGGGTGGTCAGCGGTGAAAGTGTCGATGATGCGTTCCAGCCTCTGATCCCTCCGTGCGTCGTTCTCACGTTCACGCGCAAGGGTGAGCGTGTCGGTCAGCTTAAGGAGTAGCGCCCCGAAGTGGGAATCGAGCGCAGGCACACCAGGCGGCCTTGGGCCGCCGTCTGC
>JADKAV010000006.1 GCA_016719135.1 Micrococcales bacterium | reverse complement strand
GGTAGCACGAGCGTGTATATCAAGGCGCATGGTTTGCGCCCCTGTGGAACGGAACCCAGGCTTGGTTGAGTCGCGCGCCAGTCACCCACCGTTCATGCCCTGTCACCGACCGTTCATCGCACGCCGCAGGACCACCGGTGGACCACTTCGCGCCGCTCACCGCAGGCAGCCGCGAACACGTTTCATCTGCGCCACCGACCCCCCTACTTTGTGACCACTGAGGGCGCGACCGTACCGCCCGACGATCGGAAGGGCAGAACCGATGACCGTCAATCACGACCCGCTGAAGGTCGGGGGCACCCCCGATCCGGAGGCCTACCTGACCGCGCAGAGTTCGTCGAACTGCGCAAGCGCTATCGGGGTTTCGCATTCCCGATGACCGTGGCGTTCCTGGTCTGGTACTTCGCGTTCGTGCTGGCCGCGGTGTTCGCACCCGCGTGGATGGCGCAGCCGGTGGGGGGGAACATCAACCGCGGCATCGTCTTCGGTCTGCTGCAGTTCGTGTCCACCGGGCTGATCACCTGGCTGTACGTGCGGCACGCGAACAACAAACTCGACCCCCTGGCCACCGAGATCCGTGAAGACCTGGAAGGCACCCGCTGATGAATGCCACTGCTGGAAGTCCCGCGGTCAACATGACCATCTTCTTGGCGTTCGTCGCCGTGACGATGTTCATCGTGATCCGCGCCTCGCGCACCAACCGCACCGCCTCCGACTACTACACCGGCGGCCGCTCCTTCAGCGGCGGCCAGAACGGCACCGCCATCGCCGGCGACTACCTCTCGGCGGCGTCGTTCCTCGGCATCACCGGCGCCATCGCGCTCACCGGTTTCGACGGCTTCCTCTACTCGATCGGCTTCCTCGTCGCGTGGCTGGTGGCATTGCTGCTGGTCGCGGAGTTGCTGCGCAACACCGGCAAGTTCACGATGGCCGACGTGCTGGCCTTCCGCATGCGTCAACGGCCCGTTCGCATGGCCGCTGCGATCTCGACCCTCGCGGTGTCGTTCTTCTACCTGCTGGCGCAGATGGCCGGCGCCGGTGGTCTGGTCAGCCTGCTGATGGGGGTGACCGGCAACGTCGGGCAGTCCCTGACCATCGCCGTTGTCGGCATCCTGATGATCGTCTACGTCCTGGTCGGTGGCATGAAGGGCACCACCTGGGTGCAGATCATCAAGGCGGTCCTGCTGATCGCAGGTGCCGCGCTGATGACGTTCTGGGTGCTGAGCAAGTTCGGGATGAGCCTGTCGAACGTGATGGGCGCGGCCGCCGACAACAGCGCGCTGGGTGACAAGCTTCTCGCCCCGGGTGCCAAGTACGGTCTCAGCACCTTGACGAAGGTCGACTTCATCTCGCTGTCGATGGCGCTGGTGCTGGGCACCGCGGGTCTGCCGCACGTGCTGATGCGCTTCTACACCGTCCCCACCTCCAAGGAGGCCCGCAAGTCCGTGGTCTGGGCGATCAGCCTGATCGGTCTGTTCTACCTGTTCAGCCTGGTGCTCGGCTTCGGTGCGGCTGCGCTGGTCGGCGCCGACGTCATCAAGGCGGCCCCGGGCGGCGCGAACTCCGCGGCGCCGCTGCTGGCCTACGAACTCGGTGGCACCCTGCTGCTCGGCTTCATCTCGGCGGTCGCCTTCGCGACGATCCTCGCGGTGGTCGCAGGATTGACGATCACCGCCAGTGCATCCTTCGCCCATGACGTGTACGCCAACGTGATCAAGCGCGGCAAGGTCAGCACCGACCAGGAGGTCAGGGTTGCCCGCATCGCGGCAGTCGCGATCGGCCTGGTTGCGATCGTCGGCGGAATCCTGGCCAAGGACCAGAACATCGCGTTCCTGGTGGCGCTGGCCTTCGCGGTGGCCGCGTCGGCGAACCTGCCGACGATCCTCTACTCGCTGTTCTGGAAGCGGTTCACCACCCGTGGCGCCGTCTGGAGCATCTACGGCGGTCTGATCTCCTCGATCACGCTGATCCTCTTCTCGCCGGTGGTGTCGGGCAAGCCGATCCCCGAGGGCGCGACGAAGAGCCCGTCGATGCTGCAGGGTGTGGACTTCTCCTGGTTCCCGCTGGACAACCCGGGGCTGGTCTCGATCCCGCTGGCCTTCCTGCTCGGCTGGCTGGGCAGCATCACCGACCCGAACAAGGCGGACACGATGAAGTACGCCGAGATGGAGGTCCGGTCCCTGACCGGCGCCGGTGCTGAGAAGGCCACCGTCGCGCACTAGCCCCTTGATCCCGTCCCGGTGGTGTGAGTTGGCCCCGCCACCCGGACGGAGCTCCAGGCAGCTCGCGAGATGCAACCACCGAACACGAAAGGCACATGATGACTCAGACGCTGGCGAACCTCGCCACCGAATCCCGCAGTTTCCCGCCCCCCGAGCAGTTCGCAGCCCAGGCCGTCGCCACCGCAGAACTGTACGACGAGGCCGCCGCCGACCGGCTCGGTTTCTGGGCCCAGCAGGCGCAACGACTGGCCTGGTCCACCCCCTGGACCGAGGTCCTGGACTGGTCGAACGCGCCGTTCGCGAAATGGTTCGTCGGCGGAGAGCTCAACGTCGCCTACAACTGCGTGGACCGTCACGTGGAAAACGGGCTCGGCTCGCGCACCGCGATCATCTTCGAACCGGAGAGCGGAGAGCCCGAGACCATCACCTACGAGCAACTGCAGCAGCGGGTCTCGCAGGCGGCCAACGCCTTGACCGGCCTGGGGGTGGCGGCCGGCGACCGGGTGGCCATCTACATGCCGATGATCCCGCAGGCGGTCGTGGCCATGCTGGCCTGCGCGCGGATCGGCGCGCCGCACTCGGTGGTCTTCGGCGGCTTCTCAGCCGAGGCGCTGCGCAGCCGCATCGACGACGCGCAGGCGAAAGTGGTCATCACCAGCGACGGGCAGTTCCGACGCGGGTCCTCCATGCCGCTCAAACCGGCCGTGGACGAAGCGGTCGAGCACTGCCCGTCGGTGGAGAAGGTGCTTGTGGTCCGGCGCACCGGCGACCCGGTGCAGTGGCACGAGGGCCGCGACCTCTGGTGGCACGATGTGGTCGCGACGGCCAGTGACGTCCACGCGCCGCAACCGTTCGACGCCGAGCACCCGCTGTTCATCCTGTACACCTCGGGCACGACCGGCAAGCCCAAGGGCATCCTGCACACCACCGGCGGCTACCTCACCCAGGTCTCGTACACCCACGGCAACGTCTTCGACCTGAAGCCGGAGACCGACGTCTACTGGTGCACCGCGGACATCGGCTGGGTCACCGGGCACAGCTACATCGTGTACGGCCCGTTGAGCAACGGCGCCACCCAGGTGATCTACGAGGGCACCCCGGACACCCCGCACAAGGGCCGCTGGTGGGAGATCATCGAGAAGCACAAGGTCTCGATCCTCTACACCGCGCCCACCGCGATCCGCACGTTCATGAAGTGGGGCAAGGACATCCCCGAGCAGTACGACCTGTCCTCGCTGCGGCTGCTCGGTTCGGTGGGTGAGTCGATCAACCCGGAGGCCTGGATGTGGTACCGCGATGTGATCGGCGGCGGACGTCTGCCCCATCGTGGATACCTGGTGGCAGACCGAAACCGGCGCGATGATGATCAGCCCGCTGCCCGGCGTGACCGCGTGCAAGCCCGGTTCGGCCATGCGCGCGCTGCCCGGCATCGGTGCCGCGGTCGTCGACGACATGGGAGTTCCGGTGCCCAACGGTGGCGGCGGATACCTCGTGCTGACCCAGCCGTGGCCGTCGATGCTGCGCGGCATCTGGGGTGACGACGAGCGGTACAAGAACACGTACTGGAGTCGTTGGCCGCAGTACTACTTCGCCGGCGACGGCGCGAAGATCGACGAGGACGGCTACGTGTGGCTGCTCGGCCGGGTCGACGACGTCATGAACGTGTCGGGCCACCGCATCTCCACCACCGAGGTCGAGTCGGCGCTGGTGTCGCACCCCTCGGTGGCCGAGGCAGCGGTTGTCGGCGCCACCGACGAGACCACCGGGCAGGGGATTGTCGCATTCGTCATCCTGCGCGGGGACGCTGCGGATGCCGACGGCCTGGTGCAGGAGTTGCGCCAGCACGTCGGCCACGAGATCGGCCCGATCGCCAAACCGCGCCAGATCATGGTCGTGCCCGAACTACCGAAGACGCGGTCGGGAAAGATCATGCGGCGACTTCTGCGCGATGTCGCGGAGAATCGTAGCCTGGGAGACGTCACAACCCTGGCCGATCCCACCATCATGAACCTGATCCAGGAGGGGCTCGGCGCGGGGAACTAAGCCGGACTCGGCCACGGTCCATGGCCCCAGACCCCGGGGGGCAGTGGTGAGCTTGGTCGAGGTCGAGTCCGACGCGAAGGTTGAATGAAAACGACCACTTACTGGTCGTTTTCATTCAACCTTTCGGCGATCCCCACTCGGCGGCACGGCGCACGAGCAGGCTGTGGTCAGGTCTGTCGGTTCCCCCATGCCCATCACGGCGTGCCGGCTCCCGCCGGGAGGGTCCGGGACGTCGCCGACCGTAAGGGGCCCTTCGGATTTCAGGGGGGAGTCGAACGTGGTCGCCCACTGCTGGGTGCGGTACTGCCCGAGTCGGTTGAACGGCGTCTGGTCCTTCCCGGTCGCCTGGATCGGGCCGATCCGCTCGGGATCGTCGACCAGCAGCTGACCGTGGGCCAGGATCGTGTCGTGGACGGCATGCCAGTCACAGCCCCACGTGGCCATTGGCTCGCAGACGCCCCTGCCACCAGAGCATCTACCGCCCACCGCCATCAAATGAGGGCCGCGGCGGAGGCGGTGAGGCCCTCGGCGGCCCCGATGTGATGGCCACGGCGTGCACTCTGGGGCTTATGTCCCATTTCTCCCATCAGATGGGGGCCGCAGCGGAGCCGAGGGTGCGACCGGTGGCCCCCATGTGATGGCGAGGCTGGACCGAACCGCTGGTCAGCAGTCGTTTCGAGAAAAGCCGCGGCCACCACCGACACACCCCCGGCCAGCAAACACCTCACCGACCAGCCGACCCCCCTCAAATCCGGAGCACCACATTGAGGTGCCGGTGGAAGTCAGCTGTCGCGGATGGCGCAGGCCAGAGCATTGGATGCGATCCACTCACCTTGTGGTACTTCCATGAACACGCTGCGCGACCCCAGGCCGACAAGGGTGCCATCCGAAGAGCCGGTTGAACCACCGCTACTTCCCGAGGGGTGCCAGGAAGTCGTCGAACTCGAACAGATCCGAGCCGGTGAGATCCCAGCTCTGGAAGATTCCTGGCGGCTGCAACGTGTTGGTGCAGAAGTTTCCGGCGTTGAGGCCCACTTTGCCGAAGAAGACGAATGGCGGCTTGCGGTTCGACCACGGCTGCCCGGTGTATGTGGATGGGACCGTGCCCGGATCCTGAGACGCGGAGGGGCAGTCGAGCGTGTTCAAGAACAACCCAAGGACCGACTCGAATTGGGAGCTCTGGTTCCCGCAGGTGACCGTGAGGGGCACGGTTGCCAGACGTCTGAGAGTGAAGTTGTAGACCACCGTCGCACCCTCGCGGCCCCCGATATCGACGAAGCCGTCGCCGACGAGATCGGCTTCGGTGAAGGTCCCGTCCCCCTTGATGACGCAGCCAGGCTTCTCCCCCTCGTAACTCCACGCGATGCTGGCCGAGGCCAGTCGGTACCTGACCGTGCGAGCGCCGTCGTCGTTGGGAAGGGCCTCGTAGCGCACCTGTCCGCTCCAGAGCGCTTCGTTGCCGGGGGCGATTAGCTGGCTGCCCACGAAACCACTGACGACGTTGGGTGCCAGCGGGTAGGTGAAAGTCACCCGCACCTTCTTGGGCTTCGACTTCGCCTTGCCCGACTGGGCGCGCAGCCGAATCAACTCGGCCAGCGGCCCGGCCAGGGCACGGCTCTGCGCCGAGGGTTGCCGCAGGTCCTCGAGTGCCACCCGCCAACGCGCCCGCGGGGTTGCCTTGGTGCGCTTGGTGCGGGTCTGGGCCACCGTGACCCACCGGCCATCGTCGAACTGCTGCAACTGCGCCTTGCGTCCGGCCGGGCCGGGAACCAGGGCGCTGGCCCGGATCTGCTCGTCCTTGACAGTGACCTGGAAGCCGCGGATGGGTTCGGGCTTCGCTTGAGCGGGTGCGACGGACAGGGCGAGACCGGCAGCAAGAGTTGCTGAGGCGAGAGTGCGGATCATGGGAACTCCCGGCGTCGGTTGCGGCCAGCGTATGGCTGGTGTTCGGTTCCGGCAATACTCGTCCTGCGACCCCGCCCGTCCGGAACAACCCGATCCGCCCTCGAACTTCGGCTAGTTTCAGCCCATGAACCCGTGGGTCCTGGCGTTGGCCGCGATAGCGGGTGCCGTGGTGCTCGGGGTGGTGATCGCCGGTTGGGTCAGGGGCCGGGCCCGGATGGGCACCGAAGGGCAGATGGCGACGTACCGGACCCTGCACATCGCCAGCCTGGCCGCACCTGCTTTGCGCGCCGGGCTCACCGAATCGGCGGCCCAGCGCTCGGTCAAGCATCTGCGCAACCTGCTCGGCGTGCAGGCCCTGGCCATCACCGACGACTTCTCCACGCTGGCGTGGGACGGCGTGGGCGACAAACAGCGCGAGGTCGCCGCGACCCACGCCCGAGCCGCGCTGGACTCCGGTTCCGCGGTGGTGCTCTCGGCGGTCCAGGCGCGTGAGGTTTCCGAGATGCTGCGCTCAGGGATCGCCGCGCCACTGACCTCCGAGGACGTGGTGGTGGGCGCGCTGGTGGCATATTCCGACGAGTCGGCGGGGCCGGCGCTGATGCGCGCTGTGGAGGAGGTCGCCACGTTCACCTCCGGCCAGCTGGACCTCGCCGAACTCGACCGCACGCGTGCCCGCAGCGCCGAGGCCGAGGTCCGTGTCCTGCGCGCCCAGATCTCGCCGCACTTCATCTTCAACTCGTTGACCGCGATCGCCTCGTTCGTGAGGACCGACCCCGACCGGGCCCGGGACCTGCTGCTCGACTTCGCCGAGTTCACCCGGTACAGCTTCCGATCCCACGGCCGCTACACCGCGCTGGCCGAGGAGTTGCGCTCTGTGGAGCAATACCTGCTGCTGGAACAAGCGCGGTTCGGCGATCGCCTGCAGGTGAAGTTGCGCGTGGACCCTGAGGTGCTCAGCGTGCGGATTCCCTTCTTGTGCATCCAGCCGCTGGTGGAGAACGCCGTGCGCCATGGCCTGGAGGAGCGCGACACCCCCGGGACCATCAGCATCACGGCGGTGGAACGCGGCCCGGACTGCTGGATCAGCGTCGAGGACGACGGGGTGGGCAATGAACCGGGGGTGATCCGGCGCAGCCTGTCCGGTGAGCCCGGCGATCATGTCGGCCTGGCCAACGTCGACGAGCGGCTGCGTCAGGCGTTCGGTGACGAGCATGGTCTTGTCGTCGAAACCGCCCCCATGGCCGGGACCAAGGTCACGATGCGCATCCCGAAGTTCGCAGAGGCGGTGACCGATGAATAACGATGGCCTGATCGTGGTGGCGGTCGACGACGAGCCCCCCGCGCTGGCGGAACTCGCGTATCTTCTCGACGGCACCCCCGGCATCGCGCAAGTCCGGACTGCTAGCACCGCCACCGCGGCGCTGGAGTTGTTGCAGGCCGACGACGTGGACGCGGTGTTCATGGACATCCGAATGCCCGGGATGGACGGGTTGGCGCTGGCCCGCATCATCGGCCGTTTCACCGCACCGCCCCCGGTGGTTTTTGTCACCGCCTACGACTCCCACGCCGTGGACGCCTTCGACATCGCGGCCGTGGACTATCTGCTCAAGCCGATCCGCGCGCAACGGCTGGCACAAGCCGTGGTCCGGGTTCAGCGCCAGTTGGAGGCCGAGGTGCCCGACGTGCAGGCGCCCGCCGAAGAGGCGCCGGCCGACGAGACCATCGCCGTGGAACTCGGCGGCGTGACGCGCTACGTCAAACGATCGGACATCGTCTACGTCGAAGCGCAGCGGGATTACGTCAGGCTTCACACGCGCACCGCCGGGCATCTGGTCCGGGTCCCGCTGGCCAATTTGGAGGAACGCTGGGCGCCGGCCGGTTTCCTGCGTGTGCATCGCCGCTACCTCGTCAACGCCGCCTACGTCGAGGGCCTGCGCACGGCCGGCGGGCGGCTGACGGTGGACCTGGGGGAGGAGCAGTCCGTGCCGGTGAGTCGGCGCCACACCCCTGCGGTGAAGGCGGCGCTGGTCGAGAGCCGGCGACTGGAGCGTGACACGTGAGTGCTCCCAAGCCGCGCAGGGAGGTGATCACCGGGCCCCGCCGCGACGTTCGCAGACGCCCGCCCCGGCCTGTGACCGACGAGATCGACGACCAGACCGGGGTGGGGCGCATCTACCTGCGTTCCCTGATCCGCACGCAGTTGCGGCTGGGCCTGGCGACCGTGGCGCTGGTGGTGGTGCCGTTGGTGGCAATGCCGCTGTTGTTCGGACTGTGGGCGCCGGTGCGCGAGTTGCAAGTTGGTCCGATGCCGTTGTGGTGGTTCCTGCTCGGAATCCTGGTGTACCCGGCGATCCTCGGCGTTGGCTGGTGGTACGTGCGACAGGCCGACCGCAACGAGGCGCAATTCACCGACTTGGTGGAAGGCCGATGAACGTCCTAGCGGCGGCGGCTATCGCGTTGACCGCCCTGGTCACCATTGGACTGGCCGCATACAGTTCCCGGCTGGCGCGCACGACCGGCGACTTCTACGTGGCCTCGCGTTCGGTGCCCGCGTGGTGGAACGCCTCGGCCATCTCGGGGGAGTACCTGTCAGCGGCGTCATTTCTCGGAGTGGCCGGACTGATCATGGCCGGCGGCGCGGACGCGGTCTGGTTCCCCGTGGGGTACGCCGTGGGTTATGTGCTGCTGCTCGCGCTGGTGGCGGCACCGCTGCGGCGATCCGGTGCGTACACCTTGCCGGACTTCTGCGAGGCCCGCCTGCGCTCCACCGGTGTCCGCCTCATCGCCAGCGCGCTGGTCGTGCTCATCGGGTGGCTATATGTCCTGCCGCAGTTGCAGGGCGCCGGACTGGCGCTGCACACGCTGTTGGGCGCACCCGTCTGGCTGGGCGGCGTGCTCGTGTCGGTGACCGTGCTGATCGTGATCGTCGGTGGCGGCATGCGCAGTGTGACGCTGGTTCAAGGTTTCCAGTACTGGCTCAAAGTCGTGGCCATCATGCTTCCCGTGCTCTTTCTGCTCGCCGCGTGGCGCGCGGATGCCAGTCCCAGCGCGGTGTCGTCGTCCGCGCCCGTCTTCGACGATCGCACGACCGTCAGCGTCGAGAACCACATCGCGGTGACCGTGGATCAGCCGCTGGTTCTGGAGGCCGCTGGCACCGTCGATAACCAACGCGTCGACGGTGCGTTGACGTGGCAAGCCGGCACCCATGAGTTGGCTGCCGGCACCACGTTGACGTTCCCTGCGGGAGCGCCCGTGCCACATCTGTCGTCGCTGCCGGTGCTGGACGGTCAGGCGTGGAGTCAGCCGTTGCAGGGGGGCCAGGAGCATGCGCTGTATCGCACGTTCGCCCTGATGTTCGCCTTGTTCCTGGGGACGATGGGCCTGCCCCACGTCCTGGTTCGCTTCTACACCAACCCGGACGGCCGTGCTGCGCGCAAGACCGCGCTGACCGTGATCGCGCTGGTGGGTCTGTTCTACCTGGCCCCTTCGGTGTACGGGATGCTGGGCAGGCTCTACACCCCTGAACTGCTGCTCACCGGACGTACGGATGCCGTGGTCTTGTTGTTGCCGCAGGCGCTGGTCGGTGGGACGGCTGGACAGTGGCTGACCGCCTTGGTCGCCGCCGGTGCCGCGGCCGCGTTCCTGGCGACCGCCACCGGCCTGACCGTCACCGTCGCCGGGGTCCTGTCGCAGGACATCGTGGGGCGCAAGATCGACGACCCGATCGTGTCCTTCCGAGTCGCGGCTGCGGCCGCCGTGATCGTTCCGCTGCTGCTCGGGCTGGTTGCGGACACCCTGCCGTTGGCGCGCGCGGTCTCCTTGGCGTTCGCAGTGGCGGCGGCGACATTCTCGCCCTTGTTGCTGCTGGGGATCTGGTGGCGTCGGCTCACCGATGTGGGAGCAGCCACCGGACTGCTTGTAGGTGGGGTCGCAGCCACTGTGGCCATCGTCGTCTCCACAGTGCTGCCGGACGTGAACGGCTGGCCGGCCGCACTCCTGTCGCAACCTGCGGCCTGGGCGATGCCGCTGGCCCTGGCCACAATGGTGATTGTGTCGCGCCGTACCGCCCATCGGATCACCCCCGGGGTGGATCGCATCATGATCCGGCTGCACACTCCGGAGGCCGTCGGAGTGCAGCGCACATGGATCGCGCGGGGCGAGCGGTGACCGGTCAGGTGGGGCTGGTGGCGGCAGCGCGCGAGGTCGACTGGGCTGTGCCGGTCGGCCAGCAACTCTCCGACGCGGCCGACGCCCGCACACGGATCCTGATCGACGGTTTCGTCCACGAGGCTGGCCCACCGCCGTCGCGCTTCAGCTGGGTCACGCTGGGATCCCATGCGCGCCGCGAGTTGCACTGCGCCAGCGACCAGGACCATGCCCTGTTCTGGGAGACCGAGGCGGCCGCATCGACCACTTATGCCGCGGATCTGGCGGCTGCGGTCATCCAGGGGCTTGTGGAGTTTGGGATGCGCCCCTGTGACGGCGGCTACATGGCCGATCGCTGGTCCTACTCGGTGGACCAATGGCAGGCGATCCTGCGCGAGCGGGTGCAAGCGCCGACACCGGACGCGGTCGTGGACGCCGACGTCTTCCTCGACCTGCGGGCGCTCACAGCAGGTGTGGACATCGGGCCGGCGGCGCGCACCCTGGCAGCCGGGGCGACGTCGGTGCGGCTGCTGCACGGACTGGCGCTGGCGGCGATCTCCTTCCCCACGCCCCTGCTGACCTTCGGCAGGCTGCCCAAGGGTCCGGTGGACCTCAAGAAGACGGGTCTGGCGCCGGTCGTCCTGCTGGCCCGGCTCTACGGGCTGCGGGCGCGGTCCACGGCGGTCGGCACCGATGAGCGGCTGGCCGCCGCGGCCGCCGCCGGGGTGCTCAGCGACGAGTTGACCCAGCGGCTGCGCGACGCCTACCGAAGGCTCACGTCCACCCGCCTGCGCCACCAGTTGCGGCAGATCGGCGCCCGCGAGTACGTCACCGACACGGTGCTGATCGAGGATTACTACGACGACCAGCAGGAGGCTCTGCGCGAGGCATTCCGTGCCATCAAGACCGCCCAGTCGGTTACCTCCGTGATTTTCCGGACTGACCTGTAGGGAGCACTGATGACGAAGTGGAAGGTCGGTGCGCTGATCCTTGTCGCGACCCTGATCCCGGCGCTCACGGCGGCGGTGGTCATGGCCGATCTGCCGCCCGACTCGCGGCTGGCGCTGATCGACACCCTGGGCGGCGAGGTCTTCGTGCTTGCGATCGGACTGATCCTGCTGATCGGCTTGATCGGCTGGATCTCCTGGCGCACGTGGCGATCGGAGCAGCGCCTTGACGAGCGCACCGCCCACGCCGTGCAGATGATCGCGGACGTCAATCCGGACCACCGCCTGCCCGGGGACACGGCCACCGAGCGTGCCGTGAACACGCTGGCCGAACGGCACGCGAGCGCTGAAGCGCGCTTGTCCTCGCAGCTGGCGGCCGCACACGCCGAGCTGCGTCTGGAGCGTGACAGTCTGCTTGCGGTCCTGTCCGGCCTGGACGTGCCCGTTGGAGTCGTCGACGACCGTGGCCGGATCCTGCTGGTGAACCCCGCCGCCCGCGCTGCACTGATCGGGCGCATCCCGATCGCTGCTGGCCGCAGCATCTTCGGGGTGTTCGACGCCGAGGACTTCGTGCCGCTGCTGACCAGGGCTCTCGCCGGAGAACGTCCACGCGCGGTGGTGGGTGAAACGGCCATCCGGCTGGTCCGGATCACCGGGCACGACGAGCCGGCAATGGTGTTGATCGTCGGGAACCCCGCGGCTGAGGACGCTCCCGGGCCGGTGGTCGGTCTGAGCGTGGACCTGTCCCGGCCCTCCCGGCCGGTGCCGTCACGCGAGCAGTGGTTGCACACCCCGCTGTCCGACATCGTGTTCACAGTGGTCGACTGCGAAACCACCGGCCTTCACGTAGAGGCCGGTGACCGGCTGGTGGCGATCGGCGCCGTACGCGTCGACGGGGGTGTGGTGCGCGCGGACGACACATTCGACGCGTTGATCAATCCGGGGCGGCGGATCCCCGAACTCTCGACGAGTTTCCACGGCATCACCGACGAGATGGTCGCCGATGCTGCCGGGCCGGAGCACGTTGTCGGCCAGTTCGCCACATACGCAGCTGACTCGGTGCTCGTCGCACATCATGCGAGTTTCGACTTCGGCTTCCTGCACCCGGTGGCGCAGTCCGCAGGTGTGCCGCTGGAACCCTTGACGATCGACACGATGCTTCTCTCGGCGGTTCTCGAACCCGACCCCGAGGCCCGCCACGGCTTGGACTACGTGTGTGAGCGCTACGGCGTGGAGGTGTTCGGTCGGCACACCGCGCTGGGGGATGCCCTGGCCACCGCGGAGGTGCTGGTACGCATGATCACGGTTCTGGAGCAGCGCGGGGTGATCACCCTCGGCGATGCCATCGACGCCAGCGCTGCCACGGAGTTGGCGCGGCGGATGGCGGTGGGCGGGTAGCGGGTGCTCGCGCTGAGGTGCGGTGCTGCCGTGCTGTGCCACAGGCGTTGGAGTTGTGTGCATCCGTTGGAGATCGGTACCGGCGTGAGACAAGGACCGAGCGCGGATCTCCAACGCCTGTGCTCTTGTCCAACGCCTGTACCTGACTCCAACCTCTGCGCGGGGCGGTGCCGTGCCACAGGGACTCGTCAGCCGAATTCTCCACAGGATCGGCCAGCCAGAATCGGCATAAAACCGTGACCCGCTCACCTGGCCAAGGGATTACCCTGGATTCGGGAGGCAGCATGTTCAGGACCGTCGGTGTGATGCTCGGGACCGTCGTCGTGGCGTCGTTGATCACGCCCGCCTCCGCCGTCGAGCCCAACTCTGTGCCCACCACCATCGTCATCACCGGACACGCAAAGATCCGCGTCGACGAGGGGTGTCTGGCCCGGGTCGTCAAAGGTCGGTACAAGAAGACCGTGCCCACCCGCGGCCGGATGGAACTGCCGGTCGGTCGCTACCGTCTGCAGGCCCGGCCCAGCTCCTGCAAGGTGAGCCGGAAGAAGATCACGATTCGCAAGGGTAAGACCACCCGTGCGAAGGTGATCGACACGGCGCAGGCCCAGCCAGAACCGACCGTTTGAGCCCGACCGACCAATCTGCATTGGCAGTTCCGCAGGCATCTTGAGCCTGGTCGGCAACCCTGCCGTGTCGCCCCCTAGCCTTGCCGCGGGAGGACCGATGAAGGCCGACGGCAAGGACCCACGGCGATGGTGGGCGCTGGGGGCGATGGGCCTGGCGGTCTTCCTGGTGGCTGTGGACGGCACGGTGTTGAGCCTGGCCACGCCGAGCATTGTGCGAGACCTGCAACCCACCGCCTCGCAGGTCCTGTGGATCGGTGACATCTACTCGTTCGTGCTCGCGGGGTTGCTGATCACCATGGGCAATCTGGGTGACCGGTTCGGCCGAAAGCGGCTGCTGTTGTTCGGCGGTTCGCTGTTCGCGCTCATCTCCGTGGGTGCGGCCTACTCCGCGAACGCCGAGATGCTCATCGTCTACCGGGCGCTGCTCGGTGTCGCAGGCGCCACGTTGATGCCCTCCACCTTGGCCCTCCTGCGCTCGACGTTCAACGACACGGCCGAACGAAGCTTCGCGATCGGGGTGTGGAGCGCCATGGGTGCGGCCGGGGCGGCGGCGGGCCCGCTGTTCGGCGGTGCGTTGCTGCAGTACTTCTGGTGGGGTTCGGTGTTCCTGGTCAATGTGCCGATCATGGCGCTGGTGCTGCTGATCGGCCTGCCCGCATTGCGCGAATCCAAAGACCCGGCACCGGGCAGGCTGGACCTGCTCTCGGTGGTGCTGTCGATGGTCGGGATCCTCGGTGTGGTCTATGCGATCAAGGAGACGGCCATCCGGGGCTTTGAGGTCGGCTACTTCACCGCGGGTGTCATCGGCGTTGTGTGCCTGACGTGGTTCGTCTTGCGGCAGAAGCGCTTGGAACATCCCCTGGTGGATGTCCGCCTGTTCGCCAGCGCGCCGTTCACCGGTGCGGTGCTCGCGACGTTGCTGTCGGTGTTCGGTCTGGCCGGGGCACTGTTCTTCTTCTCCCAGTACCTGCAGTTCATCAAGGGCCTGGAACCGCTGCAGGCCGGCTTGTTCGAGTTGCCCGCAACATTGGCCGCGCTGGTGGCCGCACTGATCGCCGGTAACATCATGCGCCGCTTCGGCCGCGGTCCCGCCGTCGCAGTCGGCTTGTTGGCCGTGGGTCTGGGCATGGCTGGAGTCGCACTCGTCCTCGATTCCGACCAGTACCTCTTCTTCGCCGTGCCGCTGATCCTGATCGGCGCAGGCGACGGAGTGGCGTTGACCATCGCGTCCGACACGGTGCTCGCGGTGGCTCCCAAGGACCGCGCGGGTGCGGCCTCAGCGGTCTCGGAAACGGGCTACGAACTCGGCACCGCGCTGGGGATCGCTCTGCTCGGAAGCATCCTCACCGCGGTCTACCAAGGGACATTGCGCGTGCCAGAGGGAGTGCCCGAACGGGTGGCTGCGGCGGCCAACGAGTCACCGGGCGAGGCATTCGAGGCGATGGCCGGCTTGCCCGATCAACTGACGATGGCCCTGACTGATGCCGTCCAGGTGGCGTTCAGCGATGCGCTGCGGGTAACGACCCTGGCCGGTGCAATGGTCCTGATCCTCGGGGCCGTCGTGACGTGGCGACTGCTCCCAGGCCGAGATGGTGCGGTCAATGAGATGGTGCAGCACTGAGCCACGGCGCACGGGAGAATGAATCATGATCGAGATCACTTGGCAGTACGACCCGGATGCTCCTGCGCGAAGGGCAGAACCCGCCACGGCCGAGGAGGCGTTCTTCTCGCTGCAACGGGGAAACCGAGCTTTCGCGGACCTCGGTCGCGACGGAGGGCACGGCCGCTACGTCATCCCGGTGGCTGCCGAGGAACTCGGATTCGGACAGGTTCCGGGCATCGCGCCGCTCCAGACGCCCAGTGCCGCGCTATTGGGCTGCGCGGACGCCCGAGTGCCGTTGGAACTGGTCTTCTCCCAGTCGGCCAACGACGTCTTCGCGGTGCGCGTGGCAGGCAACGTGCTCGACGGAGCATCTGTTGGCAGCATCGATTTCGCGGTCACCAACCTGCCGACGCTGCGTGCGATCGCCGTCGTTGGGCACACCGGATGCGGAGCGGCTCGAGCGGCTATGGACACGTATCTCGACCCAGCCAGTTATGTCGGCCTGTCGGCGAACCTTCCGCTGCGCGGCATTGTGGATGCAGTGACCCCGGCCGTGCGGGCGGCGGACATGGCGTTGCGTGCGCACTACGGGGCAAGCGTGGTCGACCGGCCCGGCTTCTCCGACGCGCTGCTGGACGCATCTGTGGTGTTGAATACAGCGATCGCCGGCGACGCTGTGCGGCGGATTTTCGCCGATCACCTTCACGAGGGGCTCGGAGTCGCCTTCGGGGTCTATGACCTGGCCAGCCGCCTGGTCGGCCTCCCCAACCAGCACGACGAATGGCGACCCGGCCTGTCCTCGCCGCCAGGCCCGGATGAGACCGCGGGATTCCTGGAGCAAGTCGTGACCTCGGTGTATATCCGTCGACTTCTGGAGATCTAGTCTCGTAAAGATCATCTGAGTGCTCAGGCCGGTGTGCAGTCGGCCTCCTGACGGGGGGCCGCCATGATCAAGACAGCGATGGCCGTAGGGACGGCGGGGGTGCTCGCGCTCGTCTGCGCGATGCCAGCAATGGCACAGGCGCCGGCGGCCCGACCACAACCAGCACGGGTCAAGGGCCCAATGTGGCCCTTCGGATTTCAGGGGGGAGTCGAACGTGGTCGCCCGCTGCTGGGTGCGGTACTCCCCCGACCCCGGTTGGACAGCGTCTGGTCCTTCCCGGTCGTCTGGATCGGGCCGATCCGCTCGGGATCGTCGACCAGCAGTTGACCGTAGACCAGCATCCTGTCGTGGACGGCATGCCAGTCACAGCCCCACGTGGCCAATGGCTCGCAGACGCCCCTGCCACCAGAGCATCTACCGCTCACCGCCATCACATGAGGGCCGCGGCGGGGGCGGTGAGGCCCTCGGCGGCCCCGATGTGATGGCCACGGCGGGCCTTCTGGGGGCTTATGTCCCATTTCTCCCATCAGATGGGGGCCGCAGCGGAGCCGAGGGTGCGACCGGTGGCCCTCATGTGATGGCCAGGCTGGACCGAACCGCTGGTCAGCAGTCGTTTCGAGAAAAGCCCGCGGCCACCACCGACACCGCCCGCGGCCAGCAAACACCTCACCGACCAGAGACTCCCCCCTAGTCCGAAGCACCGCAATGACGGTTGCCGGGCATTTCTACAAAGCCGACCAGTACGGGAACTCGCAGCGGTTCGACTTCTCGGCGACTGTCAGCAACGCGAAGGCGATTTGGTACAACTCCGGGGATGCCGGAGGTTTTCACAGCGCGAAGAAGAAGCCGCACACCACGCTGAAGAGGACTGCCGTGGAGACGATCCCGGCGGGCGCGACGTGTGAGAACTCAGTGACCACCTGGACCATCGGATTCTCGGGCCGGCACGCGCGGGGTTCGATGGCGCGCTGACCGCGGCCAGGAATGGCCGGGGCTTCCGGGTGGCGAACAGGAAGTTCACCGTCGGGTTTTCGGCCCGGGTGAATCTGCACTACCAGTAGATCAAGGTGGATGGTCCTTGGGAGTGCACGACGAAAGTCACCGAAGACGATCAGCTCGTGTGGGTCGAGATCGGGGCCACGGCCACCCTCGACCGCAACAATCGCACCGCACACGTGACGAAAGTCGACTCCTGGGAGCACCTGTCTGTCATCTCCTTCCCCATTCCTGACGGTGAACTGCCCACAGGTACCGGCACGATCAGATTCGACCGGGACGTGACAGACGCGGCGTAGTGCCCCTCAGGCCACCTGCAGCGAACGCTTCGACAATCCCCAGAAGAAACCGTCGATGGCTGTTGTGATGTCTGCGGTGGCAGCACCGAGCGTCACGAACAGGGGTGTGAAGTGTTCGACGCTCGGGTGCGCGTAGGGCATGCCGGGGGCGTGATCGCGAAAAGCGGACAGCTCGTCGAGATCGCCACGGGCAAGTGCCTCGTCAGCCCACGCGTCGAACTCCCGCGACCAGCCTGGGACTGTTCCCGTGCGGACCATGTCGGGGGTCAGAAACGGCAGGCCGTGAGTCATGAAGCCGGACCCGATCACAAGAACGCCGTGCTCGCGCAGTGATCGAAGGCGGCGTCCCAGTCGCATCAGGTGAGCTGGGTCAGCGGTGGGCAGACTCAGTTGCAACACGGGTATGTCGCCGGCGGGGTACATGACCTTCAGAGGGACCCACGCGCCGTGGTCCAGTCCGCGCGAGGCGTGTTGGTGCACGTCGATTCCCGACAATGACGCGACCACGTCGCGGGCCAGCGCGGTGGCATCCGGGGTATCGTAGCGCATCCGGTAGTAGCGCGGATCGAAACCACCGAAGTCGTAGACGAGTTCTGCCGGGCTCACCGCCGACAGGCTCAGAGGGGCTGTCTCCCAATGCGCGGACACGATCAGAATTGCACGAGGCGCGGGCAAGCGGTCGGCCCACGCGGACAGTTCGTCGATCCACGCACGATCCTCGAACAGCGGGGGTGCGCCATGGCTGATGTACAGGGCGGGCAGGGGCGGATCGCCGTCGCGCCAAGGTCTGCGTTTCGGCTCGCGCGCCAGAGCCTCGGGCAGGAATTCGTCGAACGCGATCTCCATGTGGCCCTCCTCGCATGCGACAACCTAGTTGAGCGACGAATTATTTCTGCGCGTGACGTGCCTCCGTTTTTGATCGATGTGGGTAGCCAACGGGTGAACTCGCAATGAATGGGTCATGATGCGTAAATGCGATTGCCGGTGGTGGGTTGGATCAAGACCTATCCGATCCGCTATCTGGGCCCGGATCTCTTGGCCGGACTGGTGGTTGCTGCCCTGGCGATGCCGCAGTCCCTGGGTTACGCCGCGATCGCGGGCGTGCCGGTGCTCGTCGGGTTGTACTCGATTCCGCTGGCTTTGATCGCGTACGCCCTGTTCGGATCGTCGCCGCGCCTGGTTGTCGGGCCGGTGTCCACTGTGTCGGTCCTGTCCGGATCGCTGGTTGCGGACCTCTCCGGCGGTGATCCCGACCGTGCCGTGGCGATGACCTCGGCCCTGGCGCTCTCGGCCGGTGTCGGTCTGATCATCGGTGGGCTGCTGAAGCTCGGCTGGGCCGCGGAGTTCATGTCGCGACCGATCGTGACGGGCTTCGTGTTCGGGCTGGTTCTGCTGATCATTCTCGGGGAGATCCCCAGCCTGCTGGGCATGCCACCGGAGCAGGGCGACGTCATCGCAAGGGCCTGGTCCATTTTCACTTCTTTGGGGGAGATCACCCCGCTGACCGCGCTCGTCGGTCTCGGGGCACTCACCGTGCTCTTCGTCGGCGCGAAGCTGGCACCCCGGGTCCCGTGGGGTCTGGTGGTGCTGATCGTGGCCATCGTTGGGTCGGGGGCGTGGAACCTGTCCGAGCGCGGCGTCGCGACGGTCGGCGAAGTGCCGACCGGCTTCCCGCCGTTCGGATTGCCCGGTGTCGGCCTCGCAGATCTGGGCCCGATCGTGACCGGTGGGCTGGCGCTGGGACTGGTCGGGCTCGCCGAGGGGCTGTCGGCGGCCCGCCTGCTGGCCGCCCGCGGGAACTACACCGTCGACACCGACCAGGAACTGATCGCGACCGGTGCGGCCAATCTGGGCTCCGGTCTCTCCGGCGGCATGGGAGTGGCGGGTTCGCTTTCGAAGACCGCCGCGGCCGAACGGGCGGGCTCCCGCACCCAGATCACCGGCGTCGGAACGGCCCTGATCGTAATGGTCGCCATCGTCTCGCTGGCCGGCGCGCTGTCCAACCTGCCGAAGGCGGTCCTGTCCGCGATCGTCATCCAGGCGGTATGGGGACTGATGGACGTCGCGGCGTTGCGGCGCTACCGGCAGATCCGGCGCAACGACTTCACCTCATCGACCGCCGCCTTGATCGGTGTGCTGCTCTTCGGCCCGCTCTACGGTCTGCTTGCCGCGATCGGCCTCGCGGTGCTCGGCCTGGTGTACCGCTCGAGTCGCATAGACCTGGAGATCATGGGCAAGGTGCCCGACGAGAAGGCCGCTTGGGGCAGCATCCGTGACCACCCGGAACGAAGGACCTACGACGGAATCCTGGTCATCCGGCTGGATTCCCCGCTGTTCTGGGCCAACGCCACCCAGATCGCCGACGGCGTGCTGGCCGAGGTCGAGCAGCAGGACGACGTCCAGGCGGTTTTGCTGGACCTCGAAGCGACATCCCAACTCGACACCACCAGCGTCGACGCGCTCGAACGGATCCGCGACCGCCTGGCGACCAAGGGGGTGGAGCTGTATCTCGTGCGCGTGTTCTACATGGCCCGACAGGTTCTCAACCGGTCCGGCTTCGTCGAAAGCCTCGGCGAGGGCCGCATGTGGCACAGCATCTCGGCCGGGGTGCGGGCGGCGAGGAAGGACTTGGGCATCAACGTCAAGGCGCGCCCACAGTTGCCCGATGACGACGACATGGACGAGCGGATCGCCGCTGAACGGGAGTCGCCGGGAGGGTATTCCGACATAAACGAGGACAACCGGCGCTGGTGGCAGTAGGGATCGAGGTCGACGTGCCCGGTCGGCGGCCACCGGATCGCGGACCCTCGGTTCTCGGAGTGCAGTTGGCTGGAGCGCCTGCGCAGTGTGCGGCCGGTGAGAGATGGACCCCTCGGATCCCCGCGAGGTTTCACGGCCCTTCGGATTTCAGGGGGGAGTCGAACGTGGTCGTCCACTGCTGGGTGCGGTACTGCCCGACCCGGTTGGACAGCGTCTGGTCCATCCCGATCGCCTGGATCGGGGCGATCCGCTCGGGATTGTCGACCAGCAGCTGACCGTAGGCCAACATCGTGTCGTGGACGGCATGCCCGTCACAGCCCCACGTGGCCAATGTTTCGCAGACGCCCCTGCCACCAGAGCATCTACGGCTCACCGCCATCACATGAGGGCCGCGGCGGGGGCGGTGAGGCCCTCGGCGGCCCCGATGTGATGGCCACGGCGTGCACTCTGGGGCTTATGTCCCTTTTCTGCCATCAGATGGGGGCCGCAGCGGAGCCGAGGGTGCCACCGGTGGCCCCCATCTGATGGCCAGGCTGGACCGAACCGCTGGTCAGCAGTCGTTTCGAGGAAAGCCGCGGCCACCACCGACACCGCCCGCCGATACGTGCCGACCTGTGGTGGGTCACCGAGCCCCGCGGCGCAGCGATCCGGGCATCACTGGTGGTCCACGACCCCCACACACACCCTGTTAGGGCAGGACGGCGAACCTTGCGCCAGGCCGCCACCGCCGGACGCCCGAACACCGGTACATCCGTCAGGCGCACCACCGGTGGCTGCTTGACCCGGCCCCGGGTCCCGCAGCCCAAATCCGAAGCACCGGTTTCACGGTTCCACTCACGCTGCTGATCGACCCGCTTGACCAGTCCCGCAAAGCGCTGGAACCTGCACTCCACGAGATTCCTCGCGGATCGAATCACACGGCCAGGACCGTGGATTGCCTAATCGACGGGGCCCTTGCCCCTGAGGTGCGGGGTGGGGTCTTGGTCGAACTCGTCGAGTTCCTTCTCGGAGGGCAGCTCCGCCTCGATGTCGCTGGCGTGGATGGTGTTGCGCATAGCCCAGACCACCCAACTGCCGAAGGCGATCACGCTGACACCTACGACGATCCAGGCCAGCACGGTGGGCAATTGTGTCAGCCAGAACATGCCGTACGCGATGCCCGCGGCCGCTGGGATGGTGAGGACCCATGCCGTGACCATTTCGCCGACGACTTTCCAGTTGGCACCTTTGCCCGAGGAGACCCCAGCGCCGATCACCGAGCTGGCAGCGGCCTGGGTCGTGGAGATCGGCGCACCCATCGCGGTAGCACCGAAGATCGCGGTGGTGGCGCCGAGGTTGGCCGCCGCGCCGGAGTTGGCGTGCAGCGTGGTGATGCGAAGGCCCATCGTCTCGATGATCTTCCAGCCGCCCCACAGGGTTCCCAGAGCGATCGCGGTGTACGCGGCGATTTCGACCCATAGCGGCACCGAGATGTTCGAGCCGTCAGCGGAGGTCTGCGCGTAGCCGGCGCCCACGAGCAGGGCCCCGATCACACCGATCGTTTTCTGGGCGTCGTTTGCGCCGTGTCCGAACGACAGCCCCGCGGCCGAGACGAGTTGTAGTCCTTTGAAGGTCGGGTGGTTGTCGTGAAGTTTGAAGATCTTCTGCAGCAAGTAGATGATGTACATCAGGATGAAGGCGATCGTGAACGCCACCAGCGGGCTGGCGATGATGCCGATGGCGGCCTTCTGCACGCTGCTCCACGAGATGGCGCCGAGAAACCCCCGGCGGCCAGTCCCGCACCGACCAGGCCACCGATGATGGCGTGGCTCGACGAGGACGGCATGCCGATGTACCACGTGATGTAGTTCCAGGCGATGGCGGCGAACAAGGCCGCGAAGATCACCGCCTCGCTGGCGAACTCCGGTTTGACGGTCTTGCCGACCGTGCTGGCCACGGCGGTGCCAACGACGAACAGTGCCAGGAAGTTGAAGAAGGCCGAGAAGGCCGGTGCGTAGCACGCCGGTAGAGCGCGTGTCGCGACAACGGTGCCCACGGAATTGGCGGCGTCGTGGAAACCGTTGGTGAAGTCGAACAAGAGCGCCGCTGCCACCAACAAGATGATGGTGATCAGAGTCCAGTCCACGTGCGTTCCTCCAGGTGACAGATTGGCAGCCTAATACTCGCGCCCGGGTGAATTCTTGATGAACCGACTGACGGTAATTCATGACATGTTCATGATCCGGTCGCCCGCAGGCCGCTTTGGGAACGCTGCTCAATGGTGTCAACTGACCCTACAGACCGATGGAGCTGCCCAGATGAAGAAGTCCCAACTCGCCATCCTCAACACCGAGGAGCGCCTGCTCATCCACGAGACGAGCAAGGAGGCGATGGCCGAGCTCGACGAGGACCAGGTGGCGGCGCTGCACGCGCGCATCCGGCGTGCCCGTAACAAGTACTCCGGCAAGTACCGTCGGCGGGCGGCCAGAGGAGTTTCGGGCAGTGGTGGCCGGGGCAAGTCGTTCAAGAAGAATCAGCGGGCCCGCGACAAGGCCGAGGTCTTCGAAGACGCGTTGGCACGGGTGAGCCGGCGGCTGTCCGAACTGGCACGCGAGAGCGCAGAGGAACTCAAGCAGGAGCGACTCGAAGCGGCCCGTGCGGCCAAGGCGGGCCAGAAGCCTGGTGCCAGGCCGGCAGCGAAGCCCGTTCCGAAGGGAACAGGTCCCAAGAAGCGCGGGGACGCCAAGAACCGGTCGACGCGCACCGAGCGGCGCCGGGCGGACACCCGGGCACAGGGCGCGCGGCGCCAGGCCAAGCGCGACGCCAGACCCCCCCGGCGGGCGGGGCGCGCCGCCCCCGGGGCCCCCGGGGGGCAGGGAGTGGCCCCACCCGAAGGAGGAGGCGGACATGTCCAGTAAGAAATGGTCGGAGTTGACCTCGGCCCAGAAGGCGCTGCTGCTCACCGTGGCCAGCATCGAGCTCTCGCTGACGGCCACCGCAGCGGCTGACCTCGCGTTCCGTCCGGCAGCCGAGGTCCACGGCAGGAAGGGCTTGTGGGCGTTGGCGCTGCTCGTTCAGCCGGTCGGGCCGATCGCGTACCTGTGGAAACACCGTCGGTGACGCTCAGCCGCGCGGTCCCCGGATTCGCACTGGTTGTTGCGGTCGCGGCGGCGGTGGTCCGATCAGGGTCAGCGATCACCGCTGGCCATCCGGCATATCTGCTCTGGCTGGTTGTCGTGGCGCTGCTCGGCGTCGGGCTGGTCACGTGGGCTTTCGCAGGCTCCACTCCCAAATCCGGCACCCTGCGGGCGGCGTTCCGCTGGCTGGCAGCGGCAGCGGGTCTCGGGCTGGCGGCCGCGACGTTCTGGCTGGCGCCTTACCCGGCTGATCCGGCGCCTCCCGCAGCGACTCAGACATCCAGCACCGGGATCCTGCTCGAACCCGACCAGCCCGGCACCACGGGGGTGGCGTTCATGCCAGGCGCTCTGGTCGATCCGCGTGCTTACCAGTCGATCTTCGAGCCTGTCGTGCAAGCCGGGTATCCGGTGTACATCGCCAAGCCGCCGCTGGGTATCGCTTTCACCGTGGGTGACATCGTCGCCGATGCGCGAGCCGCTGATCCGCAGGTGAGTCAGTGGGTGGTGGCTGGGCATTCACTGGGCGGTGCGGTGGTGTCGGGTCAGACCCAGGACGCCGCCGGCCTGATCCTGCTCGGGTCGTTCCCCATCGGCGACCAGAGTTCACTGGACATTCCCGTGCTGAGCATCTCGGGCAGCGAGGACGGATTGAGCACGCCCGACGACATCCAGGCGAGTAAGGATTCCCTGCCAGCAGGTGCCGAATACGTCGAGATCCAAGGCGGGACGCACGCGTTCTTCGGCGACTACGGGGAACAGCGTGGGGACGGGCAGGCGACGATCAGCCGTGAGCAGGCTCAGGCCCAGATCCAGCAGGCGATGCTGCAGTTCCTCAGCCGGATTCCTGCACAGCAGCCCTGACCGTCTCCACGAGCTGTCGACGAGCATTGGTCAGTCGCTCCAGGACCGGCCCCTCGGCGCGCCGAACGGCCCTGGCCAGCAGGAAACTGAGCTGGGCATTCTCCGCGACCGTGACGGTCGCCGCGAGGCTCGCCGGGCCACTGGCCGCCATCCCAACAGCTCCCGCGACCCCCGCCCGCCGGTAGCCCCACCATCCGAGCGCCGACCACACGGCGGGGAACGCGATGAGGGCGAAGGCTGGTTTCAGGCTGGCGGCGGTGGCCGGTGCCACACCCGTGATGCTGATGGTCCGCAGGCCCGCCATGGGTAGTCCGTTGATCACCAGTCCGTATGCGGCCGCGGGAGCCAGGACCAACAGCTGGGCCGTACGCCCCGCCAGTCGACGCCGGGCCACGGCAACCCGCGGGATCTCCCCTTCGCGCACGCCCAGCAACTCCAGCAACGCGACGTAGGCCCGCAATGCAACGACGACGTCCTCCTGCAGATCCGCCGGTGCCCGACTGATCGCCTCGGCGGTGATCGCGACGTCGCCGTAGTCGGCATCTGTCCGGTCGGACTTATCCGTGAGGTAAACCGTGGCGGCGGATTCGTAGTCCCGGCGCTGCCGCCAGTCGGAGTACTCGGCCACGACTTTGCTCAACCGCTGCGCGATCAGTTCTGTGAGGGCCCTGACCGCCGCGCGATTCTCCGACGTCGCGGGGCTTGGCAGTTCACCGACGAGTTCGCTCAACCGGACCGGCGTTCCCACGTGCACGAATCCGCGTCCGCGCAGCACGGAGATGTCGTAGTAGTGCAGCCCCATTGGTTCGATCCACACATCGGTCCCGCGTTCCCAGGCGCCGAGCAGGATGCGCGCCGCTCCGGTTCGCAGCGGTGCCAGCCGCGGCTCGGCGATGCTCTCACCCTCGGGATAGATGGCCAACAGGTCGCCGTCGGACAGCGCAGCCCAGGCCGCCCCGAAGAGCCCGGAGTTGTCCGCGGATGCCCCGTGGTCCTGACGCCGGGACACCGGGATCGCGCCGACGCTGTCCATGACGCTGCGTGCCACGGGGAACTTCCAGATGATGTCTCGGGCCAAGAAGCGGGGGAATCGGCTGCACCCGGCGATCACCGTGAGGATGTCGCCGAGCCCGCCACCGTGGTTGGCCAGGACCAGCGCCGCCCCGGTGGGCTCCGGCGCCACGCGACGCACCTGCACTGAGCGGAAGGCGGTGTTGGTGGCTGCCCGCACCAGAAAGTTGATCGTCCGGTTCATCTATCGCCCCTCGAGCACTGTGTGCCTGTCGTCAGTAACCGAATGCTGCAGCGCGGTGACCGCCCAAAGACCCAGCGCTACCGCTGTGAGTACGTGCCACACACCATGGCCTTGGAACCAGGAGTCGGGGTCGCACAGCGGGCCCCCGGTCCGGCTCAGTGCGAAGGCGACCGCGCCGAGGAGCAGGCTGGCCACGACTGCCCACAGGGCGGGTGTGAGCGGTCGCAGTCCGCGCCAGTACACCGAAACCTCGGCCACGACCAGCCCGATCGCCGCGATTCCGGCAAGTGCCGGGCTGATAGCGGGAACCACGGCGATCACCGCCAGCGCAGCAACCAACAGGATCGCCAGGACCCGGATCCGACGGAACTGCAGCACGCTCAGGTCGATTGCCAGGGCTGCCACCAGAGCTATGGCCAGCCCCCCGTCGTGCAGCAGAGGTTGTGGACCCACGCTCGGGCCGTGGTAGTCCATGCTGCCCAGTCCGGCGAGGACAAGTCCGGTGGCGTACGACCACACCAGGGCGCGGGGAACCGGAGCCCTGTTTCGATGGGCGAACCACACCACGAACAGGCCCGCGAGGATGTAGGACGCGGACGTGAGCAGAAGGACCGGCTGCCCCCACTGTTCGATATGCGCTTCGCAGTCCCCGCTGCCCGGAACCGCGTCGACCATGCCCCGACATTAGGTGATGTTGATCCGGTGTGCGGTGCCCACAAACCGCTAGCGTGCTCGGTAACGTCCGGTGAAGGGAACAACATGACCAGCACGTGGCCGCAGAATCCCGTCGACAGTGTGCAGGTGCCACAGACGGTGGGTCTGAGCCCGGAAGTGGCATTCAACGTTGTCGGCCAGAGCGGACTCGCGCCGATGTTCCAGGTGCAGGCGGTGGCCGACCAGCCGCTGCCCGGGGTAGCCACGCAATGGGGGCAGACGCCGGCCTCGTTCGCCGGGCAACAGCCCGTGCCGGGTCAGCCGGCCGCTCGCATCGTGGCCCAGAACCCGCTGCCGGGGGCCTGGGTTCCGCGGGGCTCGGTGTTGTACATGGAGTGGGTCGAAGGCGCGCCACCGCCGAAGAAGAGCTCCCCGGTGGGCTGGATAATCGCAGGGATTCTGGGACTGCTGGTCGTCGTGGGAGCTCTCGCGTTCTTCTTCACCAGCGGTGGTGGTGGGACCGACACGGATCCCTCGGAGTCGCCGAGCCCGACCAGCACCGAGACGGTGACGAGGTCCGAGACGAGGACGGCCACCGCGACTGCCACGGCCACCGAGACTGCCACGGCCACGGCTACCGAGACGGCCACCGCGACGGCAACTGAGACTGCGACCCCGACCCCGACCCAGCTGCCCTGAGAGCTCGCGGGGAGTTCCGCGATGACCAGCCTTGATCCAGGAGAATGGCGACGGTTGATCGCGGCGTCCTATGCCCTGGCACTGGGCGAAGAACTGTGTGCCCCGGACGACCTCGATGATTTCTCAGGCGTCGTCTTGTGTCACGACACCGCCGCCGATCCTGTGTTCGTGTACGCCAACCAGGCCGCAGTGCGCTTGTGGCAACGGCCCCTGCTCGGTACGCCGTCGCGACTTACTGCGCCGCCGGAGGCTAGGTCCGAACGGGCTGCGGCGTTGAACAGCCAGACCGTGGTGCGCGGATACACCGGCGTCCGGATCGCAGCGTCAGGCCGGCGCTTCCGGATCCTGGACGCCACGGTCTGGCCGGTCACCGATGAGCAGGGCACGGTGTGCGGCCAGGCGGCAGTTTTCGACAGCACGGAACCCGTGGAAGGGTGAATCCATGACACGGTTGCAGGGCAAGAAGGTTCTCATCACCGGCGCCGGTTCCGGGATCGGCCGGTTGATGGCTTTGGAGGCGCAGCGGCGCGGGGCGCAGGTGGTGGCATGGGACATCGACGCCGAGTCCTTGCGGTCACTGACCGGCATGTCCACCGCGGTGGTCGACGTCACCGACCGCGAGGCGGTTCATGCCCAGGCCCAGAGCACTGGGCCGATCGATGTCCTCATTTTGAACGCTGGTGTTGTCAGCGGTCGCCGTCTGATCGATCTGCCCGACGACGCGATCGAGAAGACGATGGCCGTCAACGTGCTGGCGTTGTTCTGGTGCACCAAGGCCTTCCTGCCCGCGATGGTGGAACGCAACAGCGGACACATCGTGACCATCGCGTCCCTGGTCGGCGCGACCCCGGTGCCGGGTATGAGCGACTACGTGGCCAGCAAGCACGCGGCCTATGGATTCGCCGAATCCTTGCGGACCGAACTGGCCGATGACGCCCCCGGTGTGAGGACGACCGTGGTCATGCCGCAAGTCATCAACACCGGGATGTTCGAGGGGGCCAAGTCCCCGTGGTACTTCCCGGAACTGACCCCTGACTACGCCGCCACGCGCATCCTGAACGCAGTGGAACGCAACCGGCAACGCCTGTTGCTCAACCGTCCGGCTGTACTCACCGCGTACTTGATCAGGCCGTTCCCACCGGCCGTGTCCGACCGGATCTCGCGCTGGGCGGGGGCTTTCGACGGGATGAAGACGTTCCACGGGCGGTCGGTGATCGACCAGTCCGGGATGAACCGGCGGTCCGACCACCGGTGAGGCTCGGCGCTAGATTTGGCGCTTATGGCGGTGGTTCTGTGTTTCGGTGACTCCCTGACGTACGGTTACGACCCCGTCACCGGTGGTCGGTTCGACCGCGCGGACAGGTGGCCCGAGGTCATGTCCGGCGAACTCGGTGCCGGTCACACAGTGATCAGCGAGGCGCTGCCGGGCAGGACGACGGTGTTCGACTCGCCGTACGCGGACGCTCGCAGCGGACGCGCCCTGTTGGGTCCGATCCTGGAATCGCACGCCCCCGTTGATCTGGTGATCCTGATGTTGGGAACCAATGATCTGCAAGTTCCGCTGGGGCTGTCCGCCCGGCATTCCGCTTCGGGGTTGTGGACGCTGATCGACATCGTGAACCGCAGCGGTGCTGGGCCTGGCGCGGGTGCGCCGCGCTGCCTGGTCGTCTCGCCGCCCCCGATCGTGCAGGCCAAGGGATTCATGGGCGTCTTCTACGAGGGCCGCGACGCCGAGTCCCGCGAACTGGAGGTGCAGTTCCGGGTGATCTGCCAGCAGACGTCGACGCCGTTCTTCGCCGCCGGTGATGTGGCGCAACCGTCCGCGGTCGACGGGATTCATTTGGACCCGGACGGCCAGCATGCCCTCGGACACGCACTGGCGCTGCGGGTCCAGGAGTTGGTGTCGTGAACGTCGACTTCCTGTTGTTCGAGGGTATGGACCTGATGGACTTCAGCGGCCCCTGGGAGGTTTTCCTGACCGCGAACCGTCTGCTGGAAAGGCAGGGGGAACCCGCGGCTTTCTCGATGGTGGCCTTCACCGTCGACGGGGAGCCGGTGACCAGCTACGGCGGGGTGCGCGTCAGCCCGACGGGTCGTGCGCGCGAGGACGGGCTGGTCATCGTGCCCGGGGTCATCGACGTGCGGTCCGCTCTCGACGACGTGGAACTGATGGCGGTGATCGCAGCAAGTTCGGGGCGCACCGTGGCCAGCGTGTGCACCGGGGCGTTTCTGCTGGGTCACACCGGCCTGCTCGCCGGTCGGGAATGGACCACCCACTGGGAGGATGTCGACGCACTGGATCTGCCCGGTGGACAGACTGCGCGGGTCGTCGACAGCGGAGACGTAGTCACCGGTGGGGGTATCGCCTGCGGCATCGACGTGGGACTGCACTTGGTGGGTCGGTTCGCCGGCGATGAACTGGCCCGCCGGGTGGCCCGGCAGATGGACTACATCCAGCCGGGATGATCCGCTGCCTCACGCCAGCGTGATCTCGATGCCCACCTGCTGGTTGCTACCGCGGCCCAGGGCGCTGCGCAATTTGCCCATGACTTGGATCCCTTTGCCCATCAACCCGTACTTCGCGTTCACCAGATCCTTGACCTTTTTGGTCCCGGCCTCGTCCAGCAGGACCGCAGACGCGGGCACGTAGTCGGAGCTGGTCTTTCCCCGCGCATCGCAGGGGGCGACCTCAGCTCGTGCGGAGTTCCGCAGTCGCTTGGCCTTGCCCGAGTTCGGGTCGGTGATCACGTACAGGTGGTCGCCGTCGCGGGTCACCCACACGGGCGTCGCGACCCGAGACCCGTCGCGTTTGAACGTCGCCAGACTGATGTACTTGCCGGCCGCCAGGTCGTCGATGGTCACGCTTTCATCGTACGGTCGACCGATGAAGCCCCCCGTCCTGCACCACCTCACATTGACCGTCAGCGACCTGACTCGCAGCGCGGATTTCTATCAGCAGTTGTTCGGCCCGGCTGAGGTTCTCACCCGCGAAGGCCCGGGATGGCAGCGCCGCCGGCTGTTGTGGCCTGACGGTCTGATGATCGGGGTCACCGTCTTCGAGGACAGCGCGGGCGATGCGTTCGACCCGTCCCGCATCGGCGTGGACCACGTCGGCTTCGGCGTCGACAGTGCCGCGGCGGTGCGGGATTGGGTGCAGACGATGGACCAGCTCGGGATCGAGCACGGTCCGGTCGAGGACACTGCGCATGCGCTGGTGGTCACCGGGCGGGACCCCGACGGCATCCCGATCGAGTTCTTCTGGGCGAAGCCACCTGTCACATGAAGCGGCGGGGGATGGCCAGCATCACCCGGTAACTGCCCGCGACTGGCACCGGACCGAAAGCCCGTGAGTCAACACCTGCCGGATTGTCCGAGCTCACCGTCATGCTGGCTCCCTCGACCTGTGACACGCGTTTCACCAGCCAGAAGCCCCGTCGTCGGGGATGTTCGAAGCAGCGCACCTGCCCTGATTTCGCGGCTCCATACGGGGTTGCCAGAAGACCCTGCCCTTCGACGAGGGTGGGCTCCATCGAACGGTCGGAAACCACGAAGCGACGCAAGGGAAGCAGGGATCGCCCACTGTCGAACCGCACGTCAGGATTGTAGGCTCGGCACTGGAACCCACGATGAAGGAGTTGCTCATGCTCGGCAGGTTGTTCGCTTCGGCCACCGTCGCCCACGCCCACTGTGACCTGTACTGCGGGGTTTACGACCCTGCGCAGGCCAAGATCGAGGCGATGTCGGTCCTCAAGATCGCCAAGAAATACCAGGACTCAGACGACGAGGTGTTCCGCGCCCGCTGCATCCTGATCAAGGAGCAGCGCGCAGAGGAGACCAAACACCACCTCATGGTGCTGTGGGCCGACTTCTTCGCCCCCGAGCACTTCGCGCAGTTCCCCAACCTGCACGAGCTGTTCTGGAAGGCCACCCACCAGGCCGGCGAGGCCAAGAAGTCGATGGATCCGGCCGAAGGCCAGAAGCTGATCGACTACATCGACGAGATCGCCGACATCTTCTGGCAGACCGACAAGGCCAAGCAGATGGGCGTGTACCCGCCCGCGTAGTTGTTATGACGAAACCCCGCCGGGTACGTGCTACCGGCGGGGTTTTGTCGTGCTCAGGGGCTTGCCTTCGGCTGTTCTCGAAGCGGGACTTTGGTCAGGATCGGTCAGTGGGTGACGTGTGGTGACCAAAGTCTCTCGGTTGACGGGGTTGGGTTGGTAGGGGTAGGGGCTGTTGCGTGCGTTTCGCCGACTTGTCAGGTCGGTCAGGGTGACGTGGGTGACCAAATCGTACTGACTACCGTTTGCTGGCCGGCTTCAGGTCGTAGTAAAGTCTCTCGGCTCAGGCTGCGCGGCGACGTGACCGACTATTCGACCGGCGGGCCTGGCCGTGGTGCCGGGTCTGCCCGTGGTTGCGCGCGGGACGTGGCTTCGGCTCGGGCTGAGTGAACACCGGCGTGTGGTTCTTCTCGGCCGCCGGCCCAACCAGCTCGGTGATAGCCGCATGTCCAGGGTGAACCTCGACGGTCGACGGCTTGACCTCGGCCATGCGCAGCATGCGCGTGACGTCGCGGCGCTGCGACGGGGTGCCCACCGAGATCGCCTTACCTTCGGCGCCGGCGCGGGCGGTGCGACCACAGCGGTGCAGGTAGGTCTTGTGCTCGGCGGCAGGGTCCACGTGAACGACCATGTCGATGTCATCGACGTGGATGCCACGGGCGGCGATGTCGGTGGCCACGAGAACTCGAACCTGACCGGTGCTGAACGCGGCCAGGTTGCGCTTGCGTGCGGCCTGCGACAGGTTGCCGTGCAGGTCCACCGCGGGGATGCCAGCCGCGGTCAGTTGTTTGGCCAGTTTCTTGGCGCCGTGTTTGGTGCGGGTGAACGCGAGTGTGCGGCCCTGGCCGGAGACCAGTTCGAGCACGACCTGCTGCTTGTCCGCGTCGCGCACGGTGAGCATGTGGTGGCTCATCGACGGCACGGGAGCTGACGCGGCGTCCACGTGGTGGGTCGCCGGGTCGCGCAGGTACTTGCGCACCAGCACGCCCACAGCACCGTCGAGCGTGGCCGAGAACAGCAAGCGCTGGCCGTCGCGGCGAGTCTGGTCCAGCAGTCGCTTGGAGGCGGGCAGGAAGCCAAGGTCGGCGAGGTGGTCGGCTTCGTCGAGCACGGAGATGCGCACGTCGTCGAGCCGGCAGTGGCCCTGCCGAATCAGGTCTTCGAGGCGGCCGGGGGTGGCCACCAGGATGTCGGTGCCACGGCGCAATGCCCGTACCTGTGGGTTCTGCGGGACGCCACCCACAACAGTTGCCACGCTCAAGCCTCCGGCTTGTGCCAGAGGACGCATCGTGTCGGCGACCTGGCTTGCCAGCTCGCGGGTGGGGACCAGGATCATCGCCCGGGGGGCGCCTGGCTGACTGCGCTTGCCGCTCAGCCGGATGGCTACCGGAAGGCAGAAGGCGATCGTCTTGCCGCTGCCGGTGCGGCCGCGTCCGAGGACGTCGCGTCCGGCGATCGAGTCGGGCAGTGTGCTGGTCTGGATCGGGAAGGGCTCGTGGATGCCTTGGTCGGCCAGTGCCTTTGCGTATTCGCGGGGCACACCGAGGTCGGTGAATGTTGCGGTCATGGTGAATCCAATCGGTCAGGTCGTGGGTGCAATGAGGCCCACTCAGATTCCAACCGGAGAAGACAGCCACCCTTCACGGGTGTAGCGCACGACGTAGCGGGGCCTTATGCCCAGCCGTTCTATGGCTACCGTACGCGACGGGTGCCCACCGCGGCACCCCGCACGCCGGTGAGATGGGTCACGCTCAGCGCTGTGCCTCGCGTGCAGCGTCGATCTCTTCCTGGCACGACTGCAGCACCTTTGCGGCAGTGATGTCGTCGCCGGTGCCCATGCCGAACTTGCTGGCGAGCTTGCGCAATTCCTCGAGACGCTCGGCCTGATCCTCGGGATCTGCGGGGTCATTGCGGGTGAGTACGTCGGCGACGTCGGCGCAGAATTGGTCCTGGCGGCCCTGGTCGACGGTGCTCGCGGTCGGTTGCGGCCTGGGCTCGGTCTGGGTGTTGCTGCACGCGCCCAGGCCGATCATCAGACTGACTACCAGCGCGGATCGCCACATGACCGAAGGCTATCCCCGGCGAGCCGTCGGTCGCGACGCATCGGTTGGGTGCGCAGGCGTGAGAGTTGGGTACGGGCGTTGGAGATCGGTACATCGGTGAGAGATCGGCGGGCCGTGGATGTCCAACGGCTGTGCGCTTGTCCAACGGGTGTGCGTAACTCCAACGGCTGTGGCGGGTCGGGGCTTGGGTGCGCAGGCGTGAGAGTTGGGTACGGGCGTTGGAGATCGGTACATCGGTGAGAGATCGGCGGGCCGTGGATGTCCAACGGCTGTGCGCTTGTCCAACGGGTGTGCGTAACTCCAACGGCTGTTCGGCGCAGCAAAGCGAAACCGGCGCCACGGTCCTCCCGCGGCGCCGGTCCACGTGCCTCAGATGAACAGCATCTGCCCGCCTTCGCTGATCTCCATGAAGTCGGTGGCGTTGATGATCCCTTCGACGTCGTCGCGCAGGTCGGTTTCCTCGAGCTTGTTCATGTCCGCGGACATGCGGCAGGCCCACAAGTGACCGCCGGAAGCCACGATCTGGTCGAGGAAGTCGGGAACCTCCGGGATGCCCAGGTCGGCGATCTGCTTCTTCATCATCTTGGTCGCCATCTGGGTCATGCCCGGCATCGGCGACAGCGACTGCGGCATCTTCGTGTTACGGCCGGGGAGGTGCATCGCGGTGTTGCCGACCGGCGAGAACTGCAGGTCGTGCATACGCGACTTGGTGATCATGTCGAAGCCCCAGAACGTGAAGAACAGGTGCGTCTCGATCCCTTCGCCCAAGGCGGCATTGGCCAGGACCAGGGCCGGGTAGGCCATGTCCAGGTTGCCCTTGGAGCAGATGATGACGAGTTTGCGATCGGTCTCGTCGTCGTCGCCGAAGTCCGGAATGATTGCGTCAGCCATGGTGTCTCCTCACACGCAGCCGTGCGGCTTGGGCAGTCCGGCCACGTAGGCCATCTTGCGAGCCGGTTTCTTGGGGAACAGTTGGAACTGCTCCTTGGTCGGGAAACCGCCCACGCTGTTCACCCGGCGGGTGGTGGCGGTTTCGTTCTTCTCCTTGAAGTCCTCGCGCAGCCAGCGGATCAACTCCCAGTGACGGTCGGTCATCTCGATGCCGATGTTGCCGGCGAGTTCTGTGCCGATCTCTTCGTTCCACTCGTCGTACTCGGTGAGGAACCCCTCATCGTTGGTCTGGACCTCATGGCCCGCAATCGTGGCGGTGGGCATTTCCTACTTCCTTCCTTGGGTGGATGCCGGCGCGCTCTCCTCGCCGACGGTGTGCAGCATTGCCATGACCTTCGCGAGGCCGCGGCGGGTTTGCGGATCGCGCATCGACTTCAGCAGTGCGAAGAGCGACGGCGGTTCGATCGGGGTGTCCTCGGCGTCGGAGACGCTGATCGCGGTGCGCTGGACCAAGCCCATGACTTCGGGTTGGGTCATCTCCTTGACGGCGTTGAGGATCGTGACGACGTTGTCGCCGAGTGCCTTCACATCCTCCTCGGTGAACTCGGTGACGACGCGGTCGGCGATCATGCCGCCCTGCCGCGCGAACGCGAAGTAGCCCTTGTCGTCGGCGACCGCTAGGACCTCGGTGAGCTTGTCCATGCCGGCTCCGGACAGCGAATTCACGGTGTGCAGCAGTTCCGAGAGGCTGTCGAGCTGGGCCAGCAGCACCTCGAGTTTCGGCAGTGCCCGAGCCGCGGTCCGTGCGAAACGCAGCGGCGTCCTCGGCGGTCACATCGGGGCTGAGATCCTCGAGCTCGCGGGTGGCCATGTCGACGGCGCCGCGAGTCACGGGAACCAGCGTCTCGGTCAGTTCCGACCAGCGCTCCCGGGACTCGCGTTGGGCGAGCAGTTCGGCGGCAATGAAGTCCATCTGGTCGGCCATACGGTCCACCCGGCGAGACAGCTGCTCGAGGTCCGGTGCAGTGGAAACGGACATCACAGGTCCTCCGTGTCCTTACCGGCCATCGACATCAGCGCGGGCAGTGGCAGTTCCTTGCCCGGCAGCAGGATGTTCCAGTACATCCACCGGAACATCACCTTGCCCCAGTGGTTGATCTCGGTCTCCTTGAGCAGGGAGAACGGCCCGACCCCGGGCAGCGGGTACTTGCCGGGCAGCGGCTCGGTCTCGTAGTTGAAGTCGATCAGCAGGCCCTTGCCGTGGCCGGTCTCGATGAAGCAGTTGGCGTGGCCGTCGAACGGCTCGGTCATCTTCAGGCCCTGGATGTGGCGCAGGAAGTTCGCCGGGAACAGGTCCATCGCGAAGTGCGCGACCGACCCTGCTTTGGACGCGGGAATGTCGGAGGCGTCACCCACGGCGAAGATGTTGTCGTGTGCCTTGGACAGCAGGGTGTACTGGTCGACCGGCACGTAGTTCAGGTCGTCGCCGAGGCCCGAGCGGGCGATGAAGTCCGCGCCCATGTTCAGCGGGATCGTGACCAGCAGGTCGTAGGGCACCTCGCGCTCGTCGAAGGACACGATCTTCTTGGCCTCGGAATCCACCGACTCGATCATGAAGTCCGGCTCCAGGGCGATCTTGCGCTTGTCGAGCATGTCCCCGAGGTACTTCGACGCGACCGGTTTGGTGAACGCGCCCTCCAGGGGTGTCACGTAGGTGATGTCGACCTTGTCGCGCAGGCCCTGCTCGGTGAAGAAGGCGTCGGCCAGGAAGGTGAACTCCAGCGGTGCCACCGGGCACTTGATCGGCATCTCGGTGACGTGGACGACCAGTCGTCCGCCCTCCCAGGTGCGCATCTTCTCGGCCAGTTTGGTCGCACCGTTGTAGGTGTAGAACTCGTGGACGTCGCCGCCCATGTCGTCGGCCATGCCCGGTGTCTCGTCGGGGTTGGGCGACGCGCCGGTGGCGATGATCAGGTAGTCGTACGGCAGTTCCGTACCGTCCTCGAGCAGAACCTTGTTCGCGTCCGGCTCGACCTTGTCGATCGTGGCGCTGACCAGATCCACCCCGGACGGGATGAAGCGCTTGGTCGGCTTGGTGACCTCTTCGGGGCGGTAGATGCCGAACGGGATGAACAGGTATCCGGGCTGGTAGAAGTGCGTATCGTGCTGCTCGACGATGGTGATGTTCCACTCGTCGCGGGGCAGCAGCGGGCGCATCTTGTTGGCGGCCATGGTTCCGGCGGTTCCGGCGCCGAGGATCAAGAGCCTCTTCATGGTTTCTCCTCATCGGGTGCGCCAGCCGGTGCCGACGCGGTTCGGGTGCGGGGGTCGTGGGGGGCGGTGGTGCGCGATAGGGCCACTGCAATGCGGGGCAAGGCGTCAAGGACCTTGCGGCGGTCGACGGGGTTCAGGTCGTACAGGTCGGTGCGGTGCTCCTCTGCCGGACTCACGCCGCCGGCCAGGACCATGCCGACCAGTTCGCGCCCGGAGCGTACGAAAGCACGGGCGCATTCGAAGCCGAGTTGGCCGGGCTGGAACTGCGGCTCCATGTTGTGGTTGTCGGCGAGCTCCTGCCATTCGGCGATGCAGGTCGGGACGACCGTGGGGTCGTCGGCGTGGTCCACCATCCACTCGCACGGGTTGGCGATAGGAGTGATCGGGTGGCCGTCCATGTCGGTGACCACGACCATGACACCCAGCAGATCGGCGGAGAGTTCAGCGATCGCCGATGCCACCGACGGGTCCAGCGGGGAGGTGTTGAGCTCGGGTTTCTCGGTGGCGACCAGGGCGTAGATCTCCTGGGCGGGGAACCGCCATTGTTTGCCGACCCGGATCGCGGGCAGCCGGCCGTCCTCGGCCATGCGGTAGACGGTGGACCGGTCTATGTGCAGGACGTCTTGAACTTGTCGCGCACTGAGCAGGGTCTGCATTGAGGAGGTTTCTTTCTGCATCATCTGCACACTATGCATCATACGCCGCTTATGCATACGAATGCTGACCGGGGTGCCGCACGAGACAATGTGGACATGTACGCCGGAGTGGATGGCTGCCGTCAGGGCTGGGTGGCGTTGGTCTTGCCCGCTGAGGACCTCGTGGAGGGCTTCACGCGGTTCGGCGATCTGGCCGAACATCTTGTGGCCCTGGGTGTCGAGGTAGTGGGGGGTCGACATGCCGATCGGGCCCCCGCTGCACGGCGAACGCGAGTGCGACCTGGCCGCCCGCGCGTTCCTCGGCCCGCGCCGGTCGTCGCTGTTCATGACGCCGACCGCAGCCGCGTTGGCGGCCCCGACCCAGGGGCAGGCCACAGCGATCAACCGGGAGCACGGCGGCAAGGGGGTGTCGGCGCAGGCGTTCGCGCTGCGCTCCAAGATCCAGGAAGTCGCCCAGGCCAAAACGACAGCCACTGTGATCGAGGTCCATCCCGAACTGACGTTCCGGGTCCTCGGTGCCCCACGGTTCTCCAAGAAGTCATGGGCCGGTGTCCGCGAGCGCTTGGCGATCCTCGAGTCTGAAGGGCTGCACCCACTTGATTGGGTCTCGGCGGGTTGGGCGACCACCGACGACACGCTGGATGCCGCGGCTGCCGCTTTGAGCGCGCGGCGGTTCGCGCAGGGTCGTGCGCGAGCCTTCCCCGAGACCGAGGATCCTGCGCGGATCTGGGCCTGATCTGCCCGCCTACAGTGGAACCGTGGAGATCGACAGCGGGACCGTGACCATTCACACCGACGTCGCGGGGTCAGCCTCGCGGATGGGGCACCGGCTGGTGATCGCGGTCGACGACTGGTCCGGGTCGGTGGAGATGCGCGCGAAGAAGCCGGTCGCGGTGCAGTTCCGGGCGGCGCTGGCCTCTTTGCGCGTCGAATCGGGTTCCGGCGGGATCACCCCGCTCACGCCGGTGGACAGACAGGTCATCGTGCGCAACGCCACCAAGACGCTGGACGTGAAACGCCATCCCGAGGTCACGTTCCGCTCCAGCGAGATGGCAACGGCCGCCGGCCGGGTCGACGTCGTTGGCGAGTTGACGATCCACGGCGTGACCCAACCACTGACCGCGACGCTGGCCCTGGCCGACGGCCGGGTCACAGCCTCCATCCCGGTGCGCCAGACGGACTTCGAAGTCAAGCCGTACTCGTTGATGTTCGGGCAGTTGAAGGTGGCCGACGAGGTGGTCGTCGATCTCGATGTGCAGATCCCGGGATAGCCGGTTCAGTCGCGGTTGGTTCCCTGCGCTACCCCTGGGCGGCCGACTGCGCCGGACCGGCGGGTACGTCCACTGATTGTTGAGGACTTCCGGCTCCGGCCAATACAGGCGCATCAGCAGGCGGAACTGCCCCGAGGCGGGAATCCGCACCCAGCCCGCAGTCTGCTGCGGCCGGGACGGGGATAGCAGGATGCGCCGGGGACCTGTGCCGGCCTGCCCCGACACCGACAAGGTTCGGGCGTCGCCGGGCAGCAGGTTCCCGCGCTCGTCGTAGGCGGTGATCGACCAGAACGCATTCACGGGCATGTCGGCCGGCAGGTCGATGGCGTAACGCCGCCCGCCGATCAGCGGCTCGCCGTTGGAGTCCACGGTGGTCGAGGCGTAGACGGCGTCCTCGGGCAGGTTCGCGCCCAACCCTTCCCGGGCGATGACGGCCCGCAGGGGGTACTCCGCGCCGTAGTCGCCGATATCCATGGGCGGGACGCGCCAGCCGTTGCTGACGTAGCTGGCCTCGCCGCTCTCGAAAGCGTCCGTCATGCCTTGTTGCACCCGGCCGGGAACCTCGGCGATACCTCGTCGTTGGGCAGAGCTGAAGCCGGAGACGTCGTACGGCTGACCGATCACGATTCCGGCCTTGGCCAGGGCGTCCGCCGCAGCAGGGTCGTCCGGGGACGAGCGGCTGATCCCGCAACTGGTCCGCCAGGGCAGTGAAGAACTCCTCGCCGGTCAAGGCGTCCACCGCGGCGCGGACGTCAGTGACCTCGCGCGGGCGCTCAACGACGGCGGGGTCGCGGTATTCCCGCCGGTTGGACAGCGGCGCGATCCGGAAACCGTCCTGTAGTTCTGCGATGCCGTCGAGGCCGTCGTCGACCTGGATGCGCAGAATGGCCCACGCCAGGTTCGTCGTGGAGCGGTACAGCGTCACCCCCGCAGGAGCCTGGCCCGTCCAGTCCGGACCGGCGATCAACAGCGTGTGCGGGGCGTTGCCCAGTGTCCGGCTCCCAGGGTCGGCCACCACGTTCGTCCAGGCATCGAGGACCGGCATGAGCCAGAACCGGTCTCCCATGTCCGGCTGCTCGATGATCACCGGCCCGTCGCGCAGGTCCAGCCATGCTGTCGAGTAGACCGTGTCGCGGCTCGGAGAGATGACGTTGACCGCGTTGCGCGCATCGGGCAGGTACCGGGCGTGGATGAACGCGTTCATCTGGGCTGGCGGCTGGACGAGCGCCTGTCGGGTGGCCTGCATTGTGACCAGCGGGTAGCCGATCAGGTAGGCCTGCGCACCGTCGCGCAGCGCGAGTTTCTCGCCGATGAAGCCGCGGCCCGGAGGCGACGCCGCGACCAGGCCCAGCACCACGATGATCGCCAGCAGCCCCAGCCCCAGTCGGCGCAGCACCTTACCCATCGAGCCCCCTCACTGCGCGCCGTTCCTCAGCACCACGATCCCGTTGATCGTCCCGACGTAGAAGTCGCCGTCCTGGCCCAGATACGCCGCGGCGTAGTGGTTGTTGAACGACGTTCCCGCACCCGCCCGGCGCGTCCACACCACTTCACCGGTGCGCACATCGACGGCGGTGAAGTACCAGGCATCGGCGCCGATCGGGTTGGGTGGCTTGGTGTACGTGATGATCAACCCGCCGATTCCGGTGCCCTTCGACACCACCGACGGGACGTACACCTGGTCGTTCTCCCAGGCCAGGGCGCAGGCGCCGGTCACCGGATCCACCGACACCGCGGCCATACCGGGAGTAGTGGACCGGCCCGCGGTGGTCGAGGTCACGGCCGGGCTGTAGCCGTAGTTGTTCTCCACGACGAGGTGGTTGTTGATGGCGATCAAGGCGTTGTCGGTGGCACTGGCGCCGTCGCCGAAGACCGGTTGTCGGCAGGTGACCTCACCGGTCTCGGTGTCGGCGACCAGGACGTTCATCCGCGGTTCGGCGTTGTCGGTGATCGCCACCCACTGTCCGAAGACGGTCGGGGTGGTCCCCGAGGCGCGGCTGGTCTGACCGGGCTTGCGCATCGTGCCGCGGTCGTACTCGGTCCGCCAGACGATCCTGGGCGGACCGCCGTCCTGCGCCTCGAGGCGGTACAAGGCGGCGCCGCTCACGACGTACACGGCGTCGCGTGCCACTGCGAAGGAATTCTCGATGTCCTCGCCGCCGAGATTCAGGGCCGCGACGCGACCATCGCGGATCACGCCGACGGTGCCCAGCGACCCCACGTACCAATAACGCCCGTCCCAGTCGGGCATCACGGAGGTGACCTGTTCGTCGGGTTCCAGCGTCGTGGACACATCGATGTTGTCCACGTCCTGCAGGCCGTCGACCGTGGACAGGATCCGCAGCGTTCCACCGCGTGCGGGGAACACGATGCGGTCCTGATTGTCGAGGATGAAGTAGCCGCCGCCGGAGAAGTCCGTGAGGCGTGGCCGGCGGTCTCCGACGATCTTCTTGTCGAGCACTTCGAGGGTGTCGGGGTCCACGATGTAGGCCACGACCCTGGTCAACGTCGAGCACAAGGTGATCAGCCGGCCCTGTGAGTCGAACGACATCGTTGCGCAGTCGCCGCCGGTGAACAGCGATTCCACCGGTGCGCCGCGCGGATCCGACGGGGTCGGCAACTCGTAGGCATCCGTGCCCCAGGAGTCGTTGTGGATGCTGTTGAAGGGGTTCTGGGCCAGCGCTGGGTTCTGCGGCGCCTGCGGAACGGGAACGTCCTGACCGGCGCGGGCCTGGCCGGTTCCGTCGCCGGTCAACGCGCGCACGGGGTCGAACGGCAGGGCTTGCGAGGCGCCTCCGATGGCTGCGATGACCACAGCGCCGACCGCGAAGCCCACCAGCAGCCACCAGCGCCGGTGCGTGCTGGCGGCGGTGTCGGTGCGCGCGATGAGCGTGATGAGCAGGACCGCCGTGAGGACGGTGATGGCGCCCAAGAGTCTGGCGTCGGCGGTCCCGAACGCGCGCAGGAACGGCACCACTACATACCCCGCGACAATTGGTTGTAGGAGTAGGGCACCGACCCCGCGAGCCCGATGCGCCACACCCCACGCGGCGAGCAGCAGGAGCACGACCACGAACGGAGTGACGAGGTACCCGAACCCCTGGAGCACGACGTCCAGAACATGCACGAACGCCAGGCCCTTTCCGGCCACGCCGGCTCCGACGAAGTAGTTCGAGACAGCATGCACCGGATGCACCACAAGCAGGGCTTGTGCCACGAGCAGCGCTGCGAGTGTCAGACGCAGTGGCCGGCGGGTGGGGGTCGAGTCGGTCACGGCGGTCAGCGTAGTCGGCCCCGGATGTTCGGTGTGGGTGTTCACCCCTTGCGCCGTACGATAGTCGTTACGCTCAGTCATCATCGACGAGACGTATTCCTCGAAAGCAACCGCCGAATGGGCACATTTTCGACATCGACGATTCACGCAGCGCTACTGTCGCGGCATGCGCAAATTCCTCATCGCCATGTTGGTGATTCCCGCCCTGGTTGCGTCCGGGGCCCCCGCCAACGCTGCCACCCCGAGCATCCGGTCGACCAAGCAGTACCAGGAGCTCAAGGCCTACGTCTCGCAGCTGAACGCGAAGAAGAATCAGCAGCAGACGCCCGCAGAGATCAGCAAGTACCGCAGCGAGCTGTCCAAGAAACGGGCCAAGGCGAGCATGAAGGTCCGCGCCAACTACCAGGCCCAGCTCGGCCAAGCCAAGGACCGCCGGGCGAACAGAAAAGCGAAGGTTGTCGACCTGAAGCAGAAGCGCAACCGGCAGGTGGCGCAGCTGAAATCGGCACAACAGGCCCGGCTGAACGCCATCGCCGCAGATCGCCGCGCTGCGATCGCGCGCATCAACACCAGCTACTCCGGCAAGGAGCAGCGTCTGAACAAGCAACTGGCCAAGGCGCGCAAGAAGCTCATCAAGGCGACCAACCCGGTCGTCCGTCAGAACCTGCGCGAGCAGATCGCCGCGATCCAGGATCAGCTCGCGACCCTCGATCAGGAGAAGCGCGACGACCTGCGAGTTGCGAACAACAAGTACGACGACCAGGCCGATAGTGCTCGCGAGAACTACTCGCAGAAGATCGAGCAAACGACCGAGTCGTTCAACGCCCGCATCCAGAACCTGCAGACCCGCCTGCGCGAGCTGTACCAGCAGTCCAAGCAGAACGCCCAGCAGCGCCGGGCCAACGAGTTCGGGATCGTCAAGACGAAGTACGACGAAGGTGTCGCCTACATCGATGCGATGCCTGTGGAGGACTAGCCTCACCACTGGCGCCGTTTTGGCCCGTTACCTGCGTTCTGCCCCGTTGCTGACGGGCCACAACGCAGGTAGCGGGCCATTTCGTGCCCTTCGGGTTTCAGGGGGGAGTCGAGCGTGGTCGCCCGCTGCTGGGTGCGGCACTGCCCGACCCGGTTGGACAGCGTCTGGTCCATCCCGGTCGCCTGGATCGGGCCGATCCGCTCGGGATCGTCGACCAGCAGTTGACCGTGGGCCAGCGTCGTGTCGTTGACGGCATGCCCGTCACAGCCCCACGTGGCCATTGGCTCGCAGACGCCCCTGCCACCAGAGCATCTACTGCTCACCGCCATCACTTGAGGGCCGCAGCGGGGGCGGTGGGGCCCTCGGCGGCCCCGATGTGATGGTGACGGCGGGCACTGTGGGGCTTATGTCCCTTTTCTTCCATCAGATGGGGGCCGCAGCGGAGCCGAGGGTGCCACCGGTGGCCCCATGTGATGGCCAGGCTGGACCGAACCGCTGGTCAGCAGTCGTTTCCGCGGCCACCACCGACACCGCCCGCCGATACTCACCGACCTGCGTGGTCAACCACCGCCGGGCCCGGTGGGTCACCGAGCCTCGCGGCGCGGCGATCCGGGCATCACTGGTGGTTCACGACCCCCCCGCACACACACTGTTTGGGCAGGACGGCGAAGCGTGTGCCAGGCCGCCACCGCCGGACCCCCGAACACCGGTACATCCGTCAGGCGCACCACCGGTGGCTGCTTGACCCAGCCCCGGGTCCCGCAGCCCGGACAATCCTGCTGTGGCCGGGGGTGTGTGGTTGGGGGGTGTGGGACAGGGATCTTGCCGGTGTCGGTTTCGACCAAGATCCCTGGACCGGGAGGACCCTGTGGAGACCGACCCAACCCGAACGTGTCAGTTGCTGGTGGGCCTGGCAGATGTCGTCGTGCTCGGGGTTGATGCCTGCGCTGGTGACGCGCCGCTGGTGGTGCAGGTGGAATGTCCGCCGCACTGGCCCTCAAATCCGAAGCACCCATTACGCATTTACGGCGGCCTACCCGGCAGCCCGGAAGGCTTCCAGCAAGTCGGCGCTGAACAGCACAAACGTGGCCCGTTCCAGGCTCGTGCCCGGCAACGCCTCGCGCACCGTGGTCACCGCTATCCGCGCTGCCTGCCCCACCGGGTAGCCGAAGATCCCGCAGCTGAGCGCCGGGAACGCGATCGTCCGCAGGCCGTTGGTGTCGGCCAACTCGATGCAGTGCTGGTAGGCCGACTCGAGCAGTCGCGCCTCGCCGTGACCGCCTCCGTGCCAGACCGGGCCGACGGTGTGGATGATGAAGCGGGCCGGCAGCTCGAACCCTGGCGTGATGCGGGCCTCGCCGGTCGGGCAGGGCGCTACCGCGCGGCATGCGGCTGGCAGGTCTGGCCCGGCTGCGCGGTGAATCGCGCCGTTGACGCCGGCCCCGTCGGACAGGGCTTCGTTCGAGGCATTGACTATCGCGTCGACGACCTGCTCAGTGATGTCGCCCTGCACGAATCCCAGCATGATCATTCACCGTACATCGGCCTTGCGCTGTGCAGTACCTTCGGCGGGTGAGCACTACAACGACCAAGAAGAAGTTCCAGTTCCCCAGCGCGGTCACAACGCTGATCATCGTCACCGTTCTGGTCTGGATCGCCGCCATCTTCCTGCCGTCCGGGCGCTATCAGCTCGACGCCGACGGGGGCCCGATCCCGGGTACGTTCACGCATGTCGACTCTCCGTTGGAGGGCTGGGCCTACTTTCAGCAACTACTCCTCGCGCCGATCAACGGCATTTACGGGCTGTTCAACCCTGAGACCGAATTCGTGGACACCGAGACCGTCGGGTTCGTCTTCGGCCAGGTCGGCGTCATTGTCTTCATCATGGCGATCGGGGCGTTCATTTCGGTGAGTTTCTACACCCGGGCGCTCGACGTGGCGGTGGCCGGTCTGGCTCACAAACTTCGCAGCAAGGGCTGGCTGCTGATCACCGCGGTCATGGTGCTGTTCTCCTTGCTCGGGTCGACGATGGGCTTCTCGGTCGAAACGTTGGGCTTTTACGCGCTGTTCATTCCGCTGATGGGTGCGCTCGGATACGACCGTCTGGTCACCGCGTCGATGATCATCCTGGGCGCGATGATCGGGGTGATGGGTGCCACGGTCAACCCGTTCTCGATCGGTGTCGCGGCCGGCGAGGCGGGGGAGTCGATCGGGGAAGGAATCGGTCTGCGCATCGTCATGTGGGTGGTGCTCACCGCGATGGCCACGGCCTGGGTGGTGCGCTACGCAGCGAAGGTGCGCAAGGACCCGGATGCGTCGTTGGTCGGGTGGGACGACCCCGACGAGCAGGACGAGACCACGACCGACAAGATGGCCGAGGATGTCGAGGATCCGCAGCTCAGCCACACACTGACCGGTACCCAGAAGTGGGTGCTCGTGATCACGGTGTTCGCGTTCGGACTGATGATTTTCTCCGTGATCCCGTGGTCGTCGATCTTCGGGTCCACGACCGGTGCGGCCGACTACTACGTCACCCACGAGACGGCGACCCCGCCGTACTGGTTCGAACTCAATTGGTGGTTCCCGCAACTGGCGATGCTGTTCATCATCGCCTCGTGGCTGGTCGGCTTCGTCGCGCGTATGCCCGAGAAGGAGATCGTGCGGCTGATCGGGGCGGGTGCTGCGGACATGATCGGTCCGGCGATGGTCGTGCTGCTGGCCGGCGGTGTCTCGGTGATCATGAACAACACCCAGACCCTGGACACGATCCTAAGCTCGATGGAGCAACTGGTCTCCGGGGCATCTGCGGGGGTCTTCGCGATCGTCACCGTGATCATCAACATCCCCCTGGCGTTCCTCATCCCGTCCAGTTCCGGGCACGGTGCTCTGGCCATGCCACTGCTGGCGCCGCTGGCCGATTTTGCCGGAGTGTCGCGCGCCACCACGATCACCGCCTGGATCACCGGCCACGGTTGGACCCTGCTGTGGTCGCCCACCAGTGTCGTGGTCGTCGGTGGCCTGGCCATCGCCAAAGTGGGCTATGACAAATACCTGCGGTTCGTGTGGCCGCTGCTCGTAGCGCTGCTGGTCGTGTCGTTCGCGATCCTGGGTATTGCGGCGGGTCTGGAGTAGCGCCGCCGATCCGGTGGCTGCACCGGCCGTCGCCGATTACGGTCGGAGCATGGATGTCACGGAACGCCCTGGGTGCGTGGCGGTCATCGGTGCCGGACCGCACGGATTGTCCGCGCTGAAGGCGCTGTTGCAGGCGGGGATCCCCGCTGACGGATTCGACCGGGCCGACGACCTCGGCGGCAACTGGAACTTCGGTGCGCCCACCTCGCGGGTGTACGAGTCGACGCATTTGATCTCCAGCAAACCGTTCACCCAGTTCCCCGATTTCCCGATGCCCGACGACTACCCCGACTACCCGAGCCACCGGCAGGTCAAGGCCTACTTCGATGCCTACGCCGCGCACTTCGGCCTGCGTGAGCGGATCACGTTCAACACCTCGGTGGTCCGGGTCGAGGCTGTTGATGTGCAGGCGCCGGCCCCGCAGTGGGACGTGACGGTGGAACGCGACGGCAAACAGGCCACGATCCGCTACGACGGCGTGGTCGTGGCCAACGGGCACAACTGGAATCCCAAGATTCCGCAGTATCCCGGCGAGTTCGGCGGGGAGGTTTTGCACTCGGCGGACTACAAGGGTGCGGATCAGCTGCGCGGGCGCCGGGTGCTCGTTGTCGGCGCCGGGAACACCGGCTGCGACATCGCCGTGGAAGCGGCGCAGAACGCGACCGCCACGTTCCACTCGACGCGCCGCGGCTACTACTACAACCCGAAGTTCGTCTTCGGCAAGCCGTCGGACCAGATCGCCGATCAGCTTCTGGCCATGCGTTTGCCGTTGGCCCTGCGCCGGCTTGCTTTCGCCGCGACGTTGCGCACGACGATGGGCAAGTTCGAGGACTTCGGTCTGCAGAAGCCCGACCATGCGTTCTTCGAGACCCATCCGATCGTCAACCAGCAACTGGTCTACTACGTGGGTCACGGCGACATCACCCCGAAACCCGACATCGAACGCTTCGACGCCGCCGGTGCGGTGTTCACCGACGGGACCCGGGCGGATGTCGACCTCGTGGTCTTCGCGACCGGGTACCTGGCGGTCTTCCCGTTCCTCGCCGACCAGGACGCCCTCGACGCTGCGCAGGGCCGGCCCCAACTCGCGCTGCAGATGGCATCACCGAAGTACCAGAACCTGTGGCTGTCCGGGCTGATCCAGCCGGACTCGGGGCAGTGGACGATCGCGCACTGGCAGGCGATGGCGATCGCGGCCTTCCTCGACCTGCAGCGCCGGGACCCGGCAGCCGCGCAACGCCTGCACGACGAACTGAACGCCGAGCGGACCCGGCGCTTCAGCGGCGGCTCACACTACAAGGACTCGACCCGGCACTACTACGAGATCGCACACCAGGATTACCTCGAAGTGCTCGAGGGCTTCCTCGACAAGACCGGTCGCCTGCAGGCAGTGTCCGCATGAAGCCCGCGCCGAAGGTCCTGCGCCGCGGTGAATGGGGCTGGCCGACCAAGCCGGTGCACCTGGAAGTGCTGTCCGAGGTGGTGCCCGAGACCGACCGGCCGCCATTGCTGTTCCTGCATGGACTCGGGCACGGGGCGTGGTGCTTCGCGCAGAACTGGCAGGCCGCGGCCGCCGAGCGCGGGTACTCCTCGTATGCGATGTCGTTGCGCGGTCACGGCGGATCCGGCGGTCAGACCCGGCTGGGTCGCACCACACTGCGCGACTACGTGCACGACGTGTTGCAGGTGATCTCGTCGCTGGACCAGCCGCCGGTCCTGGTGGCCCACTCGCTGGGGACTCTGGTCGCGCAGCGCGTGCTGCAGCGCTATCCGGCCCGCGCGGGTGTACTGCTCACGCCGATTCCCGCCGGTGGGATCCCCTCGACGATGGTCTCGGGTTTGCGCAGCAAGCCGGTGGACTTCACTCGCGCGGTGCTGGGCGGCACCCTGCGGCTGAACGCCGCTGACCTGTTCGCCGACCTTCCGGAGGCGACGGCCCGGGAGTACGTCAGCAGGATCGGCCGGGAATCCCCGTGGGCGCAGTACGCCATGCTTGTGCCGGAGGCGTTGCGCCCCATCGAATCACCGGTCATGGTCGTAGGCGCCGAGAAGGACACGTTGGTGGCTGCCGCGGATGTGCGGCGGTGCGCACGCGCGCTGGGCGTCGAGCCGGTGTGGGTGCCCGGCGGCCATGACGTGATGCTGGACGGGTCGTGGCGCACGGTCCTGAGCACGGTCCTGGACTGGGTGGACACGACCTGCCCGCCCGGTCCGCCCCTGCCGGGAGCCCGGCAGATGCAGCCTCTTGAGGTAACGTCTACATAACGTGCCAAAATCGTTGCATCCGAATGGTGCACTTTGCGCGATTACCTCAATGAACGTCCCACCCCACCTCAGGAGGAGTAATGAACATCAAGATCGTAGCCGCAGGGTTCGCAGTAGCGTCCCTGGCGCTCGTCGGTTGCTCGAGCAACGACGATTCGACCGCAGAGGCCAGCCCGACGGCAGCCACCAGCGCCCCGGCATCGCCGGCAGACGGCATGACCGACGAGGCATCGGCCGGCACCATCGTCGACGTAGCCGCCGCCAACCCCGACTTCAGCACCCTGGTGGCAGCAGTAACCGAGGCCGGCTTGGCCGAGACCCTTGGTGCTGAAGGTCCTTACACCGTCTTTGCTCCGACCGACGCGGCCTTCGAAGCCCTCCCCGAGGGCCTGGTGGACGCGCTGCTGCTGCCGGAGAACAAAGAGGTTCTGACGCAGATCCTGACCTACCACGTGGTGGCCGGAGAGGTGATGTCGACCGACATCCAGCCCGGTGACGTCGCCACCGTGGAGGGTGAGGACATCACCATCACCACCGAAGACGGCGGAGTGCAGGTGAACGGCGCCACGGTTTCGACCGCCGACGTCGAGGCCAGCAACGGTGTCATCCACGTGATCGACGAGGTTCTGGTTCCGCCGAACGTCGACGTGAACGCTCTGCTCAGCTAGTTCGATTCAGGAAACCCCCGGTCATCGGCCGGGGGTTTTCTGCTGCTCGGGGTGTGAAGGTGAGCACTACGTTATGCGCATACGAAAGGCCCCCGGTGCTATCACCAGGGGCCTTGTCGGAAGTCTCTACTTACGCGGAGCCTTCGAGTCCGGAACGAGCGCGGACTTTCCCTTAACCGCTGCGTTCAGGTGTTCCTTGTAAACGCTGTTGTTGATGTTCAGCTGGTTACTGGTCTTGTCACCTTTGTGTCCGTACATGCTCTTCACCTCCTCGAAGTTCTGTACCTGGTCATGACTATACGGTTATACGCATATTCATGTCCACGGCAGGGAACCGTGACGCTCGTCACAGTGCCCGACTGGCGATCACCGCCACGATCACGACCAGTCCCAGAATCCGCCGGAAGGGATTGACCCCCTGGAGTAGTTCGCGGCCGGCCCACCACACGATGGCCACCGCGAACGCCCAATCCAGCCCCTGCACAAGTCCGTCCGACGCCCCCGCCATCGACGCGAGCCAGCGCGCCGCGAACAGCCCCATCGCGATGAACAGGCTCGGATTCGGGAACTGCCCCAGGACGATCCGGTCGGTCTCCCGGTCGCGGAACAGCCAGTCGAAGGCCCGCTGCAGCATCTACTTGACGCGTACGGCCGTTTGCAGGTCCTGGGCTCCGAACGGTCCGTAGCCCTCGCCGCTCTCGACGTAGTGCAGCATCGCCACTGAGAAGATGGCTCGCATCGCGCTGATGAGAACCTGTGCGGCGATGATCACGATCACGCCGATCGCCGCCAGCGGGATCCCGGCGGCTGGCGTCCCGGAGATCGCAATGAACCCGCCGACCACCGCGAACAGGATCCCCGGCAGCACGGCCACCAGCGCGATCAGCCCACCGATACGCACGTTGCCGGCGATCTGCATGCCCCAGGTCTTGCGGATCAGCGCCACCGACTCCTTGATCGCCTGCAGCGGACCCTTGCCCCGCAGGATGATCAGCGGCAGGACGAAGAACGTGATGATGGACCACGCGACGGCCAGCAGTGACGCGAGCACCAGGCGCAGAATCGCGACGATCGCATTGTTGTTGCTGGCGTCGCCGCGTACCGCGGACAGCAGCCAGCCGACCGCGGTCTGGATCCCCGCCCAGCCCATCAGTGCGCCGAGCCGGGAGAACGATGCGCGCAGCCCGGCGCCGAACCCGCTGTCGCGTCCCTGCAGTTCCTCATCGGTGCACTTGACGAGCCCGCCCATGAAGATCTGGGTGATCAACGTGGCGAGGTAAGCGGCGATGACCAGGATCAGGACGCCGATGACGACGACACTGGTCGGGACTTCATCACTGGTGGTCTGCTCTTCCACGGTCGTGACACCCATGACCGCCAGCCCGATACCGGCGACGATCAGGAACGCCAGGATTGCCAGGATCCCGCTGACGACGGGGAACAACAGCATGTAGGGGTTCTCCTTGATAACGCCCCACGCCTGCTTGGTCACCGTGCGACTCTGCGTCCACGATCCAGCCATGTTTCATCTCCTCGTTGTGCGGTCCTCGTCACGCTACCGGTCGCAGTAGCCTTGCGCAGTGCTCGGCGCGTCGGTGTGGGTGATCCTCGGCGTGACGAGTGCGGTGCGACTGTGGGTGATCTGGGGGAGTTTCTTCTGGCAGGACGACTACATCCACATCTGGACCGCGTGGAACGCGTCGGCCTCGGAGTTGATCCTGCAGAACTGGAACGGCCACCGGGAACCGGCATCCTTCGCGGTGCAATGGCTGCTGGCCAGGGCGGCGCCGCAGGTGTGGTGGCCGGCGGCGCTGTTACTGAGCGTGATCGCCGTCGGCACCAGCGCCATGTTCTGGCTGATGCTGCGGCGCTGGGGCGGGGCAACTCCTGGCACCGCCACGGCCACGATCCTTTTTGCCGCTTGGCCGGCGACGATGCTGGCGCAGCAATGGCTGTCGGCCGGCTTGGAGGCGGTGGCGCTGTTGCTGATGCTGGTCGCCGGGTGGTTGCTGGCGCGGCCCCGCAGGTGGACCCCGGTTGTGGTGGGCGTGCTCTGCGCACTTGCCTGGACTTTCCACGAACGGGCCGTCTACTTCGTGCCGGTTCTGTTCGCGATCGCCTGGTTGTACAGCGGACTGTGGCAGGCATGGCGGGACAACCGCAGGTCGTGGCTGGTCCTGGTCGGGGTCACGTTGCTGGCGCTCGGTCTGCGGGTGTTCGACGGCCTGCCGGGTCGCACCCCGGGCACGAGCATTCCCGGCGCGCTGTGGTCGGCGGGTCCGGGATCGGTGCTGCGGTCTGTTCTCGGCTGGCTGCCGTTCGACGTGCAGCAGCGAACGGTCGTGCCGGTGGCCGCCGGGTTGTGGGCGGTCGCGGTGCTGGCGGTGTGGATGGTGATCCTGCTCATCGGGCTCGCCACACAACCGCGTCAGACCGTTCTTGTGGCAGGTGTTACGGCGGCCCTGCTGCTCGCCGAAGTCCTGTCGTTCGTGGTCCTGCGCGGTGGTTTCGCCGGCGCCGGCCTGGCCGCCGATCCCCGTTTCACCCTGGTCACCGGCACGGTGCTGCTGGCCGGGATCGGCTCGTTCGACTTCACGTGGCGGCCGGTGGTGGCCGTCGCGGCGGCGGTGGCTTTGCTGGGTTCCTGGAGCATGTGGACGATCGCTCGCCCCGTTGATCCGGGGCGGCAATGGCTGGCACAAGCGCGAGCCCTTCGGCCGGGCGCCGATCTTGCGGCGACCCCCAGTCCACCGCGCATGCTGGCTCACTTCTTCTTCATCACCGACCCGCCGGTGTACGAACTCGGCACCACCCGAACATTGCTGCAGGTCGGGCCCGAACCGGCGCGCTTCCCCGAACAGGCCGCGCGGCCGCTGCAGATCGATGAGAGTGGCGCGGTGGGACCGCTGGAGTTCACCGCGCTGCTGGTGTCACAGCGGCGTCAGTGCGGCGAGGTGCGGGTGCCCGAGCTGGACGCCGGGGTCAGGGTGATCCGGCTGCGCCGCGAGGGTGGTGGGATCACCTATGTGATGCCGCCGCCTGGACCGGTTGCGCCGATCGTCGTCGACGGGGCGTGCGTGGACCGCGTGGAGGTCGGCATCCCAGGACGGTGAGAGGGTTGAGTCATGAAGGGTTGGATCGCGGCTGGTGCCGCTGTCGGTGCAGGTGCCTTGGCCTTGCGCAAAGGTCTGCACACGGTGCCGGAACCGTTCGCGCCGTTCCGCGGGGATGTGCCGGAACTGGAGCATGCCCCGCTTCCGGCGGGACTGCCAGAACCGGTGGCCCGCTACTTCGAGGTCGTGTGCGGCCAGCAGATCCCGCTGTTGAGCGGTGCTGTCTTCGGTGGCCGCATGACGATGCGTATCAAGGGCCCCGCGCTGCCGGGTCGGTGGCGGTTCGGCCACGTCGTGGGGACCGGCTACCGGCACCACATGGAACTGTCCGTCTTCGGACGCCGGATCGTGACCGCCCAGGAGTGGTACCTCGACGGGCACGCGCGCCTCGACCTGCCCACCGGCGTGGTCGAGGGCGAGCCGACGGTGGACCGCGCGGCAAATCTGAGCATGTGGGGGGAGTACCTGTGGCTTCCTTCGGCACTGCTGGGCGGGGTCTGGGAGCCGATCGACGCGGTCAGTGCCCGACTCGTCGTGCCGCAGGAACAGGGACCGGATTCCTTGGTCGCCTGGTTCGACCCGCAGTCCGGCTTGCTTGACCGGTTCGAGGCGTTGCGGTGGCGCGACGCGGGCGATCCGCAGCCGATCCGCTGGGTCACGCGCGTGCATGCTTGGACTCGCATCCAGGGGGTCGGGGTGCCGGCCGTTTCGTCGGTGCAGTGGGGCGACCAGGCGCAACCGTGGCTGCGGTTGAGCCTCGACGACGTGGTGTGGAATGTTGATCTTGATGAGTACGTGAGGTCCGACGCGGCGGAGGTCTGAACGCGGTCGTGCGTTGGCCGCAGGCGTTGGAGTTGGGTACGTCAGTTGGAGATCGGTACGGGGGTTGGAGTTGCGCGGGCGGTGGGTGTCTCACGGATGTGCGTTTGTCCAACGGCCGTGCGTAAGTCCAACGCCGGGCTGCAACGGGGGGGGCTTGCCAACGGCCGTCCTGCCCGCCTGCAACACGACTCTGCCCCGTCGCGAGGTCAGTCTGCGCACGATCTCGGTGGTCCGCGGGTGCCGGGCGAAACTGACCAGTGGCACCGGCAGCGCGAACCGCTCGCGGACCGTGGACTTGGAGCGGGCGAACTCGAGCAGCCCGTCGGGGCCGTGGATCCGGCCGAAACCGGACTGCCCGACACCGCCCCACGGAAGCGCCGAAACCCCGGCGTACATCACCCAGGAGTTCATGCTCACCATGCCGACGTGCAGTTGCGCCGCGGCGCGTTCCATCGTCGCCTTGCTGCCGGAGAAGACCGACGCAGCCAGGCCGAAGTCGGCGGCGTTGGCCCGGTCCACCGCCTCGTCCATGTCGCGCACCGGGTTCACCACGAGCGTGGGTCCGAACGTCTCCTCCATGATCGCCATTGAATCCTCCGGGACACCGGTGAGCACGATCGGCTCGACGACGCCTTCCCCGACCGATTCGGGTCCGCCGACGACAGCGCGCCCGCCGCGTTCCAGGGCGTCGCGTACGTGCTCACGAATCACCTCGATCTGAGAGGGCATCGTCATGGGGCCGTAGGAGGAGTCGGGTCCGTGGCCGGGAGTCAGATTCCGCGCCTTCGCCGCCACCAGCGCCAGGAACTCGTCGTACACCGCCTGATGCACGTACACCCGCTCCACTCCGACGCACGTCTGCCCGGCGTTGCTGAAGGCGCCGAATGTCGCGGCGTCGGCGGCCTTCTCCAGGTCCGCGTCCTTGTCCACGAGTACGGCGTCCTTGCCGCCGCATTCGAGCAGGACAGGCGTCAACGTCTTCGCGCAGGCGGCCATCACCTTCTTGCCGGTCGGGGTGGATCCGGTGAAGGAGATCTTGTCCACGCCGGCCTCGCACAACGCCGCGCCCGTGGCACCGAGGCCCGTGACCAGTTGCGCCACCGGCTGCTCGGGGATCACCTCGTTGATCGCGCCGATGAGCCACTCGCCGACCGCGGGGGTGAACTCCGAAGGTTTGAACACGATCGCGTTGCCGGCCGCCAGCGCGTAGGCGATCGAGCCGATCGGGGTGAAGACCGGGTAGTTCCAGGGTCCGATCACGCCGACCACGCCCAGTGCCTGGTAGCGCACGTGCGCGGCCTGGTTGATGGTGAGCAGTCCTGGCCGGACACCGCGCCGTTTCAAAACGGACCTGGCGTTCAGCGCCGCCCAGTTGATGTGCTCTACCGAAAGGATGATCTCCAGCAGTGCGTCGTCCATCGGTTTGCCGTTCTCGGCATGGACGAGTTCGGCCAACTCCTTGGAGCGTTTGGCGACCAGGGCCTTGAAACGCAGCAGGCGGGCTTTGCGTTCGTCGAAGCCCAGGCTCACCCACCAGCTGGCGGCGATGCGCCCGCGGTCTACGGCTTCGCGCACGGCGTCGGCGTCCATGATCGGGTAGGTCGCGATCACCCGGCCGTCGGCGGGGGAGTGGCTTTCGAAGGTCTGCGCAGTGGTGGGCATGTCGTCACGGTACTCGCGGTTGGCCGTGCGCGCCCCCGGTTCGGCTCGCGCTTACCGTGAACGTATGGCACGTCTATTCGTCACCACCGGCAACGACCAGTTCACCCAGGCTCTGGTGACATCGCTGTCCGAGTGCGACGTGGAGTTGGTGGATGAAGCGGGCGCCGCGACGCACGTGCTGCTCGGTGCGCGCCCCGGTTCCGGGATGGCGGCGGCGGTGACCGATGCTCTTGCGCCCCTCGACGCCCATATCGTGTACCTGGCCAACGCCTTGGAGGAGCAAGATGGACCGGCGGTCGAGGTTGTACGGCAGTCCGGCCTGCCGTGGACGATCGTCTACCCCAACGCGTTCATGGAGTACTCGTTCGGTCCGTTCGCGCCGCAGATCCTGATGGGCGTGGCCTTCGGGATGTCGGAGCGCAGCCGGGTCGGGTTCGTCGCTCTGGACGACGTGGCGCGGGTGGTCGCCCACATCGTTGAGGGCTCGGGTCATGAGGGGCAGGAGTACATCTGCACGGGCCCGCAGGCGCTCGACATGCCGGGCGTCGTGGCACTGCTCGCAGACGTCGTCGGGCGCAACCTGGACTACATCGATCTGCCTGAGAACGAACTCGCCGACCTCATGATGCAGCACGCGGGCATCGACAGCCGCGAGGATCTCGACAACATGGTGCTCGGGCATCTGCGGGCGTGGCGCGACGGGCATGCCGACGTGGTGACGGACACCGTGGCAGAGCTCACCGGACAGGAGCCGATGAGTGCGCGGGAATGGTTCGAGCGCAACCTGTCGCAGTTCAGCGGTAAGCCTTCGCTGATGCAGAAGGCCGCGCACAAGATGATCAAAGCGCGGTACGGCGGTCGCGTTCTGGCGTAAGACTGCCGGCCAGTCGTCGCTCGCCAGCCAACCGTGCGGGCGAGGCGACCAGTGCCCGCCGCAACACCCGAAGGCCGGTGTCTGCCAGGGCTTTGTCCACCGGCGCAAGGCGCGGCGAGGAGTCCAGCATCGTCAGCGCCCAGGGCGGCAGGCTGTCCCAGGCGGCGCGCGCCAGGACGCGGTATCCGGGTCGCAACGCCATCGGCAGCGGCGCATTGCGGATGAAGCCTTGGGTGCGCCGCACGTCAGCATCGACGCGCAGTTCGGGGCGGAAGTCTTCGAGCTGTGCAGTCATCTGCGCCTGGCTGCGCGGCGGGTCGATGACGCCCATCGCCGAACCCACGACAGCCATGTTCGCCACGTAACCGTCAGCGTCGATCGCGCCGTCGCGGCCGTAGTCGAGGTAGGCCTGCAGCATCGAGTCGGTCAGGGAGATGTGCACCCAGGCGAGCAAACGGGGGTCCTGTGCGGAATACGCCCGACCGTCGGGAGCCACCCCTTTGACCCGCTTGTGCATGGACTGGATCGCCCGGATCGTCTGGTCGGCCAGGTCGGCCGAACCGTAGGTCGTCGCCGCGATGAATGCCCCGGTCCGTTGCAGTCGGCCGAACGGGTCCTCGCGGTAGGAGGAATGCCGGTCGACGCCGGCCAGTGCCAACGGGTGCAGGGTCTGGAACAACAGCGAGCGGATGCCGCCAAGGAACGTCGCCACCGAACCGTGCACGGTCCAGATCGGGTCGTCAGGTGTGAACCAGCCTGGCGCCCCGGGCGGCTGGCCGATGGCACGGGCGACGTCTGAGGCGCCGTCGGTGCGGCCCGACAGGATCTCGCGCACAGAACTGGCAAGCGGCGACAGCGCAACCTCCAGGCCCATTACTCCACGGTCGCAGGACGCGGGCTTCGGCGCAATCGCAGGCGGCGCCGGTTGGGTCGCCCGCTATGGCCTTCGGCGTCTTCCAAAACCGGGGTAGCGTCACATGCGTGGACATCCTGCGCACCCCCGACGACCGTTTCACCGACCTCCCCGGTTTCCACTGGGAGCCGAACTACGTGGATCTCGACGGACTGCGCATGGCGTACGTCGACGCCGGGCCGCCGGACGGCGAGGTTGTGCTGTGCCTGCACGGCGAACCGACGTGGAGCTACCTGTACCGCAAGATGATCCCGGTTTTCGTCGAAGCGGGGATGCGGGTGGTGGCACCGGACTGGTTCGGTTTCGGCCGCAGCGACAAACCGGTGCACGACGCCGACTTCACGTGGGATTTCCACTACTCCTCGATGCTCGGCTTCGTGGATGCGCTGGGGTTGCAACGGGTCACCCTCGTAGTTCAGGACTGGGGCGGACTGCTCGGACTGACGCTGCCGGTGACGCACCCCGATCTGGTGCAGCGGCTTCTGATCATGAACACGGGACTGGGCGTGGGGACCAAACCCACCGACGGCTTCCTTGCCTGGCGTGACTATGTGGCCCACAATCCGGAGTTCCATGTGGGTGAGTTGATGCGTCGTTCGGAACCGGGCCTGACCGACGAGGAGGTCGCCGCGTATCAAGCCCCCTTCCCGGACCCGCGCTACATGGCCGGCGCTCGTCGGTTCCCCGCGCTGGTGCCGACGACCGAGGACGCCGACGGTGTGGCCGTCTCAAGGCAGGCCGCCATGTGGTGGGCCACCGAATTCGCGGGGCAGTCGTTCATGGCGGTCGGCACGCTGGACCCGGTGCTGGGCCCGAAGGTGATGCAGCGGATGCGCCAGATCATCAAGGGATGCCCAGAGCCGATGCTGCTGGAGGCCGGCCACTTCGTGCAGGAGCACGGCGAGCCCGTCGCCCGCGCGGCGCTGGCGGAATGGGGTATGGCCTGATCGCGCTCAGCGGTACTCGGGGTTCGGATGATCCGGGTTCGACAGGTCCCAGTTGCGGGTGTCGTTTCCGAACGCCGGGATCCCGCCCGCGTCCTGGAGCATGCGCGCCAGGTGTAGCAGGTTCCAGGTCATGAACACCGTGTTGCGCGTGGTCCAGTTGTTGTGCGCGCCCGTCCCGTCGTCGAGATAGCTGGCGCCGGGACCCGCCTCCCCGACCCAGTAGGAGTCGGCCTGCGGCGGCACGGTCAGCCCGATGTGGCTCAAGGCGTAGAGCATCTGCGCGGCACAGTGCTTGGCGCCGTCCTCGTTACCGGTGACCAGTGCGCCGCCGACCGTGCCGTAGTAGGACCACTGTCCCCGGTCGTTGGTCTTGCCCGAATACCCGTAGAGCCGCTCGATCGCCAACCGGGTCATCGAGGACTGGTCGCCCAGCCAGATGGGGCTGGCCAGCACGACGATGTTGGCAGGTTCCACCAGATCGGCGAACAACTGCGGGAAATCGTCGCGCTCCCAGCCGTGTTCGCGCATGTCCGGTTGCACCCCCGGTGGGATGACGTGATCCACTGTGCGGATCGTGTCGACCTGCACGCCGACGCCCTCGAGGATGTGCCGGCTGATCGCGATCAGTCCATCGGTGTGGCTGGGCTCCGGCGAGCGCTTGAGCGTGCCGTTGAGGAAGACCGCCCGCAGGTCGCTGTAGTCAGTGGTGTTCGCGGCGATCTCGTGGTCGATGAAGGCTTGAACGTCGTTTGGGAGCATGCCCAGTACGTTTCCGTTTCTCTGGGTTCTATGCCCGGAACATCGTCTCCACGGCCCGGCCGTGTCGCCACAAGCGGATGCGTAGACGGGGTGGAGTCTCGTCGGTCAGACCGGTGTAGACCGCGCTGGTGAGGTCGATGCGAAACCGCTTGGCGCCCGTCGGATAGTGCTCAGGGGCCGCGACCTGCACCGCGACGCCGTTGAGTTTCGCCTCGCCGGCCCAGGAAGATTCGGACTCCGGATCGCGCGTCGGGCTGTGGATCGCCACCCGTGGATCCCGCAGCAGATCCAGGGTCTTGCGGGCGTCGTCACCACTGCCGAGGAAGACCTGGCCGTCCTCGAACTCCACCTCGGTGCCACTGATTCGCGGTGCTCCGTCGGCTCGCAAGGTGGCCATCGTGCAGTGTTTGCCCACGGCGAAAGCCGCGCGAACAGCCGCGGCGAGCCCGGGATCGTCGCGCTCCAGATCAACGAACCCCGGCATCGAGCACCTCCGCCTTCAACTGCTCGATCGACTCCCGGAACAGGTCGAGGATGCGCTCCGGATCGCCGGTTATGCCCGTGTCGCTGTGCACCGAGAAGTTGAGTTCGTTGTTCAGGGTGAAGATTCCGAACGACAGGTTCATGTGCCCGCTGAGCCCACCCATCCCCCACATGCCGAGCACCTTGGCGCCGGCGACATAGATCTCGTGGCGCGGGCCGGGCACGTTGGTCGTCACACCGATGGAATGTTCTTGGTTGATCTTGTGGATCATGCGGTCGACTTCGGGGGTGGCCAGCGCTCCTGCGGACGTCAGCCCGAACGACACGATCGGCATCTGCGAGCCCTTGATGTCATCGATGCGGCGCTTGATCTCGTGCAGTTGCTCGACGGGGTCCTCGATGCTGACCGGTAACAACACCGGGATGAGTCCGAACCGGTTGCCCAGCGTGCGGGGCAGGTCCGCGTCCGGTTTGCGCAGGCTCACGGGCACGGCGGTGAACAGCTCGTCCACCGTCAGCGCATCGTTCTCGACCAAGTACTGGCGCAGGGCGTTGGTCAGGACCGCGAGCAGCACGTCGTTGATGGTCGCCCCCACCGCTCGCCCGATGTCCTTGATCGGTTGCAGCGGCGCCGGGTTCATCCACACGATCTTCTTCTCGCCGCTGACCTTGCCGTGCAAGATCGTCTTGCCGGGGCGCGGGGCGAACAGGAACTCGAGGGCGTTCTTCGCCCCTTCGGCTCCGGTCTCCAAGGCATCGAGCGCTTCGCTGCCGAACTCAATGAACCGCTTCGGATGCAGTGCCATGTTGATCGTGTCCTGGATGGCTTCCAGGGGGCTGCGGACCACGTCGACAGCCGGGCTGGCGGCCTTGGCCACGAGGTCACGTTTGCGCCGGCGCTTCTTGTCCACGGGTTCGGGGCGGATCGCCTCGGGGGTGTCGTCGCACAGGGAGAGCACGACCCGGACCAGTGCCCAGCCGTCGGCGATGCTGTGCTGGATCCGGGCGTGCACCGCGGTGGTGTTGCCGTCGTAGCCCTGGATCACGTACATCTTCCACAGCGGGCGCTCCCGATCCAGCAACTGCCCGCGCTGCTCGGAGATGAGTTCGGAGAGCTGTTCCTTCGTCCCGGGTTCGGGCAGCTGCAGGACCTCCACGTGGTTGCTGATGTCGAAGTCCGGATCGTTCTCCCAGTGCGGCATCATCAGCGGGTTGCGCGAGGTGCGGATGCGCTGGCTGAACGTCGGGTACTTGTCGACCATCCGCTCCTGCACGATGGCGGTGTAGTCGTCGGGGTCGATCTCCCGGTCCAGCCACATCAGCGCCGAGACGGTCTGGTTGTTCTTGTCCCATTCGCTGTACAGCCACGCCGCGTCGGCTGGGGAGAGTCTGCGTTCGGTCACGGGCGTGAGTCTAGGACGCGGGACGCTTCCACCATCAAAACTGGGCCGTTCCGGCGGCCCAACGGCCGCTTTAGCCCTCCTGTGATGGCCAGATGCCCGGTTTGCCCGGTTTGGTGGTCCGCTGGCCATCAGATGAGGGCCGAACGAGGGGCTGACGGACCAGTTTTGATGGCGGCGTACCCTCGACCCGTGGAGTTCACCGGGACCGAGGCATACCTGACCAACCCTGCGCTGGAGGCGGCGGTGCGCTGCTCGCTGGTGCTGGAGAAACCCCTGCTCGTGCGTGGAGAGCCCGGCACCGGCAAGACCCTGCTGGCCGAAGCCGTGGCCAAGGCCCTGGATATGCCGCTGATCACCTGGCACGTGAAGAGCACGACCCGTGCGCAGGAGGGTCTGTACCACTACGACACCGTGCAGCGGCTGTACGACTCCCGGTTCGGCGACCACGACGTGCGCGACATCCGCGAGTACATCCACATGGGAGCGCTGGGCCGGGCGTTCCAATCGCCCGAGCGGGTGGTGCTGCTCATCGACGAGATCGACAAGGCCGACATCGAGTTCCCCAACGACCTGCTGCACGAACTCGACCGGATGCGCTTCACCGTCATGGAGACCGGCGACGAGGTGGCCGCCGCGCACCGTCCCGTGGTCATCATCACCAGCAACGCGGAGAAGGAACTGCCCGACGCCTTCTTGCGCCGCTGCATCTTCCACTACATCGACTTCCCCGACCGCGAACTGATGGCGCGGATCGTTGACGTGCACCACCCGGGTCTGGACCGTGACCTGCTTGATCAGGCGTTGAGTGCCTTCTTCGCAGTGCGCGGAATGGACCGGATCCGCAAACCCCCGAGCACCAGCGAGCTCGTCGACTGGATCGCCATGCTGCAAACCGCCGGGGTCGACTCCGTGGACCTCGACAACGCCCCGTTCCTGGGCACGCTGCTGAAGAAGGAACAGGACATGGAGGCCTTCTTCAACCGGACCTCGCGCCGATTCTGATGGGGCCGTTCTTCCTCGGGTTGCTGTATCGGCTTCGGGAGCAGGACGTCGCGGTCGGCGTCACGGAAGCGCTTGCCCTGTCCGCGGCGCTCAAGGCAGGCGCCCACGACGACACAGTGCGCGGTTTCTACTACGCCGCGCGCGCCACGCTGATCCATCACGAGGGTCATCTCGATGCGTTCGACCGGGCCTTTCTTGCGGAGTACGGCGATCTGGATTGGGATACCTCCCTGACCGAGCAACTGCGCGAGTGGCTCGACGAGCAGAACGTACGGCTCAGTGAGAACGCGCAGGAGGCGCCAGACCTCGCCGAACTGCTGGAGATGTTCGCGCAGCGCAAACGCGAGCAGCAAGAACGCCACGACGGCGGACCGTACTGGATCGGCACCGGCGGCAAGTCGCAGCTCGGGCAGGGGGGCTATGCGGAGTCGGGTTTGAGCACTGGCAGTTCCGGGGGTGGCCGGGCCGCCATCCGGATCGCCGACATGCGCTCCTACCGGCCCTACCGCTCGGACGTGACCCTGGACATCCGGCAGATGGAGGTCGCGCTGCGGCGGCTGCGGGCGTTCGTGCGGGAGGGTGCCCAGGTCGAGCTCGACATCGAGGCGACCATCGACGAGACCGCCCGCAACGCCGGCGAGATCGAGGTGGTGGTGCGGCCGCCCAGCAAACCGAACACCCACGTGATCCTGATGATCGATGTGGGCGGGTCGATGTTCCCGTACTCGAAATTGATGTCCCAGCTGTTCAGCGCGACCAAGAAGGCCACCCACTTCAAGGAACTGCGCACCTACTACTTCCACAACTGCGTCTACGGCAAGGTGTACGGCACCGACCGCTTCACCGAGCCCACGTGGGTGCACGATCTGCTGCGCGAATGCGGGCCGCACTACAAGCTGATCATGGTCGGTGATGCGTACATGGCTCCGTACGAACTGGGCCAGGCCGGGCCGTGGAGCGCGACCGACGCCACGCGGGTGCCGGGCATCGAATGGCTGCGCATCCTCACCGACCACTTCAGCGATTCGGTATGGCTCAACCCCGAGCCGTTGTCGCGCTGGGAGGGCACCACGATCGAGGAGGTGGGCCGGGTCTTCGAGATGTTCCCGCTGACAACCGAGGGTCTGACCGAGGCGATGGCGCACTTGAACAAGGGAACCCCGGCGAGGCGCTGAGGGCGACGTTGTTGGGCGGTTTTCAGCCCCGAACTGCCCAACAACGTCGCCCTTGATCCGGGGGGCGACCGGGTGACCTGATCAAACAACGCCGCGCTATTCCGGTTGCGGTCGCGGCGCCCATACCGGATACGGCAGGCCTGCCAACCGGTTAATGAGGAAGCCCTGAACGAGGAGCAGCACGACCGCCAGCATCAAGACCGTGAGCTGCTCAGGAGTGCGTAACAATCCAAGGCTCACGATCAGGGTTGTGGCTCCCGCTGGCGCATGGGGAACGCCGAGCCAGACCATGACCGACAGTGTGAGGCACAAAGACATGGTCGCGGCGCCCACCCGGTCCCAGGTGACGTCCTCCAGATCGGGGGCGGTGGTGGTGAGCCCGAAGACCACCAGGGACGTGTATCCGGCCAGCACTCCGATGAGGTGGCCGAAGAACGCGCTGCGGGGTGCGGCCTGCACGTTGGTGGCTGCATAAAAGAGCAGGAAGGCCGTGGGACCCAGCGAGGGGAAAATGAACGGCTGCTTGGTCACCATCGCGACGACGGACAGGATCGCGATCGAGATGGCGGAGTTGATGAGCACGTAGGTGCCCAGCATCGCCCGGCTGCTGTGGCGCTGCTCCAATGCGCGCAGGCCGAACCGGGCCCCGAGGCCATGGATGGCGGCGGGAAGATCCCCCCACTTTGGGTGACCGTGCGCGGGTGCGATGGTCATCAGTGCCTACCAATCGTCTGCCATGTGCTCATCGGTGATTCCGTCTTTGGATGCGCGGAGGTCGCGTGTCCGTTCGGGAGTATGCACCTTCGACACCGCTGTTCGCGTTGTGACCGGAGGCATAATCGCAACCGCGAAGCCCTGTCTCGTCGGATCGACCGAGGTTCGTCACTGCGCGACGAGTGTTGGGGTGACCACCGATGAGGGCGACGTTGTTGGGGAGTTTTTGCCGCCGAAGTGCCCAACAACGTCGCCCTCGATCTGGGTGCCGCCGCCCTCATGGGAAAACGGTCGCGGTCGAAGTGCGGTTCAGCGCTACACCTGACCGAGCCGAACCGGTAGTGCCGGCTATCTCCCCCAAGTACGGTGAGCCCATGAAGACCGCCTGTGTGATAGGGGCCGGGGCGGCGGGACTCGCTGCCGGCAAAGCCCTCAAAGACCGCAACATCGACTTCGACTGGTTCGAAAAGGGCTCCTACGTCGGGGGGCTGTGGCAGATCGACAATGACAACGGGGGCGCCGCGGCCTACCACTCGCTGCATCTGAACTCCAGCCGCCCGCGCACCGAGTACCCCAGCTACCCGATGCCCGAGGACTGGGCCGACTACCCGCCGTACTACCAGGTGGCCCAGTACTTCGAGGACTTCGCCGACCACTTCGGCCTGCGTGATCTCATCACCTTCAACACCGCGGTCGAGAAGGTCGAGCCCGTCGACGGGCATTGGCGGGTGACCACCTCCGACGGCGCAACCCACACGTACGCCAACGTCCTGGTCGCCAACGGGCATCACTCCAGCCCCAAGACCCCGCACTTCGACGGTGAGTTCACCGGCGAGACGTTCCACGCCCACGATTACCGCGACCTGTCCGTGTTCGCCGGGAAGCGGGTGCTGGTCGTCGGGGTCGGCAACTCCGGTATGGACATCGCCTGCGACGCCGCCCGTAACGCCGAAGCCGTCTACCTGTCCACCCGCCACGGCGTGCACGTGATCCCCAAGTACGCCCTGGGCAAGCCCGTCGATCAGCTCAGTTCGCCGTTGATGGCCTACATCCCGTTCCCGGTCGAGCGGCTGGCCTACGAAGCAATCGTGCGCGTCGCGACCGGCCGGCCGCAGGACCGCGGTTTGCCCAAGCCGGACCACAAACTGCTCGGCGCCCACCCCACCGTGTCGGCTGAACTCTACGACCGCGTCGGCCACGGCGACATCGCCATAAAGCCCGACGTCTCCCGTTTCGACGGGGACAAGGTGGCCTTCGTCGACGGCACCACCGAAGAGGTCGACGTCGTGGTCTACGCCACCGGGTACAACGTCTCTCTGCCGTTCCTAGAGGGCGTCTACAGCACCGAGCACAACAAGATGCCGCTGTACCTGCGCGTCGTTCCGCCGGACCTGCCAGGCCTGTACTTCATGGGCTTCATCCAGACCGTCGGCTCCGGCATCCCGCTCACCGAGTACCAGGCCGAGTGGGTCGGCGACCTCATCACAGGCGAAGTCCCGATGCCCTCGCGCGACGAGATGCGCAGGTGGATCGACGCCGACCAGAAGGCCATGGCAAAACGGTACGTGCGTTCCGAACGGCACACCATGCAGGTCGACTACTGGCGATACATCAAGACCATGAAAGAGGCCCGCGGCAAGGGTGGGCTGTTGAGCAAGATCCCGGGGCTGCGATGAGAGCGGTGCTCGCGGACCTGTCCACGCCGCGCTATCTGTGGACGGCCGCGGCGGGCAAGGTCAAGCAGGATGCGGGCTGGGGTCCGGGCGGTTTGATGCGTCTCACGGATATGCCGGAGCCGCAGTTGCCACGTGACGGATGGGTGCGGATAAAGCCCGAACTCGCCGGAATGTGCGGCAGCGATGTGGGCCTCGCGCATGCGAAGAACTCGTTCGTCATGTCCGCGTTCTACGCCGAGCCGAAGGCCATCCCGGGTCACGAGGTGGTCGGCGTCATCGTCGACGGGCAGCGCGAAGGCGAACGAGTGGTGCTCGATCCGATCCTGTCGTGTGCGCACCGGGGGTTCTCGCCGTGCCGGACCTGTCGGGAAGGTCGACCGTATGCGTGCGAACGCTTCGACGAAGCCGGCGTCACGGGCTGCCACGCGCCGGGTCAGGGCTTCTCCGACGCGGTCGGTGGCGGCTGGGGCGAGTCGCTGGTCGCCCACGAAAGCCAGTGCATCCCGATCGGTTCGGTACCGTCGGCTCGGGCCGTGCTGGCCGAACCCGCGTCGATCGGGCTCCACGCGGCACTGCAGTGGAAACGCACCGGCGACCGTGTGGTCGTGATCGGACCGGGGACGATCGGGTTGCTGGTCACCGCGTCGCTGCGGATGCTGCACCCGGACCTGGACATCGCGATGGTGAGCCCGGGTCAGTTCGGGGCCGATCGTGCCAGGGAAGCGGGCGCCTCGCGGATCCTGCCCACCGGCGCGGCCGCGATTGAAGCGCTGGCTGCCAGCGACGGCGGCCGGGTGGTGCGCCCTCGCATGACAAAACTGCCGATCCTCGAGCAGGGCGTGGACGCGGTCTTCGACTGTGTGGGATCGCCGGACACCATCGACTTGTCGTTGCACCTGCTGCGACCGGGCGCGATGCTCGTGCTGGTCGGCGCGGCCGGCAAGCAGACCGTGGACTGGAGCCTGGTGTGGAGCCGGGAACTCACTGTGCAAGGCACCATCAACTCCGGTCCGGAACCTGCATTGGGCGGACGCCGCACGATGGAGCAGGTCGCCGAATGGCTGGCCGATCCTGCCTACCTCGTCGACGGCCTGGTCACCCATCAGTACGACCTCGACGAGTGGACGCTGGGCATGGACACCGCGTCGGCGGGACCCAAAGCACAGGCGGTGAAGGTCACGCTGCGGCCGAACCAGGACGTGCCTCTCGTGTAGGTCACTGTTCGATCACAGATTTAGTACAGTCATACCATTTTTACGCGATTTCTTCGGCTTTCCGAAGTACCCTTAGTTATGGAGAAAAAGAAGGCGCTCATCCGAAAGCCCAGTCCCCGTCTCGACGACGGACTGGTGACCCACATCGAGAAGTCCCCCGTCGACGTAGAAGCCGCCGAAACCCAATGGCGCGCCTACGTCGATGCGCTGCATGCAGCGGGCTGGGAGACGCACGAGGTCGATCCTGCCGACGACTGTCCCGACTCAGTTTTCGTCGAAGACACGCTCGTGCTGTACGAAGACCTCGCCGTGGTCACCCGCCCCGGCGCGGACGAACGCAAGCCCGAGATCATCGCAGCCGAAGAGGCCGCACGCGCGGCTGGCTACCGCATCGGCCGGATCGAGGCGCCCGGAACACTCGATGGCGGCGACGTCCTCAAGTACGGCGGCAAGGTCTGGGTGGGTCGTGGTGGCCGCACCAACCAGGAGGGCATCGACCAACTCGCTTCGCTGCTGTCCGAGTTGGGCGCCGAGGTCATCACCGTTCCCCTGACTAAGGTGCTCCACCTCAAGACGGCCGTGACGGCACTGCCCGATGGCACCGTGGTCGGCTACGAGCCGCTGGTCGACGATCCCGACATGTTCGAGAACTTCATGGCAGTGCCCGAAGAGGCAGGCGCCCACGTGGTCCTGCTGGGTGGCAACAAGGTCCTGATGTCCACCTCGGCGCCGAAGACCAAGGAACTGTTCGAGGCGCGCGGGCTCGATGTCGTCGCAGTTGACATCTCCGAGTACGAGAAGCTCGAGGGCTGTGTGACCTGTCTGTCCGTGCGCATGCGCGGACACGTCGACTGACCTCTTCCCGGCCGGGGGCGCCATCGCCCCCGGCATTGATCTGACCATCCGCCAATTGGAGGTTCGGCCGTGGCACTGGACACGCACACCGATCGGAACACCGTTGTAAACCCCTCAGGTCTTGCGATCCCCGCACTGATCGCACTGGTCGTCGGCTCCATGATCGGCGGTGGCATCTTCGGACTCCCGTCCCAGATGGCACGAGCGGCCGCACTTGGGCCGCTGCTCATCGGCTGGGGTCTGACCGGCATCGGCATGCTGATGCTCGCATTCGTGTTCCAGTCGCTGGCCAATCGATACCCGGAGATCAACGGCGGTGTCTACGGTTATGCCCGCGCCGGCTTCGGCAACCTCATCGGATACTGCTCGGCCATCGGCTACTGGGTGGGTGCGTGGATCGGCAACGTGGCGTTCCTGGTGCTGCTCGGCTCGGCACTCGGCACGTTCTTCCCGTCCTTCGCGGGTGGCAACACGGCGCCGGCGATCCTGGTCACCTCGGTGGTGCTGTGGGTCGTGCACTTCCTGGTCCTGCGGGGAGTGCAGGAAGCAGCTGTGGTCAACGTGATCGTGACCATCGCCAAGGTGGTTCCGTTGGTGACCTTCCTGGTGGTCGGTGCCTTCGCGTTCAAGTTCGACCTGTTGACCGCGGACATCTGGGGCACCAACACGATGGTGTACGGCGACGGCTCCACCGACCTGGTACCGCTGGGCGGCACGATGTCGCAGATCGTCGCCATGATGCTCGTCACGGTCTGGGTTTTCTCCGGGGTGGAGGGCGCGTCGGTGTTCTCCCAGCGGGCCCGCCGGCGCAGCGACGTCGGTAGGGCGACAGTCATCGGCTTCCTGTTCGTGCTCGCCCTCTACGTGCTCATCAACGTCATGTCCTACGGGATCATGTCGCAGACTGAGGTCTCCGGACTGGCCGACCCGTCACTGGCCGGCGTGTTCGCAGCCGTGGTCGGCCCGTGGGGAGCGAAGTTCATCGCGATCGGCCTGATCATCTCGCTGCTGGGAGTACTGCTGTCCTGGGTGCTGCTGTCCACCGAGATCCTGCGCGTGCCCGCGACCGAAGGCATCATGCCCAGGAGTATCGGGAAACTGAATGAGCACGGCACCCCGACGGTCGCTCTGTGGGCCTCGAACATCTGCGCGCGCAGGTCGCCTTGGTGCTCACCTTTTTCTCGGAGAGCACCTACGAGGTCCTGATCTTCCTGGCCGCCGGTGTCATCCTGATCCCGTACCTGTGGGCTGCGCTGTTCCAGCTCAAGACCGCCTTGAAGGCCGAACGCATCACACAGGGCAAGTCGCTCACGTACGAGCGAGTCATCGGCGCGCTGGCCGTGATCTACGCGATCTGGCTGTTGTACGCCGGACGGGACTACATGCTCCCCTCGGCGGCCGTGTATCTCGTGCTCATCCCGCTGTTCATCAAGGCGAGGCGGGAAGCCGGCGATACTACGCTCTTCAAGCCCTTATATGGGTCGTGCTGGGTGTGCTGGCGCTGATGACCGCGGTCTTCATCGTGCAGGTTGCGACGGGGACCTCCGGCTTCTAGGCCGCAGGCCGCACCTCGAGGGTGGGGGAGTCGCTATGGGGTTCGTCAGGCGACTGACCGGTCGCCTGAACCAAGGGCTCACGTCTTGACGTCGAGCGCACTGAGCATCCGGACTTTAGGATTGGCGCGTGACTGACGATGCTTCCGCCTCCCGACTCGAACTGATCGGTGTCATCTTGCTGTCGATCACTGCGATCCTGACGGCCTGGACGGCGTTCCAGTCGAGTAAATGGGCGGTGCGATGTCGATCTCGTTCGCGCAGGCATCCACGGCTCGCATCGAGGCGGCGCGGTACGACGGTCTGGCCAACCGGATGACCTCGGTGCAGGTAACCCTGTTCACGCAGTGGTCCCAGGCCGACGCCGAGGGGGACCAAAAGCTCGCTGACTTCTATGAGGAGCAGTTTCCGGAGCCGCTGAAGACCGCGTTCGCCGCGTGGCAGCAGGACCCCACCGCTGGGAACCCGTTCAGCCTGCCCGAGTACCAGATCCCGGCCAGTCAGTTGGCTCAGGAATCTGACGCGCTCGCCGACGCCAAGTACCAGGAGGCCTTGGACAACAACCAGCGAGGGGACAACTACACGATCCTCACGGTTCTGTTCGCGAGTGTGTTGTTCTTCGCGGCGATGTCGGGCCGGGTGAAGGCGTCGTCGAGCCAAGTGGTCCTGTTGTCGGTGGCGGGTGTTCTGTTCGTCGTTGCCGTCGGGTTCCTGATCGCGTTCCCCAAGCTGATCTGAGCCGCAGCCGCTCCGGGGGGTCCATGACCAGTTCGGAACGCGACTGATCGAGTGCCGCGCAGGGACGCTACAGCGCCTGGTGTTCCTCGGCGTACGCCTTCAGCACTTTCTTGCGCGCCCGCGCCGACAGCCGATCGATGTAGAGCATGCCCTCGAGGTGGTCGTACTCGTGCTGCAGGCAGCGCGCAAGCAAGCCGTCCCCGCTGACCTTGATCGGGGCACCGATGTGGTCGAAGCCGGTGACGGTGGCGAAATCAGGGCGGGCCAGATCCGTGAACTGACCGCGTACTGACAGGCACCCCTCTTGATCTTCGTCCAGGTGTCGCTCGACCGGTGGCACCAGACTCGGATTCACCACGACTCCCCGGTGGTACTGCTGCTCGGCGTCCGGGCAGTCGTACACGAACACCCGCAAGCCGACGCCGATCTGATTGGCGGCCAGCCCCACCCCGTCGGCGGCGTACATGCTCGCGAACATGTCGGCGATGAGTTTGTGCAGGTCCTCACCGAAGACTGCAACTGGTTCGCACTTCGTGGACAGCACCGGGTCGCCGACCTGCACGATCGGATGGACGACGCCCTCGATTCCCAGGAAACCCCGCTCGCGGTCGGTCATCAGCCCACCGGGATCCAGACCAGTCGCAGGTCGGTGACCCGGACCTGCGTGCGTTTCGAAGTGATCTCCACGGGCACAATGTTCGCAGCCTTGCCCTGCCCCTCGGCGTGCAGGGCGTGCAGTTCGTCGGTCAGGTCCGCTTCCAGGTTCTGGAGCTGCGCCTGTACATCATCGACCTTCGCAGCGGCCGCGTCAGCGCGTGACTTCGCACTGCTGGCCCGCCGCGCGGCGGTGCTCATCGACGACACGGAACGACGCCCGCCCAGCAGTCCGCCGAGTACGGAGGCGGCCGAGTTGAGCATGTCGCTGTTCGCGCTCGAGGCCGCTCGTTGGGCCTGGTTGCTCGCGGAGTCCAGTCGTGTCTGCAAGGTCCGCAGTCTTGTCTGGTACTTCGACTGCAGCGGCACCGCCTTCTTGTCCGCCGCGTCCGCCGCGACCTGCTGACAGCGTGCGGCGAATTCCTCCGCCGACTCCCCGACCCGCGAATAGACCTTGAGGTCCGGGTTGTGCAGGACCTGCAGCGTCGCGCTGCCCGCCAAGTGATCGGTCAGATCCTTGCTCAACGTCGACCAGTACGTCTTGTTCGCGACCTTGGCCGCCGGCAGGACGTAGCGCGCGGCAGCGGGGGCTTGCGCCAACAGGTCGCGGTCGTCGTAATCGACCACCAGCGGCTCAAGGCTCATCGTCTGTTCGGGCAGCGGATTGATGATCGCCTCGTACTCCTCGTCCTGGGCGACGTCGGCTTGCGCGAGTTGATAACGCAGGATTACGCGGGCGACCGCAGCCGCTTGCAAACGCGGACCGGTAGGACCTGCCGCAACCGCGCCCACGTGGGCGGCCCAGGCGGCAGCCGGATCCAGATAAGAATCGGGCACACCGTCAGCGACAGTCGGCATCACCGGGGTCTCGTCGTCGGTGGGGGCTGGTTCGGGGACCTGGTCGGGCACGGCCGCCGGAGTCACCGCGCCCGGTGCGGCGGCGGCGCCCAGCGTGGGTGCGGCTTCCGGGACCGGGACTTCAGGTTGGGTCGCGATCGGCGGCGGGGTCGCAGCGTCGGTCTGGGCCTGCGAAGTGGGCACAACGGCGGGCGCAGCCTTCATCACCGCTGCGATCTGGTCACGGGTCATGGGCCCACGCAGGTAGCTGCGCGCCCACCTGGTGCCGAACTGCTCGGTGTCGTTCTTCCCGGCCTTGCGGATCAGGAACTGCCGCTTACCCAACCCGGAGATCGCGTCGGACACCGCGGCGATGTCCACCCCGGTGCTGGTCATCCCTTCCAGCAGCCGCGCCTTGTCTCGCTCGGTCGTCAGCCGCCCGATCATCCATGTACCGGCATTGCTGATCGCCTTGTAGTCGACGTCGACCGGATTCTGTGTGCTCAGCACGACCCCGACGCCGAACGCCCGGGCCTGCTTCATCAGCAGCATGATCGGCTTCTTCGTCGGCGGCGTGGCGGTCGGCGGCAGGTAGCCCGCGACCTCGTCCATGTAGAGCAAAACGCGCAGGTCGGTGGTTCCGCTCTGCCGGCGCATCCAGGTGACGAACTTGCTCAGGACCAAGGACGTGGCGCTCTGCCGGTCCTCGTCGGACAGATGCGCGGTGGTCACGATGGCGCACCGGGGTCGGCCGTCGGGGGTGCGCAGCATCGCGTCGATATCGATCGGTTGGCCCGTGATCCAGCTGGCGAACCCGGGGGCGGCGAGCACGGCGTTGAGTCTCATGGCGAACGCCTGTCGGTCCTTCGGCGCGAAGAACTCGTCGATTTCGAACACGCCGAGCTTGCGCATGGGGGGTTGCTGCACCCGGGCCAGCAAGGTCGGCAGGTCGATGTTCTCTCCGGCGGCCCAGGCTGCGGCGATGATGTTGGACGCCAAGATGTGCTCGCGGCTGGACAGCGGGTCGGCGTCGATGCCCACCACTGACAGCAGGCTCGTGACGTAGCCGTCGATCTCGTCGGCGATGACCTCCTGGTCGTCGGTCTGCGGCGCCTGCAACGACCCGAGCACGTTCAGCGGGATGCCCGCACCCGACCCCGGGGTGTAGATCGCGACATCGACCTTCGCCTTGAACGCCGCGAGCTGCTCCTCGGCGATACCCCAAGGGGCAAGCCCCTCCTTCCACAGCGCTGCCTGTTTCGCGGCGAACTCAGCCGGACTCGAACCGTCGGCTTTGGCCTGTGCCGGGTCGATCCAGGGCTCGAACTCCGGACCGCTCAACGACGCGAAGACCAGCGCGAGGTTGGTCAGGTCGCCTTTGGGGTCGATGAGCAACGTCGGGATACCTGCGTCCAGGCAGGCCTCGATCAGCCCGATGCCCAGACCCGTTTTGCCGGACCCGGTCATGCCGACGATGAAACCGTGCGTCACGAGGTCGTCGGTCGCGACGCTGACGTCGGTGTTGTCCTGGGTGCGTCCCAGTAGAAGGTCAGCCACGCAGTGAATCTACTGGCCACACGGGCGCTTCTGGCGAGGTTCGCGCCAGAACCGGTACCGTCGAGCGGTGCTCATCTACTCGATGAGTGTCTCGGCGGACGGATTCATCGCCGACCGTGGGGGGCCCTTCGGATTCAGGGGCGGAGTCGAATGTGGTCGCCCGCTGCTGGGTGCGGTACTGCCCAAGTCGGTTGAACAGCGTCTGGTCCTTCCCGGTCGCCTGGATCGGGGCGATCCGCTCGGGATTGTCGACCAGCAGCTGACCGTAGGCCAGCATCGTGTCGTTGACGGCATGCCCGTCACAGCCCCACGTGGCCAATGGCTCGCGGACGCCCCCGCCACCAGAGCATCTACCGCTCACCGCCATCACATGAGGGCCGCAGCGGGGGCGGTGAGGCCCTCGGCGGCCCCGATGTGATGGCGACACCGTGCACTGTGGGGCTTATGTCCCATTTCTGCCATCAGATGGGGGCCGCAGCGGAGCCGAGGGTGCGACCGGTGGCCCCCATGTGATGGCGAGGCTGGACCGAACCGCTGGTCAGCAGTCGTTTCGAGGAAAGCCGCGGCCACCACCGACACCGCCCGCGGCCGGCAAACACCTCACCGACCAGACGACTCCCCCTCAAGTCCGACGCGCCCCGTAAGGGTGATTTCCAGTGGTCCGTGCCCAGTGCGGAGCAGTTCCGCTTCCACCTCGACGAGGTCCGCGAGCTCGGGCGATTTCTGTGCGGACGCAAGCTGTACGAAACGATGTTGCCCTGGGAGACAGACCCCTCGAGGCGCGACGACCAGGAACAAGCGGCCTTCGCCGACGCGTGGACCGCCCTGCCCTAGGTCGTGTTCAGCCGCACCATTGACGCTGTTCAGGGCAACGCACGACTGGCCCAGGCGTCGATCGGCGAGGAGGTCGAGACGGCGATCAGCCAGACCGACAAGGACGTCGCGATCGGCGGTGCCACCCTGGCGTCGGCAGCATCGGTCTCGTCGACGAGTTCCGCATGTTCCGCAATCCGGTGATCGTCGGCGGTGGAACACCCTTCTTGCCGCCTGTCACCGAGGCGATTTCGCTGGTGCGCAACGTCCGGTTCGCGCGTGATTCTCGAGCGCTACCGACGCGTCGTCTGGGCCCCGACGAAAAGCCAAACGCCTGACACGGGCATACCGATCCCTCTAGGTTCGCAAGTGGACACACGAGGAGGTCGACATGGCAAAGGGACTCACCGGGGGTCAACTGATCGCGAAGATGCTCGCGGCCGAGGGCGTCGAGGACATGTTCGGGATCATCGACGGAACCTACTTCGGGTTGTATCGCGCGCTTGGCGACAACGGGATCGAACTGCACTCGCCGCGCCATGAAGCCGCCGCGATGCACATGGCCGGCGCCTACGCCCGGCTCACCGGCCGGCTCGGTGTGGCGATGGCCTCCAACGGCCCGGGCGTTGCCAACGTGCTGCCCGGCGTGGCTGTGGAGGAGGGCGAAGGCAACCGCATCCTGCTCATCACCTCTTCGCGGCGCGTGCCCATCGCGTACCCCGACCGGGGCGGCACGTATCAGTACTTCAACCAGGTCGGCGTGACCGCGCCAATGACGAAGTTCTCCGTGCATGTGCCCTCGGCCGACCGGATCCCCGAGCTGATGCGCCGGGCGTTACGGGTGAGTTTCACCGGCCGCCCCGGAGTGGTCCACATCGACATTCCCGAGAACATCATCAATCAGCCGACCGAGATGGACGAGTCAGCGATCCGTGCGCCGGAGAGCTACCGCCGCACGACCCCGATCCAGGCCGATCCGGTGTTGGTGAGCAAAGCCGCCAAGATGCTGGTGGACGCCCAGCAGCCGGTGATCCACGCCGGATCGGGTGTCTACCACGCGGGCGCCGAGCCGGAACTCGCGCGTCTGGCGCAACTGCTCGCCGCACCGGTGACCACGTCCTGGGCTGCCCGCGGCGCCCTGCCGGAAAATTTGCTCGAGGCGATCCCGATGACCGCGCTGGCGGTCAACGACGAGGTCCGCTCGAGTGCGGATGTGGCACTGATCGTGGGATCCCGGATGGGTGAGACCGACTGGTGGGGCAAGGCTCCGAACTGGGCCAAACCCGGCTCGCAGGCGACCATTCAGATCGACAACGACGAGGCCCGGCTGGGGGTGAACAAGCCGGTCACGGTGGCCCTGCTCGCCGACGCCAAGGAGGCGCTGCGGGCACTGGCCGACGCCGTGGAGGAACTCGGTGCACCACCCAACAAGCAGGTGCGCATCAAGGCGTTGGAAGGGTGGCGTGCGCAGTGGGACGCCGAACGCGCCAAACTCGACAAGCCGCTGGCCAGCCACGGTGCGCCGGTCCATCCCGCGCACGTCCCATCGATCGCCCAGTCGGTCATGCCCGAGGACACGGTCTGGGTTTTCGACGGCGGCAACACGGCGGTGTGGTCGAACTTCTACCACGACGCGAACGTCCCGCGGACCACGTTGTCGACGTTCAAGTTCGGGATGCTCGGCGCCGGGATGGGGCAGTCGCTGGGTGCTGCTGTCGCGGCACCGGACCAGCGGGTCTGTGTACTCACCGGCGATGGTGCATTCGGCATGCACTCCAGTGAGGTGGAGAGCGCGGTGCGGCTCAACCTGCCGATCGTGTTCGTCGTGCTGGTGGACGGGCAGTGGGGGATGGTCAAGATGAGCCAGCAGATCGCGGCGCATCCGGTGGCGACCGTCGCCCGCAAGATGCTCACGAACAAGTCGCTGCCTGACGACCAGGTGGTTTACGCGGACTTCGCGCCGTGCCGCTACGACCTGATGGCCGAGGCCTTCGGTGCGCACGGAGAGCACGTCACCGACAGCACGCAGTTGCGCGGGGCGCTGGAACGGGCCCGCGATTGTGGCAGGGCCGCAGTGGTCCAAGTGGACGTCAACAACGTCGAGCACCTGTGGGCTCCCGCGCTGCAGTCGTTCAAGAAGATGCACCAGGAACCCAAGGGCTGAGTCGGTCATGAGCTCTCCGTCAGAAGGACAGGCGCGTGACACGGTGCTGGTGACCGGCGGCACCGGCTATCTGGGGTCCCTGGTCGTCGCCCGGTTGGCGGCTGCCGGAGTGCCGGTAGTCGCCCTGGACATCCGTGAACCGCGCGAGCCGGTCGACGGCGTGGAGTACATCACCGGCGACCTGCGCACCGTCGATCTGGCCGCGCTGTTCACCGAGCACCAGGTCGGAGCCGTCGTCCACCTGGCGGCGATCGTCGAACCTCCGAAGGGTATGACGGAGCAGGAACTCGAGGACATCGAGGTGGGTGGCACCCAACGAGTCGTCGATGCCTGTGTCGAAGCCGGCGTGGGGCACTTGACGGTGACCTCGTCGGGGGCAGCGTACGGCTACTACGCGCGAAACGACGGCCGCGCGCTCACCGAGGATGCGCCGGTCACCGGCAGCCCCGAGTTCGCCTACTCCCGGCACAAGGCCGCGGTCGAGGCGTTGCTCAAGCGCGCGCGCCGGCTGTATCCCCAGCTCGGACAACTCGTCCTGCGGCCGGGCACGATCCTGGGCGCAGGGACCGACAACCAGATCACTGCGCTGTTCACCGGCCGGTTCGTCATGACGTTCCGCGAGTCCGACGGCCCGTTCAACTTCATCTGGGACCAGGACGTGGCCGACATCGTGGTCAGCGGTGTGACACGTCGTCGCACAGGCATCTACAACGTCGCTGGCGACGGGGTGATGACGATGCGCGACATCGCCAAGGCGGAGGGCAGTCGGCTGGTCGTGATCCCGGCCGACGTTGTACGTGCGGCGCTCACCGCGACCCGCCGGCTCGGCGTCGGGCGCTACGGTCCCGAGCAGGTCGACTTCCTGCTGCACCGGCCGGTCCTGGACAACACCCGCCTGCACCGGGATTTCCCGGGGCTTCCCACGAAGACCACCCGAGAGGTGTATGCGATCTTCCAGGCCGGACGTCGTGGCTGACCGGGTCGCGGTGGTCACCGGCGCGGCGGGCCAGATCGGCCGCTGCCTGGTCGACACGCTGACGGCCCGGGGCTACGACGTGGTCGGGCTCGACCTGCCTGCTGCGTGCTCCGGCGACCCGCGTTTGCGGGGCTGCGATCTCACCGACGACGAGCAGGTGGCCAGCGTCGTGGCGGGCATCGTCGACGCGAAGCGCCGCATCGACCTGCTGATCCACAGCGCCGGTCTTTCGGCCATCGGCTCGTTCACCGACCACGACATGACCGTGCACCGCAAGGTCATGGACGTCACGCATTTCGGGGCGGTATCCGTGACCCAGGCAGCGCTGCCTGGCCTGCGAAAAGCCCGCGGACGGGTGGTGCTGATCGGTTCGGTCACCGGGTTCGCGCCGGTGCTCGGACGCCCGCCCTACGTCGCCGCCAAACACGCGGTGACAGGACTGTTCACCGCGATCCGCCCGGAACTCGAACAGCAGGGCATCGGGGTGACCATCGTGCACCCGACCTTCGTCACCGGCGGGATGTCGGAGGCCGCCCGCGGCGGCGAACGCACCACATCCGGTCCCGAGGTCACGCCGCAGGACGTCGCCGATGCGTTGCTCGACGGGGTCGCGCACGGGCGTGATCTGGTGCTGGTGGGCCGGACGGCCAAGCTCTCCTGGACGGTCAACCGGCTGGCTCCGGGCCTCTACGTGAAACTCATGCTTCGGCGATTGCGATCAGAAAGAGGTGCGGCATGACCGAGTTCATGAACGTTCTGGCGGCGACCGGGGACGTCGACGCCATCCGGATCTCGTTCAACGAGAACTCGATGGTGATCCTGCGGGTGGTCATCGCCCTGATCATGTTCGGCATCGCGCTGGGCACCACCATCGACGACTTTCGGCAGGCCGTCCGTCGGCCCCTGGCGATCTCGATCGCCATCGCTGCGCAGTTCATCCTGCTTCCGTTCATCACGTTCTGCCTCACGCTGATCCTCGGCGTGCGGGGATCGGTGGCGCTGGGAATGATCCTGGTGGCCTGCTGCCCGCCGGGCAACGTGTCCAACATCGTGACGCACCTGTCCGGGGGCGACGTCGCTTTGTCGGTGTCGATGACCGCGGTCGGCAACCTCCTGGCGATTTTCCTGATGCCGTTGAACTTCGCACTGTGGGGCGGGTTGCACCCGACTGGCTCGGAGATCATGCGATCGATCGACCTGAACGCGATCGACATGCTCAGCGAGGTGTTACTGGTCATCGGGGTGCCGTTCGCGGTCGGCATCACCGTCGGGCACTTCTTCCCCAAGTTCGCGGCCAAGGGCTCGAAGATCGTTGGTCCGATCGCCTTCGCCGCGCTCGGCGGCCTGATCCTGGTCTCGCTGCTGGGCAACTGGGCGCTGTTCGTGGCCTGGATCGGCGTGGTCGCGATCGCCGTCGCGATCCACGACGGACTGGCCCTGGGCCTCGGCTACGGCATCGCCCGCGCGTTCAAGTTGCCCGTCCCGCAGCAGAAGGCGATGACGTTCGAGGTCGGCGTGCGAAACGCGGGGCTGGGGCTGCTGCTGGTCTTCAGCTTCTTCGACGGCCTGGGTGGTATGGCGCTGGTCGCGGCGTGGTGGGGCATCTGGGACATCATCGCCGCGCTGACGGTGGCGCGGATCTGGCGGCGTCGCACCGGGACCATGCACGAACCGATCGCCGCCTGAGACTGGGCCAGGCTGGGTGTTGAACCGACCCGGCGCGGGGCTCGCGCCTACTCCGCAAGCTTCTTGATCTCCTCTGCGTCCACCTCGTGCCCGATCCAGTCGGAGATGCGCTTCTCGACCTTCTCCTCGGCCTCGGCGCGCTTGTCCTCGGGGGCCGATTGTGCGGCATCCCAGTCCCGCTGGATCTCGAAACGCAACTCCCGTTCGCGCAGGGACTTCTGTACCCGCTGCATCTGCTCGTCGCTGGCCTGCAGCCCGAACACCTGGCGCACCGCTTCGGGGGTCTCGCGGCGGTAGTCGTGCCCGCCCTCGTCGAACTGCCCCGGCGTGGGGGTCAGGGCGTTCTGCATGTCCAGGAAGGTCGCGAAGAAGGTGACCACCGGTTGCCACTGCGAACCGCGCGGCGAGCCGGGCGGACGTCCTGCCTGCGGCCCCAGCCAGTCGGGCTGGCGCCACACGACCTCCGGGCCGAATTTCGGGATCGGGTCATCGCCGTTCTGCAACAACAGGTAGCGGACCCCGGCACGCTGTTCAGGGGACAGCCCGCGCCAGTCGCGCACCGCGCGGGACAGGTACACCGCACCGGGTCCGACCGGCGGGACCTGCGACACCGTGCGATCGCCCCACAACTCTGCACGCCACTTCGTCGCGTTGGGCGTGCCGATCCACACGGCCGCGTCCAGCGAGATCCCGGCCGGCCCGGTGATCCCCTGCCCGCGGAACATCTCCTGGCTGACCTGCGAACCCAGGCTTTCGCCGAACAGGACGAACTTCGGGCGCTTCTCCGGCGCACGCGCCAGCAGTCGTTCGACGATGCCGTTGACGACCATGCGGGTCTGCCGGGTGCCCATGTGGACGCGGTTGAGTGACAGCGCCGAGGGCAGCACCGAGTACTGGATGCAGGCCGAGGCGCAGTCGCCGCGGGTCAGGTACTCCAGCGTCTCGGTCGCCACGTAGTTGACGTAGCCCGAACCGGTGGGGAGAACAACGCGAACACCGACCGGTCCAGGGCGCCGGTGCGGTCGATCTCGGCGAGCAGCAGGTCGGCCCGCTCGGCCTCGGTCTGGGCACTGGCCAGGGACGCGTAGACCCGGATGGGCTGCTTGGCGGGCTCCTGCATGATCTCGGTGATCTGCTCGGGCCGCAGTACCTCCCGCAGCCAGCGGGAGGCCTCGCGCGATTGCTTCTCCCAGGGGATCAACGACCCCGGACCGCCGGTCACCTCGGACAACTCGGGGGCCGACAGGTTGGCGTTGTCCGGGGCGGAACCGCCCACGGCGAGTTTGCGGTTGACCAACGTGACCGCACCCCACCCGGCGGCCGCGATGGTCGCGAACGATGCCAGACGTCCGGCGGTGCGGTGGTCCGCGGCGTTCCCGCCCAGCACTGCCGCGGCAGCCCGCGCGAATCCGGCGCTGAGTTTCGCCTCGCCGTGCCCAGCGGCGATCAGCAGGCCGGTCGTCACCGCGCCAGCCACAGCGGCTTTGGGGGCGGAGATCGTGCGGCTCACGTCCTCGTGCGCGCGGCCGTCGGTGGAATCCAGCGAACCCGGCGTCGCGCCATGCACTGTCGCGTACCCGGCACCGGCGATCCCCAGCGCCACACCCGACATGACCACCGACGGATTGCCGGGGATGAAGCGCGCGCCGGCTGCCACCAGCCCGGCGGCGGCGTCGGAAGCCTTCGCGATTCCGGCCAGGCGCAGTAGTGCCCTCCGGGGCGGTTCGTGCTCATGTGCGGGTAGGGCTCGGACGAGCGCGACGGCCGCGGTGAGGGTCACGACGTCGATCACCGCACCGGTTCCCAGGCCACCTCGGCCTGTCCGGCGGGCGACCGCCCGCAGCAGCGAATGCCCGGAGGTGCCCCACCCGTAGCCGGTCGCGGCGGCGACCCCGGACAGGATCGCCTGATCCTTCGTGGCGCGGCTGAGCAGGTTCGGCTGGAATGACCGTCCGGTCATGAACGCGCCCAGCAGAATGCCGGCTTGTGCGGAAAGGTCGAGGTTGTCGGTCACATCAGTCACCGGGTCAGTCTCGCAGGTAGGGCCGGTTCTGCGCCCGGCTTCGCGCGCGGATCACCCACCGCGGGTGTATAGCCGTACCCTCCCCGGGTAATTGCCGGCTGTCCCCGGCCGGGGTCGCCCGACCCGAGCCCGGGTGTGATTCGTCTCCCGCCCGGGGACGCCAGCGCGAAGTGAGGAGTGCGTTATGAGTACGCCGTTCGAGAAGCCGCCGATGGACCCTGACACCGACGAGGCGACACAGCGTCAACTGGATCTGGCCCGCGCACAAGGTGACGCTTACGCCGAAGCCGTGCAGTACATGGCCACGGAGGTCGCCGACGACGGCGGCCAGAAGCCGGCCGGCGACTACATCGTCGCGTACGCCGTGGAGAAGGCGGAGGGGATGTATGCCTGGCAGGACGGCGGGCTCGTCTGGCAGGAACCGGAAGCGGAGAACGCCCACATCGAGATCACCGTGCTCGACGGCTCGGACAAGCGTTTCGTGCCGGGCCTGACGGTCGCTGTCACTGTGATCGCTCCGGACGGGACTCTTGTCGGGACCAATGAGCAGCCGATGTTGTGGCACCCGATGATTTACCACTACGGGCGGAACTGGGCCCTGCCCGCCGATGGCGACTACACCCTCAAGGTCCACATCGAACCGCCGCAGTTCATGCGGCACGACGAGATCAACGGCAAGCGATTCCAAGAACCTGTGGAGGTGGAGTTCACCGATGTCCACATCGAACGCGGAACGGACTGACAGCAACGCGCCCGAGAGGCCGCACGACTCGGGGCGCATGTATCTGCGTTTCGGGTTGATGATCGCCACATCGACGGTGGTGATGTTCATCCTGATGTATCTGAACACCTACCAGTGGTCGCATGTGCGATTCAGCGAGACGCGGGCGTACATGGCGTTGGTCATGGGTGCCGCGATGGCGGTGGTGATGCTCAGCTTCATGCTCGGCATGTACAAGAGCGTCAAGTGGAACATCGGCATCTACCTCGGGGCGATCGTGGTGTTCGCCATGGCGCTGGGGTTGGTGCGCACGCAGGTCACGGTCGAGGACCAGTCGTACATGCGCGCGATGATCCCGCACCACTCGATCGCGATCCTCACCAGCGAGAACGCGCAAATCGAGGACCTGCGGGTACGGGAACTGGCCGACGAGATCATCTCGGCGCAGCGCACGGAGATCAAAGAGATGGAGTGGCTGATCGACGACATTGCGGCGAACGGGGTGGCGGACACTCCAGAGAAGGCGCAGGCGCGTCCGGTTCCGGACTTCAACGGTGAGGGCGGCTAGCTCCGCGCGTTGCCGCGGCGGCACGCGTTGGAGTTAGGTACGGGCGTTGGAGATCGGTACGCAGGTTGGAGATCCACGGTCCGTGCTTGTCCAACGGCTGTGCGTAAGTCCAACGGGTGTACGCAACTCCAACGGCTGTGCAGCGCGGTGGTCAGGTGTGGGTTCGCAGGCGTTGCGCGGCCGGCCCCCCACCCACACGCGTTGGAGTTAGAACCGCAGGTTGGAGATCCACGGTCCGTGCTTGTCCAACGGATGTGCGTAAGTCCAACGGCTGTGCGGATGTCCAACGGATGTACGCAACTCCAACGGCTGCGGGGGGCCGGGTCTGACCACCCAGCGCACAACCCCAACCGCCTACGCCAACGTGCTCACCGTGATCGACTCCCACCCCGACTGGTTGCCCGCCTCGTCGAGGGTCGCCACCCGGTACGTGTAGGTCGCATTCGGGCTCAGACCGGTATCGGTGAGCCCGTCCCCGGCATCGTTGAGCTGGAAGTCCAGGGGGTCCAACGACGTGCCGCCGGACCGCTCCACCTTGACTTCCAGCAGATCCTCGGGCAACCGCCAGGCCAGGCGGATCGAGGTCGAGGTCCGATCAACCAGGCGCAGGTTCGTCACGGGATCAGGGGCGGTGGTGTCGGGCTTGGGGGTTCGATACGTGACCCTGACCTTCGCGCCCTTGGCCTTTCGCACCCGAACGGTCTGGACGCGATCGGTGGGGCGGGCCTTACCGGCGCGCTTCGCGATGACTTGGTAGCGACCGGGACGCAGCTGGGTCAAGCGGATCCTGCCACTGGCCCGAAGAGTTCTGACGTACTTCTTCGGGCCTTTGACCTTCACCTTCACCGTGGTTTGCGGCCCGAGCCCGTTCACCACGACCACCAGCGTCCTGCCGGGGACTGTCTTGGCAGCGACTGTGGCCGTCCCCGGCGCGGTCACCATGCCAATCCCCAGTAAGACTCCCCCGATCAGCGCCAACCCCCGACGCCAATACCTGGTGCTCATGTTCACAGCCCCAAACCGCGGCCTCCCGGTCGCTGATCCCATCTTCCTCCTCCGCAGCCGCGACACGCCAGGCAGGGGGTGAAATCACTTTCTTCAACGGTTGCCCGGTGTGCCACACTTCCGGTGTGCCCGACGACTTCGTCATTGCGCGCAACCCGGACCCGGACTCGACCTTGCCGTTCCTGGTGAGGATCCCCGTCGGTGAGCACGGGATCGTGCTCAAGGTGCGTGACACCTGGCCGCGAACGTCGAAGGTCTACTGCCACCGCGCACCGGGCTGGCCGGACGATCCTGAGATTCTCGAGCGGGTGCCGGTGCGTTCCTGTGTGCGTCGCGGGGCGGCGATCGACCTGGTGCTGGACCGTGGGCGGGAGAATCGCTCCCAGTTCGTGATCACCCGCATCCGAGGCGGCCGGGAGGCGATCTTCTGGCAGTCGCCGCGCACGACCAAAGCCGCCCGCCCGAACGTGCCGCTGCCGACCGGGCGGGCTCAAGGTCTGTCCGGGATGGTGGTTCTCGTCGACAGCCATGAGCGCTACGCCTACACGTTCAAGCGGCAGTCGGGCCGCGGCCACGTCGAGACCGTGCGCCGGGGTCTGCCTGCGGGGGACTATGCGGTGGAACTCGACGGCCGGATCGTGGTCTCCGTGGAACGCAAGTCGCTGGCCGACCTGTCCAGCAGCCTGCTGAACGGCAAGTTGCGTTTCGCGCTGGCTGAACTGTCGGCACTACCCCGGGCAGCGGTCGTGGTCGAGGACCGCTACTCCAAGATCTTCGCCCTCGAACACGTGCGCCCATCGGTGGTCGCCGACGCACTGGCCGAGGCGCAGATCCGCTGGCCGAGCGTGCCGATCGTGTTCGGGGAGACGCGGACGTTGGCCGAGGAGTGGACCTATCGCTACCTTGCCGCCGGACTCGCGGAACTGACGCAGCAGGCGGCTGCCGACGATGTCGACCTGCCCACTGCGGGACCGTTGCCCAAGGCCGAACCCACGACCCGTGAGGTCCGCACCTGGGCCAGGGCGCAGGGCCTGTCGGTGCCTGACCGCGGCCGTCTGCGCCCCGAGGTGTGGCAGGCGTATCGTGCGGCACAAGAGGGGGTTTCGTGAAAGTTCTCTACGTCTGCACCGCCAACATCTGCCGCTCGCCCGCCGCGGCGGCGCTTCTGCGCGAGGCCGGCCTGCCCACCGTGGAGGTCGTTTCGGCCGGTACCCAGGCGGTGGTCGGATCCCCGGCGTGTTCAATCGTGCGAGAGCTCCCCGGCCACGATTCTCAACCATTGACCGCTGGTCTCATCGAGTCCGCCGACCTCGTCCTCACCGCCGCCCGCGAGCACCGGACCGCCGTCGTCGAGATGTACCCGGCGGCGCGCACCCGGACCTTCACGATTCGGCAGGCGGGACGTTTGGCGCAGTGGCTGCTCGACGCCGGGATGGTCGACGCCGCGCGTCACGGGGGCGACTTCGAGGACGGCGATCCGCGCCGGCTGGTCGCCGCGCTTCCCGCCACGGCACAAGCGCGAGCCAGCTGGGTGGTCGAGGAGCTCGATGCGGCGCGGGGGATGGCCCCGGCCCCGGTCGCCCCCGCGCCCAACGGCAGGCGGTGGTCACGACGGGTGGTTGAGCCACAGGGGCATCCCGACGATGTCCCGGACCCGCACGTTCTGGGGACCAGCTGGCACGCGGTGGCCCACGAGCAACTGCGGGAGTCGACCGAACAGGTGGTGGGGTTGCTGCGGGCGGTCCTGTGACGGCGCAGATCAGCCCTGCTCGAGCAAGCCTTCCAGATACTGTCCGTAGCCGCTCTTGCGCAAGGGTTCGGCCAACGCGAGCAGCGCATCGTCGTCGATCCAGCCGTTGCGCCAGGCGATCTCCTCCAGACAGGCGAGTTTGACGCCCTGCCGGTCCTCCATGACGCGAACATACTCCCCGGCGTCGTGCAGCGTGCGGAAGGTGCCGGTGTCCAGCCATGCGGCACCGCGCTGCAGCACGGACACGGTCAGCCGGCCCTCGTGCAGGTAGTGCTCGTTGATCGCGGTGATCTCCAGTTCCCCGCGCGCGGACGGGCGGATCGTCTTGGCGACCTCGACGATGTCGGGGCCGTAGAAGTACAACCCGGGGACCGCGTAGTTCGACTTCGGTTCGGCGGGCTTCTCCTCCAAGGAGATGGCCAGGCCGTCGGCGTCGAACTCGACGACTCCGTACTCGCTCGGGTTGCTCACCCGGTAGGCGAAGATGTGCCCGCCGTCGACCTCGGTCAGGTCGCGCAGCCGGCTCCCGAGTCCTGGGCCGTGGAAGATGTTGTCCCCCAGCACCAGGGCTGCGGAATCGCCGTCGAGGAAGTTCTCGCCCAGCAGGAATGCTTGGGCCAGGCCTTCGGGCCGGGGCTGGATGACATAGTCAAAACGCACGCCGAGGTCGCTGCCGTCGCCGAGCAGGCGGGTGAAGGCGGGCTGGTCCTCGGGGGTGGTGATGATGAGAATCTCGCGCAGCCCGGCGTTCATGAGAGTGGAGATGGGGTAGTGGATCATCGGCTTGTCGTAGACCGGGAGCAGTTGCTTGCTCACAGCGTGCGTCACCGGCCACAGCCGCGACCCGGTGCCCCCCGCCAGGACGATCCCCTTCATAGGGGCAAGTCTGGCATGCGGCGCATCGGTAGCATCGAGGAAACCATCGAAGGGGGCTCATGAAGATCCTGGTAACCGGTGCGGCAGGGTTCATCGGCTCGAACTATGTCCGCCAACAGTTGGCCGACGCGTATCCGCAGACCGCAGGGGCACAGGTCACGGTGCTGGACAAGCTCACGTATGCGGGCTGTGTGGACAATCTGGCGCCTGTGGCCGATTCGTCGCGCTACACCTTTGTGCAAGGGGACATCTGCGATGTGGATCTGGTCAACGATCTGATGTCGGGCCAGGACGCGGTGGTGCATTTCGCCGCGGAGTCCCATGTGGACCGGTCGATCACCGGTGCGTCAGATTTTGTGGTGACCAACGTGCTGGGCACGCAGACGCTCTTACAGGCAGCGTTGAACGCGAAGGTCGGCCGGTTCGTGCATGTGAGCACCGATGAGGTGTACGGGTCGATCGCGCAGGGCTCGTGGGACGAGGCCCGCCCGCTGGAGCCGAACTCGCCGTACAGCGCATCGAAGGCCGGCTCGGATCTGCTGGCGCGCGCCTATGCCCGCACTTTCGGCTTGGACGTCGTGATCACACGCTGCTCGAACAACTACGGGCCTTACCAATTCCCGGAAAAGGTCATCCCCTTGTTCGTGACGAACCTGATGGATGGCCTGCCGGTGCCGCTGTACGGCGAGGGGCTCAACGTGCGTGACTGGTTGCACGTGGATGACCACTGCCGTGGGATCAATCTTGTGCTGGACAAGGGCCGTTCCGGTGAGGTCTACAACATCGGGGGCGGTACTGAGCTGACGAACCTGGAGCTGACGCACCGGTTGCTGGCGGCGATGGGCGTGGGACAGGAGATGGTCGAGCGGGTGCAGGACCGCTTGGGCCACGACCTGCGATACAGCGTCGACATCACGAAGATCTCCGATGAGCTGGGCTATGCCCCCCAGGTCCCGTTCGATCAGGGACTCGCCGACACCATCGCCTGGTACCGGGCCAATGAAGCCTGGTGGCGCCCGCTGAAGGGCTGACTGGCACCAGCAGAAGGGTTGAACTCGCTGTTCAGCCCTTCTGCTGTTTCGCGTCATCGAGTAGGGTCAAGCTCCTCTGTCCGGTCTGAGATAGCCGTACCAAAATCGCCGTCTCACCTCCTCATCAGCCGCCTCCTGCCCCCACTAGACAGCACGAACTAATTATGGTACGGTCGTATCAAAACCAGGGCAGAGAAGAGATGATGCAGATGCCCCCCCTCGGATCGGTCGCTCAGACCACGAGGCCGTGGTGCCACTCCTGCTCCCCCCAGAACGCACTTCCCGGGGTCACCCGCCCCACCACCCAACCCGGGGCCACCCGCCCCACCGAAAATGCGGGGCCGACCGCCCCGAGAAGGAGTGAGTTGTAATGCCAAAGATCGTTAACTCGTGGAACGACTGGGACCCGCTGAAGCATGTGATCGTCGGTAAGGCCGACTACAGCATGATTCCGCCCGAAGAGCCTGCCACGTCCGAAAAGGTGCCGGTGGACTCCGCAATGCGCGGCCAGTGGGGACCTCGTCCGACTGAGACGGTGGAGAAGGCCAACGAGCAGCTCGACGGCTATGCCAAGATCCTTGAGGACTACGGCATCAAGGTCGACCGGCCCACCCCCGTGCAGTGGAACCAGCAGATTCGGACCCCGGACTTCCGGACCGATTCCGGTATGACGCAGATGCCTCCTCGCGACATCCTGCTGACCATCGGCAATGAGATCGTCTCCTCGGCGAACGCGTTCCGCTGCCGCTACTTCGAGTACCTGGCGTACTGGCCGTTGATGAGCGAGTACTTCGACAATGACCCGGAGTTCCTGTGGAGCCAGGCACCTCGGCCCCGGCTGACGGACGCGTCGTTCAAGCACAACTACTACGACGAGAACATCTCCCTGGATGAGCGGCTCGAGCGTACTGCCAACCTGGACTTCGTGACCACTGAGGTTGAGCCCATGTGGGATGCCGCTGACGTGATGCGGATGGGTAAGGACCTGTTCATCCAGCACGGTCTGACCACCAACCGCAAGGCGATGGAGTGGTTCAAGCGGCGCTACCCGGACATGCGCGTCCACGCCGTGAACTTCCCCGGTGACCCCTACCCGATCCACATCGACGCGACCTTCGTGCCGTTGCGGCCGGGCCTGATCATCAACAACCCGCACCGTCGTCTTCCCGAAGAGCAGCGCAAGATCTTCGAGTCCAACGACTGGGAGATCATCGACGCCGCGCAGCCGGCACACGACACCCCGCCGCCGCTGTGCTACTCCTCGGTGTGGCTGTCCATGAACTGCCTGGTGCTCGACCCCAAGACGGTCGCTGTTGAGGCCTCTGAGGTCCACCAGATGGAGCAGATGGACAAGCTCGGGATGAACGTGATCCCGGTCCCGCTGCGCGACGCCTACGCCTTCGGTGGCGGCATGCACTGTGCCACTGCGGACGTGTACCGCGAAGGCGGCATGGAGGACTACTTCCCGAACCAGATCGCCGACCCGACGCTGGTCTGACCCCCGTCCGGACGGTGGGGCTTGCACGCCTCACCGTCCGGGGGTCATCCCCCACACCTGGAGACCATCGTGACTGCAACGGCAACCCCTATCGCGGCTCCCGCTGGGAGTCCCCAAATGAACAAGCGCCTGGGTTTCGGCGCGATGATCGCCTCCGCAACGGGAATGGGCCTGGTCGGCCTGTTGTCGCGCGGGGCGGTCCCAACCCACGTCGTGGACGGCGAAACTGTCAAGTACGTCCTCGGCGACTTCTTAGCGTTCGGCCGGATGACCACCGGCGCCCTCGGCTTCATCCTCATCATCTTCTTGATGAAGAAGTGGACCGCCCTTCGCACCACGAGGGTCTCGTTCACCGTGGTCGCCGGCGGCCTGGCCATCGGTATGTCCTTGGCGCTGTACGTCTCGGCGACCCTGCTGACGACGATCGCCAACGCGGTGTTCCTCATCTACACCGGGCCGCTGTTCTCGGCGATCCTGGCGTGGATATTCCTGGGGGAGAAGATCTCGCTGCGCAACGGGCTGTTCCTGTTGATGGTCTTCGGCGGAATGCTGCTGACCATCGGTCTGGTCACTTACACCGCTGGGTCCGGCTTCAGTGTCGGATTGCAGCTGGGAACCGATCCCGACCTGCCGATGAAGGCAGTGGGCGACCTGATGGCACTGGGTTCCGGTGTGTTCTACGGTCTGGCGCTGTTCTTCTACCGCTACCGCGGTGACATGGACTCGGCGGTGCGTGGCTTCTGGAACTTCGTCTTCGGCGCGGTCGGCGCGATCAGCATCATGGTCGTGCGCATGCTCTTCCTCGACCAGTCGACGCCGAGTGTGATGACTGCGACCAACTGGGCGTGGGCAGCAGCACTGTTCCTGATCTGCGGCTTCTTCGCCATCGGCTTCCTGGTGGTTGCCGGTAAGAACCTGAGTGCCGTGGAGCTTTCCGTGGTCGCCTACTGGGAGACCGTGGTCGCGCTGTTCATCGGCTTCCTGGTCTTCGGTGAAACGATGACCGTGCTGGCCATGATCGGTGGCGCGATGATCGTCCTCGGAGGGATCGGGCCGATCGTGTTCATGATCAAGGCCCGCAAGGGCGGATCGGGCGGCGACGAGGATGTCGCGGCCGAACCCACGCGCGAAGTTGCGCTGGAAAGGTCCTAGCGGGTAAGCGCTGGTGGCCGGCCTCCCGAGCGGCGGCCACCAGCGCCACGGGGGATTCCGCCCGGGAAGGCGCGCCGTGGCCGCCATGACCAGCAGGCCCGCGCGATCCGAGCGACTGGAGGCCACGTCATGGAGCAGCAGAGCACAATGAACCCCGTGGACGAAGAACGGTCGGCGCTACGACGTGCGGCCACTGCCAGCTTCATCGGCAACTTCGTCGAATGGTTCGACTACGCCTCCTACGCATATCTGGCCACCACCATCGCCGTCGTCTTCTTCCCCACCGCGGACAGGACGGCGGCGTTGCTGTCGACATTCACCGTCTTCGCGTTGTCGTTCATCCTGCGCCCGATCGGCGGGATCATCTGGGGCACGCTCGGCGACCGGCGGGGCCGGCGGTGGGCCCTGAGCTGGTCGATCCTGATCATGTCGGGTGCCACTTTCTGCATCGGCCTTCTGCCGAGCTGGGCCGTCATCGGGATCTGGGCGCCGCTGGGGCTGCTGGTCCTGCGGATGGTCCAGGGCTTCTCGGCGTCAGGCGAGTACGCCGGCGCCGCAACGTTCCTCTCCGAATACGCCCCCAGTAACAAGCGCGGCCTCTACACGTCCCTGGTTCCGGCCAGTACCGCAACCGGACTCCTGGCCGGTTCGCTGATGGTGGCGATGATGTTCCAGGTCTTGAGCGAGGACTCTTTGCAGTCGTGGGGGTGGCGCATCCCGTTCCTCATGGCTGGACCACTGGGCCTGATCGGTCGCTACATCCGGGTGCATCTGGAGGATTCGCCCAAGTACCGTGCCATGGCCGAGAAGACCGCGGGTTCGACCAAGAAGTCGGTGCCGCTGCGCGTTCTGTTCGCCAATCACCGGCGCAGCCTGGCGATCGCGTTCGGCGTCGCAAGCCTGAACGCGGTGGCCTTCTATCTGCTTCTGAGCTACATGCCGACCTATCTGTCGGCGGAGCTGGGCATCGATGAGGGCACGGCATTCCTGGCCTCAACCGTCGCGCTGACCATCTACATCGGGTCGATCTTCGTGATGGGTCACATCTCAGACCGGTTCGGCCGCCGGCGGATGCTGGTGCTCGCCTCGGTGCTTTTCACGGTGCTTACGGTGCCGCTGTTCGCTTTGCTCGGCACAGGCTGGGTCTGGCTGATCATCCTTGTGGAGATCGCCTTCGGCATCCTGCTCACCATCAACGACGGCACGCTGGCGACGTTCCTCGCTGAGCTCTTTCCGACCTCCGTGCGCTACACCGGTTTCGCGCTGGCTTTCAATTCTGCCAACGCCTTGCTCGGTGGTACGGCTCCGTTTGTGGCGACCTGGTTGATCGCTGTGACGGGTTCCAACGCGGCGCCCGCCTGGTACTTGACCGTGATCGCGATCGGAGCACTCGGCGCCATGCTTATGGCGAAGGAAACCGCTTTTAAAGAGTTGAAGGAGACGTGACGCGCGCTCTTACGTGCTTCGGATTTGACGGGGGAGTCGTCTGGTCGGTGAGGTGTTTCCCGGCCGGGCTGTGGTTGACCAGCAGGTCGGTAAGTACTGGCTGTCGGTGTCGGTGGACTGCTGACCAGCGGTTCGGTCCAGCCTCGCCATCACATGGGGGCCACCGGTCGCACCCTCGGCTCCGCTGCGGCCCTCATCTGATGGGAGAAATGGGACATAAGCCCCAGAGTGCACGCCGTCGCCATCACATCGGGGCCGCCGAGGGCCTCACCGCCCCCGCTGCGGCCCTCATGTGATGGCGGTGAGCGTAGATGCTCTGGTGGCAGGGGCGCCTGCGAGCCATTGGCCACATTGGGCTGTGACTGGCATACCCTCAACGACAACGATGCTGGCCCACGGTCGGCTGCTGGTCGACGATCCCGAGCGGATCGGCCCGGTCCAGGCGAACGGGATGGACCAGACGCTGTTCAACCGGGTCGGGGAGTACCGCACCCAGCAGTGGGCGACCACGTTCGACTCCCCTGAAATCCGACGGGCCGCTCTTACGCGCCGAGCAACTCGCGCAGCCTGCCTCGTGCGGTCTTCTGAACGTCGCGTCCTTCACTGAGCGCACTGACACACGCGCCGTCGACCGTGGCGATCACCATCTCCGCGGACCAGTCCACGCCTAACCGTTCCAGGACGCGCGTGACGGCGGCGTTGAGCCGGTCGCGTCCCGTGCGGTACGCCCTGCGCACAGGCGGTGACTCGCCGGCTGCCACAAGCTGCAAGTAGTGGCCCAGCATCTCCTCGTCGGAGGGCAGGGTCGCGCGCAAGATGACGTCGATTACACCGTCGGTGCTGCCAGGAACGGGGTCAGCTTCGGCTGCTTCCGCGGCGCGTTCGGCGCGGGTGGCCCATCGGGCGATGTTCACCCGGCCTGCCTCGCTGAGCAGCTCGTCGAGTCCGGAGAAGTAGTACGTGGTGGCCGACAGCGAACACCCCACCCGTTGAGCCACCGCCCGGTGTGACACGCCTTGCGGTCCGTGTTCGAGCAGGATCTGGGCGGCACCCTCGACGATTTCCTGACGCCGGCGCTGGCCCTTGCTGGTGGCCGGTGACTCGGTGGGATCACTCACAGAAACCTCGACTCTGGTACGAATGTTCTTTAACTCTACGGCCCCGGCGTCTGTTCGCATGCGCGGCCGGCACGTCCGGAGCCGACGCCCTGCTGGAGGGGGTCTCGCGTAGCCTGTGGGTTCACCCACCACGAACTCCGAGCGGAGAGCACATGGCGCAGGCCATAGCCACTGAGCAAACCCAGCCGACCGACGACGAGCCGTCACCTGCCTCCGGGCCACCACGGGTCTTCTCGCTGCGCTTCAACGGCACCGGGATGGCCTTCGCGGCGTTGTTCTTCGGATTCTCGCTGTTCCCCTCACTGCTGCCGAGGGCCGGCTACGTGCAGGGGATCGCCTCGGGCATCACGATCATGATCGGCTACGCCATCGGGGTCGGCATTCACACACTGTGGCGTTTCCTGCAGATCCCCTCGCCCAGGCCGTCGCGTGCGCGTGTCATCAAGACCATCCTGCTGGCTCTGGTCGGCCTGTCCGTCGTGACCGCGACCTGGAAGTACGTGGGCTGGCAGAACGAGGTCCGCGGCATCTTCGACGCACCGTCCATCTCGCCGCTCACCTGGCCGGTGATCGTCCTGGTCACCGTGCTGGTCGCCGGCTTGATCCTGATCGTCGCGCGCTCCTTGCGCAGACTTGTGGTGTTCGGAACCCGCCTGCTCGGTCGGCGACTGCCGCCCCGGCTGGCCCAGGCGATCAGTTTCGCGACCATCGCCCTGATGATCTGGCTGCTGGTGACAGGTGTGCTCGTGAACGGCTTCTTCGCTGCTGCGAACGCACTGTTCGCCCCACGCGACTCAGCGACCACCGAAGGTGTGGTTCAGACCACATCGACGCTTCGTTCCGGGGGACCGGAGTCGTTGGTCGAATGGGACACGCTGGGTCGCAAGGGTCGTGACTTCGTCGCGACCGGGCCGACAGTCGAGCAGATCGACGAGTTCAGCGGTGGGGGAGCCGTGGAGCCGATCCGGGTGTACGTGGGGCTGGACAGCGAACCCACGTTGCGTGGTCGGGCGGACCTGTTGCTGCAGGAATTGCAGCGCACCGGGGCCTTCGATCGCGAGGTGCTCGTCGTCGCCACGACCACCGGGACCGGTTTTCTGGATCCCGCCGCTGTCGATGCCCTGGAATACATGTACAACGGCGACACCGCGATTTCGGGTGTGCAGTACTCCTTCCTGCCGAGCTGGATCTCGCTGCTCGCTGATCAGGATGCGGTCAAATTGACGTCCAGGACGGTGTTCGACACGGTCCATGACTATTGGTCGACGCTTCCTGCCGACGATCGGCCGGCCCTCTACTTGTACGGCCTGTCGCTGGGTTCGTTCGGGGTCGAGAGTGTGTTGACCTCCATCAACGTCGTCAATGAGCCGATCGACGGGGCCTTCATGTCGGGGCCGCCGTTCGTCAATCCGTTGCACAACGAGATCGAAGCGGACCGCGACCCGGGCAGCCCAGCCTGGCTTCCAAAGTTCGAGAATGGTCGCACGGTGCAGTTCACGTCCTCTGGGTCACAGATCGACGCGGTCATCGATCAGCGATGGGGGCCCAGTCGCCTGGTGTATTTGCAGCACTCCTCCGACCCGGTCGTGTTCTTCAACCAGAAGCTGGCGTTCGAAGATCCCGAATGGCTGGTGGCCGGGCAGCGGGGGCCCGACATCCCCGAGTCGATGACGTGGGTGCCCTTGGTCACGATGTGGCAGGTCGCGCTGGATCTGCCTGCGGCGGGATCGGTTCCCGTCGGGCACGGGCACATGTATTCCAAGCAGTCGAATGCGGAGGCGTGGGCTGCGATGACCCGGCCTGAGGGCTGGACGGCATCCGACACCGAGCGGCTCGTGGCCCAGATGGATGCGGACGGTACGGGCTGAGTGCGGCGCTCGTCAGACCAGAGTGATGCGGACCTCGGAGAATCCCCCCGAGGGGTAGACCGCTCGCACTATTTCCCGGTGCGGCGCCAATGTGAAGGCCGGCGCCTTCAGAAGCAGCTCGTCGAGCAGGACACCAAGTTCCAGCCGGGACAAACCCTCGCCGGGGCAGTAGTGCGGACCGCGGCCGTACAGAAGATTGTCGTTCGGGTCCCGGTCCAGCCGGAACTCAGCGGGGTCCTCGAAGACCCGCGGGTCGCGTTGGGCCGCCGCCCATAGGACGGTGACCGGCGCGTCTGCCTCGATCGTGCGTCCTCGCATCGTCACCGATCGCGTCGTTCGACGGCGGTTGGCGATCAGTGGCGCCTCGAGGCGCAGCATCTCGTCCATCGCTGCCTGGCGGACTTCCGGCCGTGTGTGCAGCATTTCCAGCATGTCCGGTCGACGGGCCAGGAACTCGATGATGATCCCAACCGCCGCGGCAATCGTTCCCAATTCGCCGGCGGTCCAATTGCGCACGATGCTCACCAGTTGTGAGTCGGACAGGGGCTTGCCATCGATCTGTTCCTCGAGTAGTTGCGCCACGATCGTGCTGGGGCCATGGGGTCCGGCGGCCCGCTGCTGATCGAGCATTTCCACGATGATCCGGTCGAACTGTTCTGCGACCTTGTTCAGTTGGGCCCGGTCGCGTGCGCGGGTGGCAGTGGCGGATTCGTGTGCCCAGTCCTGCAGTGCCTGTGCCACTGTCCGTGGCCAGCCGAGGTAGGCACACTGCGCCCTGGCTGCGAAAGGCTCCGCGATGGCCGACATCACCTCGATCTCTCCGTCTGCGCGAAGAGCAGCGCTGAGTTGGTCTGCGGCGATCTCCTGCAGCGTCGGCGTGAACGCCTGCACGAGGTCAGGGGTGAAAGAACGGTCGACCACTGCCCGAAAGGCCGTGTGTTCCGGGGCGTCCATGCCGTTCGGCACCGCCACGTGCACGGAGACGCTGCTGCTGAAGGTGGCGTCGTCGGTAACGGCTTCCACTACGTCATCGTGGCGCGTCAGCGACCAGCCGAGCGCCTCACTGCGGGCGACCGGACAGCGTTCGCGGAGGTCGTCGTACGCCGCGCTCTGGTTGTGCTGAATCTGCTCGTCGCGCGGGTCCCAGTCCCAGCGCAGATCATGGCTCGCCCCCCTGGAGTTGCTGCTCATCGCTCCCTCGGCCCCATTAAACGACAGCGCTCTGCGCCTACTTGCAATCTACAACTCGGTTTTGCGCTCATTTCTGCGGTCCAGGCGACCGCGGCGCTGCAGGATGACAACCCTCCCCCAGCAGGCGGCCGTTGAATCCAGCCGCCCCGATCACACCACCTTCGCCAGGAACTCCTGCGTCCGCTTGTGCTGCGGCGCCGTCAGGACTGTGCGCGGGTCACCGGCTTCGACGACCACGCCGTTGTCCATGAAGACCAGCGAATCGGCCACCTCGCGAGCGAAACCCATCTCGTGCGTGACCACGATCATCGTCATCCCGTCGTCGGCCAGCTTCTTCATCACCTCGAGGACCTCGCCGACCAGTTCGGGGTCCAAGGCCGAGGTCGGTTCGTCGAAGAGCATCAACTTGGGATCCATTGCCAGGGCCCGTGCGATCGCCACCCGCTGCAGTTGGCCGCCGGACATCTGCGCGGGATAGGCGTGCGCCTTGTGCGACAGTCCGACCATGTCGAGCAGTTCCGCTGCGCGCGCGGTGGCTTGCTTTTTGGGGGTCTTCTTCACGTGGATCACGGCCATGGTGATGTTGCCCAGCGCCGTGACGTGTGGGAACAGATTGAACCGTTGGAACACCATGCCGATGTCGCGGCGCTGGCGGGCGGCCTTGCGCAAGCTCATTTCGTGCAGGACATTGCCGCGCTCGACGTAGCCGACCAACTCGCCGTCGACGTATAGGCGCCCGGCGTTGATCTGCTCGAGATGGTTGATGCAGCGCAGGAAGGTGGACTTGCCCGAACCCGACGGTCCGATCAGGCACATCACCTCGCCGGGTTGCACGCTCAAGGTGACACCGCGCAGAACGTCGAGCGCACCGAAGCTCTTGTAGACGTTCTGGGCATCAACCATGGGCGTCATTTGGCGTCCTTGAGCAAATTGTCGTCCTCCGCGTCGGCCAGTGCCTGCAGTTGCCGGTCCGACATGATCCGCGACGCACCACGGGCGAAGTGACGCTCGAGGTAGTGCTGGCCGACCATGAGGATCGAGGTGAACAGCAGGTACCACGTGGACGCGATCAGCAACATGGGCACAGGGTTGAACGTCTCGACGGAAAGGTCGCGTGCGCGTGCGTACAGGTCGAAGGTGTAGGGCACAGCGGTGACCAGAGACGTGGTTTTCAGCATCGAGATGACTTCGTTGCCGGTCGGCGGGATGATCGCGCGCATGGCCTGCGGCAGGATCACCAGTCGCAGCGCCAATGCCCGCGACATGCCCAGCGCGGTCGCTGCTTCGCTCTGCCCCTCGTCGACACTCTGGATACCGCCGCGCACGATCTCAGCCATGTAGGCGGCCTCGTTGAGCGACAGTCCGATGACCGCCAGCCAGAACACGTTCTCGGCGAACGCGGCGGTCTCGATGGTGAAGAACTGCTCGACGAAGGGGATGCCAAAGTCGAGCCTGGGATAGATCGTCGAGAACAGTCCCCAGAAGACCAGCTGCACGTAGACCGGCGTCCCACGGAAGATCCACACGTAGCCCCAGCTGACCGACTGCATGATCCGGTTGGGGGTCAGTCGCATGACCGCGAGGATCACGCCGAGGGTGACGCCCAGGACCATCGACAACACCGTCAGCAGCAAGGTGATGCCGGCGGCCTGCCAGAAGCGCTGATCGAAGAGGTACTGGAAGTAGGTGTCCCAGTCGTAGGCCGCGTTGGTCGCCGCTCCGTAGATGAACAGGAACAGCGAAAAGACGATGACCGCCGCCCAAGCCGTACGCCCAGGGTGGCGTAGCGGTTTGGCCCGGATGCGTTCCGGCGGCGGGGGCACTTCATCGCCGGGAACGCGTCCAAGGTTGCCTTGGGCGGCGGCCATCGTCAGCTCGTTCCGCCGTTTATCTCAGCGGTTTCCACGGCACCTGCTTCAACGCCCCACTGTTCGAGGATCGCCAGGTAGGTGCCGTCGTCCATCAGGGACTGCAGGGAAGCTTGCACGGCTTGGGTCATGTCGCCGTCCTTGGCCAGGGCGACGCCGAAGGGTGCGGCATCGAAGATGTCGCCGGACAGTTCCAGCTTGCCGTCGGTCTGACTCACCGCGTACTGGGTGACCGGGGAGTCGGCGGACATGGCATCGGCGCGGCCGAGGACCACGGCGTTGGTGATGTCGCCCTGGGTGTCGAGTTTGAGCAGCTTGAGCGGCGGTTTGCCGGCCTCTTCACATGCCTTGCTCTTGGCAGGCAACTCGTCGGTCTCCTGGTAGGTTCCCGTGCCTACTGCGATCGTTTTGCCGCACGCATCGTCGGGGTCCACCGGGTTGTCCGGGCGGCTGGCCCACTGGATGCCGGCGTTGTAGTAGTCGACGAAGTCCACCGACGCCTGCCGTTCAACGGTGTCGGTGAAGGATGCCCAACCGACGTCGTACTTCCCGCCCTTGACGCCGGGGATGATGTTGTCGAACTGTGAGTCCCGCAGATCCGGCTCCAGGCCGAGGCGCTGCGACATCGCGGTGACCAACTCGATACCCCAGCCGGTCGGGTCGCCCTCCGGGGTCTTGAACTCGTCCGGCGCGTAAGTCAGGTTGGTGCCGACGATCAGCTTTCCGGAGTCGCGCACATCGGCTGGGAGCAGCGCGGCAGCGGTTTCGTCGACGCTGACGCTGGCAGCTGGGCTGGGTGCCTGCGAGCCCTCGGAATCGGGCGTGCTGTTCGTGCAGCCGCTGAACGTCAGCGCTGCGGTCGCTGCCAGCGCAACGAACACGCTGGACCTGTAGCTCCGGATCCTCATGAGACTGACCTTTCGTTGGCGGTTGATGCAGCGGCCTGCCCCTCGGAGCCGGGGAAACTCCCGAGGGGCAGGCCATGGTGGTGCAGGAAGGAAACGACGTCGGTCTCGGTGGCGACACCTGCGCGCGCCCCGAGTGCGGTGACTGCCCGTGCGGCTGCGGCGTTGGCGAACGCAGCCGCCGCGCGCAGGTCGGACGTGGTGTTGAGGGCGTGGATGAACGCTGCGCCGAATGTGTCGCCGGCGCCGGTCACGTCGACCACTTCGATCGCGACGCCGGCCACGTCGAAGGTGTCGTCAGTGGTTGCGACGCGGCACCCGTCTGCGCCGAGCGTGACGACCACGATCTCGGCGGCACCGCTGAGCAGTCCACTGATCACCGTCTCGCTGGAACGACCGGCGCAGTAGCGCTCGAACCCGATCCGGTTGAACAACACGATGTCGGCCTGTGCGATCAGGGCATCGTCACCGGGTTGCACATTCGCCACGTCGAGATCAAGCACGATGCGGGCGCCGCCGGTTCGGATGGTCCGCATCACGGTTGCAGCCGTTTGGTCTTGGTGACGCAGGCAGCGCAGATCGCCGATGGCGGTGTAGACGTATCGGGCCGACTGCAGCGCGGCGATCGCGGCATCGTCCAGGTCGATGGTGGCCAGCCCCAGCGCCGGTGTCATCACCGTGTGCTCGCCATCGGTCAAGATGATGATGTTGCGCGAATCGGCCAGTTCCGGGTTCCGGATCACGAGACTGGTGTCGATGCCCTGAGCCTCGAGGTCGGTCAGCAATTGCTGGGTCAGGGCGCCATCGTTCATGGCCCACAGGAACCGGGTTTGCTCGCCGAAGCCGGCATAGACGGCCGCTGCGTTGGCGATCATCCCGCCGACCTCGGTGGCCACGGGGAAGAGGTCGATCTTCGTGCCGGTGACCGGCCATTGGCTGGGCCGGAAGAACTCGTCCAGCGCGACGTCGCCGATGAAGACCGCATAGGGCTCAGACATGGTCGGCTCGGATCGTGACGGGCCCGTCGGTGATCTCGACCCAGGTGTCGGCAACGGTCTGGTCGACGCCTGCCAGCCAGTAGTACACGCTGGGCCCAGCGATGCCCAGGGCCGGTGCGTGCCAGATGCCGGTGTTGAGCATCAGGCACTGTCCAGGCTGCAGAAGAAGTGCGGTGATCGCGTCCGCCCGCGGTGCCTCGGCGACCGGCACGACGATGGGCGCTGCGATCGGGGCGATCCCCTCACGGGTGTGCAGATGGTGTTCCATCAGGCTGACCGGGCTGGACAGCGCAGGACCGGCGGTCATCCCCAGATGTGTCGGCCCGTCCACGACGGGCTGGTTCGTGTAGCCGTCGCGCCAGTCCAGGCCCTGCGTGCTGACCACGTCCGGTGATCCGGCGTCGGCAAGGTCGTACAGCCGGCCCCAAGGGCTCAGGTCCAGAGCATCCGCGCGCACGGCGTCGACCGTCTTCATGAGCATTCCTGCCCGGTTACGGTCGGTGCGGCGACCAACGCCCGGACCTGCCTGACCGCGTCCATGAACTCCGCGACGGCGGTGGCTGAGATTTCGCCGGACGCCTCGCCGGTGTCCTTCAGCGAGCTGCCCACGATGGCGGCGTCGGTGTGCAGAAGCTGCTCGTGGCAGTTTTCGGCGGTGACTCCGGCGCCGACCACCAGCGGGAACCGCGGACCCAGCACGTAGCGGAACTGCGCGATCTTCAGCGGCGAGGTCTGTTCCCCGGTTTTGTCGCCGGTCACGACGACCGCATCACAGCGCTGGCTGGCCAGGTGCAGGTCGACGTCCAGCGGGTTTTCGGACAGCACCGGCTGGTACTTGAACCGCACCCCGCCGAGGAGCAGCGCCGAACTCTTCGCCCGAAGGTCCGCGAGGGATCGGGCGAAGCCGGGATCCTGGTCCGCGGGCAGATGACCGGCGACGGAGTCCATCTGAACGAACGCTGCGCCGTAGGTGTCAGCCAGCGCGAACGAGGCGGGGCCGTCGTCGAGGACGTTGATCCCGTACGGCACCGGCAGGGATTCGGCGGCCAGTGTCGCGAGCACGGTTTCGACATCCGCGCGCGATCCGAAGTAGTTCTCCACGACCAGCGCGTCGACACCGTTGCTCACCAGAATGTCGGTCTCCTGCATCGCGCGGTTCAGAACATCGCGCGGATCCTCGCCCTTGAGGTGCAGCATGGCCAGGATCGGCTTGGATACGCCGAAAGATGCGCAGAGAGCGGTCATTTCAGCCACTCCTCCGGATCCGCGATGGCGGTGGTGAAGTTGAACTGGATGCGCGAGGAGTAGACGGATTTGATCCGCTCGATCTCGATGTCGTTCTGGTCGAATGCACTGCCGTGCGCCACGAGCAGCGCGTCTTGGGATTTCTCCTTGAGCAGTCTGCGCTCGGTGTCGTCGATGACTTCCGCGGTGAGGGTCATGGCCGTGCGCCGCGGGTGGGTGTCGTAGGTTTTCCGGAACAGTTCATACAGCGAGCGGTCTTCGAAGTCGACCACGTCGATGCCGGGGAACATGTCCAGCGGAATCCAGGACGTGTCTAGCGACAGGTAGTCGATGTGATCGTTGACTTTGATGCCGCGCAACCGCACCAGTTCGAAGTAGGTGCGGCCCTCCAGATCCATCGTGTGTGCCGAGATCACCTTGGCCACAGCCAACGACGCCTGGTCGCCCAAGCTGTCGGTGAACCCGCCGAAATCCCAGATGTCGTGGCGGATCGGTCGGGCTTGGACGAAAGTGCCCTTGCCATGCACACGCTGCACCAGTTTCTCGTTGACAAGGACGTCGACTGCGCTTCGGACCGTGCCGCGGGTGGTGCCGAACTTCTTGACCAGGTCGGTTTCCGAGGGAATCGCGTCCCCGGTGGTGAGTTCGCCGTCGAGAATCAGTGCCCGCAGGTACCGGCCGATGTGGACATAGAGGGGAGTGAAGTCGTTCGCCCTGGCTGTCACGCTCATTCCGACCCCCTCTCCAGTGACTTGTCCACTTGTCTAGACCACTAGACAAGTATGCTAGAGCGTCGGCGGACAGAGGTCAAGAGGGTCGGGCACTTTCCACCCGACCGGATCACTCACCGGCCTTCGTCGCTCTGTCACCCATATAGTGAGCACCCTGCGGAGAAGAGGATTCGGATGGCATTACGTAGTGGTGTGATCGTGGTGACTGCCGCGCTGATGGTGGCAACTGTGCCAGCCAGCGCCAGCGCACTGGCCAGTAGCGATGGCAAAGGCAAGCCGACTGTGGGTAAACGCACGCTTGGGGATCCGCTTTTCCCGCAGATCGGCAACGGTGGGTACGACGTCGACCACTACCGCATCTACCTCAATTACGACCCCACGGACAACGTGTTCAAGTCCGCCAAAACGACCATCCGAGCGACGGCCGACCGCAAACTCAAACGATTCAGCCTCGACTTCCAAGATCTCGACGTGTCCAGCGTTAAGGTCGACGGCCGCCCCGCCCGGTTCAAGCAGGTCGACGCGACACCGGTCCTGAGTAGCAATCCCGTCGTTACTCAGCCGATGAAACTGGTCGTCACCCCTCGTCCGTCGAGCCGGCCTAAAGCGGGCCGCAACTTCACGGTCAAGGTGAAATACTCCGGAACCCCGAAGGCGATAACAGACGCCGACGAGTCGGTCGAAGGCTGGATCCGCGCCTGCTACCCGTTGGCCGAACCCCAGACCTGCGACGGATCATTCGTGGTCAACGAACCGATCGGCGCGCAGAGCTGGTTCCCCTCGAACAACTACCCGTCGGACAAAGCCACGTTCCGGACACTGATCCGCGTGCCCAAGGGTAAGACCGCTCTGGGCATCGGGGAGAACATCGGTAACAAGAAGCACCGCGACGGTACGGTGACCTGGCGTTGGCTCGAAGATGCCCCCACCGCCACCTACCTCACAACCGCGACAGTCGGCGACTTCAAGTACGTGGTGGGTTCGATGCGGGAGAAGTCCACCGGCAGGAGCTTGCCGGTCTACAACGCCGTCGACAGCTCTGCCACGGCGGAGCAAGCCGATGCTGTTCAAGCTTCGCTGGACCAGGCCCCAGGGCAACTCAATTTCCTTAGTCGTCTGTACGGGCCCTATCCCTTCGACTCGACTGGTGCAGTGGCCGACCGGGCCGCTGGTGTCGGCTACGCGCTCGAGGTTCAGGGCAAGCCGCACTACGCAGGCAACTACCGCACCGGCGATCCCGCCATCAACGTGGGAACGCAACTGCACGAGTTGGCTCACCAATGGTTCGGTAACCGTGTCACGCTGCAGACGTGGGCCGACATCTGGTTCAACGAGGGCTGGGCGAACTGGAGTACCTGGTACTGGAGTGCAAAGAAGAGTGACGGCAAGGACCCTGCCGCACTCTTCGACGACCTCTACGCCTCCACTCCGGCCGAGGACTGGGAGATCGCGCCAGCCATCCTTGGCGGCGACCCGTCCAACTTGTTCGAGTTCTTCCCGACCTACCAGCGCGGTGCGATGACGCTGCAGGGATACCGCGAGATTGTCGGTGACGCCAAGTTCTTCGGCCTGTCGCGCAAGCTCGGCAAGCGCTACGCCTACAGCAACATCAATACTGCGCAGTTCATCCGTCAGGCGAAGAAGGCTAGTGGGCTAAAGGGTGCCAAACGGGCGCTGCTAGACGACTACTTCGAGCAGTGGTTGTACGGCGAGACCAAGCCCACGATCCTGCCGGAGAACTTCGCATAGGGACTCGGCTGGTTCTCCCGGGCGGAGGGCCGCGTTGTTGGGGTTGTTCGGAACACCTGACGTCGCCGCCCTCCACTCGGCAGTCTGTCGCTGTCGCGCGATGACCGGCTTCTACGGGGCGACCCGCATTCAACGCTCTATTGCCTTGCTCGCCCCCTTTTCGCTGGCCCTGCTCGGGACAGTGGTCACCAGGGCTCTCGAGGTCGCATGCGACTTTGGTCCGAAGATGTCCGTTTGCTGGCCAGGGTCTCATCCTGACGGTATGGTCAGCGGGTAGTTGGGTTGGCTCAGGCCTGAGCGAACCCCGGCCCAAATGAGAGGATCGTCATGTTCGCCAAACCCAGATGGCTGGCCGGGCTGGCCGCCACCGCGCTTGCGGTGTCGCTGTCGCCACTGCTGGCAGCATCGCCGGCTACTGCGGCCGAACGCCCGGACAGTCTCGGCAAGGACTTCTGGCTCACATTCCCGAGGAACCACTTCGGAACCCCGGAATTGCAGTTGTTCATCAGTGGGCCGACAGCCACGAGTGGGACCGTAGCGGTGCCCGGACTGTCGTTTTCTCAGAACTTCACGGTCAATCCTGGTGTAGTGACCACCGTGGCGGTGCCCGATGGTGCCCAGTTGTCGGCTGGGGACTCAGGCGATCCGGAGCAGCGCGCGATCCAAGTCACCGCGAACGACGAGGTCAGCGTGTACGGCCTGAACCGTATCCAATTCTCCACGGATGCGTTCATGGGGCTTCCGGTCGATGTTCTCGCCAAGGAGTACGTCGTCCTGAGTTATCCGGCTCTCGGCCAGGCCTCGGAATTCGCGGTCGCCGCGACTGAGGATGGTACCGAGGTGACCTACGTACCCGCCGCCGACACCACAGCGGGCGTGACGGCGGGAACCTCCACCACCAAGATGTTGAGTAGGGGTGAGGCACTGCCGGTCTCGTCCAGTACCGGCGACCTCTCCGGCACAGTCATCACTTCGACGAAGCCGGTCGCGGTGTTCGGCGGGCAGTCGTGCGCGAACGTCCCGGACGCCACTATCCGCTACTGCGATCACTTGGTCGAGCAATTGCCTGGCACTCCCACATGGGGTAAGTCCTTCCAAACCGTGCCGTTGAAGACGCGTTTGAATGGTGACACGTTCCGTATGGTGGCCTCCGAGAACGCGACCACGGTGGCGGTCAACGGGGTCGCGGTGGCCACACTCAACCGCGGCCAGGTGCACCAACAGATCATCGACGGACAGGCGACCATCACTTCCGACAAGCCCATCCTGGCGGCGCAATACTCCAACGGGACCACCTACGACGGTGTGGAAGCAGACCCGTTCATGATGCTGCTCATCCCGTCCGAACAATTCCTGAACCAGTACACCTTCGCCACACCTGAGACCGGCTTCGCGCGCAACTTCGTGAATGTGGTAACTGCGGATGCGGGTGTGGGACAGGTGCAACTCGACGGAGCCGTCGTGCCGGCGGGCCAGTTCAGCGCCATCGGTTCCACAGGGTTCTCCGGGGCCCAAGTGGATCTGACCGCGGGCAGCCACACGATGAGCTCGAGCCAACCGTTCGGCATCTATGTCTACGGTTTCGACGACGACGACTCCTACGGGTATCCTGGCGGGGCCGCGTTCGCATCCATCAATGCGGTGGCCGCGTTGACGCTGACGCCGCCGGCGCAGACGGTGAAGGTGAACACCCAGGCGTGCCTGGACACCACGGTGCTGGACAAGGAGAACAAGCCGCTGGCCGGCATCGATGTGAAGCTCAAGGTCGAGGGTGTCAACCCGACAACGACCTCGGGCTTCACGAACGCTTCCGGGGTCTTGCAGCACTGCTACACCAGCAGCAAGCTGGGCAAGGACACCGTGACTGCCACCTACGGAACCTTGTCGGCAGCGGCAACGGTTACCTGGGTCAGCGCCACGCCGCCGCCGACCAAGAGGAAGAAGCTTCCGATCAACAAGAAGAAGGTGAAGAAGTCGCCGGTGTCGTTGGGCCAGAACGGCAAGGTGCGCTTGGTCAAGAGCATCAAGACCAATAAGCACGGCAAGACGTCGATCCGGGTGTTCTGCATCCCGACCAAGGCCTCGGCCGCTGGCGAGGTGCGCTTCTGCGACACGAACGTGACGAAGAAGGGCAAGATCACCGTGCGGTCCACAGGCTACGACTCACTGCGGGTGCGCGTCGTGGTGAAGGCAAAGCCGAAGAAGGGCCAGGCGGATACGTGGCGTCGTAACACGTGGCGCAAGTCCTGGAAGGTCAGGCCGTAGCAAGTCAGTCAGACTGATGTGACTGTGGGGTGCTCGTTGAGGGCACCCCACAGTCATGTCGGACGGTGCGGCGGGCCCGAACACCGACCACCAGGCCGTGCAGCTCAGTCCGGCGCCGGTGAGAGTGGTGAAGCGGGTCAAGGCGCACCCAGTCTGTGCATCCAGGTGCCAACCGAGCCGGGCAATCAGGTCTCGGAAGCACTTCACGCGGCTGCCTGGACCCTGGGTCGACAGGTCGGTGACGAGGTATCGAATCCCGGGAGTGAAGCCGGGTTCGCGCTACGGGGTGTCCGTGCGTGGCGTGAACGGCGCTGGGGCTGGTCCGATCGCGCACGTGAGATTCACCGTCAAGTGATTGGCTAGGCGGTTGTCTGCATGCGGACTGTCGCCGGTGGAATGTCACGTTGCGCGGCCCACTGGGTCGACCTCAAGCTCGGTCAACCCAGCGAGGCCACAAACTCGCCGAGCCTGGTCATCCCCTCGTGCACGTCCTCCCGGGCAGCCGCGTACGACAAGCGGACATGGGTGTTGGCGGTGACGACCCCGAAGTCACGGCCCGGGGTCAGGGATACGTGCACTTCCGACAGTGCCCGCTCGCAGAACTCCCATGCGTCCAACCCGGTACCGGATACATCGAAGTACACGTAGAAAGCGCCATCGGGGATCACCGGTACGGAAAGGCCGATCGCGTTCAAGGCCTCAAGCACGATTTTGCGGCGGGCCCGCAGTTCGGCGCTTCGACGTTCGCACTCCGCCAACGACGACGGTTCGAAGGCAGCCAAAGCCGCTTGTTGCGCGGGCGCCGAAGCGCACAGGAAGTAGTTCATCGCCAGGCGCTCGACCTGCTCAACAATGTCCCCGGGCACGATAGCCCAGCCGAGGCGCCATCCGGTCATGCCGAAGTACTTGGAGAAACTGTTGATGACCAGCGCCTGCGGATCGGTGCTCAGCACACTCCTGGCGGGCATGCCGCTCTCATCGGGGTCAGCCAGCTCCAGATAGATCTCATCGACGATGCGCCACCCGTTGCGCGAGCGGGTCAACTCGCAGATGGCGGCCAGTTCGTCGAAGGGAATGGATGTGCCGGTCGGGTTCGAGGGGCTGGCCAGCATGACCGCGCGGGTTCGGTCGGTCCAGGCGTGCGCAACCGACGAGCTGTCGAGCTGGTAGCGCGATCGCACACTTGTCGGCACGGAGACAACTCGACCTCCGAAACTGCGTACGATCTCGCGATTGCAGGGGTACGAAGGGTCAGCCATGAGCACCTCGTCACCCGGCTCGACCGTGGCGGCGACAGCCAGTAGTAGCGCGCACGAGGCGCCAGAGGTGACGACGATGTGCGCCGGATCGACTTCAACCGTGTGCCGGTCCCGGTAGAAGCCGGCGATGGCCTGCCGCAAGGACGGCAGTCCCAGCGCTGCGGTGTAGGGCAGCGGCCGTCCGTCCATGAGCTCGCGCATCGCGTCACGCACTGCCGGGGGCGCCCCGAAGTTCGGCTCACCCAGACTGAGTTTGATCACCGGGTGGCCTGCGGCTTCCAGTTCGGCGGCTCGCTGGCCGAAAGCCATGGCGTGGAACGGCTCGGCCAGCAACGCCCGCTCAGCGAGTTTCATTCTGACCACCTTTCGCCGCGTGGCTACTGACCATCATCCACCAGGAGCCGGACGGCGGCGCCCAGGTCTGGGGTCAGGCTGCCTTCGCCCGCGGGGTTCGGTGACGAAACGACCACCCCGAGGTCGAATTTTCACCGAAAGCACCCGAGCCGGAAGTCAGAGACCGCTCAGCGCCGCGAAGAGTTGGGCTTTGAAACCCGCCTCGTCGAGAGTGGTGATGACGCGTACGGTGGGTGCCTTGGCCGGCAGACCGTAGTCGGCGAACGTCAGCCCGCGGGTTTGCTCATCAGTCGACACCAGCATGTGCCGGTAGTCGGATTCAACGATCAGGCTTTCGTCCAGCGCTACTGCCATCGCCGCTGGGTCCGGGAACTCGTGGTCGGACGCGCCGTTGAGCTCAATGGAGAACTCACGAACCTGACGCCGGATGTCCGAGGCGAACTGACCGATCGGTCCAGCGGCGAGAATCCGCGTCTCGTCCTCTGCTCTCATCACCGTGTTCTTCCGGCACACATCCCAGCCGATCATGGTCTTCGCGCCTGGTGCGGCGAAAACCAGCGCCGCCGCCTCCGGGTCCACCCACGCATTGAATTCGGCGACAGCATTGACGTTTCCGATGCCGTCAGCGGCCCCGACCATCATGTACGTGTGCTGGAACTTGGTTAACAACTGCGGGTCGATCAACAACGCTGTGGCGATGTTGCTCAATGGCCCCAGGGTGACCAAGATGTGCTGACCCGGCTCCTGATCGGCTATGTCCAGTAGCGCCTGCACCGCGTGTTGCCGGTCGGCCTGACGGCTGGGGTCGGGCAATTGTGCGCCACTCATCCCGTCGTCACCATGGATGCCCGCCGCCGTCTCGAGGGGTCGCAGCAGGGGCTTGTGCAGCCCGACGAACACTGGCACCTGCTGTTGGCCTACCAGATCCGCAGTGATCAAGGCGTTTCGCACGCAAGACTCCAGCGGCACATTGCCGGCCACCACAGTCACCGCGCGCACGGTGCAGTCCGGGTGGTTGAAGGCCATGATGAGCGCGACCGCATCATCCGATCCGGTGTCGGTGTCGATCACGAGGCTGCGGGTCCGGTCAGTCATCGCGTTGCCTCCCCACGGCCAGTCGGTGCGTGCTGATGAGGGCTTGCCCCGCGCCGACCGAGCACGGATGCGGCCGCCCCGACGCCTGCCTGGACGGCGTCAACCAGGACTTGTCCGGCCGACAGCGCAGCAGCCGTGCCACCGACGAGCGCATCACCGGCCCCGGTCGAGTCGACTACTGAGCCGGTCAGCGTCACTGCCGGAACGTGCATGAATTCGCCATCGCGCTCGACCACGTCGGCTCCCTGCGCGCCTCGGGTGACGACGACGGGAACGCCGAGGGCTGCATGCAACGCCAGCGTCAGACTCGCCGCTCCGGGCACCTCAAACCGGGCGAGTAGCGATTGCGCCTCTGACTCGTTGACGATCAGCGGATCGCTCGTGCGCAAAGTAGCCACGTTCACGTCGATGACCGGCGCCAAGTTGAGCACGAACCGGTGACCGCCCTGAACGCTGAAGTGGGCCACCGCATCCACGATCGCCGCCGGGCTTTCTCCCTGGCACACGAGGACCAGCGGACCCTCATGTGACACCTCACGCAGCGCGTCGACCGCCGCGGCCTCGGAGATCGCGGCGTTCGCCCCGGAGTCCACCACAATGCAGTTCTCGCCTGCATCGTCGACTGTGATCGAGGCCTGCCCGGTCGGTTCGTCACATTCCTCCAGCACCGCCGTGACACCGGCTTCGGCCAGCGCTCGACGCGCGAACTTCGCGTGCTCGTCGCGACCAACTGCCCCGATGAAGATCACGCGCGCTCCGCTGGTCGCCGCTTGCACACCTTGGTTGGCGCCCTTGCCGCCGACGCAAACGTGCCGGTCATGCGCCAGCACCGTCTCGCCGGGGGCTGGCAGGTGCTCGACGTAGAGAGAGCGGTCCAGATTCACCGAACCGACAACTACCACCGGTCTGCTCACGCTCGACTCCGTTCAACGCTGTCCATGGTGACGCTACCTCTGCTGGCTCGGCCGCGAAGGCAAATGCTGAGTGCCAAACCCGCGAAGTCGACTCGGGCGGCCAGCGACGCAAGCCTCACCCGGCCAGGACGCGCGCCCCAAGTCCCAGCGAAGGCCCGGGCAGGGCACTGCGCATGCTTGTGCTGCGAAGCTCAGGCACTTTGCGAAGGATCCATCGTGCATATCCGGAGATCCTGGTGTAGACCGCAGGTTCACGCCGGGCCCCGCAGCGATCTGCCCCGAAGCTGGTGATCCCCGCAAGATATGTCCGGCCGGCCGGGGACAGCACGACCAGAGGGCCCCCCGAATCGCCTTCGCAGGTGTCCACTCCGCCAGCCGGCCAGACTCCGGCGCACAGTTGCTTGGACGGATTCAACCCCCTCCAGACCCGTTCGCAAATCCGGTTCGCTTGAATCTGGACCTGCGCCTGTTTCAGTTGATCAGGTGCGCCGCGACCATTCGGACGGGTGGCACCCCAACCTGCCACTGCGGCCGTGGTCTCCAAAGCGTGAGTCGCGGTGAGCAGAGGCATCGTGGGCTGCAGTGAAGCCTGCCGCAGTCTGATCAGCGCGATGTCGTTGCGGTCAGTGCGCGGGTTCCAGCGGTGACGCACGATCCGGCGGGCCAGGATCTGCTCGCCGGTTTTGCGGTCGAGTACCCGTCGTCCCAAGAAGACTTTGATGGATCTGGTCGACTCCCCGCGCAGGCAGTGGGCTGCGGTGACGACCCACTCGGGATGGATCAGCGCCCCGCCGCAGAACACGGTCCGGTCCGCGCGCCCGTAGCGTTCGCCGATGGCCACGATGCTGGGCCAAGATCCTTCCGGGGCATTGTCACCGCCGATGATCATGGGCTGTGACCGGACCACAGCCGCGGGATTGCCTGGGGCGGACGCCTGCGCCTCGGTGGGCAGCGCGACCGCAAGCGTCAACGCCGCCCCGATCGCGGCAATCACCTGGCGCCGCGCAGTGTTCATCTGTCCACTATGCGGTTGCAGCACGTTCGGAACAACAGCGTTTTCCCGCGCGACAAGGACTCGCTCCGAATCCCGGTCGGCTAACCGGGGCTGAGAACGCGCAATCTCAACTGTTGCGCCGACTCTGCCATCCGTTCGTCGTGGGTGAGCACGAGGTCCACGCCGACGCGCACGGCCGCGGCCAGGTGCAGCGCGTCCAACGAGCGCAGCGTCTCACCGGGAAGGATGCCCGCTTCACGCAACGAGGAGCCCGGCATCTCGTAGAGACTGACGCCGGTCAAGAAGTCAGAGATCGCAGCCATCCCCAGCATGCCCAGACCTTGCGCCGCGCGCCTCAATTCGGCTTCCAGAAGCCAGGAAGCCACCAAGTCCGGCTGCTCACTGTCGACAGCCTCGGCCAGCGCTGGGGATTCCGCCTCCTCGATGAGCAGTTTCAGAGCGACAGACGTGTCGAGGTACCAAACGCTCACCGGTGCCCGCGCAGGTCGTCAAGGACTCGGGCGGATGTCTGCTCGGCCTGGACCAGCGGCCACGCGGCGTACTCTGGCCGACGCTTGGCCGGACGATCGCAGCGCAGATCTGAACCTTGCGTGATCGGCACCAGTCGAGCGACCGGTACCCCACGTCGAGTCACGGTGTATTCCTCTCCCGCTTCCACGCCACGAATGATCACCGCGTTGTCATTGCGCTCCGATGGTCTGATCAAACGTCGCATTTTGTAGCACATGGGCACAGATAGGTTCGGTGAATATGCGACCAGCGGCTGGTCGTTTCGTCACCGAAAGGCGTGCGACCGATTACGAGGGACCCCGACCCGATCCGATCACTGTGAAGGCCGCCCACTCGCGCGTCGGTGCGCCAGCCTCGATCATCGCCAGCGCGCCTTGCCGCAGCGCCTGCGCCGGATCGCCGCCAGGCAGGTGCTCAACGACTGCCCCCATGAGGCTGTCTGCCGGCATCATCATCGACGGGCCACTGCGCTGCGATGGCACTCGAGGTCCCGGCTTCGAACGCGGCCGGGATCAGCCCGAGCGGTTCGTCACCGGGACCGATCCGGTACAGCCCGCCGTTGCAGACACTCAAGGTGGTGCACCATGCGCGGTGGAGGTCTAAACCCCGCAGCGTTGACGCTGGCAGTCGGCCGTTCGATCCGGCGGACATGCTCAGCAGCAACTGATGGTCCTCGCCGGTCGCGGTCTCCGGGAACGTGCCGTGCGTGGCCAGGTGGATGACCGACGCATCGGCACCCGCTTCCCGCAAGGCGTCGACGCAGGCGCGAGCACCGACCCGCACATCGGCCGGCAGACCCGCCCGCTGCCAAACCTGCCCGAGGTGTTCGACTTCGGTGGCGGACTGTGGCAGTGCAGGCATCCCGGCGTAGCCCAGCAGCGGATCGCCGAGCGCCAGCGCGCAGTGACCTTCGCGGCGCTGGGCGGCCAACCGTTCCCACGTGGAGGCGCTGGGGCACACGGTCAGCGTCGTGGTCGTCAGCCATGGGTTGCCGCTCGCGTCGATCAGAGCCATCCACGGCACCGGATGGAGTTGGCGGTGCGGCACGATGATCCAGCGCGGTTTGCTGGCCGCGAGACCCGCGTCGAGGATCGGCTGAATCAGGACGTCGTAGAGCATTCGCCCCGCCTCACGTGCGGCCTCGAAATCTTGACCCTGCACAGCCCGGCGCGCGCCCACCACCATGTCGCCCATGGGGCTGGCATCAACCGGGGCTCGGCCGTCGATGGCGTAGCTGCCGATGAAGCCGCTGGTGAAGCGTTCGGGCAGTGGCAGGTCGGGTACCAGCTGGACCGATTCGCCGGTGATCACCAGTGCTGCGAGGCCAAGCGCGGGGTGCAGCGGATGGTACGGGACGACGTACTCGATCAGCACCTCGTCGGGAAGCAGCAGAGCCTGGACGGCGGCCAGGGCGGCAGGTTCGGCACCACCGGAGAAACCCGTGTCACCGGCGTACATCGACTCCACCGCGGCCAGGGCTGCTTGGCGGGCCGGGGCGCTGTTGTCGTCGACCGCGCGCACGGCACTGATCAGGCGCATCTCGCGGCGCAGAGGGTCCGGGTCGGGGTCGGGTGGGAAGGCCAGCACCCGGTCAGCCTCGCCCTTCTCCGCCGGGTCGCCGCTGTCGCCGTGGAAGCAGCCTGACAACGCATCGAGCAGGACCCGCGCACGGGCCGATTCGGTCAGGGCGAAGACCTCCGCGAGGTCGGGTTGCGGATCGTCCAAAACATCTCGCAGCAGCGGGCCGGTCACCTGGTCCGCGTCTTGGGACACCCACAGGCGGCCTGGCCGACTACGCCATCCGCGACGCAACTGCTCACACGCCGCGATCATGTCCGCGCGCAAGCCAGCCCGGGCCGCGCCGTCGGGTTCCTGCCGTTGGAGCATCTCCTGCAGGGAGGTGGCAGCGGTCAGCCACGCCTGCATGTCACCGGCGCGTACGGCCGCATTCATGGCCGAGCGCAGCCGAAGTGCTGCACGGGTTCGCGCCCGATCAGAGGTCACCGTAGCGGGACTCCAGATCCGACAGCAGCGATGCGACCTGCGCAGTCTTCGGCACCCCACCGGTCGACTCAAAAGCCATGTCAACCGGCAGGACCTCGGTGCCCGCTGCCATTCTGCGTAATATGGCGTCGGCTTCCAGCCCCCTCTGCGACCAGACCTGGCTCATGGCTTCACCTGCCACGACGCTGACCAGCGAGGCCAACCGCTCCAGCCACGCGGCCTGTTCACCGACGTCCGGCAGTCGTGCGGCCCAGTCCAGCGCATCGGCACAATCGCGCATGGCCTGGGTCAGACGCTGCGGGGGATCGTCCGAGTCGGCATCGAAGGCGAACCAGGAACAGTCTGCGATCTGCACCCAGCACCGGAAGACCAGGCCGAACGCGCCGATCTCGACGGCATGTGCCCCGATGTCCTGAGCCTCTGCGCGGACGGACTCGTAGGTGGGGACATCCTCTGCGAGCAGGAACAGCGCTTGGGCGGCATTGAACCTCTCGGAGAGGGCCTGCTCGCGTTGTCCGAGCCGCAAGCGGATGAAAGCGCCCGTGGTCGCGGCCAGGTACGCGATGTCCGGCCGACCCGCCTGGCTCGCCTGCAGAAAATCCTCGTGAGCTTGTACAGCCACCTCTTCGGCGACGAGTTCGGGCTGGGCGTCGAGGCTCTGCGACAGAATTCCCTCGCTGGTGGCCCTGTACAGCGGCATCAAGTCCATGGTCATCCCTGGTCGGGGCGGCACCACTGACGTATGTGGTCAGCGGTCTGGGGCTGGGAGAAGAACGAGCAGTGCCACACGCTGGAACTGCGCCCGAACGCCAATCGCCGTTGCGCGGGCACCGGGAAGTTTGGCAGACCGGCCGCACCCTCGGTGGGGACGACCATGTCGTTGGCTTCCTGCCCGAAGACGAGGTCCACGGCCGCATCCTTGACCCTGACCAGCGACAGCAGACTGCCGGTCGGTTCGAACTCGACATCGATGGCGTAGCGGGCCATGTCCGGACTGGCCGCGTTGCCCAGGGTGGCCAGCCCGGGGTCGGTCGGATCCATCGCTCGCAGGCCCGGCAGTCCCTCCACCGCACCGGCCGCCAGGATTTTGACGACGTCCAGCACCCCGCTGAGGATGTCCGCCGGTAGCGACAACGGTCCGTCGGGGATCAGGTTGAGCATGGTGGTCATCCGGTCGATGAAGGCCTTGATGTGTTTGTCGTCGGCCAGCGGTGTGCCACCGTTCGGCGCGGCGACGAAGACCGTGCTGCGCACCTGCAGCGGGGAGTCCGCCGAGGCCGCGACATCGGCGATCGCGCGCGCGACCAGCCCACCGCGGCTATGCGAAACGATGTCGAGGTCGAGTCTGCGGTCCGGCGGGATCATGGTCAACAACTCGGCGGCGTTCTGTTGCGGGGTCACGGACAAGCTGGGGTGGTCGAACGCGAGGACATTGCCGCCGTACGCATGCCACAGGCCGCCGATCACGTCGTCGGACAGCCCGGAGAACGTCCCGTGGCTCGTGGCGAAAGTGCCGTGGACGAACAACAGTGCCCGTCCGTCGATGCCGTCCCAACCGTGGTCGGCGAGGTTGCCTGCCCCTGCGGTACGAGTCTCGCCGGGAGCGAATGTGCGCAGACGATACGGGCGCGAGGTCTTCTCGTACTTGGCTGCGAGGACCCGAGCCAGCAGACCCACACCCTTCTCCAGGGCCGGGAAGACCAACACCGACAGCAGTTTGCGCCCGATCAGCGCCACCAGACCACGGTTGTCGGCGTCGCCCTCGATCGGGGCCGAGGCGACCTCCCGGGGGACACTGAACTCCAGCGTGCCGGGGGCCATTGCGGTGGGCGGTTCCGGGAAATGCCACGTGGCGATGCCGGCTTCGTCCACCTGCAGCAGGACCTGTGGGGACTCGGGGCCGAGGTCCGGTACCTGCAACAGCATCAGGCCCTCGTCGTGCGGCCCGCGCACATCCAGGCCGATCGTGGGGACCTCCGTGGCGGCGATCTGGACGCCGTGCACTTGTTCCAGTCCCGCTGCGGCCAAGGCGTCGGTGAGTGCCGGCGTTGCGGGAGGCTCTTCATCTGCCCGCCCACCGAGCAACTCCGGTGCGCGTTCGGCCGTGCCCAACAGGCCGGGGGCCACCAGCGTCACGCCGGCTCCAAGGTCGACTGGGATGCTGCTGCCGTCGAGATCTGCCATTAGGAACCACCTTCTGGTTGTCGGTTCAGTTGGAGGTCCGGGTGGCCATAGAAGACGTAGGCCAAGGGGGTGGCCGTGCCCGCCTCGCCACGTCCGAAGCCAGCACGGATCTGCCGCACCGCTTCTCCAACGGGCAGGCCCTCGCCCAGTGTCCGCTGATAGAAGCCCAGTGCGATCGACTTGGCGACTTCGTCATCGACATTCCACAACGGTGCCAGGAACCCACGACAACCGTTGCTGAGGAACGCTCCGGCCAGCCCGCCGTATGTGGACAACACGGTGCTGGCCGTGCCCACCTGGCAGGCGTTGAGGAATACGAACGGCGCGCTGGATTCACCCAGCAGGCTGCCCTCGACCGTCAACAGGTCCAGTCGCCGGCCCCCCGACAGCAGAATCCCGGTGTATTGCTGCTGCGCCGTGCTGACCTGGCCGTGGCTGGCGAAGTGGACGACGGTGGGGCTGTACGCCGCCCCGTCACGTTCCAGAGCGCCGTTCATCAGCCGGTCCACGTCCCCTTCGCTGACCGTCAGCGGCAAACCGGCATAGGCCATGGCGATCGCCCGGCCTTCCTCCACCGCGTACGGCAGGTTGCGAATCTTCGTGTCGGACCCGTAATCGCCGATCACCACCGCAAGAGCGTCGGCATCCACGCGCGCGGCTGGGGGCACGGCTGGTCGGTCGGGGCCTCGGCGACGGCGAACGGGCGGCACCCAGCGACCCACCCGCCACAGGCTCCCCAACGGCCCCTCGGTCACCCCGGCCGGCAGCAGTGTGGGGTCGACCACCTCGTCGTCCACCCAGGCCAGCTCCCATGGCACAAAGGGCTCGCTGGTGGTCAGCAGCAGCGACGGCAGTTGTCCATTGGGTGTGGCCCGCCACGTTGCCTCCACCATCGCCCAGAAGTCATCGGGGATCACCCGGTTGACGAGTTTGCCCAACCCCCGGACCGTCAGCGGCAGCGACACCGCATCCTTCGCCGCGGGCAGTTGCGCCATCAGCTGCACGGCGAAGGCTTCCGCTGAGGGCGCCTCCAGCATGGTCGTGACCCGTTGCGACGGCCGGGCGATGTTCTCGCGCGGGTGGAAGAGCCATTCCAGTTCTGCCGATCCTGGCTCGCTGCGGATGGCGACGGTGAGGCTCGGAGCGCCGGTGTCGACGTTCAGCGTCACCCCCGTCCCGCCGGAGGCCGATGGCTGGGAGGGCGCGGGTTGAGTCTCCTGCGTGGCGACCACCTGGACGTCGCGCCACGCCAACCCGCACAACTCTCCTTCGTACTCGAACGAGACCTCCAAGGTGCGGGTGGCGCGGACGTTGACGTCGCCCGCCTCGACGGTGAACTCGGCGACCGGCCCATCCGGGGAGTCGCGGTCGACGGTCAGTTCGCGCCGGATGCCGTCCGGGAAGCTGAAGCCGAAACCGCCCACCTGCACGACGAATGTGAGTTGCGGTGGGGCATTCGCGACGATCACTGGCTGCTCGGCGGGATCGGTGCTCGGCGCGTGTGCAGTGAATCGGGCGACGAGGGTGAACCGGTCGCCCTCCCGGACCTCGTCGGGGGAATCGAGGGCGGGGAAGGCGCGGAAGCGTGCGGTTGGTGCCTGGGTCTCGACGGGTTCGGCGCCGACAGCCACTACCTCCTCCGGCTGCGGGGGCTTCGCGAATGTCATCTCCGGAGCTGCTTCGGCGCTGCGATCGCTGCCGGTGCCGCGCACGACTCCGAGGACCTCCCGGCCGCGCAGCACCACGTCGCCGGGAGTGGGTTCGACGTCCGGGTCGCCCAACTCGACTGTGCGGCTGTGCGGGAAATTGCTCAGGCCGAGGGCGATGCTCAGAGGCAGATCGGTGTCAGTGCCTTCGAGGACCAATTGCACGCTGCCGGCGTCGACTGCGTAGTACCGGTCGCCATCGGGACCGGTGTCGCGGATGACGACCATGGCTCGCTCCGGGAGGCCGGCGACCGCGGCTCGCGCTGCACCCACTGGCCAGTCGGCGAGCATGAGCAGAGCGTGTTCGGCTTGCATTCGGCGCACTCCCGAGGCCTCGGCTTGGCCAAGCGTAGCGCCGTGCCCCGCGCATGACCACCCTCTGCGGAAGTGGATGCGCGCGGTGGGCGTCGTTGACGAGGTTGCCGGCAGTGATCAGCGGACCGAGCAGTGCACGCAGGACGCGGCTGTGTTTGATCGTTGGTTCCATACGGCCGCAGGGGGCACCAACCATGCGTCCAGCGCTCCACCGGGTACGACTCAGTGGGAGTGCGAAAGGGTTCCGGGCGAAGCCGAAAAAGGGGCCCTTCGGATTTCAGGGGGAGTCGAACGTGGTCGCCCGCTGCTGGGTGCGGTACTCCCCCGACCCGGTTGGACAGTGTCTGTTCCTTCCCGGTCGCCTGGATCGGGCCGATCCGCTCGGGATCGTCGACCAGCAGCTGACCGTAGGTCAGCATTGTGTCGTTGACGGTATGCCAGTCACAGCCCAACGTGGCCAATGGCTCGCAGACGCCCCTGCCACCAGAGCATCTACCGCTCACCGCCATCACATGAGGGCCGCAGCGGGGGCGGTGAGGCCCTCGGCGGCCCCGATGTGATGGCGACGGCGTGCCTTCTGGGGCTTATGTCCCATTTCTCCCATCAGATGGGGGCCGCAGCGGAGCCGAGGGTGCCACCGGCGGCCCCCATGTGATGGCGAGGCTGGACCGAACCGCTGGTCAGCAGTCAATTCGAGACAAGCCGCGGCCACCACCGACACGCCGATACTTGCCGACCTGCTTGGTCAACCACCACCCGGCCCGGTGGGTCACCGAGCCCCGCGGCGCGGCGATCCGGGCATCACTGGTGGTCCACGACCCCGCACACACACTGTTAGAGCAGGTCCGGCGAAGCTTGTGCCAGGCCGCCACCGCCGGACGCCCGAACACCGGCAGAATCAGTCAGGCGCACCACCGGCCGCTGCTTGACCCAAATTCGAAGTACCAAAAGAGTAAAGCCACGAGTACGGGCCCAGCATCTAGCGCAAGACCTGGGCGGTTCGGTCCTGAATCACGGTCCCGTAGTGGACGCTGCGAGCCGGGGCGTCCACATGCTTCCGGCAGTCCGGACCTCAGGCCGTTCGTACCGCCGCCAGCGGAATGTCTTTTTCCGCGGCCCAGTGCTCCCATTGCTCCGCGGTACGGGTCAAGAAGACTCTCGCGAATGCTGCCGGGGTTCCGTCGACTTCGAGCTCGGTCATCGCGCGCTGGGCGAAGTGGGGTTCGAGCGCTGCCAGCGCCACCCACCCGTCTTTGGTCTCGTACAGCCCGTAGACACCGAGGCCACCGCCAAGCGCGGCCCCTGGAGTCGTGAGTCCCCGCTTGGCAGGTTCGGCCATTGTCTCGGCGACCTCCGAAAGCGCGACCTCGCGGTGGCTGGCCACGCCGGTGCGCTCGCGCTGGAGCAGTGCCGCGATGCCCTCTTGCGCGGCACGTTCCGAACCGGCCATGTCGGCGATGAGCGTCGAAGGCATCGCCGGGGGATTGAGTAGTCCGTTGACTGCTTGGTAGGTGAGGTCGTGGCCGGGCACTTCCGCCTCATCGCCCGGGTGCCCCACGATCGCCACATGGCACAGGTGCGGGTGCCGGGAGGTCAGGCTTTGTGGGTCGAGGCCCAACCGCGCCAGCGCCGATGGCCTCGACGACGTGACGAGCAGGTCGGCCTCGCGAAGCAACTCGTGCAGAACGCCCAAGCCCTCCTCGGTTTTGAGATCCGCGGACACGAGCTCCTGATGGGCATGCAGTTGCGCGAACCAATCCGGCTGGAACATCTGCATCGGGTCGCCCGAGGGCGGCAGCACTGTTGTGACGTCGGCTCCGAGCGCAGTCAGCCGGGCAGCCGCGGCCGGGCCGGGCAGGTTGATCGCCAGGGACACCACCTTGACCCCGGTCAGCGGGCCGTCTTCGGATTTCAGGGTCGACATAGGCCTAAACATACAAACTGCCCCGTGAAGGTGGGACCTGCGCAAGGCCGTACACCGGGTCACGGCTCCAGCCCCGTATTGCGCGGCGAGCCGTCACTTCACTTTGATGAGGTACTTCTTCGAGAACGCTTTGATGCCACCCACGGCTGGTGCCTTCGCGCGCACAACGCAGGTGCCCTTCTGCTTGGTCCGCAGCGTCGTCTTCTTCACTACGCAGACCTTCTTGGTGGTGGTCTTCCACTTCAGCTTCGCGCCCTGACGCGTTCGCTTAGCCAGCTGCGCGCGCTTGCCCTTCTTGAGTTTCGCCGGCGGCTTCTTGACTGATTGCTTGCCGACGGGCTTGGGCGTCGGTGTCGGGGTGGGCGTGGGCGTCGGCGTCGGGGTTGGCTGCGGCACAGCGGTCCCGCGCAGGCGCGCGAGTTTGTTGCTGGACGTCTCGTTGAACAGGCCGAACGCCCCGCCGGCCAAGATGTTCCCGTCGGCCTGCAACGCGAGCGCGCGAACCGGGCCGCTGAACCCGGTGCCGGTGTTGGTGCTGAAAGCAGTGTCGAGCCGGCCGTCCGGGAGCAACCGCGCAACGCTCTTACCGGGTACGCCATTGAACTTCGTGAAAGTCCCGGCGACCACGACCTTGCCATCAGCCTGCACGGCCAGCGCGTACACCGAGCCATCGAACCCGGTCCCAAGGTTGCTGCTGAAGTTGGCGTCGACGGTGCCATCGGAGTTCAGTCGCGCGATGCGCGAGCTGACAGTCCCGTTGACGTTCGTGAAGTTCCCCCCGAGCACCACTTTTGCATCGGACTGGATGCCCAGGGCAAAGGGGATACCGGTCAGACCGATGGCACTGTTCGCGGCGAATGCGGTGTCGGGTGTGCCGTTGGCATTGAACCGGGCGATGTGTTTGCTGGGGATCCCGTTGATGGTGAAGAGGTATCCAGCAACGAGAATCTTGCCGTCAGCCTGGACCGCCACCGCTTCCACTTTGTCATTGAGGCCGCCGCCCGTGTTGGCGCTGAACGCGGTGTCCACGGTTCCGTTGGAATTCAGCCGTGCGATGCGGATGCTCGTAGTTCCATTGACGGCGTTGAATGCCCCGCCGACCACGATCTTGCCGTCGGGCTGGATGGTCACAGTGCGCACGTCGAAGTCAAAGCCGCTGCCGGTGTTGGCGCTGAAGGAGGAATCCACAGTGCCGTCGGTGTTCAGTCGCGCGATCCGCGCGCTGAGCGTCCCGTTGACCGCGGTGAACCACCCACCCAGCACGATCTTGCCGTCAGTTTGCACAGCCACCGATAGCACGTCGTTGTCGGGCCCGGTGCCGAGGTTGGCGCTGAAGGCGGCGTCCACTGTGCCGTCGGCGTTGAGCCGCGCGATGCGGTTGCTGGTGACCCCGTTGACCGCAGTGAAGGACCCGCCGACGACCACTTTGCCGTCGGTCTGGGCCGCCACCGACCACACATTGCCGTTGAAGCCGCCGCCGAGGTTGGTGCTGAACGTCGTATCGAGGGTGCCATCGGAGCCGGGGTCGGCATGTACCGCTGAGCCCAGCGTGACGAGGCCTGCCATGAACAGCGCCGCCACGACGCAAACGCTGACAGCACGCCGCAGCGCCTCCAGAGGACGGGTGTGCAAACTCGGCTGACTCACGATGAACTCCTCGGGGGCGAAGTCCCCACGATACCCGCTCCCACCGAGGCACCATCCACAAACGTGCACAGCTGTGTGCAGCCACCTCAACTTGTCGTACCCCGCGGTTAGCGTTGTTGCATGTCTGGTGATGATGTTCGCAAGCAGTTCGATGACCTGGTTTCCGGCGCAGACCTGGATGACTTGCGCAGGGCAAGCTGGCAGCTGTTGGCCGTCGATGCGCTCAGCAGGACGATGACCCGACCGAACCGTCGGCGACCCCGCCTGCGGGAGGTGCTCACTTACCGGATCCGGGTCGAGCTCAACGGTTCCGACCCGGCTATCTGGCGCACGGTAGAGGTTCGATCGGACCTGACCCTGGACCTGGTCCACTCGATCATGCAGGGCGCATTCGGATGGACGGACAGACATCTGTACCGCTTCGCCTGTGGGGGAGGTCCGTTCGACGATAAGAGTCAGCTCTACTTGTGCCCGTTCGACGTGGAGGTGAACGAGGAGGAGGGGATCGGCGCGGACAGGGTGCGCCTGGACGAGGTGCTGCGCGACGCCGGCGACGAACTCGCGTATGCCTACGATTTCGGGGACGGCTGGGAACTCACGCTGCGCCTCGAGCAGGTACGCGAGTTGGCCAATGGGCCGTCCGCGGTGTGCGTGGATGGCCGGCGGGCTGCGCCGCCGGAGGACAGTGCAGGGATCACCCGCGGCGAGGATCTGGCCCGCGTTCTCGACGATCCGGAGACGTTCGACCTCGGTGAGGCGAACCACTGGCTGATCGATCCGTTCCTCGTGTTGAGCAAGGCTGAGGTGCACCCCGCGCTGATGGACCTGCTCGCCCGGCTACTGGGCTCGCCGGTCGCCGACACCGCCATCAGCCACGCGCTGCGCCTGGAGGACCCCTGGCCGTCGTGGCCACCCGACGAGATGCTCGCCGTACTGTCCCCGATCCAATGGTTCCTCGACCGGGCGTATGCCGGCGGGATTCCGCTGACGAGGGCGGGCTACCTCACAGCCGAGGAAGTGCAAGCGGCCTCGGCCGTCATCCCGATGTACTGGCGTCAAGGAATTGGCGAGGTGGAGGTACCCGAACTGTTGAGCTTCCGCCGCGCGCTGCAGAGTACGGGGTTGCTGCGTCGGCGCAAGGACCGACTGCACCTGACCAAGGCGGGTCAGATGGGGCGAATCCAGTCGGAGAAGATCTGGGGGCAGGTGGCGTCACGGCTCATCCCCAAGAAGGTGGGCTTCGAACAGGACGCGGCTCTCGTGGCGCTGTTGTTCACTGCGGTGTCCCCAGAACGGGAACTGCCCGCCGAACTGATGGGCGAGGTGATGGCCGCTTTGGGCTGGCAGAAGGACGGCCGGCTCATCGACTACGACGCGCTGCGCTGGGCGACCCCGGCGATGGTCATTCTGCACACCCTCAGTGACCCGTTCACGGATGGCCCTTTGATCGTCGGCCGGGTCGCCGCGTCGCTGGCTCGAGAGGCGTTGTTCTGGTGACTGGCGGCAGCTTCACCGCGGGACTGTGGCGTTGGGACGCGCGCCGGACTGAGACGTGGACTTTCGTCACCGTCCCGCCGGAGGTCAGCGCGGCGATCGAGGACGCCGCCGACTCCCTTGGCCCGAGGGCCGGGTTCGGCTCGGTGAAAGTGCAGGCACGGGCCGGAGAGACTGTGTGGCGCACGTCAGTGTTCCCGGACTCGGAGTCGGGGTGTTTCGTGCTGCCGGTGAAGCGCGCGATGCGCGAAGCGCTCGGGGTCGGGCTGGGGGATGAGATAACGCTGGTACTGGAGGTGGTGGCGTGAGTTGCCTTCAGGCGTGACTGAAGACCCGCAACCCTAACTGCCGCGCCGACTCTGTCATGCGTTTCGTCGTAGGTGAGGACGAGGTCCACGCCGATGGGCACCGCTGCGGCCAGGTGTAAGGCGTCCAGCGAGCGAAGGGTCTGACCGGGCAGGATGCCGGCTTCACGGAACAGAGCTAGCTGGCATCTCGCACAGACTCACGCCGTCCAAGAACTCGGACCCCGTATCCATGGCGAGCCCCAACGAAGAGCCCCTCGCCTCAATTCGGTTTGCAGCAGCCAGCAGGCCACCAAGTCCGGCTGCTCACGGTCGACGGTTTGGGCCAGCGGTGGCGACTCCGGTTCCTCGATCAGCAGTTTTGGGGTCGCGGACGTGTCGAGTTGCGAGAGCTCACCGGTTCCGTGCGGGTCGTCAAGGACGTGTTCGGAGGATTGCCCGGCCTACACTCGCGACCACTCGGCGTACTCTGGCCGCCGCTTCGCAGGACGATCGCAGCGCAGATCTGTCCCTGCGCGACCGGGACTCCCCGACGAGTCCTCTTTGGATTCCACGCCACGGATAATCACAGCTTGTCGTTACGCAGTTCTCGTGGGCCAATCGTCTGTAGCCACATGCTTTCGGTGAAAAACCGACCACCGCCTGGTCGCTTCTTCACCGAAAGGTGACCTACAACCTGCGCAACTCCCGGAAGGGGCGGAAGTCGGACTGAACCTTCGCCCGGGCGCGGAACCGTCCCTTGGCCACCCGTCCCACGTCACCGGGTCCACGCACCGCCCGAACCACGACCCGCCCGGCCTCGGACTTCGGGGCCCCGAGCACCGCGCTCGTCCGCTTGACGCTCTTCAGCCGGGTGAGCCCTGACGTGCCCCGCAAAGCCACCTGGTAGTACGTCGCTCCGGGAACCGGTTTCCAGACCACGCGCACCTTCTTCGCCCCTCGCTGGATGCGCAACGCGCGAGGCGCGGGCAGGAACTTCGGCGGCTGGAACGAGAAGCGGGTGACGGTGATGGGCGCAGCCGGGACGCCGTCGTTGGCCACCTCGGCGACGATGCGGTGCTTGCCCGACCCTTCCGGAGCGAAGCGCAGTGTGCCTGACTTCCCAGCGATGCCCAGCCGTCGATAGACCCCAGCGGAGTGCTCGAACAGCGTGATCTTCTGTCGCGGCGGTCCGCCCGCAACCCGATACTTCAAGGTCCGTCGTAAACCGTTCCCAGCGACCTTGCCCCTGATCTGCACGGGCTTGACCTGCTGTGACTGGGCAGCATCGCGCACGCCCGGCGAGTCCGCGGTGGGATCGATCGAGTAGCGGCCCGGCTTGCCGCCGACCACCATGACAAAGGTCCGCTTCTCCTCGGGCATCCGGACGATCTTGACGGGTCCGTCGCCTGCCTGCGTGGTGGTTTCCACCCGATTGCCGTCCGGGTCGGTGACGGTGACGATGGCCGCTCCCGAATCGCCGATCAGACGCACGATCTTCTTCTCACCGGTTTTGACCTGGAAGTCGATCCCACCACCGACTGCGGACAGGCGTGCGTTCCCGGCATCGCGGGGGAAGTCCACCCAGTACGAGCTCGGTTTGCAGCCGTCCCCGGGTGTACCCCAGAAGATCTCCGGCGACCCGCCCCACTTGTACCCGGCGCCGGGATGCACTCCCCACAAGTCCAGGCACGCCACGATGCCCTTGCTCGTCACCCACGCCTCAGCACCTGCGGCGGGCAGACCGGCGATCTCGGCGCGCACTTGGCCGTGGATGGAGAACAGTTCCGCGTCAAGGTCCATGTCCCCGTCGACGGCGCCCGTCACCTTGATCCACACCAGGTTCATCTGTGCCCCGCCGCCGACCATTACTCGCCCCGGATAGCTGTAGGCCACGTATCCGTTTGCGAACGGGATGGTGACGTCGGTGCCCGGGGCCTGTAGGGCATAACTGCCGCCTGCCATCACCGACGTGGACCTGAACGTCCGACCCACCAACGGACGCAAATCCTGTCCGGCGTCGTTGGCGCTGAGCGTGTACGGCTGCGCCGGAGAAGCGATGGCGACCACCATGGTCCCCTGCACGCGCGCGATCTTGACCACGTCGAGGCCGGCGGTCCCCGTGACAACAGTCGGTTCCAGGCGCACGCTGAAGCCGATGTTGTCCAGGAACACACCGGGGAACAGTTGCGGTTGCGGGATCGGATTGCCGAATTGCATGATCGCCCCGGCCGAACGGAACTGCTTGCCGCAGAAGGCGATCCCGTTCGCGTCAGGCCCGGGGTCCGGGGCCATCAGAATGCCCGCGTTCTTGCCCTTCTCCGACCCGAGGTAGATCCGGGCGGTGGCCTTCCACCAGTCCGCTGCACAGTTGTACTGCGGATTGCCACGCTTGTTGTAGACGAATGTCAGGTCGGAGATCTCGGCCGCCCCGAGGTTGACATGCTTGGCCCGCACGGACACGTTGTCCACGTACAGGCCGTTCTCGTTGTCCGCGCGCACGCGGGTGTCCCCGGTCGCTTCCAGGCCCGCGAGGCTGCACTCCTCCGGCAGTTTCAAGCGCAGATCCAATTGGGTGAAACGGCGTCCGGCCTCCTGCTGGAAGGCCAGCCCGACGTCGCCCTTAGGAAGGAACCCGCCGAACGCATTCTTCGCCGGACCGAGCGGCACGTCGCCCAGCGGGAAACCGGCGATCCGCGCGGTGCCGCCTTCCACGGGGCTTGCCAATGGACGGGTGTTTCCGCGGATGTCGAGGTTGATGGCGGTGGGGATCTTCAGGGGCAAGGGTTCGATGTCCACCGAGGTGTCCGTGCTGATGATCCTGCCCAGGTACGGGGATATGACTACGGCAGCGCCCTTGCCCGGGCTGAACGTGATGCCGTTGATGCGGACGGGCCGCGTCGAGTAGTAGACCTCGGTGGCGGACACCGCGGCGTCACGCCAGTCGGTCGACCGCTTCTTGTAGCAATCCGGATTCGGATCACCAGCCAGGCAGACGGACTGGATCCACTCGACGGTTTGCGGGGTGGATCGGAAGTCGGCGATCAGTTGGTCGGTGAGGATCTGCTCGCCGCGTGGAAGGTCTTTCGTGGTGGCGACGCGTTGCAAGCACCCCTGCGCTTCGATGACCCCCACTACCACGCTGGTCCGGCAGGCCCGCGGCGACAGCTCCACGTCCGTGGCCAGTCCATCGCCGCCGCAGAACGCCGACTGGCCCAGCTTCTTGTTCACCTTCTTGGGCGGCGCCGGCCCGGGCGCGGGTGAACTGAACAGACTGGACGCTCGCGCCCAGCAACGCGACCGTGGCAGCCTGGGTCCGGCCCAGGTTGACACCCAAGACGGGCGAGTCGGCCGGACATCGCACGTCGGGCACGCGGTCGGCGTTGAGGTCCCAGTCGTACCGGGTTGCCTGCTGATTGGCCCGCAGCAGCGTTAGCCCGGGCTTCGTGAACGTGGAAAAGGTCGGCGGCGCGCTTGGCCCCGGCTGCGTCGGAGTAGGTGTGGGTGTCGAGGGCGTCGGACTCGGCGTCGGCGTAGGACTCGGGGAGTACAGTTCCGCGACCTGATCCGCCGAGAGCGCCGTGTCGAAGACCTGCACCTCGTCGATGGCGGCTTCACTTTGGGTGCCGCCGCAGATTTCGTCGGGGAAGTTGCCGATCGTCAGGTCGCGGTTGGGTGCATTGCCGATGCCCAGATCCGTGACGCCCGGTGCGCCGGGCACCTGCTGACCGTCGACGTATAGCCGGACGTACATCCCGTCGTAGGTGCCGGTCACCATGTGCCACTGTCCGTCCCAGACCGACCTTGGTGCGTTCTGCGAGTAGGTTGTGCCGCTGTCGTTGGTGACGTAAAAGCTCATCGACCTTTGGGCGCCGGGGAACAAAGCCCACTGCGCGACGCACCCGTCCGCCCCTTGCGCCACGACGTAGTCGGTTGTGCCGGGCAGCGAACCGTCGCCGCGAATCCACGCGCTCACCGTGACGGTCTGTTCGTCGAGTCCTCCGGGGTGCACGCGGACGTTGCCGACATCGGTGGTGATGTGCTTGACCGCGTTGCCGAATCTACCCGGCACAAGTTCCATGTTCAGCACGTTGCCGGTGTAGCCGTTGCCCGAGGCGTCAGGGGTGGTGTTCCCGTCGATCGAGTCGAGGTGCCACAGGGCCAGCGGGTTAGGAAGGTCGGCGGCGATTGCGGGCGGGGCGGTCAACGTCATGGCCAGTGCTGCTCCGAGCGCCAAGCCTGCCACGTGAATGCGTCGTAGTGACCGCACGCGCAAACATTAGGTCCGCGTGAGTAGTGCGGGCATCGTCCGAATGGCCAATTGCGCGGACCCCTTTTGGTGAAAATGCGACCAGTGGCTGGTCGTTCTGTCACCGAAGTCGGTCTGTGGGTAACCGACCTGACCCGCCGACAGTTGTCCACAGAATCTACGGTCGTCAGCCCCTGCCGCTCGCTACCCCACATGATGGCGTGTGCGCATCCCTCCACCGCTCCGTCAACTACTGATTGACCAGGACAACGTCGTCGCCACATGGCAGATGCCGCAGCCCACGCGAAGAGCAGCGAAGCGGGCGGCCCGCGGCGGCAACTGGCGACGATTGACCGACAAGACCTACGTCGCTGCGCCATCTTCACCTTCCGAACAACAACGTGCGTGGGCCGCTGTGCTGCACTGCGGTCCCTCGGCCAGACTCTCCGGACGCAACGCGCTCGTGCTGCACGGCTGGGACGACGACCTCGCGGCACCGTTCGACGTCGCCGTGCCTCACAGGGTTCAACCGAAGCCCGGACCTTCGTGGCTGCGGATCCACCGGTTCTCGCGAGCGCCCGACGGTCCTGCCGCGCGGCCTGCACGAACATCGGCGCACTTTGCCACCGCGCACGCCGCCGCTTGGGCACGCACCGACCGGGAGGCGGCGTTCATTGTGATCTCGGTGCTGCAGCAGAGACTGTCTTCAGCAGACCGGCTCAAACGCACTCTGGCCCACATGCCGTGCCTGCCACGCCGCGGTCTCATCTTGGAACTGGCGGCCGAGTTCGTGGACGGGTCTCACAGCCTTAACGAGCTGGACTTTGCCGCGTTGTGCCGACGACACAAGGTGCCCGCTCCCCACAGGCAGACGCGCCGGCTCGATGCAAAGGGAAAACTGCGGGCTATCGATGTGGAGTTTGTTACGCCGTCGGGCCGCGTGCTGCGGCTGGAGATCGAGGGGATCCAGCACCTCGAGCCGCAGAACTACCTGGCCGACATCGACCGCCACAACCAACTGCAGATCTCCGACCCCGCGGTGGGGCTGCGCTTATCGTCCTGGACGCTCAAACACGAAGCGGCGCCGTTCATGCGCAAGCTCCGCGGCTGGGTGCTCGAGTAAACCACCTTTCGGTGAAATCGTGACCAGTGGCTGGTCGTTTTGTCACCGAAAGCGGGCCTAGGACCTGAGGTGCGACCAGGGCCCCTCGCCGCCGGCGTTGGCGATCGCGGCCGGGTCGATGGGCACACCGCGGACACCTTGGTGGGGCACCGGCACGCCGTCCTGCACCAGGTACACGTCGGCGCCGGCTTTGATCAGCGTTCCGTCCGCGTCATCGGTCAGTTTCCGGGCTTGCCTGTCCTTGCTCACCGGCACCGGCGCACCACCTGCGATGCGGTACACCTGCTTGTCGTGGCGCACGAAGTCGCCGTCGGTTACCGGGTCGGGCTTCTTCGGCTGCGGGGCCGCGGGCGGCGGAATCACGGGAGTCTTCGAGGTGGTTCCGATGTAACGGCGCGGTGTGAAGGTCCCGTAGCCGGGCCAATAGGGGTAGGGGACCTCGTTGAGCTGCGCCCCGCCCGAAGGACTTTCCTCGTAGGCGAAGTAGCGCGTCTTGGCGGCATCGGCCCAACCGGCGAACAGCACCACGTGGCCGCTGGTCCCGGGCAATGGGTTGTTGAGGATGTCGCCGGGTTCGAGGGCGTCCTTGGCGATCGGGTAGGAGACGCTGGGCAGGGTCACGGTCGTGTAGGACGAGTCCAACCCCCACGCCATCGACACGTACCCGGAGCAGTCGGTGCGGTAGGTGCCGTACTCATTGGTGAAGTAGTTGCTGCCGCTGTAGCCGACACCGGCCTCGGCCCAACTCTGCGCACGCTCGATCGCCTCGGAGCCCGGCTGGGCCAGCGCGGGGATAGGCGTCAGCAGCGCTAGGGTCACCAGCGTTGCGAGCAGCCAGCGTCGCACCGTAGACCCCTTTCGTCGGTACTTCCAGGGTAAGTCACGCGGGAGCGGCCCGGCTCGGCAGTGATCCGGCCGGACTTTGGACGCATGACGTCACCTATTGGCAGTATTCGTCCAAAGTCCCGCCAGGCTTGAGGTGAGAAAGCGAAAGCCGGCCGGACCTAGTCAAACGTCGCGTTGTGCGCATGCAGCACGTCGCGCACCAGCCGCAGAACGCCGGGTTCGGTCAGCGGGACGGGTTCGGCGGCCGCGACGAGTGCCTCCTCCTCAAACGCGACCCACGTCAGTCCGTCCTCGTCGTGCCGGGGCCGGTAGGCGAAGCCTTGCGCCCGAGGAACCCATCGACGCAGAGCCAGCGCCCAGGCCCGAGTGGTCTCGTAGGCGTCTGCGCCGCACTTCGTGAGCGCCAATGGAGCGCCGACCTGGGTAAGGGCAGGTCCGCGCAGGCTCAGAACCCTCAGATCACCCGCGACGGTCAAGCGGCTCAAGGCCCGCTGCGCAATGCGTGTCCATGGCACGAGCCGGGCCGCGCCTTCTAGCGGAAGATCCCGGCAGAGGGTCTCGGCGATCGCCGTGGCAGCAGAATCGCCAACGTAGACGTACCCGTAGCTGCCGTCCAGAGAGTCGAAGCGTCCGCCGCTGATCCGATCCGGCCGGGCAGTCCAGTTCAGGGCCACCGGGTCACGCCCGAGGCGGTGGATACGGAAGACCGTGGTGCCGGCCTTCAACGTGCGGAGTACAGGTCTGCCGCGCGGTTTCCGATCAGGGGGGTCTGGAAGGTGGCTCCAGGTCTCAGTCATCGTCGCCGGACGTCAGCGCGATGAGCAGATCTTGCTTGTCGCTACCGACGAGGTCCTGGGGCCTGGCACCGTCGAGTCGAGGTTGGCTGCTGATCCACCAGGAGGCGACCCCCCATGGATCGTCGGATGCGCCGAGCAGTCGATTCACATCCGCAACGACCGGGTGGACGCGGGCCTTTGACTCGTCGATCTGGAAGCTCGGATAGAGGTACTTGTTACGCACTGGCAGGCCGACCAGAGCACCTGACCTGCGAAGATCGCTGGCCGCTTCGCGCTTGTTGATCCCACTCGCGCCCAGCGCGACGCCCACCCCCGAGGAGTCGAGGAAATCCTGGTCGAGGACCCCGGCATGCGCCTCGGCCTTGATCCGCTGGTCCCGCAGCAGCCGGTCGGATTCTCCGCGAACATCCTTGGGTTCACCGGCCAGGCGCTCGACCTCGGCATCCGTGGTCAGTGCCGCGTGAACGAAGACGCGCAATGCCTGTGCGAAATCCGCTTGCGAGGGTTGCAGCAGTTGGCGGAATATCTGGGCCACCTGTTCCGCGGGTAGATCCTCCAGATCGTGCAGGATCGCGTCCAGACGTTCTTCGACAACGCTCATGGGCTCTCCTACGTTTCCTACACAGTAGCATTATGCGGAACTGTAGGTCGGTATCATTTCACAGTGGCTATGACTCTGCGGTTGGACGACCAGGAGACGGAAGCGCTGCGAGCCCGAGCTCGCCTCGAAGGGCGTTCGATGCAGGAAGTCGCCCGCCAGGCCGTTCGAGAGTACGTTGAACGCACCTCTCGTCGGGACCTCCTGGACCAGGTGCTGGATAAGGAACTGCCGCGTTATGCCGAGGCCCTGCAGCGGCTCGGCGAGTGATCTACCTCGACTCTCGACGACCTGCTTCATAACGCCGAACGGGTGTAGGCGAGACGTGAGTCTGATGGAGGCAGCCTCGGCGCGACCACGGACTTCCGCTTTCGGCCGTGACGCGTATCCGGACCTGTACGCGAAAGCCGCGGCGCTGTTGCACTCTCTGGCGAAGAACCACGCACTTGTGGACGGCAACAAGCGACTGGCGCTGGCAGCGGCGATCGCATTCCTGGGCATCAACGGCGAGCGGCTGAGGCTGAGCAACGACGAGGCGTACGAGTTGGTGATGGCGGTGGCCGCCGGTGAGATCGACGAACTCCAGCAGATCGCCGACCGACTGCAATAGTGACAACCAACCTCACCGCGCTGAACGCCAGCCCGCCTCCTGCAGTCGCTCGAACGCGTCGAGCAGGAGGTCGAGGCTGAACTCGAACTCGAACTGCTCGTCGCAACCCGCCCCGACCGCCGACAGGTCACCGCCGACGGCGTCGAGCGCGATCATCGCGATGTACGGGTAGGTCTGCTGGACGGCTTGCACCATGGCTTGGCGCGCGGCGGGATCGGTCGGCGGTTGCAGTGAGTCGGGGTCGTCGAAGGCCTCGGGGCTGAACCCCCAGATCCGGTGACCGAGCGCGTGCATCACGTGGTGGGTGAGATCCGGGGTGAACCCGCCTTCGATGAACGTGCCCGACAGGCGGTCCATGTAGCCGAGTACCTGCGGCGTGCGCGTGGTGCGGGTCTCGATGACCTGCCGTGCCCAGGGATGGTCCAGCAGTACCCGCCGCGCCGAGAGGATCTGGGCGCGAACGGCCGCCTTCCAGCCCAACGTCGGGTCGGGCGGATCGTAGGACGCGATCAGGGTCTCGACCATCCCGTCGAGCAGGTCGCTCTTGTTCGTCACGTGTTTGTAGAGCGCCATTGGAACCACGTCGAGGCGCGCCGCCAACCGCCGCATGCTCACCGCGTCGATCCCTTCGGCATCTGCCAACGCCACGGCTTCGGCAAGTGCCCGATCGCGCGAAAGCGGTGTCCTGGGGGGCATGTCGGACCTCCGGTCTTGACAGGTATACGGTGTACACCTACGTTGGTATACGCCGTACACCTCACTCTAATCGTCCGGAGCCCACATGTCCCACACCCGCCGCTTGGCGTTCATCGCCGGTGCGTTGTATCTGCTCACCGTCGTCACCTCCATCCCCGCGCTGGCCCTGAAGGATCCGGTGCTGGCCGACCCCGCCACCGCCGCGGCCGGAGCCACCGCGCTGCACTGGGCAGCCGGGCTCGAGATGGTCCTCGCGCTGGCCTGCATCGGAACCGCCGTGGCGCTGTTCCCGGTCGTGCGCCGCGTCGACGAGGCGACCGCGCTCGGTTTCGTGGGCTCGCGCACGCTGGAGGCCGCGATCATCGTGATGGGGGTCCTCGCGATGTTGAGTGTGACCGTCGCCGGACCCGCAGCACAGGCGCTGGTGGGCATGCACGACTGGGCGTTCCTGCTCGGGCCGGGCACGTTGCCGGCGGTGAACGCACTGCTGCTGGCGCCGCTGTTGCTGCGGGCGGGCCTGGTACCGCGGATCATCCCGATCCTCGGGTTGATCGGCGCACCGTTGCTGCTGGCTGCGGCGGTCGGAATCCTCTTCGGCGTCATCGACCAGGTCTCGGCGGCTGGCTTCCTGTCCGCGGTGCTGATCGCCGCATGGGAGATCGCGCTGGGCTTCTGGCTGCTGCTCAAGGGGTTCAACACCGATGCCGTGGAGCGGCTCTACGCCCCGGCGCGGACGGTCGAACTCGTCGATGCACACTAATCACGTGAAAGCGAACAATCCGGCCTACGAACGGCTGCTGCAGGACTACGTCGACTACCACCTCGCGCTTGTGGTCGTCGGCGGGTTCTTCGCTCTGGCACTGCTGGCCCTCGGCGTCGGCTCGTGGGTGCGGTTCCGGCGCGCACCGCGTGGTGTGGAGCGACGCACCCACTTCGTGTTCGCCGTCGCCGGTTCCACCGTGGGGCTGCTGCTGACCGTCGTCGTGGCGGCCAACCTGAGCAATGTCCTCAACCCGCGGCAGGGCCTGGCGGGTGCGATCGGAACCCCCGGCGACCTCAAGCCCGCCGCGTCGGGCGAGCTCACACAATCGCTGACCGCGTGGGTGCGTTCAGGCAGCGCCGAGGTGCCGCAGCTGATCCAGAACCAGGTGGACGCGCGGCTGGCCTGGCAGGAGCCCAAAGCTGTGATCACCACGCTGTTGCTGGTGCTGTTCGCGGCACTGAGCGTCGTCGTGTGGCGCAGCGTCATCAAGCGGTCGCGGGCCGGGCAACGAGTGGTCGGTCGGGTGCTGGCCGGGTCGGCGACCATGCTGGCTTGTTTCGTCCTGATCCTCATGGTCATGGGGAACACGCAGGCGTCGTACGCACCGATCACGATGACGCTGCTGTTCGGCTGAGTCAGCGTCAGGATTCGTTGGTGACGGTGAAGCTGATCTGCCACGGCTGCCGGGTCTCGTTGTCCACGCTGAGTTGCCACGTGTACCGGCCGGTTGGCAGTCGCAGGCCTCCTACTGGGAAGGTGAGGGGCAGATCGATCGGGACTCCAGGCTCGATGCCGGGGGGCCGGCCGACCTCGGTCTGGACCTGGATGCGGATCGGGGATCCCCCGGGGTCCGCAACCGGCTGACCGTCCTGGGTGAGCAACTGTAGGTCGATCGTGATCGGTGCGTTGGTGTTCTCCCAGGGGACCAGCATGAGCAGGGCCAGCGACGTGCTCGGAGGCAGGCCGGATCCGAGGAAGCGGCTGATGCCCCCGCCGTTGATGAACAGCTTGCCGTCGGCGACCTGAGCGTGGTCGCACAGCATCAGATGGGCGATCATGCGGTTCGCGATTCGGACGAGGTGGTGCTCATGACCCGAGTATGTCAGTGCGATGGGTGTGCGATTTGCGCCGAACTGGTCGGCAGCTCGGATGTCTCACATCTCACCCAAGTCCAAAGAGGGCGGCCCGGGCCATTTTCCTGAGCAGCAGGGGGTCCGGTTTACGGTGCCCGCCGGCCGAAGCTTCCAAAGGGCCAAGCGACTGCCGGGCACCGCGAGCTGCTTGCTGTGCGTTGACCTGCGAGCCGTCCTTCATGCGCCAGCGCTCGGCCATGATCTTCGCTAGGTCCGCCGACAACGCCCTGCCCGACACTCCGGCGGCATGCCCGAGCAATGCCAACCATCCGGCCTCCGCCTCGAATCCCTTCCCCAGCGGCAGCCGTGCCAGGACCAGGTCGACCAGTGCGCGGGGGTTGTCCAGCGCAGCGCGGGCACGGGCAGTGGGGGTGAGCATTCCCTTGGTTTTGCGCACCAGACCGAGGGCCTGCGCGCTCTCGCGGAGTTCGGCGACCGGCCAGGTGAGGTCCTCCCGGTTCGCCTTGCCGATCCACCAGTCGGTCACGCCGCTGGCCTGGGCGACCTGTTCCACCGTGACGGGCGGCATGTAGCCCGCCGCGGTCAGTTTGGTGCCGCTTCCGACAGCCTGTAGCAACGCCACCCAGGGCCGCGCCGCCGCTTGGAGCTCTTCCTCGCTCAAGACCTCCGGCTGCCGAGGACCCAATGCGTCCAGCCAGCTACTGACTACGGACCAGCCGTTGTCGTGCAGCGACTCGATCAGGTCAGCGAGCGGCTCGGGCAGGCTATGCCAGGGCAGGTGCTCGCCGGCGGCCCATTCCCGCATGGCCTCGGTTGCCTCGTCGGCGTCGAAGGCATCCGGGTCGTAGCCAGAGGGTAGCCAGTCGCGGGCGTGCTGGACGTCGGAGAATTGGCTCGGCAGGTCGTCGGCTGGAGCTCCGGCACGAAGCCACGCGGCGAGGTCATTGTGAGCCCAGATCCCGCCGACGTCTTCGGGTGGACACGCCCGCGCCCCGGCGACACATTTCGGCTGCTGGTTCTCCTGGGTCAACGGCGCGATCGCTTCCAACGTGATCCGATGTGTCCAGTCGTCGCCGAAGTCGTACAGGTAGGTCATTGATCCCTCGGGGTGCGCAGCAGTTGATCTAACCGGACACCGTCTTCGCGGAGGCCCTCTTCCCCTTCCTGTTCGTCGAACTGGGTAATGAAGTACGGCTGGTTGTACGCATTTCCGGCGCCCACACTGAAGCGGTGCAGGTGGGATTCCGACCATCCCATCACCGCCTGCAGCAGCGTGTGGACGGCATCCAGCGTCAGATCTCCGGGCAGGGTCAATCGCCGCCAAATCCTCGGCTTCGATCCGTGCAACTCAACAGTCACGGTCAGCAGACTGGGCGTCTCCGGCGGCGGCAGCAGGTCGATCTCGGGCTTCTTCGGCTGCGAGAACGCACTCAAACCACCAGTGGTCAAACCCTGGGCCAGAGCCATCAGATCGTCGCGGTCAAGGTTGTTGACCCACGCTTGCAGGTCAGCCGGGTCCTTGGGGAGAGGTGGTAACTCGGTCATGGACACCAGTGAACCAGCCCGATGCGCTGCCCCTGGTGTGGTTGAGGCTTTGTGCTGATGTCGCTAACTCGACTACTACGCGGCGTCGAAAGAGCCACAGCCGGACCTCGACCTTCGGCCAGCGTTCACACGACACATCAAAACGAGATTTGACAGGTCGGTCAAGCCCCCATTTTTCCAGTGCACGATGTGGTGAGCTTGGCAGTATCTCGGAGAGCGGCCGCAGCGGATGCAGCCGCGGTCGCGGGCGATCGTGCGGCCCATTGCCAGCGGGATGCTCGGCGAAGTGAGCGGCCCAACGCTAGCGGCACGAATGCGTCGTCGCGCTTGACGCCGAAGATGACCGCGCAGGCGGTGGCGCAGCTGAGCAGGTCGAAGGTGGCCGGGCCAAGTAGCTGCCCGTCGTCGAGGGTGGCGCCGACGCCGTCGGGCAGGTCTTCGATATCGACCAGCACTGATAGTCCGGATACCCCCAACGGGCGGGTGTTGGCGTTCGCCGCGGTGATGATGTCGGCCAGAGCATCGGCGCGGGCCTGGGTGGCGGTGCGGGTGTCGCCGCTGCTGCGGCGGTCGGTGAACGCGGCCAGGGCATCGCGCAACCGTCGGCCCTCAAGCCCATCCAGCCAGCCGTCGAGGCGGAAACATGCCGTTGGCGGTTTCCGATAGTGACAGTCCGCGTTTGTCCCGCTGACACTGATGATCGGTATCGGGGGATTCCGGGTGGTCTTGGATGATCAGGACGCTGAGCAGGCGGCGCAGTTCGGCCGGTTCCACCGACTCGGCCACCTCCACCAGTGACTGCTCGAGTGTGGCGAAGTCCGTGATCCGTCCGGCCGCCTCACGCAACGCCTGCACATGCAAGGAGTTGATGGTCCCGGCGGCGAACGCGTCAGCGACGTGCGGCAGCGTGCGTAACGCCCGGGCGGTGCCCACGATCGCGGACCCGACCGCCGGGTTGGTGCCGGTGGCCGCAGCGATCATCGTGCCGGTGGTCCCGGCGTGCAGACTGGTCGACACATGCTGGGCGTCGGCGGTACCGGCCAGCGCTGTCAGGTAGGCGTCCAACTGGTTGCGCAACCGCGCGGTGACCTGCAGCGAACCCACCAGGTCGTCCTCGCCGAGGTCCACCGGGTCGGGCAGCGAATCAACCAGCGCCGCGATGTCGTCAAGGACCGCCGGATGGTCAGTGGGCAGCGACTCGCGGATCGCAGCGCGCCGCCGCGCCGGCCGGGACACGTCCAGCGCCGACATGTTGCACCCCCTCTCGTCACCCGGTACCTCAAGAATAGAACACACGTATGACAAGAACAGGCCTCAAGGAAATCTGTGGACAACGCTCTGAAGATGCGTCAGCAGACGCGACGCCGGTCCCGCGCTTGCCTGCGGCGGCGTGAGCATTCGGGTGCGGGAGCCCGGCTGGACCAACGTCGGCCGGGGGCACGCACAGACCCTGGAAGACGCTTTCGTTCGCCCGACTGGGGTTGCGGTGAACAACCGCGGGTCCGGTACCCCTGACAACTCAGACGCCAATTGAGCGCCAGGACCTTGGGCTGCGTCCGCTGGTCAAGGCGACGCCATGTCGGCTTACTACAACCCCAGCGCGGCCTGCAAGCCTTCGCCGATCGCACTCATCGTCGCCGGGCGTAGCGCGCCGACGTCCTGACGAATCTCGTCGTCCCACAGTTCGTAGACGTCATCACACACGGCACGACCCGAAAGCACCTCATCGGTTGGGATCTCGACGATGCTGGGTAGGGCAGGCTTGGGTCTAGTGGTCAGCCGCACCGCCAGAACGCTTGGCAGTGCGCGATTGCGGGCGTTGTTGGAGACCACTACGAAGTAGTGATCCACGTCGAATCCCGCCGGTAGCGCCCGGTAGACGCGTCCCCGGAGCAGTTGGCTCACTGATCGGCGGCCCAGGCCGGCCGTCGGCGTCGAGACAGACGGCGACGGTTGGCGTCTTCAGCGGCGTACTCGCTGGCCAGTTGCTCGTAGCCTTCGGACTCGGCCAACTGCCGAACCGCTGCGAGCCCCGCCTCGAACACGGCGTGGAGCAGCACACTTTCGCGGACGTCGCTATCGTCCGGGAATTCCTGCCGCGACAACCGAGCGAGGGCGGAGCGGTAGGAGGAGGTCTCGCGCAGTGCCGCCAACTGCGCTTCATTCGCAGCCGTGAGCGGCAGACTGGGGCGGCGGACCACGGCTTGATCCAATCGGCGTGCCATGGGGTCTAGAGTGCGGCACATTGTGAAGCATGTCAAGCCTCACTTTGTTGTCTCATGGGTCCAGGCTAGGTCCGATCCGGCGATCGACCCTGACCAGCGACACATCTGTGGACGGCGCGCAGTGCCGGACCAAGGAACCGCACCGTGGATGCTTGTCGGCATCGCGCTGTCGGCGGCAACTCACCGTCGCAGGTCGAATCCTCAACGAAAGGCTGAACCGGCTCAACCCACTCCCCACCACGGCCGACACCACTTCCATGACGAGGGAGAAGCGAATCCGGCTGCGCTACGACGGCCGGTGCAGTGGCTGCGGGGCGTCCGTGCCGGCCCGAAGCTACGCGTACTACGACGCCACCAGCAAGACGGTCCGTTGCACAAGCTGCCCCGCCAGGCCGGCCGTGACGACATCGAACGCGCCCGGAGCCTCGGCCCGGCGTGAGCACGATCGGCGCAAGGCCAGCGACGAGGAACGCCTGCGTGCCAAGTGGGGACGGTTTGGCGGCGTCGCGGTGGCACTGAGCGATGAACGGTCCAGCACCAAGGCCTGGGAACGCGGCGCCGTGGGCGAGGAACGGGTCGCCGCCATCCTGGCCAAACTCGACCCGGCCCGCGTGGCTCTGCTGCACGATCGACGCATCCCGGGCAGCCGCGCCAACATCGATCACATCGCGGTGACCGCCGCGGGAATCTGGGTGATCGACGCCAAGCGCTACGCCGGCCGCCCGCAACTGAAAGCGTCCGGGGGGTTGTTCCGGCCCCGCGTGCAGAAGCTGTACGTCGGCTCGCGTGACTGCACGACTTTGGTCGATGGGGTGCTCGCTCAGGCCGCACAGGTCCAAGCCGCGATAGCTGACATCCCCGTGCATCCGGTGCTGTGTTTCGTCGACTCCGACTGGGATCTGTTGGCCGGACCGATCGAGATCAGCGGTGTTAGTGTGACGACCCCGCGCCGGCTGAAGCGCGCACTGTCGAAAGAGACAGAGGGCCCATTCCCCGTGGCAGCGATGGCCAAAGCGATCGCAGCGAGGTTCCCGCCGGCGTAGGTGTTGACTTCGGGAACGGGCCTCTGGCCAGGACGACAGATTGCCTCTGGTTTCAGTGACCCATCCACGCCCCGGCGTCGGTTCTTCGGAGTTACAGGGACCCAATGCGGTCCGCGGCTACCGAACGGTCGTCGACAGGCTCTTCAGCGAGAACCGGACGAGTAGGGGAAGACGGCCTCTATGCGTGGCGACTGCGTGCTCCAAAAGACCTCGTGCGGCGGGAACCCGGGGACGGACAGCACCATGCGGATCCCCTCCTCCGTCTTGATCGCACGGGACCTCGACTGAGCCTGCTCTGGATGGTCGAATATGTGCTCGCAGATCGTCAGGACAGCGTCGTAAAGTGCGGGGTCGCTGCGTTCCAAATCATCGAGTTGCTCGTCGGCGACCTGTGAGTAGGCATCCACCTACCGTGCGCGCTTTCGGCGAGTGCGCTCGACGGTCGGCGCCTCTGCGGCCTCCGTCAGCAAACGCCGCAACTCCGGATTCTGGTCGTACTCAAGTTGACTCGTGCTCACCACAACCGCGGGTTCGAGCAGGATCGAGCCGTCTGGGTTCTCGCGCATGAGGAACATTTCGTCGCTGTGCCCGGGCAGGACTACTCGGCTGCGCGCGTCTGTCTTCACTAGTTCCATCGGACACTCCATCGTTTCCAAAATGCTAACCCTTCCTGGGTAAAATGGGCAAGTGGGATTGTGGGAATCACATCTGAGGTGCTCTTGTCTACGGCGACCCGGAGTTGTCCGCGGGGATACGACGCGGTATCGCGCGTAGTCGTGGCCTTCAGCCTGCCGGTGGTGTCTCAAGAAGTGGTGCTAGTTCACCCGTCGCCGATCCCAGTTCTTCCTGACCGCCTGGCCGTCGAGCCTCCGGTGCCCTGGCGAGGACAAAGTCACCGTGCCCGTCGATGCACCGTTGTGACCAATCGATACCCGCTTCAGCAAGGCCACAGAGTCTCGATCGCCTTTCAGGCGAAGCGCAGCCCGGCCATTCTCAGGGTCCAGCGCCGCCATGACATCAAAGTCGGGTTTCACGACCGCCTCCAGCCGAGCCAGAAGGCGCATCTGGTTCGGAGGCGAGTTCGTCTTCTGAAGGTTGATGTTCTCCGCGATGACCTTTATGCCGGCACCTTCGGGCCCACAGCGCAGGACGAACGGCGCGAGGGGCCGCGGAACATAGCCCAGGCGATCGTCCGGAACGCCCGGTTGGGGGCTGTACAAGCATGACGAGGGGGTCCCCCTTCTGCGTTCTCAGGTTCCGCGACCAGTGCAAGCGGGTCGCCTGGCTGCAGGCGGCGCAGCGCCTGTGCGTCAGGGTCCACATAACCGCCGCCATGAACAAGAAAGCGCGTGAGCAACTGCCCGTTCGTGTCAACGCGGGGGACAGGGAGCACCTGGATTCTGTCGGTGGCGCGGGTTCCCCAGGTTCGGGCGAGAACCTCGAACGGATCGGGCAACTGCTGGTCCAGCCCGATCATGTTCAGGAAGTGGCGATAGCTGTCGCGTCTCGGGGTCATCACCCGGTTCGCGAAGGTGGCGAAGAGTCCCGTCGACCTGTACTCCACCTGGCGGTCTGCGAAACCAGGAAGAGGACGTAGGGCATCGTCGTTTGCCGCCTTCGGGGTGTAGCGGAACACGTACTCCTCGTCGCGGCGGGAGAGCACTCCGAGCCAGCGGTACTCGCGCGAATCTGGGTCCTGACGGAGCACGAGGAATGAGAGTGCGTTGGAAGACAACGCCCTAGGGGTGGCTGAATCCATCACTTGTACGTTCATTGCAGCAACCTCCTTCTGTTCTCCTCAACGACTTCACATGTGAATGTACGACGTGGGTCCGACAGACACGATGAGAATGTGTGTGGGGGTGGCGCTTTCAGGGTCTGACCCTGGGTCCGACTGACTCCGTGGGGATGTCTCCTCATGAAGAGCGTGATTCGAGTCTCTCAATGAACCTTCCAGTCAAATTCTTCGCAGAACCTAAGCGCCGCATGAGAGCGGCAAGGGTTTCGTTCCTGGACTTGGGCGGACTATCAACCAGCCTGAGCCTATCCACGAGAGGAGCTCCTGGATTTGTGAATTCCACGCGGCCTGCCGCTGGGTCGCGGGTTTGGGCGCCCGACGCCCGGTCTCCCAGGCTTTGACCGTCACCGTGCTCACCCCGACCAGTCGCGCCAACTCCGCCTTGGCTAGTGCGATCTATTGCCGCCCGGCACCGGACATACCTGTGGGTCATATCCCACATTCGGATGGTCCTTCAGAAACTGCACATTGAGGGTCCCACGGTCAAGCCATCGGGCAACGATGAGCGCGGTGACCGCATCCGCCCCGGAGGCCTCAGACTCCAGGCGGCCGATTGAACGTTGGATCCCGTGGTCCACGTGTCATCGATCAAAAGCACGTGCCCCCCTTCAATCCGAGGGGGCGTCGAACTTGGCGAGGTCAACCACACGTCCAGCCGCATTGTCTGTCGCGCGCAGCGACATCTCCCTGAGCCCGGCCGCAGTCAGCCAGCTACGAACCAAATCACCTAGTGGATGATCTGGCCGTGACTTCGTGGAGGGCACAACTGAGAAGTACCGGAAAGGATCGCCGCGCTCAAGACAGAGACGATGAAAGTGGAACGCAGCCCGTAGCAGGAGCAGCACTACAGTCCGTCGATCGTCACCGGCGGTAGTGGCTATGGGCTCCTTGTAGCCGTGGAGAAGCTGGCTTGATTGGAGGGTGCCGCCTCCGTAGGCGAGGATCGCCACTTGATCGGCAAGCCTGGGAGAGCCAACAGCCGCGGCGCCAACAGTGGCCTGATGGCAGCGATAGCACTGCGTGTAACGAGGCTCGATCGCTTGTCCGCAGGTCGAGCAAAGGCCTCTGCCGTGACCCACATTGCCCATGTATCCGCTGACGAGCCGGCTGACCAACCCGACCAGAGTGCGCTCGGACTGGTTGGTCATCCCGTCAGGCCCAGACCAAGCTCCTCGATCTGACTGGCCAGCGGGCGGCTTAGGTCAACCGCCAACTCGACTGCATGTGCGGCGTCACTGGCGACGACCACGCCGGGTCTGCCTGTATATTCACGCCCCCAGGATGTGCTGGTTGCGACACTGCGGCTCAAGATCACGGGACGTCCATGGGCCACGGCCAGCCGAGCCTGGATGCGAGTCCCGCTCGTTTCACCCGCCTCCACAATGATCGACGCTCGCCCGTAGCCCGACATGATCGCGTTGCGCATGGGGAAGCTTCGTTTGCTGGGCGCAGCGTCTGGCCAGAACTGGCTCAGTAGCAGACCCTCGCGCGCGATCCGGTACTGCAACTGCTCGTTACCCGGCGGGTAGCTGCGACGTATACCGGTGCCGATCACAGCGACGGTCCGCCCACCGGCGGCAAGTTGCCTCGTGTGCCGCGGTGTCGATGCCAAGCGCCAGTCCAGCAACAACGCTCAGCCCCGAGTCGACAAGCCCTTGGGAAACGTAACGTGCGAAATCGAGAGCTTCGCCAGTTGGCCGACGTGTGCCGACCACGCTCACTGCCCGATCGGTTTGCTGCAGAGTGCCTTGCCAGAACAAGATCGGGGGCATCTCTTGGATCTCCCGCAACTGAGCAGGGAAGTCCCGGTCCATGAAGGTGCTGACCCGGTAACCGTCAGCCCGCCACGCCTTGAGGTCACGCATGGCCTCGCCAAGTCCATCGTGGGCAACAGAGAAAAGACCTCCCGTCAACTCCCAGGGCCGCGCGAGCGCTTCCCATCCGCGTTGAGGACCGACTCAACAACGCTCGCGTAAGGGTCGCCCTGACGCAGCAAGGCGATTAGCGCCGCCCGCTCTTGATCGTCCCAGTCCGTCATGTGTTCAACAATATGTCCAACCCCTGACACGACGATCCATTCAGTGCAGGTACACGTGGATAACTGGGGTGAACCGCTCTCTACCGCAGCCCCGACCAGAACTCGTGCTGGAACGCCGTCGACAGGATGAAGTTCACGACCCTCTCCGAGGTGTTGGTGATGCGGTAGTCCAGCGGCCCGCTCCGACCGTCCGGCCGCGACATCGCGAACCGGATCGCGGTGATGAGCACCCCCGGATCCAGGTCCGTCATCGTGATCGCCCCGGTGTCCAGGGCCTCGGGCCGCTCGATCGAGGAGCGCAAGGTGACCGCAGGGAAGCCCAAGATGGTGGACTCCTCCGCGATCGTGCCCGAATCTGAGAGCACACAGGCGGCACTCATCTGGAGTCGGTTGTAGTCCAGCAAACCGAACGGCTCGTGGAATCGCACCAGGTCGTCCACGGCCGTTCCACTCAGTGCCTCCAGCCGCTGGCGGGTGCGCGGATGCGTCGACACCAGAACCGGCAGCCCCCCACTGCGAAGCCACCCGTTCAAACACTCCACCAGAGCAGCCAGGCGCGCAGGCGAGTCGACGTTCTCCTCCCAGTGCGCGGACACCAGAAAGTAGCGACCCGGCTCAACGCCCAACTCAGTCAACGCCGCCGACGCCTCAATCGCCTCCCGATGCGCCTCCAGCACCTCGGTCATCGGCGACCCGGTCACGATGATCCGCCGCGGATGCACACCCTCCGCAAGAAGATTCGGCCGCGCGTGCTCGGTATAGGCGAGGTTGAAGTCGGTCGTGGTCCACCAGACGCCGGTTGGTCTCCTCGGGGACGTTGGCATCGAAGCAGCCGTTGCCGGCCTCCGTGTGGTAGGTGGGGATTCGCGTGCGCTTGGCCATGATCACGGAGAGCGCGTTGTTCGTGTCACCCAGCACGAGGAACGCGTCGGGCTGCTCACCGAAATGCCTCGCCCTGGCCTCGCGCGCGTACCGAGCGGAGTCGACCATCTGACCGGTGGTGGTATTGGATCTCAGCGATGAACCGTGAACGAAACTCGGGTCGTTCTGGTCGTCTGATCACCGATCACTGTGCTCCTGGATCACGATCTAGCCATCCTCGGGCAGGACGTAATGCGAACCTCGTCTTTCGCCCCTGAGCACTAGGTCTCCACGATCAACCAGCCCTTCAGGAGCCGCCGGGCTCCCGGCGCGTCCAGATGACACAGTGTCATGGCTTGACCCCGAGTGATTGACCCGTAGGACTCCACATATTGGAGGACCATTTGTGCCTGCTGAATGGGGTCTATCGGTCGGATGCGTACGTAGGCCTCGCGATCCCGAGCACGATCGTAGAAACCGGCACCTAAGTGGAAGTGCCGCGACCTTCCCTGTCCCTGCACCTCGATGATCCCTCGTTCCTGGAGTGCGGTCAGGGCTGGCCGTACCAAGGACAAAGGGATGGAGAGACTCTCTGCGATTTCGAGTGGAGTGCTCGTTCCAAGAGCCTTCAGTTCATGCAACAGTCTAAGGTCGAGTAGGGGAAGCTCTGCATTCTCGGCTTCGATCTCAACGATGAAACGGGCCATGTCCAAATCAGTCTCTGCCGTTGGAATGACAACGGTTACTGAGTTGAACGTCGTGCGGCTGTAGTCCGGCGCACCGCGTCCGGAGCGTAGGACTCGCCAATAGATGTCCGCGACGCCTTTGCCGGCACGGTCTACGAGCCCGGCTCTCCTGAAAGCTTCGGCAAGGACGGCACTTCGGGGCTTCGACTCGAAAAGTATGTTCTCGACGGATATCCCGGCCGGGAGCCCACCGGGACTAGTGACGGACAGGGACGAGTCGTCGAGTCGCACGCTGATGGGCCCCAGCTCTGCGTAGTCGCGATGCACGAGCGCATTTGCCACGACCTCCCTCATGACTCTTGGCGGAAGTGAGGGGATGGTGATGCGCACGAGGCCGTGCATCACTTCTTGATCCTGGTTTCGGACTGCCAGGAACTGTTCGAGATCGGCAGCTGCTCGGAAAAGGGGTGCGCGGGAGACGTGGGCTGCCACGATGCGTCCCCGCTTCATCTCTGGAAACAACACCTCGTGTGTGGAGGGACGTGCCGCTCCATGAGTTCGTCATCCCCGAAGAGAAGGACAGCACCCAGTCCTAGGACTTCGGTGAGCGGATCGAACAACCGCAGAGCCTGACAGATGTCGCGATCGCTGAGATCGGCAAGTCCTTGGTCGCCCCTCCCGTCGGCACAAGGATCTGAAACGACCAAACTCCTCGGGGTTCAGGGAATCAACATTCAGACCGGCACCGAACCTGGGCATAGTCCCGACCTGTGTGGAAAAGCCCGCAGACAGCATTTCATGAGGGCCGTAGGGAACGCACTCAGGCGTACCATCAACACGCATTGCCCGCCGCTTGGAAGACCCCTCCTTGTGTCCTCCCACCGGCATATGAGTCCGGAATCTTCGACCGCTGTGACCTGCTTTGCCGCTGACTTGCGTGTAGAGACACGGACACCGCGAGGTGCGGGTTCGTGTTGTTCGTGATCAGCGCCCGTAAGCGGTTGCAGTCCGTCGTCCTACCGTGCCTGGGAGCCGCTCCTGTGACGGAACCGTCGTTCTCCACGCCGAGAACGAGCAGGCCACCGGAGCCGTTGGCGAGGCAGGCGACGGCCTCAATGATGTCGGTATCGCTGAGTGATCCCGCCGTTGCGCGTTTGAACTCAGTCTCAAAACGTTTCTCCTTCCGCTATGAGTTGCCGCAGTCTCTCGGTATCCACATCCAATTACATAAGTTATGGTCAATCTGACTCGAGACAACGGAGATGTTCATAAGTTATGGAATATTTGGTGAGGCACGCTGTCCGCCTTCGTCGCGACGCGGGAACGCGCAGCGAGCAGGGCTCGACACTCAGCGAATCGCTGTATGACTCAGGAAGGCCGGGCGTCGTCCACGCCCGCGATCGATTAGTGCGGGACCTTGCCGTGCAAATGGAGTTCCTCCGCCGGTCGTGCCAGTCGTACGACGACGGCTTTGAGGGGGAAGCGTGCCGGCTGGCCGTCACCTTGCGTGTGCTGCTGCACAACACCGATCAGAGCGCCGCCCTGCTGACTCAGGCGGAAATGCTGACCGAAATGACTCTCTTCGCAGATTCGTCACAACCGATCGACCCCAAGAACCTCCTGCCCAATCCCGCTCTCGTGATCATGAAGGTAACCGCAGGAAGGGGCGGCGCATACGTGCCGCGACTGGACGGGGGCGCGTGGCCAGTGCGGCTCGTGCCGTTCAAGCAGTGGTGGGACGAGCCGGTGAGCAAAGACACAGCCGGCAACCTGTGGAGCCGGAAGGACCACGTCCGGACCCTTGCGAACAAGGAAGGCGGCGCGCACGTAGACCCCAACTTGGACCCTGCCTACGAGGCCCTTTGTCTCAGCCAACGGTTTCGGAATGCAGTTTCTGACGCCGGAGGGTGACTGCATTGATTTCGCTGGCGACCCCGCCAGGCCTCCGGTCCGCCAGATCGCTCAATGAGTTCTTGATCACTGCCAAGAGGCTGAAACTGGGGGACGGCACCAGGCTTGCGAACCCCAGCTCTTCAACGATCCGAACCACGATGAACAACGGGCTGCGAAGGTCCGGCACTCGCCCTACCGCAACCCGCTCCAGAACGTGGTGAACACGGCGGGCCGAACAAACGAGGTGCCCGTTACGCTTCCCCTGTCTTCGTCGATCACAACCCGCTCCTGCAGTACCTTTGAGTGCGTCTGCATAACGGTTGACGATCGGCGGATCTGGCTTTTCGCCGAGTCTGCCGAGTGTCCACCCCTGGACCTCACTGAGTCTTCCGCGCCACATCAAACGACTGTTAGTCGGTAGTTGAACCTCGCCTTGCCAATGCGGGTTGCATCGACCAAGTGAATGAACGTCACGGCCGCGATGTCCCCGGGCCGGTTGGCGGCGGCCAGCGCTCTCAACGCCCGATTCGAAGAGGAAGTCCAAACCCATCGAATTGCCCACATTCTCCGCCAACTGGATTTTCCAGTAGGCTGCTGCTCCAACTGCAGTCCCGGTAATCACTGAGCCCCCCGACCGTAAGCGTCAGGTCGAATCCGATCTGCGGGTTTCGATTCAGCAGATCGACCAACAACTGCAACTCG